>JAURLP010000015.1 GCA_030831165.1 Gammaproteobacteria bacterium | reverse complement strand
CTGCATCAATGCTTCCGGGGAATTTAAATCCCAGCCTGAAAGCGAGTTAAGCCAATGGCCATCTTTATTGAATGCATTACCCAACCAGTCTTCGATACTCCGATCCTGCTGATCTGCAGGTAATTGTGCTTCCAGTGATACTGTTTTTGATTCTTTTTTATAACGACTCTTTGCTTCATTTTTGAGAATGGTATACATCCAGGTTTTCAGGGAAGAACGCTTCTGAAATTTGGGTAAAGCTTTGTATATAGAAACCCAGGCCTCCTGCACAACTTCTTCAGCCCAAATATCGCCGACAATTGCTCGCGCCACAGTTAGCAGTGAGGAATGATATTGCTGAACCAGCTGATTAAAAGCCTGGTGGTCCTGAATTTTTAGTTTTTCCAGGAAACTGGTGGATTCCATATCATTCACATAACGACCCTTTTCGAATGAGATTAAATATTATACGTTTCAACCCATCAAAAAAATGAACCCCGGAATGTAGCCGTGAATACCGATAAACAGGAATGGACATTCCCCAAATACCTATTTGATACTACTTATGATGCCTATCCAAAATGGCACACCTCTGGTAGTAAGCCTAATAGGCCCTCAAACACATCACTCTTTCACATTTCATTCACAATTACAGATGTATTATCCCCGATGGTGATTTATGCTTAGCCTTGTCATGAATAAAAATATTTCGAACAAAGTATTGTCTTACTATCTGGCACTCTAGCACTCTTTATATGTGAAATATAAAAATAAAAAGCTCTAATCCCAAGGAGATCATTGTGGATGCTCATAAAAACCCTATTATAAAAATAGCCTTTGCCTTGTTAGTTTTTCTATCTGGCTCTCAGGCCTTTGCACAGGGGGGGGGCCTTGCCGGCTTTAGGATAACCCCGATTGTTCCTGATCAAGTAACTGTGGCGAATATCCCCAGTATTCGTCCAATTACCGGTCGCGGTGAAGCCTGGGATTCATCCCCAGCGCAATGGCCTGGTCACGGTATTGAAGATTTCAACTATGAAGTTAATGAATACTATATTTCCGGGACCGCTGCCGGGGAGCCTTATACCACTCGCCTGGTCATTCGCCGCCCTGCAAATGACAGTGATGCCAGTGGTTTGGTAATTGCCGAATCCATGCACCCTATTGGTGGTGCACATGCCTTTGAATATAACTCTGTTTACATTATGGATTCAGGACATGTCGCTGTTGAGATTAGCACCTTGGGTGCAGATCAAATACGCAATTTCAATCCCAACCGCTATGGCGACATACAGATTAGCCCTACCCAAACCAGTGAAGTGCTAGCCCAGGCTGGCGCATTAATCAAAAGCCCTCAAAGTCCAATTGCTGAACTAAATCCTCGCAAGGTGATTCTGTGGGGGACTTCTGCCAGCTCGGCAATCCTGACTCGCTATCTTGATGCTCATGCGGTATTTACCCTGGCTGACGGTAGCAATATTTATGACGGCTTCATGCCCACCTCGAATGGTTCTGAAATTATGCCGGTCGATGTGCCAATGATTCAGGTGCCAACTCAACATGAATACAGCACAGGTGCTACCTCTATCCAAGATAGTGATGAGCCTGGAAAGCAATTTCGGGTATATGAATTTGCTGCATTAGCACATCTTGATGCCAGAAATAATGGAGCACGCGTTACCCAAAACGATTGCCAAAATCCCATATCCATGTTTCCGCAAGAGGCCTATTTTTCAGTCGCCCTGCATCATCTTCTGGAATGGGTAGACAAAGGCATTGTTCCCCCTCGAGCTCCCCGAATTTTGATGGATAACTATGTCGATAATGATGGTTCACTGATGTTGCTTGATAGTAATGGGAATGCCTATGGTGGCATACGTAATCCTTATGTAGACCTTGCAGCTTATAAATACACCATGGTCAATGTCCCAACGGAATCGGCTGACAATGCTGGTGGCGCCGTCATGGGACCTGCTTTACTTTGCAGGCTGTCTGGCTGGCAAACACCGGTGGCTCGAGAAACACTCAGAAGCGAATATCGTTCCACGACAAATTATGTCAACCAGTTTGAAAACAGATTAAACGAGCTGGAAGCAGCCGGCTGGTCTTTGCCCGTTTATCACGACCTAATCATGGCAGATGCCCGCAAGGTTCAGTTCTGAAACAGTTATTCAATGTCACAAAAAAAGGGGCTTCTCTAGAAGCCCCTTTTTTTTGCAAGCCAATTATCGTTACAGGCCTAAGCCAAAGAGAACCCAGATTGAACATTCAAGGCCACCGGTAAAGTTATAGTTAACTTTCAGCATTTCAAAAACCCCTGATTCTTTAGAAATTCGAGCATGTGCTCTCTCTTTTTACCTTGAATTGCGCGTGTGGTAGGTGCCGACCAATTGCTACTTTTAGCATTGTTACCACGAGAGCCATAATATTCAGCAAAGGCTTCATCATATGCATCAACATTGGCTGCGACAGCATCTATATCATAGGAATCCTGGTGTAAAACCGTTGCCACCGGCATACGTGGTTTAACCGCATTCTTATGTGCTGGCCAACCCAAACATAGACCAAAAGCTGGATAAACATGTTTTGGCAAACCTAAAGTCTTCGCAACACGCTGTGGATTATTTCTGATACCACCAATAAAAACGCCACCTAACCCCATTGATTCTGCCGCCAGCAATACATTTTGGGCCATCAGCGCGGTATCTACTGTCGCTGCAATAAAATGTTCCGTGTAACCCTTTAGCTCTCCTTCTCCATTCTTTGAAGAAGCATAATTAATACGCTGCATATCTGCGCACATCAACATAAATTCAGCTGCGTCAATAATCCAGCTCTGGCCGCCCGCAGCATCTGCAATAATTTTTCTTTTTTCAGTATCAAGCACTCTAATAATTGAATAGGCTTGAATAAAACTGGATGAAGCAGCGGCTTGTCCACTCGCAACCAATTGTTCTAGTAATTCTTTACTAATTTTTTTATTAGTATATGAACGCACAGAACTGTGCTCCTGCATCAGTTTCATCACTTCATTCATTGCTATTTATCACACCTTTTAAAATGACTGCATTTCTATTCCGATACCTAAATACTGGTTTCTTTCGTGATAAGAACCAATCTCCCGGCCATAACCGGTAAAATAAAATATATTTAAAGGAAAGCCTAAAAATTCTGAAAAAACAAATTTACTACTGACATTCCCCAAGGCTGAAAAGTTTCTATTACCAGCTTTCAACTCCATTCGCAGAGTACCAAAATTAGCCGGCAGATTTATTTCATTAATTGTCCAACGAATACCATCATAGTCATTAATCTTTGATTGATCTGTCAAAGTTTACCAGAATATTTCATCTTCTCTTTTTTCCGCCCCCCAACCCTGACAATTACAGAAGATTCGTAAATCCAAATGCTGCCTTAAATTACCTAAAAAGGGCGACATGTATTCAAGCCCAAGGTAGTCCCAACCCCGACTAACTCTATACTTTGCAAATTCACCAGCTGCAATATAATCGGCAACATTATTAATGGTCTGTCCATTTGATTCATGATACCAACCTGCTCGAAATTCATAGTCTGGAAGATTAGGATTATCTCCGACAGTATATTGGTAAGCGGGTCCTACATTTTGTCTTCTGGATATTATCGGGGATGAATCCCGTGATTTCAGATAAAAGTGATAAGTGCCGTTATAGATAAACAATTGTTTATGCTTGCTGGCTGCTGGAGGCCAAAGTGCATATTTTACAGACAGATTAAATTCCAGATGCCAATCGTCATGATTATCCCAGGCACCGACAAAATAATTCGGCTCGTTACTGCTAAAACGCTCATAGGAATTATTTTCAGCAGCATCATTTCCTTCAGCAGCTACCAATGTGCTCGAAGCAAGGCAAACAAATACTCCTGTGAAGATGTATTTTATCATCAGTATTTTTAGGCAAGTGAATATTTAGATTATGATTTGTCGTGCAGTCTATTACTTTGCGCAGATAATTTCATCTTCAACCAGGGCATCTACTAGCAACACTTTATTGACATCCAAGTTTATTGCATAGGTACGGCAAAGTTGACGGGATTTAACATCCCGATATACTTCAGAAACTGTAAATATTTTATTTGAAGCAGTTCTAGCTGCGATAAATGCGGGGAAATATGGCCGATGTGAAAGGTTCATGCCCATCGTTTCGATATTCTCATGAAATTCATCTGTAGATATCTCGTAATCTGGAGAATTTTTTCCCTTTTTCGTCACAAATATAATAACGAAAAACATCTGAATTGATTATTTTACTGCCTACTTTATGCGGCTCTCCATTAAGATAATTTTACTTAATGGCATTTACTATATATTTACTTTTTTCTCTTTACTCGGAGGCTCTTACCAATTTAATCGACTTTTCTTTTAAATAACTTTTCTGCAGGCTCCTGACTTTTTCTACAGTTGAATCTGCATTTATCTTATCAGCCAAGGCAGTATGAAAAATATGGCCCTAAACATGATTGCTGCCACATTCTATTCCGAAATGAAATTCCTCTACGGTCTCCACACCCTCACAAACAATATGACAACCAACCCTATTGGCAATACTGGAAATCGAAAGAGCAACATCTGCACTTTTTCCTCCACATGCGGCTTGTTTAAACAATCGCATATCAAGTTTAACAATGTCAGGTTCTAACGCTTCAATGCGATCCATTTGAGAGGCCCCTGCACCAAAATCGTCTACTGCAACCATCAACCCAGCTTCGTGATATATGTCGACAATTTCTCTGAGGCTATCCATGTCTCCTTTTGTTTCTGTAATTTCTATCACTACCCGTTTAGGGTCTATCCCGGTCTCCTTAATCATTTCCAAAGTATGAATAGTTTGTGAAGCCAAAATATTTTCTATCCAGTTTGGCGAAATATTTAAAGTGATATAGCCCGCATCTGGATGTCTTGAAAAATATTCCAGAGCCTGAAAGCGGAGCGCTCTATCAACTTCAAGTTGATAAGAAGTGCTAATTTTAGGGTTAGAAAAAAAAATGACCAAAGCTACGAGGATTGTTATTAGAGTAGTTCAGGCTTCTGGCAAGACATTCATAGCCAACAATTTGCCCACTGGTTAAACCAATAATTGGTTGGAAATGAGGAACAATTTTTTCACCACCTATCACAGCTGGCCCGGCGTCCCAGGAAGACATTGCTGTCTTTGCTAGATACTCTTTCCAAATTTTATTATTTTTACTTTTTTCCATGAAATTTGTTATTTGGATATATCAGCCAGATTATAAAAACAAAAAAATGAGGGATATTGTTGGCAGGAAAACAAGAGCTTTTCAAACAGATAATTTTAAAAATGAGAGTTAATTAAACTATGTTCAACATTTAATCAGGCTAGCATACTTCGTTTTGGTTACTAGCCTGATTTTTATATCCGAAATTAGAAACTATACCTGACGCCAAACTCTATAGATCGCCCACTATCCGGGGCAAAGCCTCTTATAAATGACGTTGCTAGTCTCACTTCTTCATCGGTGATATTTTTTAGCTTGGAAAATAATATCAATTCGCTATCAAACGTCGACGCTAATGTATAATCCATTGTGAAATCCCAACGGGTATAACCCGATGTCGCAATTTCACCAACTCCTGGATTCTCTTGATCAGCAGCATTGATAACAGACAGTGATGCATTGAACACATCTGCATTGAATATTAGTTCGGAACCCATTCTAGAAGGCGGCATTCTGGGGACATAACTACCATCATCAAGTTTACCGGTCACCCTGTCGCCAAAAAAGCGAACACTCCAATCATTGGTAATGGGTAATAACATATCGACTTCCACACCAACAAAGTTAGCGTCATCATTTTGATAGGATCGTACTGGAAATTCATCAACTTCCATTCCGGTATTAGTTTGAAATATATAATCACTGAAACTGTTATAAAACAGTGTAATAGTTGCATCAAAACTTGGTAAGGACAAATACAAACTAAAATCTAAATTATTAGACCTTTCTTCATTCAAATTAATATTTCCAATTTCACAACTGCCTGTTGCAAAATGGATGACACAATCATCAATTGAAGCCAGGTTGTTATTAGAATAAAGCTCTTCTGTGGAAGGAGCCCTCTCTGAATGAGAATAAGCAAAACCTAATGAAGCCCGATCATTGGCATCCCATAAAACTGAGCCAGAATAACTAACTGTAGTAAAACTTCTGTCTGGCGCAGCTAAACCGGGGTCTAATTCATCGCGATTAAGTCGCGCTCCAAATTCATAGGTAAAATTACCGGTATGCAGAGCCTCTACTAAAAATATGCCAAAACTATTGATATCAGTCTGCGGAATAAAGCTTTCCTCTCCTATCGCAGAAAATGTTTCATCACTATGCTGAAGACCAAATACTCCATGCCAGTTACCCACTTCAGGATGAGTTAATTGCAGACGTTGTTGCCACGAATCATTTTTGAATTGAGTTCCGATTAGGCCAGGGCCTTCCATTTCTGCATGTTCATAGTCGGTATAGCTTAAACGATAATTTAGTGATTCAACCCAGGGACTTAAATCGTTTAACGACGCAATAAAATCGTAACGCTCTCTTTCCATATCAATAAATATATTTTCTTCAGCATGATCCTCTTCTGCATCTCCTGCTTCCTCTTCATGGTGACCATGCACACCGGGCGGCAAACCATATTCGTTTGTCATTTTATTGAAAGAAAAACCAATAAAGCCATTGTCCAGAACATAAGAAAGCCCTAAGGTGGCAGCCTGATTTTCACCCCGACTATTGTCAATAAAGCCATCGCTGTTTTCTGCTTCTTCATGATGTGCTTCATCTTCATCATGATCATCCAGATAATCCGGATGAATTGCCAGGCCCGGAATTTCCAGATCATTCCATTGTCTATCTGTCGCATCAAGATGCCAGACAAAGTTACCCGTAGGAACAGAAAGACTTCCTACAAAGGTTTTCATATCAGACGCAGTATCGTGACGGGCCTCAACAGAAAACTCTGGTTTTGTTAACAAACTATCAGCAAATCGATTGTCAATAATATTAATTACGCCGCCAATAGCTCCACCACCGTAAAGCAGAGTGGAAGGACCGCGTAAAATCTCAGCACCTGTCGCCAGCATTGGTTCAACAGTGGTGGCGTGATCGGCGGAGTTGCCAGAAGCATCAGCGTTTGCCATACCATTGCTCAAACTCATCACTCGCCTGCCTTGTTGTCCACGAATAACTGGCTGACCCACCGCTGGTCCAAAAGAGGCATTGTTAATACCAGGCTGCATGGAAAGTGTATCGCCCAAACTAACACTGGCAACCGCTCTAATTTCTTTCTCATTAAGCAAAGTCACTGGTAACGCAGTTTCAGATTCTCGGACATGCACACCCTGAATAATTAATTCAAAGTCGGCTTCTTGTGCATTAACAGTTGCGGCCAATAAAAGTGACTGAGCAATTAAATATTTCGATTTCATTATTTTTACTCTCTTAAAAACAATCATGAAAACTACTCAAAATTGAGTAGCCAATTAGGTTTAATACGATTTAAGAGTAAAAATTTGGAGGTGATCTGCTCTGATAAGAGGGATAGTGAAAGGAATAATAATCCAGCTTTACATAGGTTTTTAGCAGGATTCCCTGCCGCTGAAAAAAACCAAGGTCAGCCTGAGCAAGGCTTGCTTGATCATGTGTTTCAAAATGACAAAGTACACAATCAACCTGATGCTGAAGATGATCATGTATCGGCGAACTTTGTACAGCCTGAATACCCAGCAGCGTAAAGGCCAGGAACCAAACCAACAGCTTTTGTTTGCTCAACTTAATCATCATTGTCAGATAATAAGGTAAAGATTCTGAAATTCAACTATAAATTTTTTATTTCAAGATTTTAGCGGCTCTGCTCATCTAAATCTGGAACAGCTCCTCTTCTGCCTGGGCCATTTTGATCGGGATGTCGCCGCTGAAACTCTTCAAATAATTCTTGTCGACGACTTTCAGAAAGTTCACGGTAACGCCGATAACTCTGCCTCACAGCTTCTTTTTCCTCTTCCGACATATTGGCAAAGGCTTCAAAATTATTTCGGATACGTTCTCGTCTCTCTTTTTCAAAATCAGACAGTTCTCTACCTCGTCGTCTAATTTTTTCTCTTTGCTCAGGCGGCATGTTCCTCCAGCGCTCAATTCTTCTGAGCATACGCTGCTGTTGAGAAGCATCAAGACTGTTCCAGCTGTCTTGAAAGCGAGACAACATTTGTTGCTGCTCTGTATTTAAACTTTCCCAACTGATTATTGGGTTCGCAGAGGAAGAAGACGCTTGTGCAAAACCCTGAGCAGAAAATAAACAAAAAACCAGGCTAAGCAAGAAGCCCAGGGTGCTCATTTTAAGTTTAATTTTAAAACTCATCATTCATGCTCAACCATTGGTAGAACTCAATATCATCGTAAAGCTCAAAGTTATCATCAGCGCTGAGTATTTCAATATCCTCCAATTCAGATAAAGTAATATACGGTGTTCCAGAACCCATATAAAAATAAAAACCAATACCCAGGACCAGTGCAAATGTTGCTATAAGGCTACCCGATAGCAAGGGGTTTTGCTGAAAAAGGCGATGATAAAAAGCTAGCTTACTGTTTCCAAGAGCTCCTTCAATGGCCTGGTGTCCTATATGAGTAAGACGCGACAGGGTATGAGCATCCAGGCGATCACAGCTACTATCAAGCTCTTGCTTAATCTCTTGCATAAATCGTTGGTCTGATTTTTTGTCGTTCATAAACTTACCGCTTCCAGTTTATTTTTTAAAAAAGTACGGGCTCTTGCGTAATGTGACTTTATTGTCCCTACAGAACAAGACATTACCACCGACGTTTCTTTTTCGCTTAAACCTTCCCAGGCTCGAAGTAAAAATACCTGCTGCTGCTTAAGAGGCAGCTCCTGTAATGCCGCTTCCAGCATCGTAATGAATTGGCTGGTTTGCACCAATGATTCGGGCCCCGGCATACTGGTATCCTCGAATTCCGGTTCATCCATTTCTTTCTTGCTGTCTTGATAGTCAGCCTTGTCACTTGATGTAAGCCAGGCACCAAAACGTTTCCTGATTACCGTTCGACGATGCCAATCCATTATGCGATTACTTAATATTTTATGAAATAGTAACTCCCAATCCTGAGCTTCTTTGTTGGAATACTTATTAATTAACGAAACCATGGCATCTTGCACAATATCCAAGGCGTCATCAACATTTCCTGTCGCGATTTCAGCTCGACGGAAAGCTCTCTTCTCGATAGTGGAAAAAAATTTACCCATTGCTTGAGAGTTATCCAGAGATTTTTTCCTTAGATTAAGTCGCTCAGTCTGAACATCATAGCCCAGAGCAAAAAGACTGTCATAACTGGTGTTAAGAAGAGAGCTCATAAGATTTCTTATTAACGCCCGCGTGGTCCATCCTGCAGAGGTCCTCTACGATTTCGATTGGGACCTTGCCCTCTCTCAAAGCCGGGTCTATCTAAAAGCATTGCTCTGTTGATACGGCCATCTTCCAAAGCCTGAGCAATATTAGGGTATTGCTCTGCAAATTCAGCGCGTGCCTGTTTGCGTTTGGCTTCCCGCTCAGCCCGCAAAGCTTCAATTTCAGCAGCCAATTCAGGATTTTCTTCAGAAATTTCGGCCCATCTTTCCTCACGCCTAGTTTCCATTTCAGCACGACGTTCTTCTCGACGTTCTTCAAAAGCAGCTCTACGTTCAGCATCTGTAGCTTCAGAGTCTTGTGCTAGCACGCCGCCAACACCAAATGCTGCTGTAGCCGCTAAAACCATAGCACCCAGGATAACCTTGTATTTATTCATGTTTACACTCCATTTTTGACAATACATATTTAAGTTTGTACTGATTAAAACGCCCCAGCGTAAAATAGGTTTACTCAAAAATAAAAATTTGCCAAATTTATACCAAGGGTATCAAAAAGGAATAAGACTAATTATGAAGAAATTGAAACTAGGGAAAACACAGAGGGGTACAAGCGAGCCCAATAATAAAAACTACCTAATCAGTTCTAAATTAATATGTATGAGCACGCTTGTCTGCTTCATTATTTAGCCAGGCATAAAAATCTTCCTGCAAAGCGGGAATTCCGCCGGGATAACTAAGATTTAAATGAACTGTGCTGTTAGTCGGAGTACAATAATCATCGGCCAGCTTTTGCATGAGTGCCGTCAAGGCTCGTTTCCCATCATTATTGTCGAGCATAAAATAAACCAGACTCCAGCCCAATGCATAATGTACTGCTTGCACCTCGCCTCGCCATTGTTCAGGTGGGACATCGAGAAAATCAGCCAGAGAAGTTGGGTAACCTCTGGCAATACTTGACCTGGCAAGTTCTAACCATTCAAGGTTTGGTGAAACCTGGGAATACTGCTGGCGCATACTGAGCAACTCAAAATATTCTGCCAAGCCTTCATGTAACCAAAGCGGGCCAGCTGCCAGCATACCGTTTAAAATCACATGGGCTGCTTCGTGCCTGGTGACAGCCAGAGTTTGTTCAGCATCACCATAATTATAAGTAACTGCTTCATTCGTGGCATTGGTATAAAAACCACCAGAATTAACCATCTCAACTCCAACAACTGCGGTCGCGTATTCCAGATAGCTGTCCCAATCTGGGAAAATAACGACATTCAAATCGACCTGCTTTAAACGGGCTTGCCCTACTATGTCGGCCAAAATTTCATACATACTGGTAGCTTGAGCTTGTATCTGATTTCTAAAATACGGAACTGTGCTTACTCCCTTAAAATCGATATCCAATTGGAAATATTCGAGAGTGTTCCCTTGTCTGGCATTAAAGGTGTCAGTTTCCAACCCTAAAGGTGCCGTATCACTGAAATGCAACTGCCCGTTTTCATCTCGCCATTGGTAAATTTGGTTGGATCTGGTTTCAGTCACCTCCCGGATTGGAGCCATATTACAAGAGAAGTCAGGCCCTACTTCCATAATTTCTAGACCTGCAGCAGCCTCCATGCGTTGCTGAGCACTCTGCCTTAAAGCAGCCACGTCTATGGCTAATTGTGCTTCCTCTGGCGAAGTTTGAATGGCAGTAATTAATGCCGGGGCATCATCCATTAACTCAGGACGGGCCTCATAGGCCGTTACATCTGGCCTGTCAGGGGTCAGTTGTTTTTGCAGATACCAGAGGCCGTATATGCAAACCAATAGAAAAGCAGCAAATCTTAGGCGTTGTTTATTCATGGTTATTGAGTATGCTTAAGAGCTTTAGACTCTTCAACAAATCTTTTTACTTATGCTTTAATTGAACAATACTACTGTGTTTTATGAGGATCAAATTTGATGAACATCTCAAATCGGCTTTCGACTCTGCTATTTTCTATAATACTTGGATTGGCATGGCTAACAGCCAGTGCCCAGGAATCCGAACGATATGTCTGGGATCTGTCAGACCTCTATGCAAGCCCTGACGATTGGGAAGCTGCATATTCAGACCTGGAAAATCGTTTGCAAAGTGTAACCCGCTACCAGGGCACTTTGGGTAATAGCGCTGAGTCTATGGCAGAAGCGCTGACTACTATTTCAAATGCCTACAAGGAACTGACCCGGGTCTATATATATACAAGTTTACGTCGGGATGCTGACCAGCGAGACCCCTCCGAGCAAACTCTCTTCGGCAGAGCCATGCAACTTTATACTAATTGGGGTGAGGCAACATCCTGGTTAAGTCCGGAAATCTTGTCTGTTGGTACGGAAACCGTTCATCGTTTTCTGGATGAAGAACCTGCACTCGAAAAATTTACCTTCATGCTGGAAGACACTTTACGTATGGCGCCCTATACCCTGGATCAGCAAACTGAGGCTATCCTGGCACAGGCATCATTACTCTTGGCAGCACCTGAACAAATTTATCAAATGTATGCCAATGCCGATATTCCATGGCCAACAGTAACATTAAGTGATGGCGAAGAAGCCGAACTGACACAAGCTGGCTATACCTTCTATCGTGGCGTTGAAAATCGTGACGACAGAAAGCTGGTCTTTGATACATTTTGGAAAACCTGGCAGCAATATGCGGATGGTATGGGAGCAACACTCAGCTCCGAAGTTCAGGCTAATGTATTTTCTGCACGATCCAGATCTTATGACTCAGTTCTGCAGCAAAATCTGTTTGAGGATGGCTTGCCTCCCGAGATATATACGCAACTGGTTACTCAGGTAAACAACTCATTACCTATCTTCTACCGATATTTGCGATTACGCGGCCGTATGCTGGGTATCGAAGATTTACGTTATTACGACATCTATCCCCCGCTGGTTGAAGTGGATACCGGGATCTTCGATATTAAACGCTCTAAAGAAATTACTTTTGAAGCCCTGCAGCCTTTTGGCGAAACCTATCTGAATTTACTGGCTGAAGGCCTTTCTCAGGATTGGATGCATAGTCATCCCCAACCCGGAAAAACCTCAGGCGCTTATATGAGCGGGTCTGCCTATGATGTCCATCCTTATATCCTGCTTAACCATAATGATGACTACAACGCCTTATCAACATTTGCGCATGAATGGGGTCATGCTGTGCATTCACTTTTGGCGAATGCCAACAACCCCTGGGAGACTGCTGATTACTCAACCTTTACTGCTGAGATGGCCTCAACCATTAATGAGATTCTGCTGGAAGAGTACATGATAGCCAATGCTAAAAACGATGAAGAAAGGCTGTTTTATCTTGGTAGTGCTTTGGAAAGCATTCGAGGTACATTTTTTCGCCAAACCATGTTTGCAGAATTTGAGTTGGCCATTCATCAGATGGCAGAAAATGGAGAGCCCCTGAACGGCTCAGTCCTGAGTGAAACTTATGGTGAACTTTTGAAACGTTATCACGGTCATGATGAAGGCGTCCTGACCATTGATGATGCTTATGCCGTTGAATGGGCCTATATTCCTCATTTCTACTATGACTTTTATGTATTCCAGTATGCTACCAGTATTACCGGTGCAGCCTGGTTTGCAGAAAAATTCCTCGGCGGCGACGTGCAGGTTCGGGATAACTTTTTGAATGTGCTCAGTGCAGGTGGCTCTGATTACCCGCACAACATTCTGCTCAATGAGGCTGGTTTAGATATGACTGAGGCAGAAGCCTATGAGCCGGTGATTCGGCGCATGACGTCTTTAATGGATAGAATCGAAGCCATTCTGGACCAGCAATAAAAGTATTGCTGGCCTTAATACATCCCAACCTTCTTATATCAGCGTGCTTAAAAGAAAGCCTCAACCTGAATAGTAAAACGATTATCGTCGGCGATAGGTCCTTCTCCGGAAGTATCTGAAAACTCGCCTCTCAGGTTTATGTTTTGGCGAATGTAGTGCGAAACGCCAAGAGTAATTGTGTCTATTTGATAAAGCCCGTTACTAATTTCATAAGAATCATATCGTGCTATTGGCGTGACAAGAGTTCTTCCTTCTCTTTGTATATTATAAAACCCCTGTAAATAAAAAGAGTTATTAGATTCCTCGCCAATGCCGCTGATCAAATCATCTTTTGCTTGCATATACACGGCATTAATAATGAGGTTATTGAGTGTTGTACACTCCAGATCAACGGCCGCTCGGGAATAGTCGCGATCTGCCAGGAAGCAGGGATCTCCCAAACTTTTTCCTCCACCACTCTGCATGGAACAACTGCCGTTAATATACATTCCACCTAAAATAAGATTGGTATTAAATTCGTAAGCAAGCCTGCTAATGATGGTGCTTGCATCTTCACCCTCATTATCATTAGCCACCCCGCTGAAACTTAAGCCATAAAAGAAATTATTTGCCTTGCCAAATACGGTCAGATTCTGACGCAGTCGTCTCAAACTTGAGTCATTATCCGCACCCCCAAAACCCTGATCAATAACAGGTGTTCTGTTTATGGTGATCCGGCGAGAATTGGTATAGGAATTATATGGGTCAAAATAGAAACTTGGCGCTCTGGAAACCTGGAAATTCAATGCTGAATTCAAACTAAAAGTACCCTGAATAATGCTGGCTTCTACATTAAAATCTTCTTCATCTTCAGCCTCCAGCTCAATAAAACCGGAAAAACCTTGTGCGATCTGCCCGGCCACCATCAGTTCAACTTCATGAATTGCCCGTACTTTGGTTTCGCCACTGTCTTTCTTGTCAAATGGCCCTGCAACAATGCCTGCACTTATGGGTAATATACCTTCAAGGACATTTGTATTTCCGAGCCGGGCTGGTCTTCTTCCCCTTTGTTGTCCGGGCATTTCATAGCCTTGCAATTTATAGTTTCTACCAATACCGTTTAAGGCAGGCACTGCTGAATGACAGGAATTACAATTTAGATTTTCTCGTTGGGCAAAGGCTGGTATTGCCTGACTAGAGGCACTTAACATAAGCAGTAAAAAACCAGTTGCAACACCGTAAGGGCTTACTAAATTTTTCAAGATACCTCCAGGATATATTTTCTAATTAAAATCAAGTGTCGCAAAAATACATAAAGCTGCCTTAAACTACTTGATATATGTCAGATGGATAGAAATAATCCCAGCAATAATTCACAAAGGTGAGTGATATGCTCATACTCCATCGATTACTGACCACACTACTCTTTACAATAATGGTCTGCAATGCCAAGGCTGAGGTGAGTGAAGAAACCAGAGAGTTTGGCGGCCTCGATGTCAGGTTCCGCGTAATTCTACCTGACAACTACGATCCCTCCCGGACTTACCCAACTGTTCTGCAGTTTCCAGGCGGCTCCCAAACCTGGAATATTGTAGTTGGTAGTACTGACGCAGACTGGCGTGAAAAAGCTGAAAACGATGGGTATATCGTGATTAGTCCTGCAGCTCCAAATGGCCAATTATTTTTCCAGGGAGGCGACAGAGTTTTTCCTGAATTTCTCGATTATATTCTTGCCACTTATCCTGTTGAAAATAACAAATTACATATCACAGGCATTTCCAATGGTGGATTAAGCGCATTTCATATTGCCTCTTTGTACCCGGATTATTTTATTTCTGTGACAGGGTATCCGGGATTGCTTAATAGCGCTTCCAGTGACAGGCTTGAAGCAATACGCCCATTATGTATTTATATGCACGTCGGTGATCGAGATTCCACCTGGCTATCCGCAATGCAAAACCAGTATCAGGCACTTCAGAATACTGGTTATAACATCAATTTCTATGTGGAAACTGATCAAAATCATGTGCTAGATGTCAGAAAAGACAACTTGCGAAACCGTTTGTTCGCGGAACTGGAGCGTTCCCGTTCAGGCTGTACAAACTAGATTGTGTAGTTTTTTTTGCACTGCACTTGCTTAACAGTTAAAAGTAATTATTCCTGCTATTATCTACTTGGGTATTTTTTTATAGAAACTTTTCGCAATGAATCTGGATAAATTAAAAGAAGCTGAATCAGCATTTTTATACAAATATCCTGGCGGCTTTGATAACCCCGAAATCCAGATCATTGGTAAAAAGCACCGAATGAACAAACGGATTGTTCAAGCACAGACTTGTTTCGCCAAAAGCAAATTCCGTGATCCAGAAGAGATTTGTACCAACATGACTAAAGTTGTCAGTGCTTCTTCCATGGTCTCACTGTTCGAAAAACCAAAATTTCGAGATCTATTAAAAATATTAAATGAAAAACAAAAAAGATTATTAAGTAATGGGCTAAAAAATTATCTGCATGGTAATCAGGAGAAAGGCTTTAACGATATGCTGGAAATTTTACGTTCTGGCAAGCTGGCAAAATGGTCTTTAATGACCATCATTCCAAATTATTATCACCCAGAACAAGAAGTGTTTGTAAAGCCCACCACTACCAAGGGGGTTATTGCTACTTTTGAACTGGAAGGACTTATCTATAGGCCACAGCCAAGCTGGGAATTTTATCACCGTTACCGAGAAGCCATTCTGGAAATGAAAGATTTTGTTGATAGCAGCCTCACCCCAAGTAATGCTGCATTCTCAGGCTTCTTGATGATGGTAATGAACTCATAACCCCTTATTTTCAGGATGAAATAATTGCAACACCAGCTTAAGCCGATCATTAAAATACTTATATGCTAATTCCAAAAAATTATTTATTCATTTTAATTATGGCATTCTGCCAGATCTCCTGCAGTGAACAGCAGGCTCCAAAAGCTTATCAATTGAGCGGCAGCACAATGGGCACCACATACAACATTACGATTGTAGGCGAAAAACTGCTTGATCCTGCCCTTATTAATGATGCCCTGGAAGATATCGAAGCGACTATGTCGACCTATCGTTTGGACTCCGAATTGATGCAGCTAAATGCAGCTCCTGTTAATACATGGGTAAGCGTCTCCCCATCCTTACATGAAGTCCTGCTAATCAGTGAAGAAATTAGCATCCTCAGTAGTGGGGCTTTCGACATTACAGTCTATCCTTTAGTTGATCTATGGGGCTTTGGCCCTACTCGCCGTGACAATAACGGGCGACCAGATAGTGCAGACATACAAGCGCGCATGGAAAATATTGGCTTTCAAAATTTGATAATTTCAAAAGACCGCAAGGCCGTATTTAAGAAAAAAATGATCAGCCTGGATTTATCTGCGGTAGCAAAAGGTTATGCAGTAGATGTGTTAGCTAGTTTGCTGGAAGCTAATAATATTTCTAGTTATCTGGTAGAGATAGGCGGCGAGATAAGTACGAAAGGTCATAATGCTGAGGGTGTTCTCTGGCATGTAGCGATAGAGGCGCCAGTGAGAATGGCCCAAAGCCGCACTCCCTTAAAGATTATCGAACTGAGTGGTCTTGGTCTGGCCAGTTCAGGAGATTACAGAAAGTACATTGAGGTCGATGATGCTTATTATTCCCATACAATTGATCCTCGAAGTGGAAACCCAATAAATCATGATTTGGCTTCAGTAACAGTAATAGCAGAAACAACTGCTATAGCCGATGCCTTGGCGACAGCGTTTAATGTTATGGGCCTCGAAAAAGCTATGACAATAGCCAATAACAATAATATTCCTGCATATTTTATTTTAAAAAAAGCTGATGGTTTTGTAGAAAGTTTCAGCGCAGATTTCGCGCAATTTCTTCATGAAAATTAACAATAATATTGTGCATGCTTAACTTATATTCAACCATGCATAGGCATATAATAATTAACTGATAAGCTTTATAAATAATTATTTAAATTATCATGTATTCAGACTCATTTTTAAAAACTTGCTATAAAAAGCTTGATAGTGGCCTGCAAAAATTTAATCTGGATTTGGGCATAGTCAGTCATATTGAAAACGAAATTTATCATCTTCTTGCTGTGAGAGATTCAAGTGATACCTTTAAGGTTGGTGAAAACTTCCCTATTGGCGACACTTATTGTCGGGAAGTATGGAACAAAGGTGCGTCGGTTTCTATTCCGATGAAAAATGATGAGCAAAAGATCCAAGATCATCCTTTATATCCAAATTTACCACTTCAGGCTTATATTTCTGCACCAATTCTTTATCGAAGCAAGATATGGGGGACTATAAATTTTAGCTCTCTCAACTCCAAACCTGCTTTTAACCGGGACGATGTTCAATACGCTGAAAGACTGGCAGCAGATATCGCAGCTGCCATGTTTGAAAATAACTCAATTTAAATTTTGGTGCTCTTTCTATGTCAACTCAAGTAAACGATATCATTGCTCAGCAACGTGCATCCTGGAACAAATTTTCGTCCGGCTGGAAAAAATGGGACAGCGTGAATATGCAATTTCTTAAGCCTGTTGGTGAAGGAATTATCCAGCAGCTTGCTTTAAAAGATGACTATATAGTCCTAGACGTTGCCAGCGGGACAGGCGAACCGGGATTAACCATTGCCGAGATTGTGAATAACGGAAAAGTAATTGGCATTGACCTTTCCGAGGGCATGCTGGAAACCGCCAAAGAACATGCTCAAAGCCGACAAATAAAAAACTATGATGCAGAAACCGGTGATGTCAGTAAACTTCATTACCCCGATAGAAGTTTTAATGCTATTAGCTGCCGTATGGGCTTTATGTTCTTTCCGGATATCTTAAGCACTCTGCAAGAAATGAAGCGCGTCTTGATACCAGGAGGTCGCCTGGCGGCATCAGTTTGGGGCACGCCCCAACAAAATTTCTGGGTTACTGTCACAATGGGCACCATCGCGCAGCTAATGGACCTGCCGCCGCCTCCTGCTGATGCGCCAGGCATGTTTCGCTGTGCCTCCCCAGACTTTATGGCCAACCAGTTTGAAAAAGCTGGCTTTAAAAATGTAAATGAACATGAGGTTGGTACAGGTTTAAAAATGGATGCTGAAACTTACTGGGAAATGATTACTGAAGTTGGTGCGCCAATTGTTGCTGCAATGAGTGAAGCTGATACTCAAATGCGTAAAAAGATCAAACATGAAGTCTTTAGAAAAATTCATGAAAAATTTCCCGAAGGGAATATTAACTTGACAGGCACAGCCATATTAATTTCCGGAGAAGCATAATGCCTTACATCTCACATAGCTGGATTCAAGAAATCAACTGCCTGCAGACTGACTTTTATAGTCAAGCTCTGTAATATTCCTGTTTTTTATATTCCTTTTTAATAAAAAATTATATGAGGCGAAAAATTGAGTTTAGCTGAGTCAACCAGAAATTTACGACGTATCGGCCTTTTTGGTGGGCCACTTCTTGCCCTGATAATTTTTTTGTTATTGCCTGAGCAGTATGCCAGCATCAGCGGTGAATCAATTGATATGGAGCATTCAACACGCACCATTGCCGCAGTTGTAGGCTGGATGGCTATTTGGTGGATTACTGAGGCAATTCCAGTTTATGCAACTGCATTACTGCCACTGGCTTTACTGCCAGCACTTGGCGGATTGAGTATCGGTGAAGTTTCAGCGCCTTATGCTAATGATGTTATCTACTTGTATCTGGGCGGATTTGTCGTAGCACTTAGCATGCAGCATTGGCAGTTACATAAACGTGTTGCCTTTTCTGCTCTTCGTCTGGCAGGTAATACACCTAGACGGATTATCGGCACTTTTATGGCTATCGCGGCAGCTGGCAGTATGTGGATCAGCAATACCGCCACAACAATGATGCTATTGCCTGTTGTGTTAAGTGTAATCGCTTTGGTCGCCGAACGAGATGACATGCCTGCAAATCAGGAAAATCGCAATCTCGCAACAGGTTTATTACTAGGCACCGCTTATGGAGCCATCATTGGCGGCATAGGAACCATTGTGGGCACTCCGCCCAATGTCTTTGTTGCCTCCTTTCTGCAAAGCCAACTTGATATTGAAATTAGTTTTGCCCGCTGGATGAGTTTTGGTGTACCTATCGTGCTCGTTTTTACACCCCTAGGTTGGCTAATCTTAACACGCTGGATCTTCCCAGTCGGGGAAAATCCTGTAGAAGGAGTAAAGCAGTTGATTGATCAAGAACAAAAAAATCTTGGGCCAATGACCACTCAGGAGTGGCGAGTACTCTGGGTTTTCCTGATTATGGCAACACTGTGGATCACACGCCCATTAATTAGTGATTTAGAGATCGGAGGTTTTCAACCATTTTCAGGCTTAAGTGATAGCGGCATTGCCATTATTGCTGCACTTAGCCTGTTTTGCATTCCTGCTGGAGACGAACACGCTGAAGCCTTGATAGACTGGGGAATAGCCCAAAAACTTCCATGGGGGATGTTACTACTTTATGGAGGAGGCTTAAGTTTGGCTGCCATGATGGATCGTTATGGAGTCAGTGGTTATGTCGGCAGTCTTGCAATTGGCATGGCCGGGCTGCCACAAGTAGTCATTGTGATTTCCGTGCTTGCAATCATGATGTTGCTGACTGAGCTGACATCAAACACCGCGACTGCGGCAACCCTTATCCCAATTTTTGCGGCAATTGCTCCTGCCTTTGGTATGGACCCTCTGTGGTTGATTATCCCTGCCGGACTTGGTGCCAGCTGCGCCTTTATGCTGCCGGTTGCTACTCCTCCTAATGCAATCGTTTTTTCTACTGAGCGCTTTACTATTGGTCAAATGGTACGTGCAGGCATCTGGTTCAATCTCCTAGGTCTAATCGTTATAGGCGTAATGGTTTATTGGGTAGCAATGCCGCTACTTGGTGTGAGCTAGAACAATAATATTAACTTTCCAACACTTGGCAGTTAAAGACCTGCCAATAGATTTATATGGCGCTTTTGGGAACAATTTTTCCTGTTATTGCAATTGCATTAATAGGTTACTTTACCCGTCAGAGAAAATTTTTATCTGATCTCGATGGCGTGGCTATCGAAAAAGTTGCATTTAATTTTTTAATCCCATGCTTACTTTTTAATGGCACTGCCACGACGGTATTTCCTGAAATTATTGATTGGAATCTCCTGGGTGGATTTTATATTTCAATCTTTTTTGTTTATTTCCTGGGAATGCTTATCGGCAAGTTTTTTTACTCATATAACAATGTGCAATGCAGTGTGTTTGGAATGGGCGGCGCATACTCAAACGTTACTGTTATTGGCATCCCCTTTTGCATTCAGGTATTTGGTAACGAAGCCTTTCTACCGCTTTTCATCATAATTTCCACCCACAATATTATTTTATTTACTTTCGGCACTATTATCGCCGAATCTAAAAAAGAATCTTCAACGTCAATCATGCGACATTTGCTTTTTGTTATTAAGGATCTGATAACACAACCTATCACCGGGAGTCTACTTGCCGGGGTAATTGTGAACTTATTGAATATCCCCCTTCACATAGTAATTCTTAATACCCTCGATCTGTTCGCACAAGCGGCCTCACCAATGGCCTTATTTGCACTTGGCGGAGCACTGACGCGTTATAAAATTACAGGTGACATGCATAAAACTATGATCATAGTTTTCATGAAGCTAATTTTGTTGCCAACTTTGGTGTACCTGTTTCTCTTTCATATTTTTCTGGTAAACCCTTTATGGGCAGGCACTGCAGTGCTTTTATCTGCCATGCCAACGGGCATTGGGCCTTATGTTTTTTCATTGAAGTACAGAGCCTGTCAAAGCCAGATAGCCTCAGCAGTAGTGATTAGCGCCATGATTTCCGTGATCACCAGCAGTATTTTTATACTACTCGTCACATAAATAGGAAGCTTGAATAATTGCATTATTAACTGAATTGATTGCTTGGCATTCTTTAAAATGTGGAAATAATTTCAATAATGCCTATCTGACTAGACCAAATAGTGCTTTTCTGGCTTACAATGGAAGCAAGAAGAGTTAACACAACTTGAATTAACTTGATGGCTTAACTAAACATGGTCAATTTAATAAAAACAGGCGCAATAAAAATATCAGTACTAAGTTTACTGCCCTTACTATTGATATCGTCTTCAGCTTTTGGGCATGGTGTGTCCGGTAAAGATGCAGCATTTCTGGAAACTGTCACTGGTTTCAGCTTTTTTCCTTACCTCTATCTCGGCGCCAAGCATATGTTTACCGGATATGATCATCTGCTTTTTCTTGCCGGAGTAATTTTCTTTTTATACCGTATGAAAGACGTGGCACTTTATGTCAGTCTTTTTGCGGTTGGACATAGCATTACACTTCTGATCGGCGTTCTTGGAGGAATACGGGCAGACGCTTATATTGTGGATGCTATTATTGGTTTATCCGTTGTTTACAAAGGCTTTGAAAATATTGGCGGTTTTAAACGTCTTGGGATTAATATCAATACCCGAGCTGCTGTATTTTTATTTGGTCTAGTACATGGATTCGGTTTGTCTACCAAGTTGCAAGATTTAACGTTAACCCAGCAAGGTCTGGTGCCCAACATAATCAGTTTCAATATAGGTGTTGAATTGGGCCAGCTTTGTGCTTTGGCAATTATTTTGCTGGCTTTTCAATTTTGGCGGCAACATGAAAGCTTCATCAAAGGGGCTGTAGCAACCAATCTCTTGATTATGACTGCCGGCTTTATGCTGATCGGTTATCAATTAACAGGTTACCTGCTAGCTTGAACTCTTAATTCGAAAAATATTAATCTACTTTTAAAATACTAGGGTAAGGGAAATGAACAAGAATAATTCAAATCAGGAAATTGAAGCCCCTTCAGCCTCCAATTTAATGAAAGCGACAATTGCCACTATTATCGGAGCACTGGTTTTGTTGGTACTCGTTGTTTTGCCTGCTGAATATGGTGTTGACCTGACCGGTTTTGGTAATTTAACTGGTCTAAATGATCTGGCAGAACAACCT
The DNA here is from genome assembly GCA_030831165.1 of Gammaproteobacteria bacterium. Classification (GTDB taxonomy): domain Bacteria; phylum Pseudomonadota; class Gammaproteobacteria; order Pseudomonadales; family Pseudohongiellaceae; genus UBA5109. The sequence continues at coordinate 17,686 of JAURLP010000015.1, read as the reverse complement.
TATGAAACTGTTGAGATTATCGATATTATCGGCGGCAATGAAATCATCAGGGAAGTTGAAATTCCCATGTTTGGCGAACCCACTCCTTTGCCAAACCCATCAGTATTTCAGGACCAGCCCGAAGAAGCGCGGTCAATGATCATGACTATTGAATTAGGAGCTTATGAGCAAACGGAAATCAAGACTGTGCTGGATGAAGGCAAAGTGATTATCTATTCATGGGAAGTGGCTGACGGTAAAGATGTTTATTTCGACTTCCACGGGCACGAGGCTTCCTTTGGTCCAGATTTTTTTGTACGTTACAAAGAACGTCAGGAAGGCCTCAATAGAAGCAGCGGCTCTTTGACCGCCCCATTTTATGGTGAGCACGGCTGGTTGTTTTTAAACATCAATGAAGAACCTGTAACCATTACACTAAAGGTTAGCGGTTACTATAACGAAATCATTGATTACGGCATTTTCTAAAAAACAATTATTCTGATGAAATAAAAAAGGGCTAAGTATTGGTAAATACTTAGCCCTTTTTTATGACTAGCTTTATACACTAAAGGTTTACAAAGTAAGTTTTTATTTTGCCGCCGCCAAGGCCTGTTCAATATCAGCCAGAATATCATCAATATGTTCAATACCTATCGATAAACGAACCATCTCTTTGCTGACGCCGGCTGTTGCCAACTCATCTTCATTTAATTGTCTGTGCGTTGTCGATGCAGGGTGGCAGGCTAAGGATTTAGCGTCACCAATATTCACCAAGCGCAGAATCATCTGTAGTGCGTCAATAAATTTTGCACCGGCAGCTTCGCCACCTTTGATACCAAAAGTCAGAATACCGGAGGGACGACCACCGACTATTTTCTGGCAAACCTCATGATAAGGACTTGGTTTCAAACCAGCATAGTTAACCCATTCAACTTGTTCGTGTGCTTCAAGATATTCTGCGACTTTAAGCGCATTTTCACAATGACGCTCCATACGCAAGCCAAGAGTTTCCAGCCCCTGCATAATCTGAAATGCATTCATCGGTGATAATGCAGCGCCTGTATTACGCAGAGGGACCACTCGGCAACGACCAATATAGGCCGCTTCACCTAGTGCTTCGGTATACACGACACCATGATATGAAGGATCTGGTTCGTTTAGCATTGGATATTTATCTTTATGTGCCGACCAGTCAAACTTGCCTGAATCAACAATAATCCCTCCAATGGAAGTACCATGACCACCAATATATTTGGTTAGGGAATGCACAGCAATATCGGCGCCTAAATCAAAGACCTTGCATAAAAATGGCGTCGCAACCGTATTATCAACTATTAGCGGAATGCCGTGCTTATGTGCAATATTGGCAAGTGCTTCGATATCAACAACATTACCTGCCGGGTTGCCAATGGTTTCACAAAAAAGCGCCTTGGTGTTCTCATCAATTAAGGCTTCCAAGCCGGCATGATCTTCAAATGATGCAAACCTTGTTTCTACTCCCTGAGATGGCAGGGTATGGGCAAAGAAATTATAGGTGCCACCATAAAGCTGCGATGTACTGACAATATTGCTACCGACTTTGGTAATAGCCTGAATAGCATAGGTAATTGCAGCCATGCCAGAAGCTACCGCCAAGGCTCCTATACCGCCTTCCATTTCGGTCAGGCGCGCTTCCAATACTGCCGTAGTAGGATTCATGATGCGTGTGTAAATATTTCCTGGAACCGCAAGGTTAAATAGGTCTGCACCGTGCTGGGTATTATCAAAGGTATAAGAAGTCGTTTGATAAATTGGCGTTGTAGCTGCATTGGTTGCCGGATCTCCATCATACCCAGAGTGGAGAGCGATCGTTTCTAGTTTCATCGTTTATCCTCTTATTTTTTTAGAATCTTGTAATTATCTGCGCTGATTTTCCAGCTTTAAGATCTCTATGCAACACTATATTACTCCCTGCCCACGTGCTTACAATAGCAATACCTTGAAATAGAGTTCCAAGCCTGCAGGTTAAGGACGAGTTTTTACTTCACAATATTCACTCACAAACCCTATACTGCTGTTCCAAGATACTAAAAATTCTAGTTAATTAGCGAGGCGCAAATGAAAATAAAAATAAATAGCTTCCTTACCAAGTCGTCAATTTCTCTACTGTTAATTTTTACCTCTTTGCCCAGTATCGGCGCGGAATCTGATAACGCCAATTACAATTGGCAAAAACCTGCCATCGAACAGTCTTTCCCAACTACCCGTGAACCATCTTATGGCCTGCAAGACCATACGGTTTATCGGCCAGCTGACCTGAATCGATTTAATGAAAATTCATTGCCAGTGGTAGTCTGGGCAAATGGTGCATGCCGTGACAGCAATTATGGCTTTGTTTTCATTTCAACACTGGTTGCCACACATGGCTTTATTGTTGTTGCAAATGGAGCATTTGATGCCCCAGCTATTACAGGTGGATCTGTGCAACCGCAAAATCTGCTTAACGCGCTGGACTGGCTTGAATCTGATGAAGCCGCTATACAATTCAACAATAGAGCTGATTTATCCAAAATTGCTGTTGCCGGGCAATCATGTGGCGGACTAGAGGCTCTGATTGCAGGAGCCGATAGCCGCACAAAAACAGTTCTTGCCTTTAATACTGGATTTTTTGAAGCATGCGAGCTTGGTGTCTGTAGAAGTGAACTGGAAAACCTGCATACGCCTGTTTTATGGGTAAATGGCGGAAATACAGATATTGCCTATGAAAATTCCATAGCCAACTTCAATCTCACTGATACCCCTGCTTATTATGCTGAAAACAAATATGCCGGCCATTCCGGACTGCTTTATGGTATTCGCGAAGGAGTTGGAGATACCTTGATGCTGACTCAGGCTGAAAAGATCTACGTAAATTGGCTGGACTTCATGTTAAATGAAAACCATGAGGCCGAGGCCTATTTTTTCGGCGAAGATTGCGATCTTTGTACAAACCCGGACTGGGTTGTAATGCATAAAGCCTGGGAATAAGCTTTCAGCAACTATCCCTTTTAATATTCAAGTTATTGGAGCCTCTCATGAACAGCTTATATCAACTATTACTTTTATCTGTTGCCGGCCTAGCTCTTGTTTCTTGCGACAATGACACTAGCCCTGTTACTACACAAGCAGACATGAATGCAGGCCCCATCGTTACTAGCCCGGTAACCGAAGGACGCATGCTGGAACCCAATGCGCTTATTCATGTTGTTGCAGATATCAATCCCTCACTTGAGTTTTATCGTGATGGTGTTGGCTTTGACCTGGTCTCGGGCCCAGTCCCACTCGAGAATTCAGCATTATTAAATCATCTGCAAAAGGCTTACCCTCAAGCCACTGCTCAGGTAGTCACTTTCAATATTCCCGGGTCCGAAATGGACTTTCAGCTAATTGCTTTCTCTGGGGTGGAAGGCAATGCTTTCAGTCAGCGTCTGTATGACCCAGGCGTCACAAGATTTTCAATTTCTGTCCGAGATATCGATGCCGCTTTCGCGGCTGTAAACGACTATGACATCATCGTGGATACCACTGGAGGAGCCCCGGTTTATACCCAGCGCCCCCGTAATGATACCCGAGCAGTCATGATGCGCGACCCTGATGGTTTCGTATTTGAGTTTGTGCAATCAGGTAACTCTTTTGTCACTGACGTTCCTGAGAGCAGCAATATATATAATGCCCGCTCATCATTAGCTCTTGATGAAAGAAAACGCTCAATGGAATTTTATGGGGACATTCTTGGTTATGAGGCAGCAGATCCCAATACAGTAGTTGATGCCGTTCTACTGCTTGAAGGAACGCCGGAAGCGGTAGCCACATCGGGTCGCACCCAACCCCCCGGATCTACCAATGTCTGGTTTTTCTGGGAATTCAGTAACATAGAACGAACCAAACGAGAGCCTGATGTTCAGGACCCGGGCGCTTCCGTCATTTCGTTGCTGGTTGAAGGTTTGCCCGATCTGGTGAATCAGATTGATGAGGCCGGATTTACCATTGAAACCGCTGGTAGAAAGCCTGTAAATCTGGGCAATGATCGTCTGGGCATACTTGTCCGCAGTCCCGATGGGCTTCTTGTGGAGCTGATTGAACAACTTTAATGGATTAAGCCCCTGCAGACATCTAAATGACAGGTTTGGACTATTTGCCAATAATAAAAACCTCAAAAGTTCCAGGGCTTACTACTAATTTCATCAGATAAGGTAAATATTTTGGACATAGTCACTAGCCATGCTACAAAGCATAAGCGAATCACCATTCTGTCCATCACTGCAGTTGTCGCCATGGGTGGATTGTTATTCGGTTATGACACTGGTGTTATCTCCGGAAGCCAGCTTTACTTTACGGAGTATTTTCAATTAAGTAATGCAGAACAAGGTTGGGCAGTAAGCAGTGCAATATATGGCTGCCTGTTTGGGGCCCTGCTTAGTGGATATCTGACTAAAAAGATTAGCCGGAAATTTACCCTTATTTTTTCTGCTATTTTATTTATCCTCTCAGCCTGGGGGTCTGGAGCCGCTGATTCTCTTTCAGTGCTGGCTTTTTTTCGTATCCTGGGCGGTTTGGGTGTCGGTATGGCATCGATGACAGCCCCAATGTATATCGCAGAAATCTCTCCACCAAAAGAAAGAGGTCAAATGGTTTCTTACTACCAGCTGGCAGTGGTCATTGGTTTTTTTGTTGTGTTTGTTGTGACTTACTTTATTGGTAACAGCGGTGCACAAAACCTGTCTTCACTAGCTAATGCGGAGCTACACACCCGGAATGTCGAACGTGGGTGGCGAATCATGTTTTGGTCTGAGCTCATTCCTGCAGGTCTGTTTTTTATTCTTCTGTTTTTTGTGCCACATACTCCTCGATGGCTAATGCTGAAAGGTCGACAATCTGAAGCCCGGGAAGTCCTGGCAAAAATCACATCAAGCGCAGAAGAAGCCCGGCTTGAATTAGAAGATATTGCATTATCTTTTTCTGATACCAAACAGCACCACCGGGTCACGCTTGCCACCAAAGGCATGGGTTTTATTTTATTTATTGGCATCATGCTTTCCGTTTTCCAGCAGGTAACAGGGATTAATGCCATTCTTTACTACGGCGCTGAAATTTTTAGCAATGCCCTGGGTTATGGTCCTGAAGACGCGTTGAAGCAGCAATTATGGACTGCTGGCGTAAACCTGATCTTCACCTTTATCGCAATTTTTACCATCGACAAATGGGGGCGTAAACCGCTGATGCTGATTGGAACGACTGGAATGTTTTTAGGGCTAAGTATCTTGACGATAAGCCTCTACACCCAACAGATTGGCATTCTATCCTTACTGGCGATTTTATTATTTATCGGCTCTTTTGCTATGTCTTTGGGACCAGTTGTATGGGTATTACTGTCTGAAATATTCCCCAATACCATTCGTAGTATTGCGATGGCAATTGCCGTGGCCGCACAATGGTTGTTCAATGCGATCGTTGCTAACAGTTTTCCTGTTGTTAATGGAAGCCAGCTTAATAATGAAACGTTTAATGGTGCACTGCCCTATCTTATCTTTGCGACATTAAGTGTTATCACATTTATTTTTGTCTGGCGTTTAGTGCCAGAGACAAAAGGCAAAACCCTTGAGGAATTGGAATCCATCTGGACAGGTGAAAAAGTATTTCATAGTGCCGACGAAATTGAACCGGACCAGGATTAAACAGACTGATTATTCGAAGTTTAATGATTATCCATCTTTAATTCTTTAGCGTTTGTATTTGCGTCTGCTTGAGTATCTACCATTACAGCTATGGCACCATCGCCGATAATATTACATGCTGTACCAAAACTGTCTTGAGCTAAAAACAGGGCAATCATCAATGCTAGTGCCGTTTCATCAAAGCCCAATATGCTTGAAAGTATGCCAAGTGCTGCCAATATTGTCCCGCCAGGAACACCCGGCGCAGCGATAGTAATCACACCAAGAGTAAGGATAAATGGAAGCAGCATCAACAAGCCAGGTGTCGCCAGAGAAGGGGTTAAAAGCATTACTGCGACAGCGCAGGTTATGATGGTAATAGAACTGCCCGATAGATGAATTGATGCACAAAGAGGTATCACAAATTCACGTGTAGGTCCGGATATTTTATTTTGTTCTGCCTGGCGGAGAGTTACCGGAATCGTTGCCGCACTGGACATGGTTCCAATGGCCGTTACATACGCCGGCAACATGACTTTAATAAGGCTAAACATGTTTCTACCAGAAACAATGGCAGCAACTGCATAAAGCACAAGTATCCATAACCAGTGCAGTATCATGACCAGAGCCAATACTTTGGCAAAGGTATATAGATAGACAAAAGCAGTACCGCTTGCCGCCAGATTGCCAAAAATACCGGCAATATAAAAAGGCAATAAAGGTATCACGACTTTTCTTATCGCTATTTCAATGATTAGTTTACCCTGCGCTATGATGTCTTTTAATGCACTTGTATTTACGCTGGAAGAAGTCAACTGAATACCTATGCCAAACAAAAATGCTGTCAATAATGCAGTCACGACATCCATAACTGGAGCAACACTAAAATCTATAAATGGCGTTAATTCAATAGACTGAACACTAACTGATTCAGGGTCTACTCCCGTTAATAAAGCTGGAAGTAGAACCAGTGCAATCGCGCAGGCGATGAATGTTGCAACGATTGTTGAAACATACGCAGTAACTATTGTGAATCCCAAAATTCTTCCCGATGAATGCGGAAGACTTGATATCCCATGACTGATAAAAAACAAAATTATAAATGGAATGAGGAATACAATTAATGCACCGATAACGGTCTGAATCGTTAGTAAAAGTCGAACAATAAAATCAGGGGCAAACAAACCAATGATTAATCCGGCTATAATGCCAAGCAGTAACTTGATAATTAATTTCATAAAAAACCCTTAAGCTGGAACTAAGGTTGATAAAAAAAGAGCTTGATAAAGAACAAGTCTTATCTAGAAAATCGATAAAACAATTGTCGTAACAAGCTTCCTGTATCTACTATAGCAAACATAAGAGTAGACTAATTCGTTATTGTGTTAAAACAAAGCTATGCCAGAATCCATTGCCCTTCAAGCATTTATATTTGGTTTAATCAGTGCAGCCTCATTACCTTTAGGCGCAATTTTTGCCCGGTTCTGGTCGCCTGGAAATAGAGTAATTGCTGCATTAATGGCATTTGGTGGAGGCGCTCTGCTTGCTGCTTTGACTATTGATCTTGTTGGAGAAGCTCTGGATAGAGACCACTATTATGAGCTTGCTACCGGCTGTCTGATCGGCGGCATACTGTTTGTCATATTAAACAGATGGATTAACAGTCGTGGTGGCTTCCTGCGTAAAGTTGGTACTACGGTAAGCTATCTTACTCGTTCCAAAAGCTCAGACTATAAACGTCTGTTCAAGCGATTAAGCCGTTCTCCTTTATTTAATGCCCTGCCTCCCGAGCAGATGCAACATCTGGTACCTCTTATCGAACGCCAGATTTTCCGGCCCGGACAAGTCCTCCTCAGGCAGGGCAATGAAGCAGAGAGCCTTTACATAATTGATGAAGGCAAGGTTAAGGTTATTGATGATATACACCATCACCAAATTACAGCTTTAGGTCCGGATGATGTTGTAGGAGAAATCTCCTTAATCACAGGAAATGTTCATACTGCGACCATCCTTGCTGATGGGAAAGTGACAGCCTGGGAAATAAAAAAAGAAGATTTCGATGAGCTCGTTCGCGAAACCCCTGTTTTTGCTGAAGCTATAATGGAGCTGACCGGACAAAGACTCAAAGAACTGGGTTCAGAAAAAACATTATCCAAGGAGCAAGCCGAGGATTGGTTTGATCAGGCCAAACATCGAGTTGATGCTGCCATTACGCCTCCAATAGCCAGTGATATAAAGGAAGCGGCAACAAGCTTCAGCGCCGCACCGTTAGCCATATGGTTAGGAATTTTTCTGGACGGTATTCCAGAGTCTCTGGTTATCGGATCCAGCATGCTGCATGCCAGTATCAGCCTGTCACTGATCGCCGGCTTGTTTCTTTCCAATTTTCCTGAAGCCTTTTCCAGCTCGCTTGGTATGCGTGAACAGGGCTATAGCTTTAATCGAATTCTCACTATGTGGAGTTCACTAATGATATTTACGGGAATTGGGGCCTGGCTTGGCAGCATTTACTTCGTGGAAGTCAGTCTGACAACCTTTTCCCTTGTCGAAGGGATCGCAGCAGGCGCCATGTTGACAGTCATTGCCGAGACCATGTTGCCTGAAGCCTATCACCGTGGTGGCGGAGTTACCGGCATTTCTACCTTGCTAGGTTTTCTTGCGGCAATATTTTTTACCACCTTGTGAGTCAATCTCTTTAACTCTATAAAGCATTCTATAAAACGGCTGAATAAACCTTAACGATTTCCAAAATTCGCAAGAATAACGCCGTAAATTGACATGGCATCCCATATGTTTTGTAAACGAATATTTTCATTTTCAGCATGTTGATTATTATCATGATTTGCCAAAGGCAAAACGATAATTGGCATATCCATTCGCGTAGTAAAATCTTCGAGGGGTAAACCGCCTCCCATGCTTGGTGTAAGAATCAGTTCGGGTATCACACTTTGTAAAAGTTGAGCCAGGCGCTGCGGCATAACACCATCCATCGGTGTACGAATGCCAAGTCCCCCTCTTCCTACCCAATCCAGTTTAATGACTTTTTCATTGCTCCTGAGAATATCATCTGTTGGATCTTCATAAACAATATGAAAACCCTGCCCAGCGATGTGTGTTTCTATCAGTGCTTCAACTGTTTCCGGTTTTTGATTGGCAACCAGCCTCAGATTTAGTGCCACTGTAGCACTCGAAGAAATAGCATTCCCTACACTTCCTCCTGACATATCACGCACATTCAGGGCTGGCAGCATAACCAGCTCTTCAATTCTGGCGCCGTTTCCTTCCGGTGTATTAATTGCAAGTTCATCTTTTAGCGATTCTGTTATATCAGGTATCGCTGCAATCGCTGAACGTTCCAGATCGCTAATCGGGGCCACATCATCATAATAACCTTCAACAAGAATACGGCCTGATTCATCTCGCATACTGGTCAGCAAATACGCTAATTGCATAAAGGGATTGGGCGCCCAGTTTCCATAATGTCCGTTATGCAAAGGCCTGTTCGCCCCATAAGTGGTCATATTGAGTGTTTTTACACCCCTAACCCCAAACACCAGTTGAACATTACGAGACTGGTGCATTGGAGCATCACAAAAAAGCATTAAATCAGCATCCAGCAGGCCCGGATAAGCATCAATAATATTCCCAAGCGTGGGCGAGCCACGCTCTTCTTCTCCATCAAACAGAATTTTTAAATTAACGGAGAGCTCAATATCATTTGCTGCCAGGGCATCCAGGGTGTGCAGCAAGGCAATAATAGGCATCTTGTCATCCCCTGCAGAGCGACCATAGAGGCGCCACTCCGGATCAAAACTCCCGGTAAGCGCCTCAACATCTACAGGCTGCCCACCGGCTTGCAAGGTGGCATCCAATAAAGTTGGTGAAAATGGTGGGTATGCCCAATTCTCTAGCTGAACCGGCTGGCCATCATAATGGGCATACAAAAGTAGCGTCTCACTCGCTGCCGGCTGCATCAATTCAGCATAAATATAAGGAGAACCTCCAGCTTGAAGTCGCCGAGCACTAAAGCCTCTTGCTTCCAATAAAGCAGTAATATGATCTACGTTAAGATCCATATCATCCTGATTATCAGGAATATTTGGCAGTGACAGTAATTCCATGAAGTCCTGAAGAATCACTTTTTCCCTGGAGGCACGATATTCATCGATAAGCTGACTGACTTCCAGCGGGCTAGCGCTCTGCGCCGATAGAGTGCTGCTGAATAAGAAAGCACCTAAAGAAACCAGGATTTTCCCAAGCGCTAGAGACAAACCAGCAGATGGTTTTTTGTTATTAATTAACTGGCACATTGCACATTCCTCAGGGGTAAAATTTTAAAATTTGCTTTATATCCAAAAAATCTAGCATATCACTCTTTCGATTTCATCATCCTGCTCATACTGAACTATTTCTTGCAGGGGAATAAAGTAGTATCAAGAGCGCTAATACTCTTATTGATAATGTATTTGGTATCCAGTAATGTGAATTTTAAAGAACTAAAAATATCTCAAGACCAATGGGAAATAGCATTGAAACTTAAATCCCTTTTTAAGAAAAAAAAGCCTTCCTGGAAGGAGCTTTATGATGTTGGTACTGGCACTTATGGAGAGCCAGCGATATTACATTGGGGGGAGCCCGCTACCCTTAAAGTTGGCGCCTATTGTTCAATAGCCGATGGCGTAAAAATATATTTGGGCGGCAATCATCGAGTCGACTGGATAACAACCTACCCTTTCACTGAATTTCGTGAAAGTGCAAGGCGGATAAGCGGCCACCCCTCAACTAAAGGTGATGTCATTATTGGTCACGATGTATGGATTGGTGATGATGCGAAAATTCTATCCGGAGTCAATATTGGTAATGGAGCGGTAATTGGGTCTTCCGCAGTGGTGACCAGTAATGTGGCTCCCTATAGCATTGTCGGGGGCAATCCGGCTAAACATATAAAAATGCGTTTCACTGAAGAAGAAATCGAGACTTTGGAGTCACTGCAATGGTGGTACTGGGATGAGTCCAAGCTGGACTCAGCCATGCCCCATTTACTGCAAGGCGATGTAAGTGTATTACAAAGTTTTTCCAAGAATTACGACCAAGCTAAATAAAAGCGCTAACAAAAAAGGAAGTTAAGCCAGAGCTTGATTAGAATTGCATATGCTCTAGAATGGCCCCCATTTTCTCAGGCAGGTATTGTTAACCTTTTTTCTCTCTGATTCAGTTTTAAGCCAATGATTTCACTGCAAGATATATCCTTACGCCTGGGCAGCCAGCTTTTACTCGATGAAACAGCACTGGCAATTTATGCCGGGCAAAAAGTCGGCATCATTGGGCGAAATGGCACCGGCAAAACCAGCCTGTTTAAACTCTTGATGGGAGAATTAAGCCCCGATACCGGCGAACTGGATTTTCCAAAAGATTTACGCAAATCCCAAATGCGACAGGAAACCATCGGTTCAGACCGCCCAGCAGTCGACTATGTCATGGATGGAGATATTAAATTTCGGGCTGTTGAAAAACAAATCGCGCTGGCCGAGCAGGCTCATGATGACCATAAACTGGCACATTTACATGCCGAATTGGACTTGCTGGATGGATGGACCATACAAAACCGGGCTGAGCAGTTGTTATCCGGGCTGGGTTTTCCTCCAGAGGACTTTAATAGAACGGTCAAAGAGTTTTCTGGGGGGTGGCGTATTCGTCTGAATCTTGCTCAGGCGCTGATGACCCCTTCAGACCTACTGTTACTCGACGAGCCCACTAACCATTTAGACCTGGAAGCAACCCTCTGGTTGCAACAGTGGCTTTTACGTTATCAGGGAACCTTATTACTGGTTTCCCATGACCGAAGTTTTCTGGATGTTGTCGCCAGCCATATTGTCAGTTTTGAAAATAAAAAACTTTCTTTATATCGTGGTAATTATAGCGACTTCGAAAAACAAAAAGCTGAGCGCATGGCTCAGCAACAAGCTGAGTATGAAAAGCAGCAAAGCCGCAAAAAAGAAATTGAATCTTTTGTGCGACGCTTTCGCGCCAAAGCATCAAAAGCGCGTCAGGCACAGAGTCGAATTAAAGAGCTTAGCCGCATGGTAGACATAGCTCCAGCACACATAGATTCGCCGTTTCATTTTAAATTTCTGGAACCGGCAAAACTTCCTCCAAGCCTATTGGCGTGCGATACAATCTCTATCGGCTATGATCAACCATTAATACAAAATTTTTCGATTAACATAAGTTCTGATTCGCGAATTGGGCTGTTAGGCTCCAACGGTCAGGGTAAGTCCACCTTGCTCAAGGTTCTGGCTGGCAAACTGCCCTTACTGGCAGGAGAGATCAACACCTCCGATCATCTAAAAATTGGCTATTGTGCCCAACACCAAGTAGATGAACTGGATATCTCATCCACGCCCATGAAGCTCATTCAAAAAATTACCAGCAATGCAAGAGAGCAGGAGATTCGTAATTTTCTGGGCGGTTTTGATTTCCGGGGAGACAGAGTGACAGAAACCATCGAACACTTTTCTGGCGGTGAGAAATCCCGGCTTGCTCTGGCACTGGTGGTCTGGCAAAAACCCAATTTATTACTCATGGACGAGCCCACTAACCATCTTGATCTTGAAATGTGTCATAGCCTGACTGTCGGTTTGCAGGAATTCTCAGGCGCATTGATCCTGGTTTCACATGACCGGCATTTATTGGGTAACACAGTCGATCAGTTTTTATTAGTTAAGGACGGCAAACTGGATATTTTTGAGGGCGACCTTAATGATTATGAGAAACTATTATTGGAAAATAACAGGTCTGATAATACCCCTGACAAACCTAAAGAAGGCAAACTTAATAAAAAAGAAGCCAGACAAAAGTCTGCAGAAAAACGCCTGCAGCTGAAAACATTAAGAGCCAAGGCAAACAAGCTGGAAAAAGAAATTGGCCTTAATCAAAATCGACTAGCGCTTATTGAAAATAAACTCGCAGAATCTTCACTCTATGAAGATGCTCAAAAAAATGAGCTTAATAAGTTTCTTCAGGAAAGAGCGGAGCTGGTTTCTAAAACATCCAATCTGGAAGAAGAGTGGTTAAGCGCCATCGAAGAATTGGAAGATTAGCACTTGATTTAGCCTTTACTATGCGCGATTATTATTCCAAATAGTACAAATATCTTTGAACTCTTTTTAGCTGGTCCATCACATTTGGTCATATAACTATGAATAACATTCATGACATGGGTGGTTTTATACAATTCGGTCCGATACCCCAAGAAACCGACGAGCCGGTCTTTCATTCAGACTGGGAAAGAAAAGTCTTCGCCATGAATATTGCTTCTCTTGCTTTCCTGGGGCCGGTAGACCGTGCACGGCATGCCGTCGAACGCATGAATACCAAGGAATATATTAACAGTAGTTATTATGAACGCTGGTTACGTGGCATAGAAATTATGGGTAAAGATCTCGGCTACCTGACTGATGAAGAGATTGCGACCGGAAAAGTCATTCAGCACAAAGAAATGCCTCATCCGCCACCCAATGCTGAAATGGTTGAAGGCCTTATTCGTGGCGGCGCGCCTGCAACACGCGAAGACGGCAGATTGGAGCCTGTTTTTAGTGTCGGTGATATAGTGCTTGTCCGTAATTTGGAATCTAAAGGCCACACCCGAGCGACCAACTATGTAAAAGGCAAAGTTGGTGTAATCATTAAATTTAATGGATCTCATCTACTCCCAGATACTCACGCGCATGATCTCGGCGATAACGCACAACCTCTTTACACAGTGAGGTTTGAAGCCAAAACATTATGGGGCGATAACGTGGATCGTAAAGATTGCGTCTATATCGACCTGTGGGAAGACTACCTGGAAGCAGCCGAATAAAACAGAATACAGGCAATAATTTTATGAGCACACATAACCATGACACCCCTAACCCTTATCACGACAGTCATCGAGACGAAGCGCAAAATAAGGCGCTTGCTGAAAGAGTCGATAAAATCGAAGCACTATTACTTGAAAAAGGTCTGGTTGCCCAGGACGCTCTCGATAAATTAGCTGATATCTATGAGAATGATCTTGGCCCAATGAATGGTGCCAAAGTAGTCGCACGTGCATGGGTTGATGATGAGTATAAGAAACGCCTATTGGAAGACGCGACTTCAGCAATAGCCGAACTAGGATTTAGTGGCCTTCAAGGCGAACATATGGTCGCCGTAGAAAACACCCCGGAAGTTCATAATGTTGTGGTCTGTACATTATGTTCTTGTTACCCATGGCCTGTGCTGGGGCTTCCGCCCTCATGGTATAAAAGTTTCGCTTATCGTTCCAAAGTGGTCATTGAACCCAGAGAAGTTTTAAAGGAATTTGGTACGACCCTGCCAGATGATGTAGAAGTACGCGTTTGGGACAGCAGTGCTGAAATTCGTTATTTGGTCATTCCTGAACGACCAGAAGGCACAGAAAACCTGAGTGAAACTGAATTGGCCGATATTGTTAATAGAGACTCCATGATTGGCGTGACCAAGGTAGCCGCACCATGAAAGAAGAGCGTATTGCAAAGCCTGAAATTGCCGAAATGAGCGGCCCAGCCGCAATCCCGCGCAAAAGTGGTGAGATGGTTTTTCATGATGACTGGGAAAGAAAATCTTTTACCATTGCAGTAAGTCTAGCAGAGCAAGGTCTCTTTGAATGGGAAGAGTTTCAAAGTGAGTTAATAGCTTCGATTAAAGAAGCTGAAGGCGATGATCCTCACCACCCCAGTAGAGGTTATTTTGAAAGCTGGCTAATATCATTGGAAAAATTATTAGATAAAAAACTTACCGAGAGCTAAGGAGTATTCAGCTCCAGAAGTATTAACTCAAAGTGATTTAAATTAAAAACTGGCCACAATTGAAAGACAATATTTGAGGTGCATAAATGAACATCATGAAAATCAAAATAATAAAACCGCTCATCTCGTTATTTGCAATTCTCTTGTCGTCTTTATCATTCGCGCATCACTCTTCAACAGAATTCACCAATGTGAGAGCCACTGTGGAAGGTCAGCTTATCCAGGTTGCCTGGCGCAACCCTCACCCCAGCCTGACTTTTCAGTCATCCAGCACTGAAGAATTATGGAGCCTTCAGTTACCAGGAACTATTGAATCATTATCAGCAACTGGCATTACTGCAGATTCATTCATAATCGGCCAAAGCCTTAACATTGCCGGATTGCTATCGGGAAGATCAGACAACTTTTTACAAGTTACCAACATACTACTTCCCGATGGCAATGAATTAATCCTTAAAACCAGCTTACAGCCTGTTTGGACCCAAGCAGTTGAAATTATGGATGAAGCCCTAATAAGCAATAATGTTATTGCTTCAGATATATCGAACAGGATTTTAATAAACGACAGATTATTTATTATCCTTGGCATGTTTATCGCATTAATATCCGCATATTTCATAAGCATGTTCAGAGTTAAATCAATGCGAGAATCTTTTTAGCAATTTTTTAGTTTAATCTTTTAAGAATTCCAGAGAATAAACATGAGCAAACTTTATGGCGAGCAACACCGAGGATTTCAGGATGAATTTGAAACCCGGAAACTAGCAGATACTATTGAAGATGTAATTGTTCATTCAGAAGTATCGGATGAAGAAAAAGCCTTCATTGAAAGCAGAGACATGTTTTTCCTAAGCACCGTCGACCATCTTGGCAGACCTTCTGTTTCTTATAAAGGTGGTGAAAAAGGATTAGTCAAAGTAATCGACGCCAATACACTTGCCTTCCCCAGCTATGATGGAAACGGCATGTATCTTTCCGCTGGCAATATGACCATCAACAATAAAGTAGGCATGCTTTTTATTGATTTTGAAAACCCTCACCGTCTAAGAATTTATGGGGAAGCAAGCGTCTCGAATGATGACCCTTTATTGTCTGAATATAATGATGCCCAACTTATTATCAGAATAAAAATTACTGAAATGTGGATAAATTGCCCTCGCTACATACATAAATATCAAAGAGTTGAATCCTCAAAATATGTTCCGCAAAAAGATGCTGAAGCACCCTTACCTGAATGGAAAAAACTGGATTTATTCCAGGAGATGCTGCCTCCCAAAGATCAGGGGAAAGCAGAGGAGCAAGGCGGCACTATTACGCTGGAAGAGTTACAGGAATATGAAAGACGCAACGATTAAAACTGTAATTTTCATACTAGGCAAAAGCACCCAAAAAAAAAGCCCCTCCTTAAGGGGCTTTTTTATTGATATAAAAAATAATTATTAATATGGTTTTTGAAATATCAACACTGCCCGATCAGTTAGCCCAGGCATCGAAAAAGGTGCCGCTTCACGGCTATCTTCAGGATGTGCTAATAAAGCACTATTACTTATTAATGTAAAACCTGCCGCAGTTACTTCCTCGATGATGGTATTTTCATCGATACGATGTATAGTATCTGCAACACTCCAACCGGATCCATCTGCTGCCTTATGGTCGATCACAATAAATTTCCCACCTGGCCTCAAGGTTGCAAACAGCCTTTCATTCATTGCTGCCTGATCATTGCCGCGTGCTGGCAAATCATGATAGCCATTGATTAGATACGCCGCATCAGCGCCATTCGGGTAATCGGCATTATCGTAATCTTGCAGGTGGTAATCGACATTTGCATACATGGATGCAAAGGCATTACCCGGCTCTGCACCAAAACCTTCAAATGCGACTAGATCGTACATATGTAATTTGCCACTAGCACCGATAGCATTCACTATAATTTTTGAGTAATACTGACCTAATACAGATAACTCAATTATCGTATCACCTTCATTCAAATCTGCCAGGGTTAAAATTTCTGCCGGCAAGCGATTTATATCTCGAGCAGTTTCCTCGTCAGTTCTGGTATTTGACTGTACAGCATTACGGATATGTGCAGGTGCGTTTGCTGGCACCTGGTATTCCTGTGCAATAGCTTGATAGGAAATACCAAAAACACATATTCCCAGACCAATTAAATTAAATATATTTTTCCTAAATGTCATTATTGTCCCCTAATAATAAATATAAAAGTAGCGCCGGATATTATAGCCTCAAGCAAGTTTGTATTTAAACATTCCTCACATCAAGCTGTATTGTTTCATATTGCTTATGGTTAAGTATTCCTTAACCGTAGTATCTTACAAGCCTCATTGCTTCTTATGATACATTGCCCAGACTATAGAACAGTAAAGCTGATATAAAATATAGGGGATGAAGACAGCCGGCCATCCATCTTCTAAATCATAAATGGCACTTTCTAGATGCATGCTCCCCCTAACGGCTGCATCGCCGACAAAATAAAATACTAACCCTACTAACAAACCAACTAAAAGCTTGATCCACTCTTTAGCAATAATCTTCTTAACATTACTCATTTGGCTTCTCCTTACTATTAGTACTTCTGCTTCACAGCTATAACGCCTCTAATACCTCCTCTAGGGTCTTCACAGTCGCCATCACGCCTAAGAATCAGTTGATCCGTAGCCAAGCTACGACCGTCATTGACCCGACCATACCGCTCCCATCCGCAACGCCAAGGTTTCGGGGGGGGGGTGAGGGAGATCTCCTAACGCAGTCAGGTTGCCACAGCGACAGCCAGATGATATAAAAAGAAGTACATCAGTCTTATTAGCATCGTGATTTTAGGCATGGTGAATATTGCGATTCTATATGTCGCACCCGTGCTTATTGGAGCCATGGTTGAAGTACTTGAGTTTTCAGAAGCACAAGCAGGTTATGTTATCTCTGCTGAATTACTAGGAATGCTGTTAGCTACCTTTCCCGCCCTGTACTACATTAATCGTATCAACTGGCGTAAAGGCATTTTTATAGCACTAACATTAATGATTTGTGGCGGGCTATTCTCAGCATTCATTAAAACCTTCCAAGCCTTATTCATTTCTCGATTCTTGTTTGGCTTAGCCTCAGGTTTTTCCATGGCAATTTGTTTGTCGATTATTAGATTGACCTCAGACCCCGATCGCACCTTTGGCTATTGGGTGACGGGTCAGTTAGTGATGGGCGCTTTGG
>JAURLP010000014.1 GCA_030831165.1 Gammaproteobacteria bacterium | reverse complement strand
TAAGAGAGTTAAAGTTGGATATTGCAGAACGCATGGATCAATAGATTTCAATTCAAAAAAAGAAGAGCCTTGTTCTTGCAGAGAGCTCAGGCCGGTATAGCCGTAATCAAGGCTGCTGCTCGCAACTTAAGGAAGTTTGTTTGATGGAAATTAAGCCTCCTGATAGCAAAATTTTAATTCTTCATGCCCAATAATCATAAGCAAATCACAATTTACCTAAAAAAACTGCTCTAAGCATATATAATTACATAACTTATTGATAAGATGTGCCAAAATAAAACGCAAGAAGCCGGCTCAAAACAGGGCTATTGATGAGAGGTTGAGAATGTTCTTAACTCACTTCAGACTAATTATTACCGCGGCATTTTTATGCCAGTCTATTCTATTTCCGCTGTCTTTCTCACAGGCCCAGCAAAATGGGAACCTGATAATTCGTGAGGACTCGCCAGAAAACTATTTGGTAGTAGAAGGCGATACGCTTTGGGATATTGCTGGCGTTTTCCTCCAAGAGCCATGGCTCTGGCCAGAAATTTGGCAGTTAAACCCACAAATTCAGAACCCTGACTTGATTTATCCAGGTGATACGATAGAGCTTTATTATGTTGAAGGGCAGCCTAGAATTACAGTACAGAGAGGGGGGAGTCCCACCGGGACCGGAAATTCAATTAATGACACAAACCTACCGGTAGTTGTTTTGACACCTCAAGTGCGCAGACAGCAGTTACTTAGTCCTATCCCCGCAATTTCCCTTGAAGCAATAAGCCCCTTACTCAGCAACAATCGTATTGTAGGGGTTTCAGATCTCGATAATGCTCCCACATTGCTGGGATCTCGATCGGATACAAGGTTTTCCAGTGAAGGCGACATAGTTTTTGCTAAAGGGGCTTGGACTCCAGGAATTTCAAGTTATGAAATTCTTCGCCCTAATGGAGAGATTGAGGACCCCGAATCAGGAGAGCTTATTGCCATACAGGCCAAATTGATTGGCAGGGCCTCCTTGCTAAATAATGATAATGGCGAAGCAACACTTATAATTGATAACAACTTGGAAGAAGTGAGAATAGGGGATTATTTTGTTGTCGGAGAATCGCTGACTTTATCTTCCCAATATTTCCCAGCGCCGCCAATGTTTAATGTTGATGCCAGAGTCCTCGATATTGAATTTGGACGCAGTATTGGTGGAAAAGAAGACACTGTAATTGTTGACCTGGGTGAACAAGACCAAATTAAACCAGGCCATCTGCTTTCATTGCAAAAAGAAGATAAATTAATTGAAGACCCCTCGTCGAGACGACCTTTAAGGATAGATGGCAGGCAAAGCATGCTGACCTTTAGTGGCGAAATTTACGGAAGAATACTAATCTATAAAGTGTTTGAGAATCATAGCTTTGCGCTGGTCTTGAGTTCAGATATTCCGATCAGCATTAATGACAGAGTAATAACACCTTAAGCCATTCCAAACTTGATCATGGAAGATCAACATGCAAGACAAGGAGCTAACTGCCTGGCTTTATTTGTGCCAAACGCCAGGTTTAAACAATCAAAACATTCGCTTCCTGCTCCAACATTTTGGAAATGCTGAGGCTATTTTTAATAGCAAAGTAATTCAGCATCTAGCTAAAGAAGATAAACTTTTCCGATTCGTAGATTTATGCCGGGCACAGAAAGCCAAACCCGACATAAAGAAAAAAATTCAACAGGCGTTGTTTTGGAAGCAACAAAAACATCATCACATTGTTACCCTTCGTTGTAAGGCATATCCGTCACTTTTAAAAGAAATTCCAGATCCGCCACTACTCTTATATGTTGCAGGCACATTGGAGGCTTTGGCTGAGCCTCAAATAGCTATGGTCGGCAGCCGAAAAGCGACGCCTGGCGGTCGGGCAATAGCAAAACGTTTAGCGGGAGATTTGGTGTCAGCAGGTTATTCAGTTTGTATCGGCCTGGCATTAAGAATAGATTCTGAAAGCCATCGGGGAGCATTGGAAAAACAAGGAATTAGTGTGGCAGTACTTGGCAGCGGGATAGACCAGGTTTATCCGCAAGCTAATAAAAACCTTGCTTATGAACTTGTTAAAAAAGGGGCCATTGTTTCAGAGTTTCCATTAGGCACAGCTCCTAAGCCTTGGCATTTTCCACGAAGAAATCGAATCATTAGCGGTTTAAGCCAAGGCGTTGTTATTGTTGAGGCGGCATTAAAAAGCGGCTCTTTAATTTCAGCGCGCTATGCTTTGGAACAAGGCAGAGAGGTTTTTGCGGTCCCCGGATCGCCACATAACCCACAAGCAAAAGGCTGTCACGATCTATTAAAAAATGGCGCGAAACTAGTTGAGAATGCAGCCGATATTATTGAAGAATTAGGCGCTTTTATAAAATTGGAACACGAACGCCAGCAGATTCATAATGACAGCACATCGTGTCTGGCAAACGATGCAAGAATTTTGCTGAACCGTATTGATTATGAGACAACCAGTGTTGACGCCCTAATTCGTCAAACTAATTTTAATGCAGAACAGATTAGCGGTTTATTGATAGAGTTAGAAATCGAAGGGTTAATTATCTCAAGGCACGGAGGCTATTCATTGTCGCCTGCATAAGTAATAATCCCTTCTATGATGAAAGACACTTTAGATTTGAATCAGGTGACAACCTGCATAGAAAAAGGGGCAATGATAGCTCATCTGGCAGAAGGCGGCTGGGACATTGACTGCGACCCCTTTAACGAAACGCCGGTAAAAATAATTTCGAATATTAAAGAGCGCGAGGCAGGTAATGGCATAGTGTCTTCTGCCCCCGAGTTGAGCCAATTAGGAAATTTACCAAAGACTCTGCCGGTCAAGGCCAGAAAATTATTAAAAGCTTCAGGTCCTGGTCGAGATACCTGGTCAATCCCTGATACAAATCAAGTAATTCCCTCCTGCATAAAAGGAAATTTTGCTACAGTTGCAGCGACAGTCAGCCTGCACCCTTTACTGAAAAGTTTATGTGAAAAAGCTGGTTTATTAGTATCAAGTTCGGCAAATCCATGTGGAGGCTGAAGGCTGCTTCGCAGATAAAGAAATCGTGACTATTCCCGCGGAGCTTGGTGGTCGGCAAATCCAAGTTACATTAAGGGATTAATCAGCCTGCAAGTAATAAGAAGTTAAATCCTACAGGAGAAGAAAATAACGTGTTAGATGTGGATACAAAGGCAGTCAAAAACTACTTGCTAGAGCTGCAAAATGGTATTTGCGCGGGTCTAGAACAGGTAGATCGCAAAGCAAAGTTTCATGAAGATAGCTGGGATAGAGAGAAGGGCGGTAGCGGGAAAACTCGAGTTATTGCTGGCGGTGCAGTAATTGAAAAAGGTGGAGTGAACTTTTCTCATGTATTCGGAGATTCCATGCCTGCTGCTGCAACAGCTCATAGGCCAGAATTAGCAGGTGGCACCTTTCAGGCAATGGGCGTTTCTCTGGTGATTCATCCTGAGAATCCGTATTGCCCGACGTCGCATGCCAACGTAAGATTTTTTATTGCTGAAAAGGAAGGAATTGAACCGGTTTGGTGGTTTGGAGGCGGCTATGACCTGACCCCTTATTATGCTTTTGAAGAAGATTGTATGCATTGGCATCAAACCGCAAAAAAATGTTGCGAGCCTTTTGGTGGCGACGTATATAAAAACTATAAAAAATGGTGTGATGAGTATTTTTATCTGCCACACCGTAAAGAAACACGAGGAATTGGCGGGCTATTTTTTGATGATCTAAATGAGTGGGGGTTTGAGAAATGTTTTGCTTTTATGCAGGCTGTAGGTAATTCTTACCTTGATGCTTATGCACCAATTCTGGAGCTTAGAAAAAATACGCCTTACACTGATAAGGAACAGTTTTTTCAGCAATACCGGCGCGGACGTTATGCAGAATTTAATCTAGCAATAGATCGCGGCACAATTTTTGGTTTGCAATCAGGGGTTGGCCGTATTGAGTCTATTCTTATGTCGTTGCCGCCACAGGTGCGCTGGGTTTATGACTGGCATCCAGAGCCTGGCTCGGCCGAAGAAAAGCTATATACTGACTACCTAAAGCCCCGAGACTGGATATAGACCAGCTAAAAATAGTTATTACAGGAGTCAGTATTGGATAGATATGCTGTTATGGGCAACCCCATTGTACACAGCCTCTCTCCTCGTATTCACCTTGCTTTTGCCGAAGAGACTAAGCAGCGGCTGTCTTACCAGGCTATGTTGGTGGGGATAGGAGAGTTTACCAAGGAGGTTTACCATTTTTTTGCTGAGGGCGGAAAGGGGCTTAATGTTACCGTTCCTTTCAAGCAAGAAGCCTGGGCATTGGCAGAAGTGCTCAGTGCTGATGCTGAGCTCGCGGGCGCTGTTAACACCCTGTTCAAAGATTCTGGAGGAAAACTTCAAGGCCATAATACTGATGGTATAGGCCTTATTAGGGATATTAAGCACAACTATAAATTAGGCATTGAAGGAAAAAATATTCTGGTGTTGGGAGCTGGAGGGGCAGCCAGAGGCATTCTTCTGCCTTTATTACAAGAGAACCCAGAGAGCATCTGTATAGTAAACAGAACGCTAGGTAAAGCCGAAGAGTTAGCAGGCCTTTTCAGTAAATATGGTGATATTAGAGCGTGTAGCTATCAGGCCTTAGGAGACGGTAAAACCAAAAAAATAGACTGGATAATTAATGCCACTTCTGCAAGTCTGGAAGGGGAATTGCCGCCTATTTCACACAACATCTTAAGTAACGAATCTGCATGTTATGACCTGATGTATGGATCAGACGAGACTGTTTTTTGCCAGTGGGCAAGGCGCGCAGGGGTTACAAAAGTTATGGATGGATTAGGCATGCTGGTTGAGCAGGCGGCAGAATCGTTTTATCTATGGAGAGGAGCCAGGCCAACAACCAATAAGATTATTCTTGAACTCAAAAACAATAATAAATAACAGTACCTTATCAGAGGTCGTTTTGATGAAGGTTCTTGAGCTTTACATAGTGAGCTGAGCTATAGACGAGAAAATCCAGCTCTTCGGGTTTAAGATCCCTAACTCGCCTAACGGGCGAGCCGAGGTACAGACCTCCGCTCTCAAGCGTTTTTCCGGGTGAGACAACACTGCCAGCCCCTACGATTACATCAGTCTCGATAACCACGCCATCCATTATGATTGCGCCCATGCCAATTAGTGCACGTCCACAAATAGAACAGCCATGCAATACAGCCCGATGCCCGACGGTTACATCATTTCCAATAGTTAGCTCAAGGCCATCAGGGCCGTATGACTCTGGAGAAGTAACATGCAAGATTGATCCGTCTTGAATATTGGTGCGCTCACCAATACTGATTGCCTGTACATCTCCACGTATGGCAGATAAAGGCCATACCGAAGAATCTTTTCCAATAGTCACTCGACCGATGACTACAGCTGATTCATCAATATAAACACCTTCTGCTAAAGAAGGAGAGCTCTCTAAATATTTGCGCACAGCCATAGTTCTTCCCGGTGAAATGGTAATAGTTTTAATTATGCCATGTTTACTAATAATAGAATTTAAATCGTTAAAAATAAAATGCCTGCTTGATAAGCAAGAAGCCTTTAAGCTCTATGGTTTTTCTTAAGCAGATGTTGCTATAATTCGCGCCGCGGTAAATCGGCCTAATGTATGCCTTTAGGTCATTGTATAATTTGATAACAATGATTGTGTGGAGAGATGGCGAATGCAGCCGAAGAGTAAGATTCTGTTTCGCTTGTTAAGCCCTGCTTTGATGCTTGTTAGTGCTCATGCGAATGCGGCATGGGGAAAGTATATGCCTTTTGGCATCAATGATTTCAGCTTAGAAGCCCACAGCCCACAAATGGTAGTGACTATTATATGCGCACTTATCGGAGTTGTTGTTTACGCAGTATTAATTTGGTCGTTAGTAAAATACCCTAGACCCAATGGATCTAACGCTGCCCCTTTTCACCAAAATACAGCGATAGAAATTATCTGGAGCATTATCCCGATTTTGATTTTGGTCGCTATTGTTATTCCTTCTATTTACGGTATTACTTAGAGAAACCCACATTATAAGACTGACGAACTTTGCCAGACCTCTTGTTTTTGGAGGGGAGACTGAAGAAACTTCTTTGAGTTAGCTTAAAAACTGTAAGACCAGTTATGCCAATAGTAAAGAGCAAAAAAAAGGGGATTTAGAAGAAGCAGCAGAGTTTGAAAAGGGGAATTAGTAGCTAAGATAATAAACAATCGTGCATGCAGTAATAAACAACAGGCTTAAGATTGCGAAGGCATCTGCGTCGCTATCATCTTGAGTCTCAATCTCATTTTGTTGCGAGCAAGAATCAATCCTTGCGTCAGTATTTTCCAAATCCTCACTAACATTTTTTTCCATAATTTCCTGCATAACTATCTCTGTTGCTCTTACATTTGAATTTCGTTATAAGTTTACCATTCAAGAGCGGCCTTTAGAAAGCAAAAAGTTTTTATAAGGGTTTCATTCTTCTCTTCATCAGAGTCAAAATGTTACTACTGAGAATCAGGCTGACTATAAATACAGCAATAGCCATTGAAAACCATTGCAAGGCATATGAGAAGTTTTGACTGGTGTTGGCAGTTACTGCAGGCCAGTGCCTAACCAGCACGCCAGGCTGGTCAAGCCCTAACCTTATGACGTAGGGGAAAATAGAAGAATCAAAGTGCCTTGAAAGTTCATTTATATTTAGATAACGAGTTGTCAGCGGCCAACTTTCATTTACTAGCTCATTTGTTCTTACCGCTTCTTTCTCGGTTGGGACGTAGATTTGTCCTTGCAACACAAGCTCGCCATTAATTTTTGGCAAAACTCTGGCTAATTCACCCTCAGAAGTTACGCCGCTCCATCCCCGACTAACCATAACAATTAGATCTATAGCAGACAATTCAAAAGGGGTGACGACTTCGAAACCAAGCTGTTCTTCATAAGTTTGGTAGATCAGGAAAATTGAATTTTCATTTAAGAAACGCCCTGTTAATTCTACTTGTCGATTCTGGTGTTGCATGGCATCAAATTCTCGCCCTGCAATTGGTAGATTTTCTATTGGGGTTGCCTGTTCTTCGCTAAATTCAAGAAATGATTCCTGGAGTTGGATTTTTTCCTGGGCACGGCTGAGCTGCCAAATCCCTAAACGGATTAATCCAGACATGGTGAGCAAAACACAAATTGCAATTACCCAGTTAATGCAAACTTCAAGTTCGCCAAATTTTAAATTTTTAGAGGCCATACCAGTAGTTAATTAAGCTTAAATCGAGATCTGAGAGTGATCATGATAAATAAAGTATGATCTTGTCAAAAATAATAGCTAAAAAGAGTATTGGCAGGTAGAGAATAGAAAAGTGAAATACTTTTTTTGCGCGCCTGATGTCTGGGGATATATAGAAACGTATTGAGTGGTATATAAATATCAAGCTAGCAGTAATGGTTAGCAGGAAATAAGTTAAACCGGAATGCCCCAATAGAAATAAGCTTGAGCTGACGGGCAGCAATAAGAGAGCATGGATCACTATATGCTTGGCTGATTTTGTTCCGTAATCATCATTCCAGGATAGCATTTTAAACCCGCCGCTAAGGTAATCTTTTCGATAAATCCATGAAATGGCAAAGAAATGCGGCATTTGCCAAACATATAAAATTAGAAAAAGTATGAAGGCAGATTCTGTGACCTCTCCTGCAGCGGCAGTGCAGCCAAG
The DNA here is from genome assembly GCA_030831165.1 of Gammaproteobacteria bacterium. GTDB lineage: Bacteria > Pseudomonadota > Gammaproteobacteria > Pseudomonadales > Pseudohongiellaceae > UBA5109. Next base: position 99,806 of record JAURLP010000014.1, on the reverse strand, counting down.
TGCAGCGGGAAGCGCTCCTGGCACTGCTCCGATCCAGGTGTTAATGCTAGATTTTCTTTTTATAGGGGTATAAATAAACAGGTAACTTAACCAGGAGAGAAAACTTAAAATCAAGGTAAGCGAATTTACCAGGACGGCAATAATAACAAAGCCAACTAAAGAGATTGCGAGGCCAAACAAGAGCGCGTTGTTAGGAGATATCCGTTTACTTGGCAATGGCCGCTTTTGAGTGCGGACCATAAGAATATCGATGTCTCTTTCTATCCACTGATTAAGGGTATTTGCTCCTCCCCCTACACAATAAACACCAACAAGCACCCAAAGAAGAGAAAAGAAAGAAGTCTGTTCATTGGCGCCAATGAAAAAGCCTATACAAACTGAAATGAGAACTAATAGCAGTAAGCGAAATTTCATCAAGGCCAGATAGTCTATAAAGGCAGATGCTTGGCCTGGTGGGGCAACTACTAAATTCGCTTTCATATTTCAGATCCTGATTCGCCGACATTTTAGCAGTGTAAGTAAACGCATGCGAACATTTCGATTTGATATCTTGGTAAAAAATCATGAACTGTAATCTGCTGATAAAGGTCACTTGTTAGTAAATTTTGGAATATAATACCTCTTTTTGTTTGCCTGGCCTGCTGAGCAGGGTTCTGGAAAAGAAATAAGAGGCTTTTTTGTGACAAATCAAATTATCGGATATCTGATGCTTGTATTATCTGTTTTACTATATTTTGTAAGTGCGGCGGCGCTGACAGCGATGATCTATGCTTTCTCAGTAAATACTACAATCGCTGCAGTGGAGTCGGCTTTTGGTTCTATGGTGATAGGGCTTTTATTTTTTGTAATGGCCAAGTTTACTTTTCGAGCCGCAAAAAAAAGAGTTAAAAAAGAAGAGAGTTTAAGTCAAGAGAAATCTGTGTAGCATTGCCTTGATTAATAATACTAAAGACTGTGTTTTTAAAGCTGACAGGAAACAAGATTAAACACATTTAAAACAACGGCATATAGATTGAACTAAAAGTAGAATTGTTACCTAAATTTAGTGCGAAAAACTTGCGGATTTAAAGGCGTTGTTATAAAATTGCGGGCAATTATTTTAAGGAAGAAGTTTTGGGCAAATTGGTTTGCTCTTGGGGTTAACAATCAATTGCTTCATCCCAGAGATTAGGTCCTTAACAAAAATGAGAAAGCATTTTGTATTTAAACGGCTTTCCCTCTTCCAAAATTATTTCGTTTAGTCCGCCAAATGAATAGGTCTCTTGTTTGAAGGGCATAATTCCGTATGAGTAAGTGTTCTGTTATTATTTGCAGGATTGGGATTAGATTTGTTTATTTTCAAGAATAAGGGTTAGAAGTTTATGCCGATCATCATAGTTTTAGTGCTTTTAATTATTGCAACGCTGTTATTCCATTTCCTAAGCCCTTGGTGGTTTACCCCTATTGCTTCAAACTGGACGGGGATCGATTTAACAATTGATATTACTTTTTGGGTGACCGGGTTTGTGTTTGTTGGAATAAATCTTTTTGTGGCGTATGCGATATACAAATATCGCCATAACAAAAATCGTCGTTCAAAGTATGAGCCAGAAAACAAAAAACTTGAAATATGGTTAACGAGTTTAACTGCGATTGGCGTTGCAGCATTACTGACCCCAGGACTGTTTGTATGGGCAGATTTCGTCAATGTTCCTGAAGATGCGCATGAAGTTGAAGTAGTTGGTCAGCAATGGCAGTGGGGTTATAGATATCCTGGGGCTGATGGTCTTTTAGGTGCTGCAGATGCGAGTAACATTTCAGCAGCAAATCCTTTTGGCATGGACCCAGATGATCCCTATGGGCAAGATGATATTTTGGTGTCTGGAAAGGATATGCACCTGCCAATTGACCGCCCAGTCAAAGTTTTGCTTCGATCCAAAGATGTTTTACATGATTATGCTGTAGCACAGTTTCGAGTCAAAATGGACATGGTTCCGGGGTCTGTGAGCTATATGTGGTTAACCCCAACGCTTGAGGGCTCTTACGATATTCTATGTGAAGAGCTTTGTGGAATTGGCCATTTTGTGATGCGCGGAAGCGTGGTCGTTGAAGATGAAGAGAGCTATAACAATTGGTTAAACAGTCAGATGACCTACGCCGAGTTAAACGCCCAAGCCGTTGGAAATCCCCAGGTAGGGCAGGCTTTATATGCAGTTTGTGCGGCCTGCCATGGTGCTAATGGTGAGGGAAATGAAGCGTTGAACGCGCCTAGACTGTCAGGACTTGAACCTTGGTATATTAAGCGACAAATTAACTATTATAAAACCGGAGTTAGGGGCGGTGAAAATGATGTTATTGGCATGACGATGTCTCCAATGGCTGCGGTATTGGCTGATGATGCTGCGATTAATAATGTTGCTGCCTATATAGAAACGCTGCCTGAAAGTTCAGCGCCTCTTACAGTAACTGGTGATGTTGCAAATGGTAGAGCTTTATATGAGCCGACTTGTGGGGTTTGCCACAGCAGAGACGGCCAAGGGATCTGGGCAGTAAATGCTCCAGCGTTAGCAGGGATGAGTGATTGGTATTTGGTGCGCCAATTACAAAACTTTAAATCCGGAGTTCGCGGCGCTCATCCAGAAGACCAATTTGGTTACCAAATGGTCGGTATGGTTTCTGCCTTGAAAGATGATCAGGCAATTAATGATGTTGTGTCTTACATCAATACTTTAAGGTAAGAATTGAGCAAATACTTATACAAATAAATGATTTAATAATTAGTTTATATCAGTACAAATTGATACAAAAAGCTGGCAAATTTTAGGAGAGTTTAAAAGATGACTTATATACCCATAGCGGATCAAGCCAACGAGCTCCACGACCCGCATACATTTATAAGCAAATATGTCTGGAGTCAAGATCATAAAGTCATTGCTATCCAGTATGGGTCTGTTGCGATATTTGTTGGTCTAGTCGCTTTGTTCCTTTCGGCATTGATGCGTCTTCAGCTTGGTTATCCTGATACTTTTTCTTTTATAGATCCCGCTGATTATTATCAGTTTGTAACTATGCATGGGATGATTATGGTGGTTTACCTGCTTACCGCTTTGTTCTTAGGCGGCTTTGGTAATTATCTGATACCACTTCAGATTGGCGCCAGAGATATGGTATTTCCTTACCTCAATATGCTGAGTTTTTGGTTTTATTTGCTGTCTGTAATAATTCTTATGGCTAGTTTCTTTGTGTCTGGAGGGCCCACTGGAGCTGGTTGGACCTTATACCCGCCACAGGCTATTTTGAGAGGCACGCCAGGGGCCGATATGGGAATCGTATTAATGCTGGTTTCATTAGCAGTTTTTATTGTTGCTTTTACAATGGGCGGATTAAATTATGTGACCACTGTTTTACAGGCAAGAACTCATGGCATGACCATGATGCGTCTTCCTCTATCTGTTTGGGGTATTTTTGTAGCAACAATACTGGGGCTATTTGCTTTTCCTGCATTATTTGTAAGCTGCATTATGATGACGTTTGATAAATTGATAGGAACAAGTTTCTTTATGCCAGCGATTGTTTCTCTGGGAGAGAACTTAAATACTGCCGGTGGTAGCCCTGTCTTATTTCAACATTTGTTTTGGTTTTTCGGCCATCCTGAAGTTTATATCGTTGCATTACCAGCTTTCGGTTTAGTTTCCGATGTATTGAGCTGCCATGCTCGTAAGAATATTTTCGGTTATCGCATGATGGTTTGGGCAATAGTCATTATTGGGGCATTAAGTTTTATTGTTTGGGCCCACCATATGTATGTAAGTGGCATGAACCCTTATTTTGGCTTTTTCTTTGCATTTACCACGTTAATCATTGCGGTGCCCACAGCGATCAAAGTCTATAACTGGGTATTAACTTTATGGGAAGGGAATATTCGCCTCACTGTGCCCATGTTATTTGCAATTGGCTTTATTTTTACTTTTCTTCATGGCGGGTTAACGGGCATATTTCTTGGAAATGTGACTGTCGATCTCCCGTTATCTGATACTTATTTTGTGGTTGCGCATTTCCATATGGTAATGGGCGTATCGCCAGTTTTAGTCTTATATGCTGCGCTCTATCACTGGTTTCCAAAAATGAGCGGGAAAATGTTTAACGTAACATTAGGAAAGATTCATTTCTGGGCAACCTTCCTTGGTACATACGCAATATATCTGCCAATGCATTACTTAGGATTTTTGGGTGTTCCAAGACGTTATTATGCCATGGGCAATACTGATTTTATCCCTGACTCGGCTCAAGCCCTAAATGCCAATATTACCCAGGCAGCAATTTTTGTTGGGGTCATGCAGCTTGTATTTATATTTAATGTTATATGGAGCCTGAAATACGGTAAAAAATCCGATCCAAATCCATGGGAAGCTACTTCGCTTGAATGGCAAACTCCGGATAACCCTCCAGTTCATGGAAATTGGGGTGAAAAATTACCGGTGGTTTATCGGTGGGCATATGAATATAGCGTACCTGGCGCAAAAGATGATTTTATACCTCAGTCTATCGCCCCTGAAGATGTAGTTATGGAAGAAGGCGCGGGTAAATATGTAGATCGGAGCGAGGAACACTAAGAATGAACCCGTTTCGGTTTTTACTAGAAAAGTCTTGGCAGCAGCAAACAGTTTCAGGAATACCTGAAGGGGGAGAATTTACTACTTCTCCTTATAAAGTGGCATTACTATTTTTCCTAGCTGTCGTCACTGTCATGTTTGGACTTTTTATTACTGCGTATTTTGTCAGAATGGAATTGGATGATTGGCGGCCAATGCCTGAGTCCCCATTACTGTGGCTAAATACTGCATTGTTATTCTTAAGCAGTATTACATTGCAGTGGACTCAAAATGTATTAAAGAAAGAGCACTTCAAAAAATTAAAAATCGGCTTGGTCTTAGGCGCCTTGCTTACTGTTGGATTTGTATATGGCCAAGTTACAGTTTGGGGTCAGATGCAAGGAGAAGGATATTTTCTTTATAATAATCCGGCCAATGCTTTTTTCTATGTTCTCACGGGAATTCATGCCATCCATGTATTGGGAGGTCTATTTGTTTGGACCAAAACAATTATAAAGTATTGGTCCGGTGCAGAATTAGAAGATCTAAAGCTAAGTACTGAGTTGTGTGCCTTGTACTGGCATTTCCTGCTTTTAGTCTGGCTAGTTTTATTTGCATTAATCTCATACACCTGAGACTTACTAAACCTAATTTGGAAACTAGGAAAGACATATGACAGAACATGCTTTAAACAATAAAAGCCACGTACAAAATATCATCGATGACTGGAGCGCCGATAAGCAAGCTTACTCTGTGCCATGGGGTAAGTTGATGATGTGGTTATTCCTAGTTAGTGACACGTTTATTTTCAGTGTTTTCTTGGTTGGATATATGTCCGTCAGAATGGCGGCAACCGAGCCTTGGCCTTATCCTAGTGAGGTATTTGCCTTGGAGCTTTTTGGCCAAAATGTTCCTCTGATCCTGATCGCGATCATGACATTTATTCTGATCACAAGTAGTGGAACAATGGCATTGGCTGTCAGATATTCGCATTATAGAGATAAGAAAAAGATTGCCATGTTTATGTTAATCACGGCTCTTTTTGGTGCCAGCTTTGTTGGAATGCAGGCTTTTGAGTGGACTAAGCTCATCTCTGAAGGTGTGCGACCATGGGAAAATCCTTTTGGTGCACATCAGTTTGGTTCAGTCTTTTTTATGGTAACGGGCTTCCATGGTCTGCATGTATCGATAGGTGTAATTTATCTTTTAATCGTTGCTTTTAAAGTCAACAAAGGTGATTACGACAAAAAAAACAACTATGACATTGTCGAAATTACAGGCCTTTACTGGCATTTTGTTGATTTAGTTTGGGTATTTATTTTTGCGTTTTTCTATTTATGGTAAATGGTCAAGATTAGAGATTAGAGAGTAGAGAGTTATGAGCGAAAGTATTGTTAAAAATAATGAAATTGAAGGCGGCGCCGCGGCTCATGCAGATGATCAGCAGCATCCTATTGGCGTTTATTTAAAAGTATGGATACTTCTTTTTGTGTTGAGCGCATTTTCATACATGGTAGATTATTTTGATTTTCAGGGCATGTTGCGCTGGGCTCTGATTCTAGTTTTCATGTTTCTAAAAGCAGGATTTATTATTGCTATTTTCATGCATGTGATGTGGGAGCGCATGACCCTAATTACAACTATACTTGGCCCGCCTACGGTTATACTACTGCTTATTGGCATGATGGCTTCAGAGGGTAATTACGTATTTGGCACTCGCGTGGATTATTTAGGCCAGCCTGCAGCAGCAGAGCGAATTCATGTTGCCGATGTGCACCTTGAGGAAGAAGCGGAACACTAAAAAGCTTTAAACAAACTTTGTTTAAAGCTCTCGATTTAAAAGTAATATCTTTTGCCGCCGGACATTCTGGCGATGCAGCCTTTTCTATGAAAGCGAACAGGTTTCCTTTTTATTTTGCCCTCCTGCTAATCTTGGTTACAGGGTTCGCGGCTCTACCTATTGAATCGCATGCCCATGGCAGCATTACTGCAGATGGCGATCTTTGTGTTATTCAGATTGGTTTCTATAGAGCTCATTTTAAAATATTTCAACCAGATACTAGTCAAGCAGAAGAGTTTTGCGAGGATATTCCATATTTTGGGGAGTCAATTTTTGTTATGGAATATTTGCATCAAGGCTTAGGCGCTGTGCCTATTGATTTTAGAATTATCAAAAATGTTACAGGGCTCGGATTATTTGCAGGTTTAGATGATGTAGAAGCTATAAGCGATATCGAAGCGGCAACTGTTTTTTATCAAGAGCCGGTTATCGAGTCAGAAGTTTTCACTGTAATTCATGAGTTTCAGGATAGCGGAGATTATATAGGGATAGTTAGCGCCAGGCATCCGGAGACAGACCAATTATATACCGCAGTGTTTCCTTTTAAAGTTGGATACACTCGTTTTGGATTATTACCCTTATTTATTTTACTTGGTATTTTGACTCAAGCCGCCTATTGGGCATCAACTGGCGGTTATACAAAATGGCGAGATCGAAATAAAAAAATAGACGAAGTAGAGAAGCTTACAATATGAAAAAGTTCAAGAGTTTGCTATCCCAACTTGCAGCCATATTATTTTTAGTTTTAGCAGCAAGCGATCTCGCTGCACAGGAAGTTTGGGAGTCAATCAGTGGCTTTTATATAGTCAGTTACAGCAGCAAGGTAACGCCGATTCCAATTAATCAAATCCATCAATGGGTTTTACACATAGAAACTGCAGACGGCGAGCCAGTGAGTGACGCTAAGCTGGACATACAGGGAGGCATGCCTTTGCATGACCATGGCTTACCAACAAACCCGGTTGCAACTGAATACCTAGGAGAGGGGAACTATTTAATAGAAGGTATACGATTCCATATGATGGGAGATTGGGAGATCACGCTTGAAATTTCTCAAGGAAATATTACTGAAACAGCACTTATACATCTAAGGATATGATGGTATCAACTGATAACTCGGGTCGAAAAAGGGTTGGATTATTAGTTTTATTTGCCTTTATAGCATTAATTATTCTCCTTAAGTGGTGGTCTGATAATAGACAAGCTGCGCCGTGGACTGCACAAGAGTTAGTAATACTAGAATCACTTTGGCTTAAAAGCCTTCCCCCGTTAGCTGAAGATCCAAGCAATCTAGTTGCCGATTCTCTTCAGGCAGCAAAGCTTGGGCAACAAATTTTTTTTGATACGCGTTTTAGCGCCAATGGTCAGATAAGCTGCGCGAGCTGTCACCAACCTCAAAAGTATTTTACTGACGGCTTGAATAAGGCCTTAGCTATAGGCCAAACAGCACGGCATACACCAAGCATTGTAGGTACTGCATATAGCCCCTGGCTTTATTGGGACGGTCGCAAAGACAGTCAATGGGCGCAAGCCTTATCTCCGATGGAAGACCCGGCCGAGCATGGCGGCAACCGAATGCTGTATGCAAGGGTGATAAGCTCGGATGAGAGCTACCGCAAAGAGTATGAAGATATATTTGGCGATATTCCGGACTTTTCTGACATGAGCCTTTTTCCCATAAACGCGGGACCTGTGTCGAACGCTGAATGGCATTTAGCCTGGCAGATGATGAGTGAAACCAGCCAAGATCTGGTCAATCAGGTTTTCACTAATATTGGAAAACTTTTAGCAGCATACGAAAGAAGGCTAATGCCGGGCGAATCTCGGTTTGATGCTTATGTAGAAAGTTTATTGCGAGGCGATGCAGCTACTGGCCAGTCTTTACTTAGCAATGATGAAATAAATGGCTTGCGATTGTTTATTGGAGAAGCCCGTTGCACCGAATGTCATAATGGCCCTCTGTTCACCAATAATGAATTTCACAATACCGGCTTGCTGCCCAGCCCCGGAGAACTCCCTGACCAGGGGCGCAGTAGAGTAGTGCAACAGTTATTGGAGGACCCATTTAACTGCCTTGGGCCATACAGTGATGCGAGCAGTGATCGTTGCACTGAATTAAATTATATGAGGACAGAAATGATTGAACTTATAGGAGCAATGCGGACCCCTACTTTAAGAAATATAAGTAATACTGCGCCCTATATGCATAAGGGGCAAATAGATAATCTTGCAGAAGTCCTTGAACATTATAACCGGGCTGAACTTGCATTAATTGGCCATAATGAAGCAGAGCCTTTAGGCTTGAGCAGCACACAATTACAACAAATTGAATTATTTCTTAAGACCTTAGAAGCGCCTTTAGCAGAAAGCCAGGAATGGGGGCAGCCTTTTTAATTCACTTAGAAGTACAGCAGTCGATATAAAGCGCTCTTAATAAAGCTAAATAGTTAGCTTTCTATAGTCATAGAATTGTGATGCATTATAAAGATTGGCTTGATAGGTACAGGTAAGCTTTTAAAACTTACCTTTATATTGATGAAAGCTTAAAAGAGTTTAATAAATGGTTTACTGAAGAATGCGTATTCTGCATAATCTGTTCGCGCTTCCAGTCTGAGCTAATAATTGATCAGGACCCTATTAACAGGTAATTTAACAATCTCCATCTGTTTTTACCGCTCTCAGCTATTTGAATTTAACATTGAAGAATTTAAAGTATGAAAAATCATAAACCAACTTACTATTTAACCTTGTTTGCTAGCTTGTTGGCAGTTGTTGTTGTGGTTTTCGGCGCTTTTACCCGGCTGTCAGATGCCGGCCTGGGTTGTCCTGATTGGCCCGGTTGTTATGGCTTCATTTGGATGCCAGAAACGCCAGATGAAATTATTCAGGCCGAAGAGCTATACCCACATGCTCCCTTTGAGTCTGACAAAGCCTGGCCTGAAATGGTTCATCGCTATTTTGCCAGCACGCTTGGCTTCGTTATTATTCTAATTAATATCTTTAATTGGAAGCATCGGCATCGTCCGGACCAGCCTTTTAAATTACCTATTTTCCTGCTCATACTGGTTATATTGCAGGGCCTCTTTGGAATGTGGACAGTGACGCTTAATCTTTGGCCGCAAGTGGTAACGGCACACTTAATTGGAGGCTTTACGACGCTGAGTTTGCTTTGGCTGCTAAGTTTACGGCTTAATAACCGGCCCTGGCCACAACCTTCAATCCCCATTTATCGCTGGGCTGGGTTAAGGCCTCTGGCGATGGCAGCCATGACCCTGCTGATTATCCAGATTATTCTAGGAGGCTGGCTAAGCTCTAATTATGCGGCTCTTGCTTGTCCGGATTTTCCAACTTGCCAGAACCAATTGGTGCCGGACATGGATTTTGCCAGTGGATTTAATGTCTTTCAGGATATTGGTCCTAATTATTTGGGAGGGCAAATGGACGGAGAAGGACGCGTAGCTATCCATTTCATGCACCGGATTGGAGCCTTAGTTGTCACTTTTTTTATGTTATTTGTAATCTTACAGCTCTATAGAAATCATGGGAATACTCCCTTGCAAGGCCTCACGCATGTGATTCTTGCCTTGCTAGTAATCCAGGTAGGCCTTGGTATCAGCAACATTATTTGGTCTTTGCCTTTATGGATAGCAGTTGCTCATAATGCTGGTGGAGCATTTTTATTGATTAGCATGGTGACCTTGAATTACCACTTGCGTAAAAGTACGACAACAATGATCTGATAATGACTGATCTAAGTATCAAAAATAACAGCCGTAATAGCGTGGATAAAAAAGCATCCTGGCGTGATTACTATGAAATGTGTAAACCGCGGGTTGTTATGATGATGATCCTGACTTCCCTGGTTGGTATGTTTCTGGCTGTTCCAGGGACGATTCCGCTTTCCGTCCTGATCTGGGGCAATCTTGGCATAGCCTTGGTTGCTAGTGCCGGTGCTGTAATTAACCACCTGATAGATCATCGAATTGACACTATCATGCAACGCACACTGAAACGCCCCATACCTCAAGGCAAAGTTACCCCAATGCAAGCATTAATATTTGCCATGGGGATTTGCTTGCTAGGCATGCTTATACTTATATTTTTAGTTAACCCTCTTTGTGGCTGGCTAACGCTTGCCTCATTTGTAGGCTATGCAATTGTCTACACTGGCTATTTAAAAAGAGCCACACCCCAAAATATAGTTATTGGCGGGTTGTCAGGCGCCATGCCGCCTTTATTGGGCTGGACGGCTGTTACCGGGACAGTAGACCCCGGCGGGCTTTTACTGGTGTTGATTATTTTTGCCTGGACTCCTCCACATTTCTGGCCATTAGCTATACATCGCAAGAAGGACTATGCCAAAACAGATATTCCCATGTTGCCGGTTACGCATGGAGATGCCCTGACTAAACTTCATTCCTTGTTGTATACCATTATCATGTTAATAGTCAGCCTCTTGCCTTATCTCACAGGAATGAGTGGCATAATATATCTGACAGCAGCATTAATTCTGGGGGGCGGGTTCCTTTATCGATCGGTTGAACTAATGCTTGGATCAAACCCTGCTTCTGCGATGAAAACGTTTCGGTACTCTATTTTCTATTTAATTGCTTTGTTTATAGCCTTATTGCTAGACCATTATATTTAATATGAACAAAAATATTACTAAAGCTTTTATTGCTGGCATTGTTTTTATAGTGCTTTTATTGGGCTTAAGCCTCAATTTGATTTTATTGCCAGCGGGAATGACCAATGAAGAGCTCTCCGCAAATGGTCTTTATGTTTATGATGAACCAAGGTCAATTAACGAGTTTTCGTTAATTGATCACAATGGCAATTCGGTTGATTCAGCACTCTTACTAGACAAATGGACCTTAATATTTTTTGGGTATACCTATTGCCCCGATATTTGTCCATTAACCATGGCAACGCTGAATCAGTTTAGTGGTTTACTCGAGGCAAATGGAGCTTATGGGGAGTATGCTGAGGACACCCAAGTCTTAATGGTAAGCGTTGATCCGCAGCGGGACAGCATAGAAAAGCTACGTGATTATGTTGGTTTTTTTAATGATGGTTATTTGGGCTTAACCGGCGAATATATCGAAATTTTTAAATTTGCCTCCCAGCTTAATATTGCTTTTGCCTATACCCCGGGAGAAGACGATGAGTATCTGGTAAGCCATAGTGGTATAATTGCTCTGATTAATCCGAATGGTCTTTTTCACGGCTTCTTCAAAGTGCCACATAACCCGGGACTTATGGCAACCAATTACGCTGTGGTTAGATCTTCCTGGAAATAACGAAACTTTTAAAGGCCGAGATTTGACCAAACGGCAAATTCATTTCCAGATGGTTCAGAAAACTAAAAACGCCTGCCTCCAGGGAAAGAAAATATTTCCTTAGTTATCGAGCCCCCCGCATCCATGACTTTTGCCAGAGTATTTTCCAGATTGTTGCTGTAAAAAATAATTAAAGCTGAGCCATTTGCTGCGGTAGCAGCAAGGTCAGCTTTATAGAAGCCTCCATCAAGGCCCTCATTACAAAAAGCCGTATAGTCTGGGCCAAAATCTTCAAATTTCCAGCCAAAAGCATCTGAAAAAAATTGTTTTGCTTCAGTTAAATTAGCTGAAGCAAATTCAACATAGTTTATTTTTTCATGTTCATTCATCTTGGCGTCTAATCTCTTCTGAGCTAGGTATTTGTTTCTTTCTCAATCGCATAAATAGCATCATCTATAGATTCAATTTTTGATTCAAAAATAGCCCGTGCATCATATAAGCCACGGTTATAATAATATGAACCAAGTTCTTTGCTAAAAAAGTCTAAAAGAAACTCTACATCAAATTGCCCTATTTCTTGTTTCAGTTCTTCTATAAAGTAATCTTTAACTTTATGGACCAATGCTTCTTTTTCTTCATTAGAGAATTTAATTTCAGACATTGTTAAGGCCTATATGCAAGTAAGATAAAGTTTTTAAATTGTTGCGTGTAGACAAAAAGATTCAAGCAATACCAATGAATAAGAGGCCGGTTATGCTGAAAATTATTAGCCCTTCAGCTAGCCCAAACCTTTTGGGCTTCTAGCGCCAGCCAAAATAATAGCGGCAAAAATAAATCATCCTTTATGCTCAAGCATCCTTGCTTTGGCATAAACTATTAGCTGAAAACCACCTGAATTGTGGTGTTTTCAAGCAGGCCTTCTTCACCAAATTCAACGCCTAAAGAAGAGCGTTTCACTCCGCCAAAGGGAGCATTAGGCTGAATGGCACCATGCTTGTTTATCCATACTGAACCGCATTCCATTCTAGAGGCAATCTCTTTAGCTTTGACAATGTCATTTGACCAAACCGAGCCACCAAGTCCATTATCAGAACTATTGGCTGCAGCAATTGCGTCCTCAATATCAGTATAACGAATAACAGGAAGGGCTGGACCAAATTGCTCTTCGACAATTAAGGGTGCATCTGCAGGAAGATCAGAAATAATTGTAATTGGGAAGAACAGACCTTCACCGGGCTTTCCTCCCAACCAGACTTTGCCATGTTTAGCCGCATCTGCGACCAGGCTGGCGACCTTATCAAATTGCATTTGGTTGTTGATTGGTCCGAGGATATTGTTTTCATCCAATCCGTTGCCCATAGGAATATTCTTGGCGAAGTTCACGAGCTCTTCGCAGACCTGATCATGAATACTGTCATGAACATAGAGGCGTTTCATGCAAGCACAAGTTTGTCCGATATTAATAAAGGCGCCCCAAAACAAGCCTTCAGCAATTGCTTTGGGATCACAGTCAGGCAAGACGATCCCGGCATCATTCCCACCCATCTCCAGAGTTAAACGCTTCATAGTGTTAGCAGCAGTTTGCATGATTTTTTCACCGGTTCCACAGGAGCCCGTAAAGACTATTTTCTGAATATCCGGATGTGCAGCCATAGCAGCACCAATATTAGCCAGTTTGTCATCTGAGCTGACAACATTCAGTACGCCTGGGGGTAAAATTTCGTTCATTGCTTTTACAGCCTGCAAGGTCGAAAGTGAGGTGTATGGAGAGGGCTTAATGACGACAGTGTTGCCTGCACGAAGCGCTGGAACAATGTGCCAGATGGCTATCATTACTGGCCAATTCCAGGGTGTGATTGAACCAACAACACCGATAGGTTTACGATGCAATTCGATATGGGCCTCATCATCATCTTGCAGAACTTTTACAGGCATCGATAACCCTGCGGTATAACCTGTCCAGGCCTGCGCAGCGCCCAATTCAAAACGAGAACCCAAACCGCCCAGAGGCTTGCCTTGTTCAAGGGTTAAAGTATGAGCAATATTCTCCGCTTCTTCTTCAAGCTTGCCAGCAAGTGCAGCACAAGCAGCCTGACGCTCGGCATCTGGCATTGATGACCAGGCTGGGAAAGCCTTTTTAGCAGCAGCAACAGCAGCATCAAGATCCTCGGTACTAGCATTTGGACACAAGGCAACAAGCTCTCCAGTTGCAGGATTGAAAACTTCAAATGTTTCTTTGATGGGGACCTGCTGGCCGCCAATAGTCATACTAAATTCTGGCATTTATAACCTCTCTTATAAGCTTTTTTATCATTAGAAAATTTAACTTGATCCTATATTACACAATCAAATCCATAAAGGCATGCTCAATACTTTAGTTTTGCTGACATAGAAGTTAAGCTATGTAATGCGTAAAAGTTAAACATAAATCAGCATTAAGAAAAAATAAACTCCCGCAGACAGGAAAAGAATGAGCCTCTATCATTTACAAAAGTTTCTTTATGAGCTCAATCGAGATGATTCAGTAAAAGAAAAGTTCCACAAGGATATTGAAGGCCTTATCAGCCAGTTCGATTTAAATACAGAAGAAAGCAATGCTTTACGAGAAGGCGATATAGGGCTTCTATATGTGCTCGGTGTCAATGGCCAGATATTGATGCATTTTGCTGCCCTGCTGGGTATCGAATGGTTTGATTATTTGGAGATGATGCGTGAAGGAATAAAAAAATATGGTCCGGTACGGGCGGGAGTGTATGCCATGACAGGCGGTGGCGAAAGCTTCACAGAAGAAGGAAAAGGACAATGAGCCTAGTATATGCGGGAGTCTTGAGCCATGCGCCAGGGATTACCGGCCGGGCTGACCTGGTTAAAAATACTGAAAAGCGAGATGAGTTTTACGCGGCATTGGATAGACAAAGACAAGACATTGAAGACTCAGGCGCAGAAGCTTTAATAGTCATAGCGGCGGAGCATTTTGCGAATTTCTTTATGAATAATATGCCGGCTTATTGTATTGGTATAGGGAATCGTTATGAAGGCCCTATCGAAGATCCCGGATGGCTTAAAATTGAAAAAACTGATGTCCCAGGAGCGCCAGATCTGGCGACCAGATTAACAAAGGAAGTGATGCATACTGTCGATACTGCATACGCTGAGGAATGGAAATTTGACCATGGCATTATGGTGCCCCTGAACTTTCTAACGCCTCGATACGACATGCCAATTATCCCCGTTAACATCAATTGTCAGGGGCCTCCCCTTACGCCTTTGAACAGAACCTGGGAGTTTGGTGCAGCGCTGCGAAGAGCCTGTGATTCAGTGCCTGAAAAAATTGCTTTGGTAGGGACTGGAGGAATATCTCATTGGCCGGCAACACCAGACTCAGGAAAAATTAATGAGCCTTGGGACAGAGAGTTTCTTGATCGATTAATGCGCAATGATAAAGAAGCATTACTTAGCTATAAAGATGAACAAACATACGAAGAAGCCGGGCAAGGCGGATTTGAAATCAGGACCTATATTGCAGCAGCCGCTGCGGCTAAAGGGCAGGGTGAATTGCAGTTTTATACAGCAGAACTACCCATTTTTGCAGTTGGTTGCACCGTCGCTAAATTCTCCATCACGGTTTAGTAAAGCAGCAGCAACAGGGCATAACAGCTTCTGGGTTAGGTAGTTGGAGAATTAATTGATACTATCTTTTCTAAGTTTAATTTTTTGTGCAAGACCCGATTCAAGGTTAACGCCGACAAACAGCACGGATCGTTAACTTTCAAAATAAAATAAAAAAGCCCGGGGAGTATTTAATGGCAACTATTGTAAATCCAAGTGCAAGTTTTGCGGCTGATATTATTGATAACGGCAAAGCGTCGGGTCAGCAGTTTTTAGTCATTGGCCTATGCATGTTTTTGAATATGCTTGATGGTTTTGACATTACTGCTATGTCAATTGTTAATACTGCCGTTGGCGCTGAATTAGATCTAACGCCAGACAGGCTGGGGCTTATCTCAAGTGCCGCTTTATTCGGCATGGCTTGTGGCGCAATGTTTCTGGCCCCCATTTCTGATATTGTCGGCCGGCGAACTGTAATAATTTGCAGCGTGTTTATGGTGAGCGGCTCAATTATGCTTACCGCTAATGCGAACTCATTAACCGCATTTATAATTTTAAGAATAATAAGCGGTCTCGGTGCAGGTGCAATGTTAGCTAGTCAGGCCGCATTAGCTATCGAATACAGCCCGGAAAAATATAAAGCATTGTCAGTTGCGCTGGTCACTTCTGGATATCCACTTGGCGCAATGATGACAGCCGTTATAGGCGGCTTTATCATGCCTGAATATGGATGGCGAGGGATGTTCTGGTTTGGTGGCGGCTTAACCTTGTTGATGGGTCTGGTGACATGGATATTTCTTCCTGAATCATTGCAATTTTTGATTGATCGTCGTCCGAAAGGTGCGCTTGATAAAATCAATCGTACACTGCAAAAACTAGGTAAAAACGAGATTGCCCAGTTACCAGATATTGGCAATTCACAGGATAAAAACAATTCAGCCAATGCAATAGATAACTTTCAGGATTTGTTCAGAAATGACTATTGGAAACCAACACTTACCATCTGGGCCAGCTTTTTACTTTGCTTTAGTACCATGTACTTTCTAATGACATGGATTCCAGCTCTAATGGAATATTCCGGATTTACAGCAGCAACCGGTCGGACAGCCTTTTTTCTATTCAATCTGGGTGGGGTAATCGGGATTTGGCTGCTGGGAGCAATTTCAACCAAAGCCAAGCTCTCCAATATCGTAAGCTCCTTTTTGCTTTTGTCGGCTGTTTTGCTGATTGTGTTTGCCGCATCGCCGAATCAACGCACCTTGCTGCTGTCCTTGGTGCTTTTTATTGGCATTTTGTTTCAAGGCGGCTTTACAGGGTTATATGCAGTTGCCGCAAAAGTTTATCCAGCCTCTTTTAGAAGTACCGGAGTTGGCTGGGCAATAGGACTAGGTCGAGCAGGAGCGGTTATTGGCCCAGGCGCGGCAGGATTCCTCATAGCTGCCGGCTTTGATATGTCTGCCAATTTTTATATATTTTCTGTACCAGTAATTCTTGGTGGAATAATTGCTTATCGCTTGCATATTCGTTAGTAGAAGTAAGTAAAAAAATAAAATAGTTGGAGTTAAGGAGTTTCAAATGACTGATACCTTAAATGGTCATAAAAGATATTTTGTGGAAAATACCTGGTATGCCGCTGCCTGGGAAACTGAGCTTGATGACAATGATGGCCGTATGGCGAGAACGATTTGTGAAACCCCCCTGGTGCTTTATAAAACTGAAAATCAAGGTTATGTGGCATTAGATGACAGATGCTGTCATCGCGCAGCACCACTTTCTATTGGGCGCGTTGAAGGCAACTGCATTCGGTGCATGTACCATGGCTTGTTGTATGACCCAAGCGGGAAAGTAACTGAAATTCCTGGCCAATCAAATATTCCGTCCTCCATGAAAGTTAGATCTTATCCTTTGTGCTCTAAAGGCGGCATGTTATGGATTTGGATGGGCGATCCGGAATTGGCCAATGAAGATGACATTTATCATTTTGAACCTCTAAGCCAGCCAGATAAGTGGAGAGGTTTCGATAAAGGCGACTACCTGCATTATGACGCCAACTGGTTACTAATAGTTGATAACCTTAGCGACTTTTCACATGTGGCTTTTGTGCATACCAATACCTTAGGTGGCTCAGAAGACTATGCTTACAACACGATTCCGGAAAACATAGAAAAGATGGATAACGGGTTTTCTATGGAGCGCTGGGATAAAGGTAGTAAAGCGGCGCCTTTTCATGCGAAAGTTATCCCTCAGGATGAATTAGATAATCCACTGGATCGTTGCAACATAACGTCCATGTACATTCCGGGTATTTTTTTGATGGAAACCATTTTTGCTCCTGCCGGTTGGGATGCAGAAAAAAATGATCGCAGTCTTTGCCGAGAATATCGCAATTGCCAATTCATGACGCCAGAGACCCGTAATAAAACCCACTTCTTTTGGGACTACTTGCATGGTTTTGATCTAGATAATCCAGATATTTCAAAATCGCTTAAGGCATCTTTGCTTGAGGGCTTTATGGAAGACAAATTATTTATTGAAGAGCAACAAAAACTTTTGGAGGAAAGCCCGGATTTTGTGCCTCGCTTTATTGAAGCCGATGAAGCTTTCGCGCATTTTCGCCGAATCTGGGATCACCGATTAAGAGCAGAGAATGAAGCCAATCCCTTGGTTCAAAAAGAAAATAAAAAACGTATTTTGTAAGCAGTATTCCAATATTAATTTATATTAAGGCTGGAAAGAGCTCTAATAATAAATCACATTCTATTGGTGAAAGCTAAATTTCTATATATGGTTATTGCGGTTAGATTGTAATAAAGGTTAGGAATAATCCTGATAAGAAAGTCAGCGCAAGGCAGATTGTATAGACAGGGAAAAGCATGAGCATTTTTATAGATGTCATAAGCATTCCTTGGTGGTATACCCTACCAAGTGCAACGTAAATATAAATAGCTGCGTAAAGCCAGATTCCGGTTAGCAAAAGCCCAATGTTATCTTCAAACTCAGGAAAAGGTTCGGTCACTCTAACAATTAAAACAGTTAATATTGCTAGAGCAAATACAAAAGAGTGGGTGTGGAAGAGGAACATTAAGTGCTCCACATATTTTCTTTTTTTGAAGATATAAAGCCCTTTCATAAATACAGCAAGCAAGGGAACACAAAAAAACATCATAATAGGAAGATTATCCAGGAATGATTCTATCAAGCTAACGCCATTATCAGAGAAGGCAGTTTGGCAGGAGTTTAATGCCCTCGCGCCAATGCGTTCACCTAGGAAATCTTTCCATGGGATATCGATACAATCTACCTCAGCCAATTCTATTGGAGGCACAAACTCAGTGCTTTCAACAAGGTTCGGTGGTGGGCTGATCAGAGAGCTGATATCGATTGCTTCCTGATCTTCTGGAATAGTTGCTACCAGAAAAAAAAGAATGCTCAAGATTAAATACAGCCTGAAAGGAGGAAGATAACGAACCCTTCTTCCGGCGATATATTCATTGGTGAGTTCGCCCGGTTTGAAAAGTAAAGGGAATATGCTTCGCCAAACTTTTGAGTCAAAGTTGTAAATTACATCTCAGTTTCGCTGATGAAGTGCCAGACAGTAGATATTTTTACATCCATAGACTGCCCACAAGCTGAGCAATACTTTGCTTGACTTTCTTGACCAAAGTTAAGGCAAGTCTTTAATTTCATCGAAAAGTGTAGCTAATTTGATCCGCTTTCTTTGAAAAGTGCTTGTATTTTTATAGCCAGCCCAAGCAAGTTTCGGTCACTTCCTCTTGGCCCTGCTAACTCAAGGCCAACAGGTAAACCATTTGAAGTCGCACCAGATGGTAACGTTATCGCTGGCAGGCCCAAGAGGCTTGCAGGATTGGTGTTGTTCTTAACCGTTGCAAAGGTTGATACACTTTCCCCATTAAGATTCAGCATATCTGATTCTTCATTTATAGATCGCGCTGTCACTGGAATAGTTGGGTAGGCCAGCGCGATGATTCCATTTTCAGCATAAAACTCAGTAACTTCTACAATTAGTTCATCACGGAGTGCAATGGCTTGAGTGTAATCTTGAAGAGAAAAAGGTTCGGAGATTATTAACTCCAGTGTTGCCAGTACATCGGGGCTGGCAATTTGGGATACAAGCTCTTCCAGGCTTAACTGCGGATAAAATTTTTGAAGGTAAGACCTAAGATCACCAAGCGCCTCATAGATGACGATGGTATCACTGGTGGAATTGGTGCGTTCAACATAGGAAGAGATATCTAACTCTACTATTTCAACACCGCTTGAACGAAGCTTTTCAAGATAAGCATTAATAGACTCAAGAACTGCAGGCTCTATATTTTCGTAAAAATACCCTCTGGAGATTCCTAGACGAAGCGGTGAGCTTGCAGTGTTTGGCGGTAGCGACTCTCCAGTCACAATCGCATCAATGTCAGCAAGTAAGTTGGCATTTTGGGCCATCAAACCTATAGTGTCGTGAGTATGCGATAAGGGTGTTACTTCTTCAGAAGGATAGCGTCCGGGAGAAGGACGAAAACCAACAATACCATTAAAAGCCGCAGGGATTCGGCATGAACCACCAGTGTCAGTACATAAGCCCCAATCAACAAGGCCACTGGCTATGGCAACTGCCGTACCGCCACTGCTGCCACCAGCAAAGCGGCTGGGGTCATAAAAGTTTCTCACTGGACCAAAAGCGGCATTATTACTGGTTATGCCAAAAGCTAACTCATGCATATTAGTTTTAGCTAACGGGATGGCTCCGGCATCTATCAGACGCTGAACAACAACACTGTTTGCTGCAGGTATAAAACTTCTGAGTGAAGGTGTTCCAGCTGTATTTGCAATACCGCTAATATGAATGTTGTCCTTAACGACAAAATACGGGCTGTTGGTTTCAAAGCTGTTCCCGCGAGCTTCCTGAGGAAACAGGTCCTGTGGGATTTCACTAATAATTGCATTGTATTCAACTAGGGAGCTTAAATCGGTAGGCATTTGAGTATCAGGTTCCTCGCTACAACTGGCTATAAATAATAGGCTGGCAATTGGTAGGGCTTTGTTAAGCATAGAATGAGCCTTTTGTGGTTTTATTTCTGGGCTCCCACTTTAATACTGCCAAGTGCGTAATGTCGAATGTTTCTTTGTAAAATACTAAGATCAGGGCACAAGCGTTCTGGCAATTCTAAAACCCACATCATCTCTGCTTTCATTACTGTAGTCCCGATAAGACAATCGCAATTCAGTTACTGATCCGTGAGCCCAGCTGGACCCTCTGACAACATGATAGGTTCCTGAATCAGGTCCATAAGGATTTACTTCAATATTATTGCCAAGTTGTATGGCTGTTCCATAATAATCATGGACCCATTCTGCAACGTTGCCCCCCATGTCATAAAAGCCATTAGCATTAGGGGAAAATGAAGCTACAGGCGCTGATGCAACAAAGCTATCGTTGTAATTAACAAGCACCCTGCCAAGGATTGAGGCAGCACTTAAATCGGCATAGTTGCCATGGTTTGAAGGAGGAGGTAATTCTGCTCCCCAGGGAAATTTCAATAAGCTGGAAGGGTCATTGCTCTCTACACGGGCAGCCCAGGCCCATTCTGCTTCTGTAGGTAAGCGGTAACCAGAGCTGTTAAGGTCAAACCCAACTACCCTGCCGTTTTGTACCTCATAAAAAAGAGGCAGGTTCTCTTGCTGGCTAAGCCAATTACAATAAAGAGCGGCCTGTTCCCAGGTAATTTTTACCACTGGCTGATTATTATTGCTCAAGGAAATTCTATCTATCACGCCAGAAGAATGTTCTGGATCAAAGCGTTTAAACTGTTCATTGGTAACTTCAGTCAATGACAGATAATAGGGTTTTGTTAATCTAATTGATCGAAGAGATTCATTAGCTTGCCGTCCTGCTTCACGTCGTGATGCGCCCATGACAAAATCACCGGGATACAATAGTTTTAATTCCTGCCCATTAGAGCTGGTTATCATTGGCCTGATATTATTAATGCGTTCTTGTTCTAGCGTTATCAGCGAAACATTCAGTTGTTGTTCCAGCCCGGGACGAGAAACAAATTCCTGCGTAAAAGGTACATATCCCTCAGCTCGAATTTCGATTAACTGAGAAGCGGCAAGTAGCTCAATAGTCTGATTGGCAGGGCCGCGAGGCTCCCCGTTAATAAAAAGTTGCGCATCGGGCGGATTAGCCAAAATAGCGACGGAACTCAAAATCGGCTCAAGAGTGACATCTAATGCAATTTCCTCATCGGGACGAGTCTGGATGTTACGTCTAAGCTCTTCATAGCCATTTAAAAAGAAAGTGAGCTGGTAATTTTGGCCAGGAGGTATTGTGAGCTCCAATGGTGTTTGGCCTTGATAGGCTCCATTTAAAGTGACACCAGCATTGCTAGGGGTTGATTGTAAAAGTACCAGACCATCTGCTGGTTCCAACTCAATTATTGGCAAATTTTGGTCAGCTCTTGCAACAACAGTTAAGTTCTCCGTCCAGGCTTTGTGAGCAGGCAGTTTAACCAGTACTTCATGCTCGCCTTCTAATATTTCAGCGCTAAGGGGGGTAAGACCGATCTCTTCGCCATCGACAGTCACTGTTGCTCCGACTGGAGAGCTAGAAAAATTTATGTTTGCCCAGGCAGGTAGCAGGTCAACGTTAAGACTCTGTTGCTGTTGACGCCCTTCTATTTCAATTAATTGCTGAATTGGCTCATAACGCTGTTTGCTCACAAGTACTTCATGTTCACCAGCGGCTAATTCGATATTGCTTAGTGGAGTTAGCCCGATTTCTTCGCCATCAATAAAGACAGTTGCCGCTTCAGTATTGCTACTTAAATTTAAAAAACCTGGTAAAGGTAATAATTGGATTTGGAAAGTTTGTGCCTGGGCATCGCCGACAGTGATCGTAGTGTCAACCTCATAGTAGCCTGGCGCACTGACTGATATTGCATGTTCGCCTTTTAATACCAGATAACGAGGGCCAATTTTTATAGCAGTTGGTGATTGCATCTCAACAATGCTGCCAATAGGTTGAGCATCAATAAAAACAGATTTAGCAGATAGTACAAACCAGGCAGTCAGGCCGAAAAATAAAAGTACGCAGGAGATTGCAACTTTAACAGGGCTGGGGCGAAATGAAAATTTATCCACACTGCTATCGTGAGGCGTAAAATCAATGGGCGTAATGATTTCATCCTGTTGATGTTCGTGCTGGAAATTCTTATCTTGGTTCATTTTTCTATGCTAATGGTTTAACTCAGTTATATTTTGCATCTATACTGGTTCACTACAAATAACCGTGATACTTGGCTCAGCGCCTGAAAAGGGCACGGTGAACTCAACTCTAACGTCACGATAACCGGATCGAACTCCAACTGCAGTATAGCTGCCTGGGTTGAGATTTAGGGTTTGGGTTTGGAATGCTCCCAAATCGTTCACTCGAAATATAGTCACATTAGTAAGGCCATCCGAAACCATAGTGACAGGAACAGGGATCCTTGCCTTATCCAAAAAACTTCGTAAGGTTAGCAGCTGCTGATATAGCCGAGTATTTTGCTGAGCTAAAGGCAGAGCCTGATTGTAGACAGTAATGCTTTGCTGATAGACAGCGTCATCTGCCAAACGCAAAGGCGCATTAATGATATTGTTCAAAAAATTATCCAGATTATTTCGTCTTTGTGCGTTTTCCAAACCGTTAGTGGCAGCGACAACATTAGCATCGATAGCTATAGCATTGTTATAAGCCTGGATTGCTTCTTGCCAACGTTCTGCTGCTTCATGCTCGCGTGCAGCACTCAGTTGAATATTTAAATCCCGTGACGTTATCATGGTTTCTGCCTGAGTGATGGCAGCGAGCGCATCTGCAGATTGTGGCCTTAAAATCAGGGCCTGATTAAAAGAGATTAGAGCAGATTCAGGGTTGTTGTTTTGGATGGCGCTAAAGCCTGCCGACATGTTGTTCAGGAAGTCACGTTCCAGAATGTCGATATTAACTTGAGAAATAGCCTCTGCTGCGCCAGCATGGGCAGGATCAACAGATGCCGCCTGATTATAGAAATCTAGAGCTCCTTCCAAATCATTTGCGGTACGCCTGTTATTCCCTTGTTCTATCAACATAATGACTTCGGGTAATAGACCTGCCCTTTCGAGTCCCGCGAGGGCTGTTGCAGAGTCTGGTTCAATTAATAAGGCTGTGGTGAATGCCTCTTCAGCCTCAGTAGGCAAGCCAGATTCAATTGCCGCATAACCC
Organism: Gammaproteobacteria bacterium; assembly: GCA_030831165.1. Lineage (GTDB taxonomy): Bacteria > Pseudomonadota > Gammaproteobacteria > Pseudomonadales > Pseudohongiellaceae > UBA5109. The sequence continues at coordinate 76,256 of JAURLP010000014.1, read as the reverse complement.
TTTTCAATCGAAGTATTTAATACTTGAATGCTTAAGGTATCCAATGCCTGTAGCGACAAAAGGGCGCGTTGATATATTTCTTGAGCGCCCAGAAAGTTCTGCTCACGATATGCTGTATCTCCTTCGGCGGCTATTGCCAGAGCATCAAGATAGGCATCTTCAGCCCAGCTCTCAACAGAAATGTCTTCCAGTTGTTCCTGAAGTTCAAGAATTTGCGCCAGGATTTCCTGGGCCTGTTCACGCTCACGTAAGAGCTGTGCTTCTCCAAATGGAGAAAAGGCCTCTTGGGGCCGACCTCTTTCAACTGGAATTATGACGGGCGAAATATCAGCAGCATCTGGTCTGCTAATGTAGCTTGGCAATATAAAAATGACACTAAGAACCAACACCAGCAGTAAGGTAAAGATGCCCCATAGGATCTTGGTTTGTTGTTGATGTTTTACTTTTTGTGCCTGAATATCGCCCAAGCCAAAAATCTGAGCAGGTGTCTCTTTAGGAGGGATATCAGATTCAGATTGATTGGGGTTGTTATCAGCCATGCTGAATACTACTACGGGCTAGACTTGGCGTCACATGTCTTCTGAACTGATAGGAGCGCCAATTTCATTTGCATACATATCTGCTAATATTTCACGCCATTGAGCATACTGTGTTTGGACATTTCCAGATAATGTCACAGTGCGCTCTTCCAGTTCAATTGTTTGCGGAGCAACTTCGTTACTTAATGATTGACCCAATTCAGCAAGAGCTTCGACATGCAATAGTGCTTCATCGCCTGCTCGAAAGGATTCCCTTATAAGCCATCCGCCTCCGAGTATTCCGGCATAAGTGCCTATCCCCGCTACACTGCTATTACTCTGAGTAGCCGCCAAGCCACCAACTATGGAAGCGATACCGAGTATCATATTGCGGCGAGCTTCACGTTGCAGACGATCAAGCTTCATGACTTCGTCATAACTTAAGCGACGAAATTCAGTGTAGGGATCTTCCATTTGTCGAACAAAGTTAGAGTAATAATCCTGCATGGTATCGACATAGAGATAATCCCTTTCGCGTAAGGTTTCAATACGAGAAAGCATAGGGTCATTTTGGGCTGGCAAGCGTTGGACCTGCAATATGCCGTTGCGATCAGTACTTAAATATTGATCAAATGCTTGAGGAGCAAAGCTGCGGGCAAATTGTATTTGGGAAATAGTCCTTAAGTTGAGAAGGTCTTCCCGAGACAAGTTCTGCTGTCGATAGCGCAGAATGTCGTTGGCTATGCGGTTGTATAAGCCCTGAAATGAGTCTCTAGAGCCCTGGAGCCGGTTGTCATAGCTGTAACGGCTGACTACCTCTTCATAATCTTTATCTATCCATCGGCGACCGCTGGAATCATGCACAGTGATATGCACAATCATGGTTTCACCATCGGATTGCAGAATGGTTCCTCGTACAGCCAGATCGGAGCTGCTCAGATCATCAGGAATAACTCTGACAACTCCCCAGTTACCGGTGCTTTGTAAGGTCTCAGACAAGAGATTTGCAGCATAATAGGTTTCAGCCATTCTGATATCGCCAAAGGTCAGCTCTTGCTGGTCTTCATCAATCTCATCAAAACCCGGATTAAACACGGCAACACCAATGTCCAATAATTCATCTTCTGGAATATTGCTTTGCTCAATAAGGGCTTCCGTTATGGTCGTAGATTTAACTGTTTGAGTGCTACAAGCACTTATTCCAAGAAGCGCTATGCAAATAAGTAATGAAAAGTACTGTTTGTTCATCTGCTTGCCTTTAACAAAAATATAAAATCAGTTTTAAGCCCTAATCTATGAGATCAGGATCTGCCATGGCTTCCTGAGGGATAGGTAGTCCTGTGTAAGTTCGATATTCGTTCCAAAGTCGCTCTCGCAATTCCGGGTCTGGTTCGCTCATGGCGGCTTCACGCAACTGCCTGGCGACAACATCGTCATCATTGCCGCTTGGGATATCGGCTGGCGTTGGGAAACTGGCTTGATTGCTGGTATCAAAGTCCCCTTCTCTACTTCTGCCCAGGTTTGGCATTCTTCCATTGCCGGATGAGCTTGTTGGTGCAGAAGCGATAACAATTGGATTATCGGAGTTGCCATTACCATCGCCAAGACCTCCACTGGATCCTCCTATGCCTCCAGTATTGCCTCCTCCGGCTCCACCCCCGCCAGCATTTTCAGTGGCTGCCCCCTGAGCTTGCTCTCGTTCAGTAAGAATCATGCCATCAAATACTGCGATACTTGCTTCTAAGCGATCATCTAAAACAGCCTGTCTATCTGCAGCAGTCATTGGCTTATTCCTGCCATTAGCCAATTCACCGAAAGGATCATCACCACTCCCGTCTTGGCCACCAGCAGCAATTGTGCCGCTTCCGCTAAGACCACCAAAGGGGTCCTCACCCTGTTCTCCGGCCCCTCCAGCAAGGTCTCCATCATTTGCGAGTGGATCATTGCCGCTGCCAGAGCCTGCTCTAGTTCCTTCTCCGGCACCTTGTGAAGCTGAACTTCTACTAGAACTTCCACTAATAGGTTCAGTACCTTGAGGGCCTGGACCAAAAATATCTTCCAAACCTCCAGTGCTATCAGCTGGAAGTCCTCCAGGAAATGGCTCTAAACCCGGTAAACCGCCGGCCTGAACACTGACTTCCATACCGCTTTCACCATCCCCTGATGTACTAGAGCTAGTTGATCCCGGCATATTACTACCTGGCTGAGATCCTGGTAGCCCGGCGGCCATTCCCCCCATCGGATCCGTTTCTCTTTGAGTATTTGTCATTTCTCCATTGGCATCAGCAATAGAGCCTTGCGAGCTTCCTGAGCTTTGTGAAGAGCTGCTTGTCTCTGGGATGCTGGCACCAGCTATGTCACCAGAGTCACTTGAGCGTGTGCTACTCTCGAAATCACCATTATCTCCAGATGATGGGGTCTGCCCGCTGTCAGGTATTGGCTGAGAACCCTGGCTACTGGAACGAGAACTGGTTTGAGAAGGTGTCGGTGTGCTGGAAGGTATTCCAGATGAAGATGCCGTTCCAGTCTGTCCGGAAGCTGAAGTGCTCGAAGTGCTGCTCGATGAGGATGAGCTTGAGCTGGACGACGAGCTGGAGGAACTGGATGACGAGCTTGATGACGATGATGAACTGGAGGACGAAGAACTACTGCTTGAAGAATCTTGCGATGAACTGGTTGTAACTGAAGTTTGACATGCGCTCAGTCCAAGAGAGAGTAATATTATGCTTAAAGCTGTAATTTTTTTATTCATGCCTATTCTTAATTATCTCAATCATTTTAGAGGTTACAGGTCGAAAATAGCCCTTAAATTTAGTCTTTATCCTCCGCCCAAGCCCTTTGCTTGTCAAGAAACAAGTGCCCAAATTGGTCTGTTCTAGCACACCATTCAGCTCCAATTAATATTGTGGAATTTTTTTCCAATATCAAGGCTGGTCCCTGTATAACTTGCTCAACATTCAATTCATCACGCTGATGGACACTAACTTTTTCGTCAAACCCATATAGACAAAGCTTTTTACGTATTTTGGCTGGTTTAGGATTAGTCCACCGCTGTAGATTGTATTGCTGCTTTTGAAGCTCTGCAGAGAGACGTAAATTAACCAGTTCAGGTTCAATGTGCAGTTGATGCCCATAGCGGCTTTTATGCAATTCATGGAACTTTTGCTGAGTTATCTCAAGGCCCTCCCAAGCCAGGTTTAAGCTGGATGATTGGCCTGAATAACGCATATCTACGCTATATTCTATTAAAACCTCAGCATTAGCTAGGTGTTCTTGATTAAGCTCATCAAGAGCTTGCATTTTCAACTCAGTAAAAAGCTGCTTGATGTCCCTCTGGTCAGCATTGGCGAGCAGGCATTGATAGCTATGAGAGAAATTGCGTTTCACTGGCGCCAGCAACATTCCCAGAGCTGAAAATACTCCTGCGTTTAAGGGAACCAGTGCTTGTGTCATCCCAAGGGCATCAGCAAGAGCGCAAATATGCAGCCCTCCGGCCCCACCGAAGCAGCACAGACGGAACTTTTTAGGATCATAACCTTTTTCAACAGAGATAGAACGCAAGGCTTGCGCCATATGTGAATTGGCAATGGATATTATTCCTTCAGCCGCCTCCTCAGTAGTAAGCGCTAACTTTTCAGATATTTTCCCGATTGCTTTCAGGGCTGCTTCATTATCCAGCTGAAATTCCCCGCCCATAAATGACTCAGGTCTTAAGCGCCCTAATATCAGGTTTGCATCGGTTACCGTTGGGCTTTTTCCCCCCAAACCATAACAGGCTGGCCCAGGTTTGGCGCCGGCAGATTCTGGTCCAACATGCAGCAAGCAACCTGAATCAAGGTAAGCAATGGATCCTCCGCCTGCTCCAATGGTATGCATGTCGACCATTGGTACGCCGACAGGAAAGGAGCCTATCGTGCCTTCAGTGCTAAGCACTATGTTGCCTTTGTCCAGTAAGGCCGCATCTGTAGATGTTCCACCCATGTCAAAAGTCATTAAGCCGGGGATCTCCAGATTCTTGGCTAGATAGCTTGCGGCTGCCAAGCCGCCTGCCGGACCGGATAAAAGCATGTTTACGGCTTTATCAGCGGCTTGTCTGGCATTTATAGTGCCTCCAGAGGATTGCATGACTGACAAAGTCGATGGCGCGATCGAGGCTTCCAGCTTAAGCAAATAAGTATTTACCAAGGGGCTCAACGAGGCATTGAGCCAGCAGGCGATGCCTCTTTCATATTCCTTGTATTCGGGCAAAATACTGTGTGAGCAGCATATAAATGGCTGCCAGCTAAGGTTCTTCCTTAGGTATTCTGCTACCCATTTTTCATGACGGCTATCGATAAATGAGAAAAGCAGGTTTATCGCTATTGCCTCTGGATGAAGAAGCTCAAGCTGCTCAACTAAGCTTTGCAGGCTTTGATTATCAGGCTTCTGCAACTCTTTTCCATCGGCACTTAAACGGCCACCCACTTCAAGGCAGAACTCTTCGGGGACAGGAGGCATTTTTGGCTGTGTTTCAAGGCGATAGAGCTGAGGCCGAGTTTGTCTGGCAATAGTTAACATGTCTTTGAAACCACGATTAGTGATAAAGGCCGTTTTTACGCCTTTTCTTTCAAGGGCGGCATTTGTTGCTACTGTGCTGCCGTGTATGATCGCTACTTCTCCTGCACTAACAGCCTTTGCTAGACCCAGTTCATTAATGCCCTGTAGAATTGCCAGCTCTGGTGCTTCAGGGGTAGATAATACTTTGTGGGTTTGCAGCTTGCCCTGATAGACCAGAACAAAATCAGTGAATGTGCCACCGGTATCTATACCAAGCCTTGCGAGTAATTGCGGTTTCATAGTTGTTAATAGCAATGTTGGGAGCTTGATTATACGTGAATGTCAGGTATATATGAGGCAAATAAATACCGGCACCCTTTTGGAACCCTTAAATAAAAATGCCTGAATTACCAGAAGTAGAAACCACCTGCAGGGGTATCCGGCCCTATGTTGAAAATAAAAGCATAAAAGATGTGATTGTTCGTCAGCCTCAACTGCGCTGGCCAGTATCTACTGAGATAACAACAGTTCTGCCAAACAAATGTATTAAGACGGTTACTCGACGTGGCAAATATATATTGTTAGATCTGGGGGCGGGCTATGTATTAATTCACCTGGGAATGTCGGGGAGTTTGCGTATAGCCAAGCAAGCAGAAGAGGTTAAAAAGCACGATCATGTAGATATAGTCTTAAAAAATGGAGACATTTTGCGATATCATGACCCAAGGCGTTTTGGCTGTATGCTCTGGGTCGGAATGCAACCACACAAACATGTTTTACTGGAAAAGCTCGGACCAGAACCGCTTTCCGATGATTTTGATGGCGGTTATTTATTTAGGCTGTCCAGAAAACGTAGCGCGGCTATTAAGACTTTTGTTATGGATAGCCATGTCGTTGTTGGTGTTGGCAATATTTATGCTAATGAAGCCCTTTTCGCTGCTGGCATCAGGCCAAGGCGGCAGGCCGCTAAGGTTAGTAAGGCTTCTTATATTAAACTAGCAGCAGCGATTAAAGAGATTTTATCAGACGCGATAAAACAGGGCGGGACAACACTTCGTGATTTTGTTGGCGGTGATGGCAAGCCTGGCTATTTTAAACAATCATTATCGGTTTATGGTCGAGGCGGGGAAACTTGTGTGAATTGCCAAACAAGCCTAAAGGAGATTAGGCTGGGTCAGCGCTCAACTGTTTATTGCCCTACATGCCAACTTTAGGGCAAGTTTCCTGTTAGCTTATAATATTTCTGAAGTAGTTCATCCTGGCTTTCTTTATGCTCGGGATCTAAGGGGATGCACTCTACAGGACACACTTCCACACATTGGGAGGTTTCAAAGTGCCCCACACACTCAGTACATAAAGCAGGATTTATCTGGTAGTAATCTGGCCCCATAGAGATTGCCTGATTTGGGCATTCGGGTTCACACACATCACAATTAATACACTCATCGGTGATCATTAAAGCCATTAAACGCTACCCTTTAGCATCTCAGGCATGGCTTTAACAATAACAGGATCAACAAACTGGCTAATGTCTCCACCAAGGGAAGCAATTTCCCGGACCAGAGTAGAAGAGATATAAGCCAAGTGCTCCGCAGGCGCCAGAAATACAGTTTCAATGCTGGGATCTAGCACTCGATTCATGCCCACTAACTGAAATTCATATTCGAAGTCAGCGACGGTTCTTAAACCTCGAAGGATTAGATTGGCCTCGCGCGATTTCACAAAGCTGGTCAACAAGCCAGTGAAGCTACAAACTTCAACATTAGGAATTTTTGCCAGCACCTCACGAGCTAATTCGACACGCAAGTCCAAAGAAACATCAGTGGATTTTTGAGCACTGGAACCAATAGCAACAATGACGTGATCAAAAATACGTGATGCGCGTTTTACCAGATCGGTATGACCATTGGTAATTGGATTAAATGTGCCTGGGTATACTACAGTTTTCATAATGGCAATATCTTTAAATAATTGACGATTATACAGTAATTATTATTGCGGTGAGTTTGCAGATAGTCTTTGTGAAAAAAAAATAGCCAGGAATGGCTCTTTCTATCTTTGAGGGAATAAATTAGTCTAGTCTGATAATTAGAGGCGAGGAGCTTTAAATCTGATGCAACAACAAAAAGAACATGAGAATTGGTCCTCTCAGTGGCTATTTATTATGGCGACTATTGGCTCTTCAGTTGGGCTGGCGAATATCTGGCGCTTTCCTTTCACGGCCGGTGAAAATGGAGGAGGCGCCTTTGTAATAATTTACCTTGCTGCAGTCTTTTTTCTGGCCATGCCGCTTTTGATGGGGGAGTTAATGCTGGGACGGAAAGGGCAGGCTTGCCCTCCAGTTGGTTTGCGGGCTATCGCAAAAGAGGCTAATGCCAGCGAATACTGGTCATGGCTCGGTTACCTGGGGATTGCCACAGCGCTGACCATCCTGTCTTACTACTGCATGATAGGGGGGGAGACCATTATATATGCCGTTAAAAATATCAGCGGCCAGTTTGTTAATATTGATGTAGAAGGGTCCTTGGCTATTTCTGCTGAGTTCAACGCTAGCCTTCCCATGGTCGTTTTTGGACATACCCTGTTTATTGGCCTGATGGGATGGGTTTCCTCCAGAGGAATTTCCGGAGGGATTGAGGTTGCCGTAAAGTATTTAATGCCGTCTTTATTTATTATTTTGATCGCCATGGTGATTTATGCGGCTGTGACAGGTAATTTTGCACAATCAGTAAGCTATTTGTTCCAGCCGGATTTCAGCAAAATTAATATTGAAGTTATTGTTGCCGCTTTTGGGCAAGCCTTTTTTTCAGTTGGAGCAGGAGCCACTATTTTGATGGCTTATGGATCATACATGAATCGAAACGACTCCATAATTAATTCATCAGTGATAGTTGCAAGCGCTGACACCTTTGTTGCTTTATTGTCCGGGTTAGCAATTTTTCCTATCGTGTTTGCCTTTGGGCTAAACCCGGCAGCAGGCCCGGGTTTGGTTTTTGAAACAGTACCCCTGGCCTTTGGACATATGCCAGGCGGCCAATTTGTTGGAACCTTATTTTTCATTTTATTAGCATTTGCAGCGATCACATCTGCAATTAGTTTACTGGAGGCCCCTGTTGCCTGGTTGCAATCTAAAGATGGCTGGAGCAGAAAAAAGGCAGCATGGACTGGTGCAATATTGGTATGGCTTTTAGGCATGCTGCCAGTGTTGTCACTGAATAATTTATCTGACTTTTATCCGCTGGGATTTATTGGCGTGGAACGAACCTTCTTTGATTTTTTTGACTACTTGAGTAATAACCTAATGCTGCCGCTGGGCGGATTATTATTGGCTATTTTCATCGGTTGGGTATTGCCTAATAAAATTTCACAGGAAGAGTTAAGTGTATTGGCGGAACATCATTGGTTTAAGCTTTGGATGTTTATGTTGCGATACGTCATAACCTTAATTTTGGCGGTAGTTTTTATTAATTTGATATTGGCATGGTAATGAGAAAAGCACTTATATCGACTAAATTATCTGCCCCGCTATTTCGTTACAGTCAGTTAATACAAGCCGGGCCTAACTATGTTTGTAGCGGGATGATTGCTTTGAATAACGATACCGGGAAGCTAATTGAAGGTGATAGCTACGATCAAACACGCAGAATATTTGAAAATTTAAATATATTGATGGAGGAGTTTTCATTGGGTTTGGAAGACTTGGTTAGTGTCAGAATATTTTCCAGAATGTTTGATCAGTTTCCTTTAATTAATCAGGCTTGGGAAGAAGTTTTTCCCGGCGATGTCGTGCCGCCGGCAAGATCTGCAGTGGGTGTTTCTGCCCTACCTTTAAATGCCCTGGTAGAAATTGAGTTTTCTTTTTATAAAGAATAATTAATAAAATTAATTTTGCTTTTATTTTAAGAAAGTTGAATTGCTAGCCATCTCTTTGACATAAACCATAATAAACATGTCCGGCTTTTTTTTGCTTCACTAACATCCAGTTTTGAGGCAACGAATAGCGTTCTAGGGGTTGATCGGATTCAATATAAATCAGGGCTCTTGTTGTGAGCCAGGAGTTGCTTTCTAGCAAAGCAATACTTGTATCAAGTAAATTTTCTTTAAAAGGAGGATCAAGGAAAACCACATCATATTTATTATTTGTCTTGTTGTTTTTTAAAAATACCAGTGCGTTTTGCTGTAAAAGAATTATTTCATTTGCGTTTAGGCGTTCTATATTTTTTTGTATGCTTGCTGCTGTTTCGGAATCAAACTCTAAACAGGTTGCATGCTTTGCGCCACGCGAGCAGGCCTCAACAGCCAAAGCTCCGCTGCCAGCAAACAGATCCAAACAGGCGGCGCCCTTAATATCAGATTGTAACCAGTTAAATAAGGTTTCACGCACGCGGGCAGGGCTGGGTCTTAAACCCTCATGATCGGGGAAAGATATTTTTCGGCTTCGCCATTTCCCGGCAATTATGCGTACTTGATTCACTTCGTGCCCCTGTGAAAAGACAAGAAAGCAAAACTAAACCATTCATGACACTTATGCCAGAATGATGTGCTGATTTGCCATCGACACAAGCATTTAAAAGCATAATGCTAGCGTAGAATCAGAGCTGCTGTTAGCATAAGCCCTCTCTCTAATGGTGTTAAAAAATCTATGTTTGGTTTAGGAAAACGTTCAGGTATTGAGGCTGGGAAAACAGAAGCTTCATCGGCAGAAGAATCAAAAAAAGGCTCTTTCTTTGCTCGTTTAAAAACAGGGCTTGGACGCACCCGCTCTGGACTAACGGATGGACTTGGCTCTCTGCTGCTTGGCAAAAAAGAAATTGATGATGAGCTACTTGAAGAAATAGAGACGCGTTTGCTTACATCTGATGTAGGAATTTCAGCAACAACGACAATTATTAGTGAATTATCCCAACGCCTTAAGCGAAAAGATCTTGCCGATGCGGATGTGCTTTTCCAAACCCTGAAGGAAGTGCTGCGCGAACAACTAGCGATATGCGATAAGCCTTTAGAGATTCCGACAGATTTAAATAAGCCATTTGTGGTCTTGATGGTGGGTGTCAATGGGGTAGGCAAAACAACAACTATTGGCAAGCTGGCTAAACGCTTTCAAAATGAAGGTCGTTCGGTGATGTTAGCCGCGGGGGATACCTTTCGAGCCGCTGCCGTAGAACAACTGGAGGTCTGGGGAGAGCGAAATAATGTTCCTGTTGTTGCTCAACATACCGGGGCAGATAGCGCCTCGGTAATTTTTGATGCTTACCAGTCAGCGCTAGCCAAAAATATTGATGTTTTGATAGCGGACACTGCTGGGCGCTTGCACAACAAGGATAATTTGATGCAGGAACTGGAAAAGGTTGTTCGAGTTTTGAAAAAACTCGATGATGATATTCCTCAGGAAACGATGTTGGTGCTGGATGCAACTACCGGCCAGAATGCTTTAAGCCAAGCTGAGCACTTTTCATCAGCCGTACAAGTAAGCGGTTTAACGCTCAGTAAACTCGACGGTACAGCCAAGGGAGGAATGGTCTTCGCTATTGCCAATCAGCTTGCTTTACCTCTCCGCTTTATTGGTATCGGGGAAAAACTCGATGATTTAAGACCGTTTAATGCTCATGATTTTGTAGAGGCTCTATTCAGCGAAAATGATTAAATTTGACGCTGTCAGTAAACGCTACCCTGGTGGCCATGAAGCTCTAAGCAACATAAGTTTCCATCTAGAGAAAGCCGATTTTGCCTTTTTAACCGGGCACTCTGGTGCCGGGAAAAGCACTTTACTCAAGCTCATCATGCAAATGGAAAAGGCCAGTTCGGGTCAAGTATTTGTCAATGGCCAAAATTTAAATCGTTTGTCTCGGCGCCAGCTGCCTTATTTCCGGCGCAATATAGGATTAGTTTTTCAGGATCACCAACTCTTGTTTGATCGCAGTGTATTTGAGAATGTTGCACTCCCTCTGCAGATTGCAGGTTTTGATTCAAGAGACGCCGGGCGCAGAGTACGAGCGGCATTGGACAAAGTAGGCTTGTTAAAAAAAGAAAACCAAAATCCAATAGCCCTTTCAGGAGGGGAGCAACAGCGTGTTGGTATTGCCAGGGCTGTTGTGAATAAGCCGGACTTATTGCTGGCTGATGAGCCTACAGGAAATCTCGACCCACTTTTATCTGCGGAAATTATGGAATTATTTGAAGAGTTTAATCGAGTTGGTGTCAGCGTTTTAATTGCTAGTCATGATTTAAGTTTAATAGCAAAGCTGCGGCATCGGATATTAACGCTTGATCATGGCAGGATGATTCAAGGAGCTACTGAAAAAATAGTTAGCGACTCTTAAAATGGCAGCCCCTAAAAAAGCATCCAAATTAAAAAAACCTGTGCAAACAGAAAAGCCCAAGCACCAAAAATCCTTGAGGTCGTCGAACAGGGTGTCAGCATTATTAAGAAGCCATCAGCTCGTGGCTGTTGACAGTCTGGATAGGTTATTCGCAACAGCGGCGGCAAGCGCTTTAACCTGGACCATGATTGCTATTGCTATTGCCTTGCCACTTTTTCTTTTCATTGTGCTACAAAATTTACAACAATTTGGCAGCAATATAGATGAAACGACACAAATATCTATCTACATGGAATTAGATAGCAGCGATGCAGAACTGCTTGCAGCACAAACTGCTTTAAATAGTCACCCGGCAATTTCAGGTAGTGAAATAATTAGTCAAGCCCAGGCCTTGGAAGAGTTTCAGGCTTTGTCAGGTTTCGGGGATGCTTTAAGCGGCCTTAATGAAAACCCCTTACCCGCAGTTATTGTGGTGACCCCTAATACTGACGTCATAGAGCAGTTAAGAGCCTTGGTAAGCGAGCTTGCTGACCTTGATAATGTTGACTCTGTTCAATATGACCTTGACTGGCTGCAAAGGCTTTATGGAATTCTAAATTTAGCTCAGCGTCTGATCATTATGTTGGGCGTTCTACTGGCTTTTGGTGTTGCCTTGGTCGTTGGCAATACTGTCAGGCTGGCAATAGAAAATCGGCGTGACGAAATAGTTGTTGTGAAACTGGTTGGTGGCACCGATTCTTTTGTGGCTCGTCCTTTTTTATATACCGGGCTTTGGTATGGTGTTGGTGGTGGAATTCTGGCAACTGTTTTAGTGTTGCTTGCACAATTTTTCATGCAAGGCCCTGTGTCACAATTGGCAGACCTTTATAATGGAGAATTCAGCTTAATACGCTTGAGTCTGAACGATATTTTCAATGTGATTTTACTGGGTGGTTTTCTCGGGTGGTTTGGAGCCTGGCTTTCCGTTTTACGGCATTTAAAAGCAATAGAACCCAGGTAGCAGCATTTTATCCACCAAAATTAAATTGAAGATTTTATAGAATAAGAAGTGGCATAAAAAACCCGGTCTTGCCGGGTTTTTTAAACAAGCTGGATTTAAAAAGGTAGCCCATGCCCTTGTCCGACCATGCACATTAACATGGGAATAGACAAAAAGGTGTTGGTGCGTGAAGCCATCAGAGCCACGACTTTTCCTTTGGCAATTTCTTCGGCTGAGGCTTCAACAATGCCCAGAATTTTTTTCTGGTTAGGCCAAATCAGAACCCATACATTAAAGAGCATAATGGTTCCTAACCAGGCGCCCAGGCCAATTACTTGCACCCCGGCACCAAAAGTAAAAACATTCATCAGGCCATTAAAGGGTCCAGCTTCAATGGCTGCTGCACCTGTGAGCCAGGTCGCTAATGCACCCCAACGAAACCATAGTAATGCTCTTGGAGCGACATACTTGTTAATTGCAGCAGGTCCCGGACCGCCTTCATCGGCCGCAGCTTCGCCAACTGCCGGGACTTGCACAAAATTAAAGTAATAGAGCAAGCCAATCCAGATTACTCCGGCAAAAACATGTAACCAGGTTACCGTCGACCAAAGACTGAAGGTTCCTGAGCCAAGTATTAAAATTACAATGAGTGCTACTACAAAACCTAGTACAATTGTACCGGTTATAGATTTTAAAGGATTCATAAGCCTCCCGAGTGTTTGAAAGTTATTGATCTAATTTATTGCCATTTAAAGCCTAAAATCCTAGCTTTATTCTGGCATTCTGGGCCAATTTTTCTTTTCAGTGCCTCCCTAAGATAACAGGATAAAGGCTGATGGCAAAGGCTTATTAGTTTGCCAGCATGCACTCGAGTTAAAATGCAAGATTGGATTTAGACGAAATCTAAGGCCTTAGCTGGCTGTAACGATACATAAGCAAAGTTAATTAAAAAAGTTTAATAAATAGGAGTAAAAAATGGCGATAGAATTACCCCCCTTACCATATTCTCAAGATGCCCTGGAGCCTCACATCTCAAAAGAGACGCTAGAATTTCACTATGGCAAACATCACAACACTTACGTGGTTAAGCTAAACGGTCTGATAGAGGGCACACCAGACGAAGACAAATCCCTGGAGGAGATAGTTCAAAGTTCTTCAGGCGGCGTATTCAACAATGCTGCTCAGGTCTGGAATCATACTTTTTATTGGAATTGCCTTAGCCCTAATGGCGGGGGTGTGCCATCTGGAGCACTGGCAACGGCGATTAACGCACATTTTGGCTCTTTTGATGAATTTAAAGCGAAATTTACTGACAGTGCGGTAAATAATTTTGGTTCAGGGTGGACCTGGTTGGTGCAAAATGCTGATGGTGGTCTGGAGATCGTCAACACTTCGAATGCGGCGACGCCGCTTAGTGATGGTGTTACTCCATTGTTGACTGTTGATGTCTGGGAGCATGCTTACTATATTGACTATCGAAACTTAAGACCAAAGTATATGGAAGCTTTCTGGGCTTTGGTAAATTGGGATTTTGCCGAAGGAAATCTTAGTTAAACCTTGGAAATTGACTTGGGAAAAGCGGACAAAAGTCCGCTTTTTTTTGGGAGATATAAGCCTATAGGCCGTTTTTAGCGACAATTCCTCTAGATTTTTCATAATGCTTCAGTATCAAAGGAAAATCTTCTTCATAAGATCCTGAGGGGGTGAAAAATCCGCCAAAACGCACCTCTTTAGCCTCAGCATCAATTACTCCCAACATGATCGGCACCCCCGCCTGATAAGCAATATGGTAAAACCCACTTTTCCATTGGCTGACTTTTTTTCTGGTTCCTTCCGGCGCGATTATCAAGCAAAGCGAGGGGTTGGAACTAAACTCCTTTACCATTTGCGCCACCACATTGAGACGTTGATTTCTGTCTATTGGAATACCGCCGAACCAACGGGATATAGCTCCTAATATTGGAGGGAACAGACTATTTTTCCCCATCCATTTTACGTCCATCTTGGTCAAAAATACGGCAGCGAGCATTAAAATAAAATCCCAGTTGCTGGTATGAGGTGCGCCAATCACCACATAAGGCGGCTTGATATCGGGAGGTGGGATTACTTTCCAGCCACTCAAATATAAGCCCGCGATGGAAAGTCCTCGGCAAATGGATCTAATAATTGGTGTGTTAAAGACGCTAGCTTTCATGTTTCAGCAGCATACCGAAACTAAAGCCAAAAGGCATGATATTACAGGGAATTACTGGGATAATATCTTGATTAATAGTTAAGGGTAGTTTAATTTGTGCAGCAAGATTTAGTGCGTTTTTTACACCCTGTTATTTAAACTGGAACCCGAAAACTTATAAATATAAAAGAGATTTGATATGGCTACTTTAAATATTAATGGTCAAACCATGGATATCGGTGAAATTGATCCATCAACGCCCTTGCTTTGGGTTTTGCGAGATGAACTCGGATTGGTAGGTACCAAATACGGTTGTGGTATAGCCCAATGTGGGGCTTGCACTGTGCATTTAGATGGTGCTCCGGTTAGATCTTGCCAGGTGCCGGTAAGCTCCTTAGGCAATCAGCAGATAACCACTATTGAGGGTCTGGCATCTCCCGATGGGACCTTAAGCCCAGTCCAGCAAGCCTGGATTGAGCTGGATGTTCCGCAATGTGGCTATTGCCAGGCTGGCCAAATCATGAGTGCGACAGCATTACTACGAAATAACCCTAGCCCCACAGATGCTGAAATTGACGCAGCGATGTCAGGCAATATTTGCCGTTGTGCCACCTATATTCGTATTAAAGCGGCTATTAAGTCTGCGTCTCAAGCGATGTCAGGCACAGCATTTTATAATGCTGCACATCAGTCTGAGACTGCATAAATTAATTTCGAAAATTCTTAACTTATTTGCGAGCACCTATGAAGTTTACCAAGCAAAACAACAATATAACTGGACTTAACAGAAGACAGTTCTTTAAGGTATCTGGTATTGCTGGAGGAGGCTTGGTGCTTGGTTTAAGCATGGCCTCTAATAGGCAAGCTAATGCCCAGGCTATTGATGGGGATTTGGTTGAGATAAGCCCTTATGTACAAATCCAGAGTAATGGCCGAGTTAACATTTTTTCTAAAAACCCGGAATGCGGACAGGGTATTAAGACCGGCCTGCCGTTAATTATTGCTGAAGAGCTAGATGTCCGCTGGGAAGACGTTGATGTTATTCAAGCCGATATAGACCCTACAAAATATGGGTTGCAACTTGCCGGCGGCTCCTTATCCACGCCAATGAACTGGATGCCCATGCGTCAGGCCGGCGCAATGGCTCGACTGATGATTCTAGCGGCTGCGGCGCAACAGCTTTATGTCCCTATTGCTGAATTAAGAACAAGTGAATCTAAAGTTATTCATACTCCGACTGGTAATGAATATGGCTATTCCGAGTTTGCTGAGTTGGCGGCTACTATGCCAATCCCTGAGCTTGATGAGCTAAGATTGAAAGACCCCTCTGAGTTTACTTTGTTAGGGAAACGTTACACTGGGGTTGATAACCACCAGATTGTAACAGGACGGCCTCTGTTTGGTATTGACCAGAGTCTGCCGAACATGGTGTATGCAACTTATACCAAAAGCCCTGCCTTAGGTGGAACGGCGCTATCTTTTAATGAAGCGCACATCAAATCGCTTGATAATGTTATCGATGCGTTCATCATTGATCCCGTTGGAGACATTATTGTTCAAGGGATGAACGGAGCAGCTATCTTTGGTGGAGTAGCTATTATCGCGACTTCAACATGGGCGGCGATGAAAGCCAAACAAGAATTGGAAGTGGTCTGGGATAACAGTACTGCTGACACTCAGGCAAGCTGGAGTGGGCTTGTGGAAAAAGCACTCCAGATGGCTGGACAGGATGGACCAATGGAGCTGCTTAATACTGGTGACCCCGATGCGGCTTTTGCTAATGCGTCCAAAATTGTCGAAAGCTTTTATGAGTTCCCCTATGTTTCTCATGTAAACCTTGAGCCCCAAAATTGCACAGCATTATATGAAAATGGGCGCATAGAAGTTTGGGCCCCAAGTCAGACCCCAACCTTTGGTGAGGCCGGTGTTTCTGTTATTGCTGGAGTTGCACCTGAAAATACTGTATTGAATCAAACTCGCATTGGAGGTGGTTTCGGGCGTCGACTTAATAATGATTACGCCTACGAAGTAGCAGCTATTGCGCGTCGCTTGGAAGGCACGCCAGTTAAATTACAGTGGACTCGAGAAGATGACATGGCCTTTGATTTCTATCGTCCCGGAGGCTTCCATTCGTATAGAGCCGCTCTTGATGAAAGTGGAAAAATGATAGGATTTTCTGATCATTTCATATCAGTAGCTCATGATGAAAATTCACAGGGCCCAATGGCATCTGCAGATTTAGGTACAGATATTTTGCCGATGGAACATGTGGAAAATGTTAGAGTTACTCAGAGCCTACAAGCGGCTGCCGTTCAAACAGGGCCGATGAGAGCGCCTGGTTCCAATGCATATGGTTTTACGTTTCAGGGCTTTTTACATGAGGTCGCTGAAGCGGCGGGTAAAGATTATCGAGATTTTTTACTGGAACTGCTTGACCAGCCGGATAAGCCCGCTCCTCCCATGCGGGAAGGCATGCCACCCGGAATCCCTGCCCCAGTTGCATTTAGTAATGCGCGAGCGAGAAATGTAATTTCTACTGTGACTGATCGTGCCGAATGGGGTAGAGCCATGCCAGAAGGGCGTGCACTTGGCCTTGGGTTTTATTATTCACATAGTGGTTATGTCGCACAGGTTGCTGATGTCAGTGTTAATTCTCGAAAACAAGTAACTGTTCATAAAATTTGGTCGGTTTCAGATTTTGGTTTTATACACAATCTAAGTGGAGCAGAAAACCAGGTTCAGGGCAGTATTTTGGATGGATTGAGCCAGCTTATGTATGCAAAAATCTCCTTCGAAGGAGGAGTTATTGAGCAAAGTAATTTCCATCAATATCCTTTACTGAGAATGTCTCATGCTCCAGAAGTTGATGTACACTTTTTACAGCCGATGGATGTTGCTCCATCGGGATCCGGTGAGCCAGCTCTTCCGCCAGCGTTGCCAGCAATTGCGAATGCTATTTATAGTGCTTCCGGCGATCGGGTCAGGAAAACGCCTTTGTCTGAGTTAGGCTATTCTTTGGTTTAATAGTAACAAAGCATTTTTAAAAAGCAGCGATAAGAAACGCTAATCCTAAAAAGCCAGCGTTATGCTGGCTTTTTTTATGCGGATTATTTTTCCACTTACTCTTCGGTGCTAGGTGGTTCAGGTTGAACCGTGTAGTAATATCGAACTGAAAAATCGTTTTCAGAATACTCGGTTCTATCTTTAAGTTGCAACCTGAAAGTAGAGGATCTTATCTTATCGAGTAATGCTCGCTCAGTTTCCTCAGTGGTTCCTTCGGAACGTGAATCAAACCTTATCCTGACAGGTCTGGCAAAGCGGGAAAGCGAAAAGCTGATATCAATATAACCCTGATACTCGAGTGTCTCTTCGGCAGTCAGGCCGTTGCCTTCTCTGGAATAGGGAGAGCCTAAAAAGCTGGGAATAACAACTGGCTGATCAGGATAGTCCAGTCCATTAATTTTCTCTATGCCGTTGGCCTCCATCAAATTAAATGCCTGAGTATAAAGATCTTCCGCGGATGACCACCTCTCAAAAATCAAATACCAATCGGCTATATCTAATAGGGCCTGAATAACTTCGATGGCAGGACTGTTGTTATCCCGTAAATAAGCATAGCGACGTTCAAGGGCGGCTCTACCATTAGTATTACTGTCAAGGAAATAGGTGGTAGGATGTTCACCGAAAGAATTGACAGCAATGTTGTTTTGATCAAACTGATATTGCAGGAAGTAAGTGTAAGCGAGTTTGAGTTCTGTTTCTGAAATATCATAGTCTTCATCCGGAAAAGCTAAGCTGGCTTTCAATGCAAGAGTTTCCTCAGAAGTCGGGTTTTCATTGAACTGTGCTTCCAGATCGTGCTGGATAATAAGCGCCTGAGTATAGGCAAAAGCTGCAGCAGCTAATGAGTCCTCGGTCTTTTCTGATTGAATATAATTAAACTCATTGAAAGACTGGGTTCGAAAATGCAAAGACTGCAGGTTTGGGCGATAGCCCCTGCTGAGACTCGATGCATGCAGGTTCCAGTCAGCATATTCGAGCAAATCAGCCAGTATTATAGGATGCCTTGCGCCATAAATTTTCTGTTGAATATATAATAAATATTCCTGATTGAGATTAGCAGAAGCTATGTCCCCGAGGTTTAAATAACTATCCACCAGCTCTTCGACAATTGGAATCTGGTCTTCGGTAAATAAGCCATCATTTATTCTGCTTAATTGAAGTGCTTCGTTATAGGCATCAATTGCAAGTTGATATTCACCAACCTGGTCATAAGTATTGCCAAGGCTTAGATATAGTTCACTTAAACGGAAATCGTAAACCCCTCCGTCAAGTTCATATTGCAAAATACTTTCCTGAAATTGTGCTAGCGAGGCGTCACCCAAGTTTTGGTCAAGTCGGGCATTATCAGGAAGAGCTATTCGGGAAGCGTTAGTGCTTGATGGTAAAGAGCTGAGTTCAACTGTATCAAATCTGGGCTCTCCACTATCGTCGGTTTCATTAAGCTCAATGGTCTGAATTAATACGGGATCAAAAATTAGGGGGATGAAGCTGGAATTGAAATTCTGAATATTTTCACTGACGGCTTCCTGGCACCATGCCGATGGAGCCCCTAGGCTTAAAACTAAGGTTAGTAAAATTCTGTAAGAAAAAAACCTAAAATGACTCATTTTAAGGATATATTTATCCATGCTAATTACTGAATCTGGCGGCGTTAACAGCCCCTTTATTTTCGATATCTGGAGGGTATAGTAGCGCATTTTTAATATTAAATAAGGGGTAGCTCAGCCTTTTTTTGCCTGGTTTTACTATCCAGATATTTCAACAAGATACGGTCTATATCTATCGTCAGATTAATATTGCTTAACCTGATGCTGGCTTATTAACTCACTAACAATAAATAATAAAGACAAAAAGTCAGTTCCTGTTTGTTCAAGCAGTGGTCATTTAGTAAGATTGCTCGAACATTCCTCCAGCTAATCAAGGTTGACAAAATTGATCCAATCCAGATTGTTTTTTCCTGCGTTACTTATGGCTGCCTTGCCTGTGCTTGCGCAAAATCAAACACAAAACCAGATCAGCCTTGAAATGATTGAGCATTTGGCAAATTTTGAGTTAGGTGAACTAGGCAACCCGCAGATTAAGTCGGATGCTATACCGCCAGTTTTCAGCACCATTGAAAATCCTCACCGCATGCTGATCATCCCCGTAAGATATGCTGATAAAGGTTTTGACCGTTATTTTGGCGAGCCTTTTGCTGATAGCAAGAATCAGGCATATTTTGATGAACTGCTGTTTGACGATGATTTGGAAAACCCGGAGCCAGGCACGCTTACCCACTATTTCTATCATCAATCAAAAGGGCAGTATATGGTGAGTGGGGAAATATTCCCCATGGTCACAGTCGACCAGCCCTCTGAATACTATGGCAGTCCAGTACAAAACTCCGATGGGCAATGGCGCAATGACTCAAGAGCAGAAATTCTGGTAGAGGATGCTTTGGCAAAAGCCTATGAGCAACAACCCGATTTTCCCTGGGAAGACTTTGATGTTTGGGACCCAATGGACTATGACGGTGACGGGGTATATAACGAAAGAGACGGTTATATTGACCACTTTGTGTTGGTGTTTGCAGGTAAGGGCCAGTCATCCTGTCAGAGTCTATATAGCTTAAATCAGAAATTTACCCCTAATGCTCCCAGCAATTTATATGATTTATTGAGCCCTGATGAGCAGGAGTGCGCCCAGCGTATCTGGCCACATCGCTTTTCTTTGACCAAGAACAATGGCAAAGGGCCCGAAGTGGAGGGCTTTATGAATAGGCGTGGAGGTATTGAGCTAAAAGAAGGCCTGTGGGTTTATGACTACAATATGCAGTCTGAATATACAGAAGTCTCTACTTTCATACATGAATTTGGCCATTCAATTGGATTGCCGGATATCTATGCACGTCAAACCAGCAACTCTACAGCCTCCTGGGAAGTGATGAGCTCAACGGCCAGCCCTGTACCCCAAGAAATGAGTATTTGGTCAAGGATGGTGCTGGGTTGGGCCAGGCCTTGTGTCATTGAGCCTACAATGGCAGGGGGCAGTAAAATTCAGTCGCTTTATTTGAAAACAATGAATGATTGGGATGGTTCAGCAAACCCTGCAGGAGTCTGTGATGCTGCCATGGTAATTCTTCCGCCTAAAATAAGGGAGTTGCGGATGGGCCCTTTAGCACCAAACAATGGGCTGCAAGCAGCATATTCCGGGCAGGGCAATGATTTAAACAACTATCTCAGCAGGCTTTTTGATTTAAGTGAACTGGCGGGTCAGGATATAGTGATGGAGCTGGATGCATGGTTCACTATTGAGGCTGATTGGGATTATCTATATGTAGAAGCATCAACAGATGCAGAAAACTATCAGCGATTAATGCCCACAGATAAAATCAGTCCTGAGGATGCCGAAAGCGTTATGCCCTCTCAACGTGGTCATGATGGTTTTGGCACGATTCCGGGCTTTACCGGGCGAAGCGGCGATCTGGATGGCGATGGCAAAGTTGAAAGTACCTTGGGCTGTAACCCCGATCAGGATGTGGCATTAGCTGAAGAGAGAGTGGGCGAAGATAGTGTAGATCCTTGTTCTATCCCGCAATGGGTTCATGCCGCTTTTGACTTAAGTCCCTATGCTGGTACGGAGCAATTAGACATTCGGTTTCACTATTATGCTGATATGGCTGCCGTAGAAGACGGCGCCTTGATCGATAATATAGAAATAGCGGCACTGGGTTTTAGGGATGATTTTGAAGCACAGACATTTCAAGGCTGGTCAGTGGACGGATTCTCCTTAAGTAATGGCAACCATGATCTAGCAGTACCGCATTTTTATTTGTTGGAATATAGAGACCCCTACCAGGGGTTTGCATCTGCGTATAACTATGATTCTGCCTTGGCCCAACCAGGTTTTTCTTTTTACAAAAACGCAGAAAATGGTGAAATTGAAGCGGTCGATTTTGCTTATCGTCCTGGTGTACTGCTCTGGTACTACAATGGTTCATATCTTTGGAGTCAAAATGAACCGGCTCAGTTTGGCCCAGGTAATGGATTCCTTTTGCTGGTGGATTCCACCGTGCAGGAATTTGAGGTTCCCTTGGTGCCAGCTAACTATTTTAAAGAAGAAAATGGATGGCGTTTTTATGAGCTCAACCAAGACGCGCAACCGGTGCTGAGGGAGTCCTATCTGGATGTGATGTGCTTCCAAAGAAGGGAAGATTATTTCCCGGTTGACCTTAGCGACGCAGATCGGAGTTATTGTAATAATACCAGTGCCCTTCTTGGTGAAAGTCTTAACTGGCAAGGCCGGCCTTTTCGTTATAGCTTTACTTTAATTAATGAAGTTTTGCCCGGAGCGGACAGGCAGGCGTATAAGTCGATGGGCTCACTTTATGACATACGCCTTGGAAGAGAGGGTCTTACATACCGTCTTTATGATCGAGTATTGAGGAATGTTCATTCTGGCGACGCGCCATTTTCGTTGGAAAATTTTGATGATGGATTGCGATTTTATAGAATGGAAAATGATACAATCGTGCTGGACAGGGTTTCTCCATTTTCTGCCGTGGACAGTTTCAGTGACAGCGAATTGTATATGAATCCTATGTTGCAATTTGGCAGCGCTAATATCCCTAATGAAGGGCTAAACTTCCAATTAGCATTACCTGACGCATCAGCACCAGCTGAGGCGGAGGTAAAAGTGTACTTTACCTGGGAGCGCTAGGCGGCAAAACAGATTTACTTGATGTATCTGGTTTAGCCAAAAATATTTGGCTGAAGCCTTTTTGTTTTTAAATAAAACTAAACTACGACTACTAAATGGGTTAAAAAATTGGATTTAAAACATACCTCGCTTTACGAATTACATGCAGAGCTCTGTGCAAAACTTGTGCCTTTTGCTGGTTATGCAATGCCAGTTTCTTATCCTTTGGGAATAATTAAGGAACATCAGCATACTCGAGAACAGGCCGGTTTATTCGATGTTTCCCATATGGGCCAGCTAATAATAAGTGGCGAGGGTGTTGTTACTGCACTGGAGGCTTTAGTACCGGTCGATTTGGGAGCTCTGGAAATTAATCAACAAACCTATGCTTTATTCACAAATGAAGAAGGTGGGGTAATCGATGATTTAATGATCACCCGCCTCGGCGAAAATCAATTTTTCCTGGTTATTAATGCTGCCTGTAAAGAGAAAGATATTAGTCATATGCGTGCGAAGTTAAAAGGTTTCGAAATAGAGGTATTAGAAGAGCGCGCTTTACTGGCCTTACAAGGACCGAGGGCCAAAGACATATTAGCTAGATATATTAATGGCCTTGAGAATCTTGGATTTATGTGGGGCATGCATTCCGAAATAGAAGGGATTGATTGTTACATTAATCGGGCTGGTTATACTGGGGAAGATGGCTTTGAAATTTCCGTTAATAATTCTGCAGCAGAGAAATTAGCCCGACTACTTTTGATCCATAAAGAAGTCGAAGCCGTAGGTTTAGGGGCCAGAGATTCTTTAAGGCTCGAGTCCGGTCTTTGCCTTTATGGCCATGAACTTAATGAAGAGATCACTCCCGTTGAGGCGGGTTTAATTTGGAGCATCAGTAAAAGCCGGCGTCATGGCGGCGCTAAAGCAGGAGGCTTTCCAGGCGCAGAAAAAATATTAGAACAAATACAAACAGGGGCTATGATAAAGCGAGTGGGGCTAAAGATAGAAGGCAGGATTTCAGCCCGTGAAAGTGCTGAGTTAGTCTCTGAGGATGGTGTTAAAATAGGGGAAGTTAGCAGTGGGGGTTTTGGGCCAACAATAGGCTCACCGGTTGCTCTTGCCTATGTTCAAAAAGACTTCGCGGAAGTGGGCACAGAATTACAAGCTACAGTGCGTAATAAAAAACTGGCAGCGGTAGTTTGTAAGCTGCCCTTCGTCCCTCAAAGTTACTATCGAATTTAAAAAAGATTTACCCAACAAAACATTTATAAGTGCTTTTCCAGGCACCATTTAAGAGAGTAGTCGATTGCTATGAAGTTATTGTCTGAGTTGGAAACACACCAAGAGTTTATTGCACGCCATTTAGGTTCTAACGCTGAAGAACAAAGCAGCATGTTAGCTCAACTTGGCTACAACGATATGGATGAATTTATCCAGGCTGTTGTGCCTGCTTCGATTCGGATGAATGAAGCACTCGACTTGCAGGATAGCATGAGCGAAGAGGATGCTCTGGAAGAGCTGCGTGGGCTTGCTGCACAAAATAGGGTGTTTAAATCTTATATTGGTCAAGGTTATTACAATACTTTAACCCCCACCGTCATACTCAGAAATATTCTGGAAAATCCCGCCTGGTACACTGCATATACACCATATCAGGCTGAAATATCACAAGGCAGATTAGAAGCCTTATTAAATTTTCAGACTATGGTAAGCGACTTAACAGGGATGGATATAGCTAATGCCTCTTTACTGGATGAGGGCAGCGCCGCTGCAGAGGCTATGACTTTATGCCAGCGCATGACTAAATCCAAGTCTGAATTATTTTTTGTCGATGAAAATTGTTATCCGCAAACTCTTGATGTCATCAAAACAAGAGCTGAGGCTTTTGGGATCGAGCTGATAATTGGTAAACCTGAACAGGCATTGGAGCATGATTGTTTTGCAATGCTAATTCAAAATCCAGGTGCTGATGGAGAAATTTCTGATTATTCTGTGCTCATTGAACAGGCTCATGAAAAGCAAATTTTGGTTACAGTCGCAACAGATTTATTGAGTTTGCTATTAATAAAGTCACCTGGCGCTATGGATGCAGATGTGGTTATTGGGTCTAGCCAACGCTTTGGTGTGCCCCTGAGTTTTGGTGGGCCACATGCAGCTTTTATGGCTACACGAGAAAGTTTTAAACGATCATTACCAGGCAGGCTGATAGGGGTCTCACAAGACAGTAGAGGTAAAGCAGCTTATCGTTTGGCTTTGCAAACTCGTGAACAACATATTCGTCGTGAGAAGGCGACTAGTAATATTTGTACCGCTCAGGTTTTATTGGCTGTAATAGCAAGCATGTATGCTGTTTACCATGGTCCACAGGGCTTAAAGCGTATAGCGGAGCGTGTGCACACCTTAACGGCAATATTAGCAGCCGGTTTGCACTACTCAGATGTGAAAATTAAGAACCATACCTTCTTTGACACTTTAACACTGGAAACAGGCGATGAGACCGAGGCTATACACCGCCGGGCTAATAAAAAAGGGATAAACCTGCGCATCATTAATGAGTCGAGCTTGGGAATTTCTCTGGATGAAACGACAACCATAGAGGATGTTAAAAAGCTCTGGAAATTATTTAGTGATCAGAATGTAGATTTTGCAGAGGCTGAGGCAGAAGCAAGTTCGGGAATAACAGATGCTATGGCTCGAAAGGGAGAAATTCTCAGTCATCCGATTTTTAATAGCCACCACTCTGAAACCGAAATGTTGCGCTATATGCGTAAACTGGCGGATAAAGATATTGCTTTAGATCGTGCCATGATTCCGCTGGGATCATGCACCATGAAACTAAATGCTACCTCAGAGATGATCCCAATAACCTGGCCTGAGTTTGCGCAGATTCACCCCTTTGTGCCCAAAGATCAAGTGCTTGGGTATTTGCATATGATTAATGAGCTGGAGGATATGCTGTGCAAAATTACTGGCTATGCCGCTATTTCATTACAGCCGAATGCCGGTTCACAAGGCGAGTATGCAGGCCTGTTGGCAATTCGGGCCTGGCAAAAAGCCAGAGGAGAAGCTCAGCGTAATATATGTTTAATTCCAAGTTCCGCTCACGGCACTAACCCAGCGTCAGCACAAATGTGCGGGATGAAAGTGGTGGTCGTGAAATGCGATGCTAATGGCAATGTTGATCTTGCTGATCTTCGAGAAAAAGCCGAACAACATAAAAATGAGCTGGCTGCCATCATGGTCACTTATCCCTCAACGCATGGGGTATTTGAAGAAAGCATTAGAGAGCTTTGTGAAATTGTACATGAACATGGCGGTCAGGTTTATATGGATGGGGCAAACCTTAATGCAATGGTAGGCTTGTGTCAGCCAGGAAAATTTGGTGGTGATGTGTCCCATCTTAATCTTCACAAAACCTTTTGTATTCCACATGGCGGTGGTGGGCCAGGAGTAGGCCCGGTCGCTGTCGCAGAACATTTAGCACCCTATTTGCCTGGACATGCTATGTTGGGTGAGGGAGAGGTTGGCGCAGTCGCTTCAGCAGCTTGGGGTAGTGCCGGAATCCTCCCAATTACCTGGATGTACATTAAAATGATGGGGGCCAATGGGTTAAAGCAAGCCAGTGAAGTGGCCATATTAAATGCCAACTATATTGCTAACCAGCTCAAAAATGATTTTCCTGTGCTTTATAGTGGAAGCAATGGCCGTGTAGCTCACGAGTGTATTATTGACGTTCGCTCAATACAGGAAGAGTCTGGGGTTACAGTAGATGACATTGCCAAGCGCCTGATCGATTACGGTTTTCATGCTCCGACCATGTCATTTCCAGTACCGGGAACATTAATGATAGAACCAACTGAGAGCGAATCTCTGGCAGAACTAGATCGCTTTAGTGCAGCGATGAAACAAATCCGCAATGAAATAAACAGGGTCAGCAGCGGCGAGTTTCCTAAGGATGATAATCCTTTACACAATGCTCCTCATACAGCCGACATGATAAGTACAGGAGATTGGCAACATGCCTACACTCGTGAATTAGCTGTTTATCCCTTGGACTCCTTACGCAATAACAAGTACTGGCCACCGGTTGGTCGAGTCGATAATGTTTTTGGCGATAGAAATTTGGTATGCGCATGCCCGCCTATGTCTGAATATGAGTAAACTATGCAAGAAGAGTTCAATCGCGCGACAATAAGCTCATGGCATTTAAAAAAATATTTTTTATATCTTTGCTAGCGTTGCTTTCTTGTGGTCAGGCCAGCGAATCTTTGCAACAGGTAACTGGCAATGCAAACCGGGTGATTGCTATTGGTGACATCCATTCCGATATTAATGTCATGCAGCAGGTCTTCCGCTTAGCAGGCGCCACTAATGAAAATAACGAGTGGATTGGTGGAGAGCTAACCATTGTTCAGATGGGAGATTTAATAGGCCGAAGTGATGATGAGCGCGAGGTTCTGGATTTTATGTTTGCTATTCAAGCACAGGCAGAACAATACGGCGGAAAAGTATTTGCCTTGATTGGGAACCACGAAGTGATGGGCGGTCGGGTTGATAACCAGGCGGTTGGGCCGAACCCCTTCCCGGCTTATCAGGACATATCGGGTTTAAATCTTGATGACCCCCGCCTTCAGCATTTACCTCCAAATCAACGGCCACGTGGTGCAGCCTTAATGCCCGGAGGGCCCTATGCAGTTCGAATTGCAGAATTTCCTGTCGTGCTAAACCTTGGTGAAACAATTTTTGTTCATGGTGGCGTGGTCCCGCGCTGGGCTGAATACGGTATTGATAATATCAACGCTGAAGTGAGTGCCTGGTTAAGAGGTGATACTCCCGAGCCCGATTCCTCCCAGCGCGTTGATGATAGTGACCGGGTGATGTGGGCACGCCATTTTTCTTCTCGAGTCGATTCCAGAACCTGTTTAATGCTTGAAGAATCTTTGCGTATTCTTGGCGCAAAACGGATGGTAGTTGCACATACCCGCCATGCTGAAATTACGTCTTATTGTGAAGGTAAAATCTGGGCGACTGATGTTGGAATGTCACGAGCTTATGGTGGGCAAATTCAAATTCTTGAACTGATAGATGATGAAGTGACCGGGATTCTTTCGGCAAAATAAAACTGCTAGAAAAGCCGTTGAAAAACCTGAAGTGCTGTTTTTAAAAAAAAGCTGGTGTAGTAAAAATTTCGCTGTACTTAACTCGCCTCATCTCAGTTAAGTCGTTTTAAGGCCCTTTAAATAGTCAACAATGTCTCTGGATTCGGGTAGCCACTTTTCTTTATTGGCCTCACCTGGATAACTAATTCGAAGAACGGGCACAGTTGCCCGTTTGCGTGCAGCCACCAAATCCTCAAAGTGTTCTTTCGTATAGATATTACGGATTTCGACATCCAGGCCCATGCTGGAAATGGCGTTTTGAACATATACGCAGTAAGGACAAATCGGGGTTACATACAAAGCCAATTTTGGCGTAACAGAATCTTCATTAAAGGCTGATGTTAATTCCTGCTCAAGGTCAAAATTATTCAATCGAGAATCCTTTTAAAGTAATGAATAGTGCTTCTAACAGACATAGATTTGCCATTAGTAAAAACCTGTTAGTTAATGCAGTATGAGACTAATGAATTTCAAAAAAATTACAAGCCTGGAAATATAATCATCTTTTATTAGACCGCTACTCCAAACAAAGAACCGATAAGTGCTGTTAGTAACATGGCAAGAGCTCCCCAAAACGTTACTCGAAAACTACCCTTAAGTTTTAATGCGCCACCAGTATGTGAAGCCAAAGCGCCCAGTATCGAAAGAAACAATAATGAGCTAATTGAGACCATTGGAATAATCAATGTAATAGCACTTAATAGGGAAGCTAACATTGGTAGGAGAGCCCCAATAGTGAAGGCCAGACCAGAGAAAAGTGCGGCCTGTATTGGCCTTGCTCTGCCGCTTTCGACAATGCCAATTTCATCTCTGACATGGGCAGCAAGGGCATCATGTTCCATTAGTTGCTCTGCGACAGTAAGGGATAATTTTTTTGTGAGACCTCTATCCTCATAAATTTTAGCGAGTTCAGCTTTCTCAAGTTCAGGATGTTCATCCAGCGCTCGCCGCTCTTGTTCAAGGTCTGCCTTTTCTGAGTCAGCTTGTGAGCTGACGGATACATACTCACCAGCAGCCATGGACATGGCGCCTGCTACAAGACCTGCTAGTCCTGTGAGAAGTATATATTCTTTAGAAACATTGGCTGCTGCAACACCAATAATCAGGCTGGCGGTGGAAACAATACCATCATTAGCACCTAGTACTGCTGCCCGCAACCAACCTGTTCGATGTGATTTATGTGCTTCGTGATAAGTCATAAGTAATGTTAGAACAATATTCTATCAATGCGATAGTTACAAATTGAGAATTAAAATTTTTTCTGGATAGTCCTTTCCTGTATGAAGTAGCTAACAAACCCAATAGCGATATTTTTTATATTCTCCGCTAGAATTGACTAAAAATAAAAAGAGCAGGAAAGTCTATGTCACGAACTCGTCAATTTTTACTTATATTTTTCTTATCTTCGCTGAATCCTTTTTCTGTATTGGCTCAGAACAATATATCTAACGAAAGTTTTGATCTTGCCGGGATGTGGGCCGCCCTGGTCTTAGAAGACTGGTATGACAGAGTGCCTGGTGGTGGCTTGGGTGATTATATTGGCATCCCCATCAATGAAGCGGGCAGGCAGAAGGCACAAACCTGGGATGCTTCGATACTTTCGCAACCGGAACGTCAAGGACAGCCTCACCCCGCGCAGTATTCCTTTCGAGGACCTAGACCTGATCTGCGCTTTGAACATATCCTTGAGCCGATAACAGATAGGCTTATTGGATACAGAACAAATGGAACCTTCGGCAGGGCTGACCGAACCATCTGGCTGGATGGTCGGCCGCACCCTGATGAGTCTTATGGTTTGCATACATGGGACGGATTTTCGACAGGCGAATGGGTAAACGGTGTTCTGATTGTAACGACTACCCACATGAAATACGGGGTTTATCAGCGTAATGGTGTGCCTGCCAGTCCCTATGGCGTCATGACAGAATACTTTTTTCGGCATGGCAACTATCTCACCATGCTTAGCCACATAGAAGATCCGGTTTATCTTGAAGAGCCTTTTGTTAGAACTCAGACCTGGGTATGGAATCCCCCTCAGAACGTAGGGCAAAGAAGGGCCATGGAAGCAGTAGAAGAGGTGGATATGAAGCGTGGCTGGGTTCCACACTGGCCTCTGGGTACTGTGCATCCTGAACTGGCCGAGCGTTTAGGGGTATCTCTTGAAGCGACTGTTGGTGGGTCTGTCACCCTGTACCCTGAATACCGAGAAACGCTTCGGCAAATGCGTGAAGAATTTGATAGAAACCTTGCTGTTCAAGCGCTGGAGCAATAGGCATGGTTATCAAATTGAAGAAAGCTTTCGCCGCGATTGTTATTCTAATGAGTTTGTTTGACCTGTTTATTGGAAATGCATTCGCACAAAGACCAGAGTATTTAGCACCTGATTCCGACAAAACAGTTGTAGTGCCGGTCCGGGAAAATATCACTATGATTGCAACAGGAGGAAGCAACATCGCTGTGCAAACAGGTGAGCTTGGAATGGTCATTGTCGACAGCGGGAATGGTGAAGCCTCTGTTAGCGTCCTTGATGCGCTTAAGAAACTCAGCTCGACTCCTCCAAGCTATCTGATTAATACCTCAATATTGCCATCACATACTTCGGGTAATGGTGCTATCCATAGTATAGGAGAAGGGGTTGGGAGCGGAGCAGCGATATTGGGCATGCCAATTATTGGTCATACTAACGGGCTAACGCTTCTTGCCACACGCTTTGCTGATCAAATCCCCTTTGATTTTTGGCCTAACAATGCCTTTTTTGGGGATAGAAAAGATCTGTTTTTTAATGGAGAGGGCATTGAGATGTTACATCAGCCTAATGCCATTACTGAAAGCGATATCATGGTTTATTTCAGGAAATCGGATGTGCTTGTCACGGGTAGTATTTTTGATATTTCGGCTTACCCACATTTTTATCCGGACTTGGGAGGTTCATTGCAGGGAGTGATTGATGGACTAAACAATATCATTGATATCTGCATCGCAGAGTTCAATCAACAAGGTGGAACGCTAGTCATCCCGGGTCGTGGGCGATTAGCATCTGAGTCTGATGTTGTCGAGTATCGTGATATGGTAACCATCATCAGGGATCGGGTACAAGGGATGGTTAAAGAAGGAAAAACCTTCCAAGAAGTGTTGGCTGCTCGCCCCTCTCTGGAATATGACGCTATTTATGGTCGGGACTCTGGTGAGTGGACAACACAAATGTTTTTAGAGGCTGTTTACAATGAATTTCAATAAACAATCTTTACTTTGGATAAAATTGGGAATGCTGAAGTCTTCCTTATTATTACTGGTTTTAGCAGGTGGATTTAGTAGCAGTGTCTGTGCTCAGAACCTAATCCTGGATGGCCCTATTGCAATAGCGGCGCCAGGCAGAGTAGAAGCTCCAATCGATTTAACAGGAAACTGGGTCTCAGTGGTTACTGAGGATTGGGCATATCGCATGCTGACACCGGCTCCTGGAGATTATATGAGCGTCCCTTTAAATGATGCGGGACTAGAAATTGCTAATGCCTGGGATCTGGATGCTGATAATGCTGCAGGTCTTCAATGTAAGGCATTTGGCGCTGCAAGAATTATGCGTGTCCCAACCCGGCTGCAGATCAGTTGGGAAGATGACTATACTTTACGCATTGATAGCGATGCCGGCTCACAGACACGCCGGCTGAATTTTTCCAGTGAAGGTCGCCGTTCTCTGTTAAGTATGATGTTGGACGGAGCCAATAGGGAAAGAAGTTGGCAAGGTTATAGTGTGGCCGATTGGGAAAATGTCCTCGTTAACAAATCAAGAATGTTTTATCGGCCAGGTGATACTGCGCCCCCAGGAGGCTCCCTGAAAGTGATTACCACAAGAATGACTCCTGGATACCTGAGACCAAACGGAGCACCCTATAGTGATGATGCCATATTGACTGAATTTTTTGATAAATTAACAGCCCCAACTGGAGAGGAATGGTTTGTTGTAACAACAATCGTTGATGACCCTGCCTATTTAATGCAGCCTTATGTAACTACCTCTCATTTTCGACGAGAAGCAGACGCCTCCAAATGGAATCCAAGCCCCTGTGAAACCTGGCCACCAGTCCCAGGTGCACAAGCGCCAAGGTGGTAAATAAATATAAAACAATAAGCTTTATAGTTGGCGTCACCATCCAGCCAAAGAGTCATTTCCATTATAAATTGTATACTCAAAAGCTCTTTTAAAGAGAGTATCAATGCAATACTAAACTCTCATTTCATTAGCAACCAAATAGGTTTACTGTTATAACAAACTTAAGGGAGAGATATATGGCTAAGGGTCAGGATTCGAAAAAGTCAGTTAAAAAGAAAGCTCAAAAAACGATGATAGAAAAACGTAATGAAAAAAAGTTAAAAAAATTGAATAAAGAATAGTGATTAGCTTATCAAGTTGGCGTTATAACTATTATCGAATGAAAGTGACTGATTGAGTAAAATCGCCGAAGATCTGCTTAATCACAAGAACTTGATTCGAAGCTAAACTATTAAGGCTGTTTGAGCTTAAGGCTTAGGCAAAATTTATGTATTTAATTATCGCAAAATATCTATCAACCGCTGCCATTGTTGTTCTTGTTTCTGAAATTGTTAAGCGCAGTGACAGACTGGGCGCTCTTATTGCAGCACTGCCTCTTGTGACGTTCCTGGTTTTATTTTGGATGTATTATGAAAATCAGTCTTTAGAAAAGATATCCAACCATGCATGGTATACATTTTGGTATGTCATCCCAACTTTACCCATGTTTGCCTTTTTCCCTATGTTACTTCCACGACTTGGGTTCTGGGCTACAATTATAGCCAGCATTGGAATCACATTTCTTTTTTTTATTCTCACGGTATTTATCGCAAAAAGACTTGGCGTGATGTTGATCTAGTAGATATGCCCCTCACGACATATTAACTTGTTTTTAAACTCGCTAACTATATTTGAAGCCCAAGGCAGTAATAAATTTTTGTGTCTGTCATGTATAAAAATACAGCACATCGAAAATGGGCTTTTGTTTTATAGCCAGTAAAACGCTAATTGGGTTATTAAGGTCAATTAAGAGTTTTCAGGGTTCACCAGGGAAGTGAGCACATGGTCTTCCCAATTTCCATTAATTTGCAGATACTTTTTGGCACGGCCTTCTTTACTAAATCCCAATTTTTTAAGTAAGGCTTTTGATCTGGCATTGTGGGGCATATAAGCAGCCATCAGGCGGTTGAGTTTCAAAGTGTGAAAAGCATGCTTAATGGTTTCTTCACAGACCTGGGTCATCAGGCCTGTGCCTTCAAATCTTGCATCTACGCTATAGCCAATATGCCCAGCTTTTAGAGGACCATAGATAATATTGGTTAATGAGCATTGCGCAATAATTTCACCTTTTTCTACTGCCACAAAGTAAGCAGCTCTGCCTTTATTTTGAGCAATTAAAAAAGTCGACAAGCGTTTTTTTAATTGGCTGACTGAATAATAATCGGACTCGTACTTGGGTTCCCATTTTCTAAAATGATCGGCATTTTTTTCATGGTAAGCCGCCAGCATATTTGCGTCAGCGGTTTTAATTAAGCGTATTTCCATAAGCCAAAATAAAAAGAAATAAAAAAAGTGGCCCAATAATACGCACTACTTGGGATTAAAGCAGACTAGCTCTGAGGCTTAATTATTCTCGCGCGAAAGGCGACGGTAATACTCGGCCACTGATTCCTTATATTCTTCAGGAATCGTATCAAGTACAGCGGTGCGAACATTGTTGGGATTGGAAGCATTGCTACCTTCCGCTCTTAGTGAGAGTTCCAGTTGCTCAATTAAAGCCAGCGTATTGTTGTATTCTTCAAGCACGATGTCATCGTTACGATTGACCCGACTGAACTCCAACTCACGAATAAGGTCAAGTAACTCATCTACTTGTTCTTGAGTCATTTGCATTTCTGGAATTGCATCGCGCGTCAACTCGGTAAGATTGTCGAGGTTTTCGTAAAAATTTTCAGGCATGTTAATTGGCCCGTCAAAAGCATTATTAGAACCATTACCCGACCAGCCGCTTATACCCAGGCCATTGGTAATACCATTGGGTCCGCCACCGGAGCCACCTTGCTGTCCTTGTTGTTGGCCCTGACCCTGCTGACCAGTTTGGCCTTGTTGCCCTTGCCCCTGTCCAGATTCAGAAGGCTGACCATTTTGCTGCTGAGTAAGTTGAGCCAGTTGATCACGTAATTGCTCAGCCTGTTCAAGCGCCTGTTCAAGGTCACTATTGCCGTTAATGGAGCCCATTGCTAATTGTTCGGCACGCTCAAGACTTTCATTCAGTGCTCGCATACCTTCTGTGACATTGCGTTCATTGCCTGCAATATATAAAGCGTAGCCGGCATCAATATAAAGTGCTGCATCTGAGAGAGCTAACTCCAGTTCACGTTCAGAAATAGTTTCATTACCTTCAGCAAGCTCTCTTGCTGCTGCCGGGCTTTCTTCACCAAACTGCTGCAAGGTGTTCATCATTTGTTGTTGCAAGCGTTGCAGATTGGCCGCCAGTTCTTCTTTCATATCGGCCAATTCCATTTCTTCCACCAGGGTCATGCCTCGACTGTTAGGATTTTCACCGCTTTCTCGTTCAGCCAAAGCACGCTCCATAGCATCCTGAAGTTGCTGTTGCATACGTTCTTGGGCCAGAAGCATGTCTGAGGATTGGTCAGCCATACTGGCGAATGATTCCTGCATGCTGGCAATTTGATCTTGAGCGAGCTGGTCACGAGCCCCTTCTAGCTGCCGCTGTGCTTCTTCAGCAGCGCGTTGAAGTTCATTAGAGCCAGGATTATTGGCCATAGCTTGCTCAGTTTCATTCATCGCCCGAATGGCGCTTTCGAGACGCTGTTGTAATTCATTTTGAGACGTTTGTTGACCTTGCTGCCCCTGTTGTTGGCCTTGCTGATCTTGCGGTTGTCCCTGGCCTGCTTGACCGGGTTGTCCCTGCTGACCCTGTTGCTGGTTATTCGCTTGTTGTTGTCCTCGTTGCCCGAGTTGCTGTTGTTGCAATTGCTCTAATTGTTCTTGTAACTGCTCAGCTTCACGGCGCAACATTTCCTGCTGATATTTTTGTGCATCAGTCAACTGTTGCTGGTTACGCATGTTGTTTGCTAATTGTTCCTGACGTCTTGCAAGCTCATCAAGTTGAGCCATGATGTCTTCAACCTGCTCCTGTTGGGCTTGCGGAGATGCACTTTCACCAGTTTCATACTGGTTTTGTTCCATGTCCATTTCCAGTTCGAACATTTCAGCCAGATCCTGGCTGGCACGACTGCCGCCACCGCCGCCACCCCCTTGTTGCTGACCTACTTGCATATCGTTAAATACGGCCTCAGCTTGCAATAAATGTTGCAGAGCTTCCTGAGCCGGTTGAATAGCGTCTTGTAGTTCTACGGCAGCCAGGCGCTCAGAACTTGGGAACATTGCCTGAATAGCGAGGCTCATACTATCAACAAAACGTTCAATATCTTCGTCTTGCTGATTAAGTTGCCTAGCGCGGGCGCGATCAGTTAAGGTTTGGGCCTGTTCGGCAAGCGTTAATTGCAACTCTGATAAGAGAGTAGAGTTAATTTCGACTTGACCATTATTGCCTTCTGATTGTTCACGTATCAGGTTCCAGGTTGAAACTACAATTTGACGTTGGCGCTGGGAAATTTCATCAGTTGGTCCCCCGCCACCGCCACCGCCGCCACCACCAGAAAGTTGTGACTGGGTATAGCGTCGGTTGTATGCCTGAATCTGAATGAAATACATATCTGTTTGTACCGCCTGAGAGCGATCAGATGCTTCTGCATAATAAGAAATCAGATCACCTGGCTTAAGTGGTATTTCGTCGAAGGCAGGCCCGGTATCCTGACTGGCTAACTCTTCATCTGTATCAATCTCAATAGAGTTGCTTAAACCTTCTTGCACCGGCAGCAGGGAATCCTCTAGTACGATGTCAAAAGCGCCAAGTTCCAATTGTGGTGCGGCCGCTGTGCGGGTCTGAACAGTGCGCATGTCTTCCAGCATAAAAATATGATCCACGGATAATTCATCAGAGGGCTCATACAAGTCTACTTCCTGCCAGTCTCCGCCATTAATAGAATATTTGATCAGCAAAGATTCAAGCCCGTAATCATCACTGGCTTCAACGCGTGCCAGTACCTCTTCTATATTGGTAGCATTCCAATCCTGGCCGGGGCGCACGAGCTCAATTTCTGGAGAACCATCTTCGGCAAGGCTGATAAAGTAATCATCGCTTAAGCGGACTTGTTCACCGCCCACTATAGCGGCAATGTAATACTGGCCTTCTTCAAGAATAGTAAATTCAGTGAAGGCTTCAAGCCCATTAATGACCAATTCCTGAGCGGCATTGTTCAAAATTAACTCGCCTGCGGGTAAAGGGCCTGAAGTGGTGATGTTAAGACCTATGCGGGTTTCTGGTAAGGCTTCTATATCACCACGATTAGAGGTTTCAGCTTCTCGCTCAGTCCAGTCTGGGAAGAAATAGGTTAATTCCAGATTTTCAATTGACGGTAAATCAACAACCTGTACAGTAAAATCAGGGCTACGCAAACCAGTAGTCGAGACATAGTATTCCATCTCTTCTTGTAATGAGAACAAGGTAAATTCAAAGCCATTCATGGTTCGAACTAAAGGTACTTCCTGCCAATCTTCACCGTCATTGCGTACATGCAAAGTAGCCTCATCAGGATCGAAGCCTTCTACTTGTGCATTAATTCTCAAGTTAGCTCCACGACGCACACTTTCATCGCCAGGTAAAACGGTAATAGATTGAGGCGGGACAAAACTATCACTGGCCCAGCCAGCCAGGAAATTTTGCAGACTGTATGAAAACAAGCCTGCGCCAGCTGCCATATAGATTAGAACTGCAAGCATCGCTGTTGCTGCAAGGCCAGCTATCTGCATGTCCTTATTCTTAATCTGTTCGGCAGCAGGATAAGACTCGCTGAGTTTTAACGCGTCTTCAGCCAGTAGTTCACGAAAGGGGTTGTTTTGTTCCATTTGAACATAAGTTTCTATGCGACCTTTAAACCCTACGCCATCAGTTTTTGCGCTGCGAGTTTCGATATATTTGCTGATATTGCTTTGAATTCTTTTTAATGGCTCGAGTATGCCTTTGAGCACTACGGCAGCCAATGCCAGAATCAGCAAGAGACGAAATGAAATTACAGTTGAGCTGGCATACCCGTTCTCAAGTGAGAACCATGCGGCAATCAAGGATACCCCCAGGATGACAGCAGCGATTGCAGCGGCTCC
The DNA here is from genome assembly GCA_030831165.1 of Gammaproteobacteria bacterium. Classification (GTDB taxonomy): domain Bacteria; phylum Pseudomonadota; class Gammaproteobacteria; order Pseudomonadales; family Pseudohongiellaceae; genus UBA5109. Next base: position 39,554 of record JAURLP010000014.1, on the reverse strand, counting down.
TTGCAGGATGACTAATTTTTTTAAACGCTGACGAAATTCCGCCAGGTAGACTTCGAGCTTTTCAGTGGCTTTCATATCTAAGCATTCCCTGTATTGAACCGCAGATAGCGATTGCCCAATAAGGACTCGGTAAGGACTATTAGAGCAAGTAAAATCAATAATACACGCCAAATCTCAATAGCAACAGGTTCTTCTTCAACACTGCTGACAGCAACACCATCTATTAATTCTAGATTCCCGGCACTTCCAGACACCATGGTTTCCCAGTTTTGCAAAGCCTGTGTGCTCATAAGGCTGAGATCAGACTCGCGGGCATCCGGATTGACCGCAACCAATACGTCGCGGCCCAGAGTGACTATTCTGTAATAACCGGTTTCAGTTAATTGTATATTCTGTGCCTGTGTTGTATCTGCCAGGGATAGCAAGCGCTCCCCTGAAGGATTGTAAACCTGACCAGAGTTGCCGCCATTTTGTCCAAGCGGTAGAAAGCTGTTGACAGTTTGTTCTTTGACCAATAATTCTTCATTAGATAAATGCCTGGCCGCTTCAGCAATAAAGCTGACGAATACGGGTTTCACAGGTAAATCGCTCCAGGTGTTATTTAAATTAGTATTCAATAGAAGGAAGCGACCAAGGCCTATGTTACGTTCTAACAGGAAAGGAATATTGCCAGTTAAGTTAATCAGGATATTACTATTATCATCTGCCTCGATGGGCAGCACTCTAGAAATAGCTAGGTTATTCCAGCCTACTGTGCCATTCAGGACCGGGTGAGAAGTATTCACACGCTGGACCTTATAGCTGGTGTTTCGATTAAAGGTAAGCCCGCCACCAATAGTCTGTCCGCCTACTGGGATAGAGGTCTGGCCCAGGGAGAGCTCACCAACAGCGGCCAGTATTGAGCCGCCGCCATCAACATAAGCTTGCAGATTTTGAGCCAGGGAATCATTAATTGCCCCAATGTCTTCAATGACTATCCACGGATACCGTTGCAAAATTCTGGGATCAAAGTCATTGATGTTTTTCAGTTCAACCTGATAGCCACGGGGCGCAGTTTCCAGAGCTGTTGTAATGTAAGTAACGGCCAATGATTCGGGATCAGCACTTAAAAGAATAACCGGGACAGGTGGCGAATTATCAAAAACAGTATGCCGAGTATCGTCCTCAGGCAAACTATCATTTGGTGAAGCGCTAACATCCAGACGGTTATCGCCTTCTTCAAATACCACATTTTCAAAAGTAAGGTAGTTGATCCCGTCAGCCGGTGCTGCGAATGTTTGTGTAAGGCTTTGCTGAGTAACATCATTGATGGCTAAAGTGACGGTTTTTTCAGCACTTTGTTCAGAAGCGGTATTATTTTTCAAACCAACACGGACAGTATCAAGCGCTGTAATTTCAACTGAAACAACTGACCAGTTGGGTACATCTTCAGTCTTTACCTGATGAATACTGAGGCTAACGGGGCGACCATTAATAAGGTCCGGGACCATGTCGGCAAAACGAATCGCCTGACCACTTTGCTGATAATCACTAATAAAATGAATAATAAAATTAGCCTGACTACTGGTTATCAAACTATTCAGCGCTGTCACCATAGCGCCGATATCCAGACGCCCATTATCAGGCTCAAGATTATTGAGGCTGCCACGAATTATTGCAGGATCCGCCGTTAAAGCGCTGATGGTTTCAACAGTGCCGCTAGCCGTATAAAGACTGGCAATATCATCTGCCCCCATGTCATCAGCCAGCCCTTGAGCGATGCGGACGGCCTGATCAAAGCTGTCACCTTCGCGCATTGAAAAAGAGCTATCAAGAACAATGACATGATGGGTTGTATCTTCAGTGGCTGCGGCTTCAGGTGTAACAAAGAATACGGGCTTAGTGAAGGCGAGCACTAGTAAAACCAGAAAGAGTATGCGCAGAGCCATCAGTAAGAGATATTTTAATTTTCGTTGAATATGAATACGTTGCTTACTTTGTTCCATAAACATGATCGAGCTAAACTTTTCTCTTTCAGTGGCATTAGTTTGCAAACGATGCAGCCAAACAGGTAGCGCAATGCCAACAAGAGCAAATAAAAATAGCGGGCTTAGCAGAGACATCAGGCGCGTTTCTCCCTAAAAGTCAGGTAAGAATGCAGGGCACGATCAAGGGGCTCATTTGTTTTCAGCAAGATATGATCGGCATTCATGCCCTGAGCGGTTTTTTCGATTGCTGCAATATGAGCTTTAATTTTTTGCGGGTAATCCTCTTTCATAAACACAGGAGATACTTCAATCGATTCACCTGATTCCATGTCTTCATACAAGGTTGACTCTTTAATGTTTGGATTAAGCTCTTCCGGATCCATTAAATGAAACATGATGACATCCTGGCCATGCAGAGCCAGAGGGCGGACATTTTCCATCAAGGCTTCAGGGTCGCAATAAAAATCTGAAATCACAGCAACTAATCCACGCTTCTTCACATGTTCTCGAAAACGTGTGAAGGGTTTATGCAGCGCTGTGCCTTCAATTGCTTCGGCGTTGTCGAGCGTATGGATAACGCCCTGAAGGGTTCCACTTTTCGATGTCGGCGGGCGATATTGCACAACTTCACTGTTAAAAATCATCGCGCCAATTGCATCATGCTGGCGTGAAGCCAGATAAGCCAGACTCGCTGCCAGGTATTTACCGTATTGTAATTTTGAGTGCGTCCTACCAAAGCCCATCGAAGCAGAGGTATCCAACAGCAGCATTAAATGACTATTGGTTTCACCTTTAAATAGTTTGATAAAGGTCTTGTCGGTTCGAGAATAGACATTCCAGTCGATATGGCGAGGATCATCACCTTCTGTATAAGGGCGATATTCAACAAACTCCTGGCTAAAACCATATTTTGGAGAGCGATGCAGCCCCATGACAAAGCCTTCAACCACAGCCTTGGCTACTAATTCCAAGTTGGAAAGACTGGACAATACACTAGGGTCCAGTAGACGAGTGGGTGAATTTCGATTGTCGTTTTGACCTATTTGCATCGTTAGTCCGGGTTTATTCGCTTACAGGAACATGAGTCAGTAAATCAGCCAGAATGTCGTCAATGCTAATACCATCTGATTCAGCATAATAATTGGGGAGTACACGGTGGCGAAGAATTGGAATAGCCAAGGCCTTTAAATCTTCAGCTTGTACGTGATAACGACCTTCCATTAGGGCACGGGTTTTGGCAGCCAAAACCAGATTCATGGTGGCACGGATACTGGAGCCGAAATTCGCATACTTTTTAATCATATCGGTCGCTAATTCATCAGATGGCCTGGTGGCACGGACAATATCTACCGCATAACGATTTAATGAATCCGAAATAGGCACTTCCCGGATCAAGCTTTGGAATCTGATGATTTCATTTGCGGTAGTACAGGCTTTAACAGGCGGCATTGCGACGCTTTTTGTAAAGCGATTAATTACGGCAACTTCCTGCTCGCTATCGAGATAATCAAGAATGACATTAAACAGAAAGCGGTCAAGCTGTGCTTCCGGCAATGGATATGTCCCTTCCAGCTCAATAGGGTTTTGGGTCGCCAGCACGATAAAGGGTTTATCGAGAGTATGATTTTTGCCGCGTACTGTAACGGTTTTTTCCTGCATCGCCTCCAGCAAAGCTGCCTGGGTTTTTGGTGGCGTTCGGTTGATTTCATCTGCCAGCAATACATTAGTAAACACAGGGCCTTCAATAAAACGCCACTCACGCTTGCCAGTACTCTGGTCTTCTTCAACCATGTCAGTACCGGTGATGTCAGTTGGCATCAGGTCTGGAGTGAACTGTATTCGTTTAAAGCCCAAGCCCAAAGCACTGGCAAGGGTATGAACCAGCAAGGTTTTAGCAGTTCCCGGCATGCCCGTGATCAAGCAATGTCCACCAACGAAAAGAGTGATAAGCAGGTTATCAACAACTTCATCTTGACCGACTATTGTGCCCCTGATTTGTTCTCGGATATTAGTGATTGCCATCTGGAAATCTTCGACTAATGCGCGGGTTTCATCTGATTCAAAATTTTCTACTGCTTCACTCATATTTATTTTCCTGTAAGGGGTTCCTGATTGGTTAATTTTGAGTATTCATTTCTGATCGGCTTAATTCTAATAAAAGTTGCTGGGCCGGGCGAAATTGCGGTGCAATGTCTAAAGCCGTCATCAAATATTCCATTGCCTGAGCGTTATCGTTTAACGCTTTATATGCCGCTGCGATACGGTAGTTGGCGGTAGCCTGATCCAGAGGATTCAGTGCCAGCCCAACCTGATATTCCATTAAAGCGGCTTCGGTCCGTCCTAGTTCAATATAAATATCGCCCAGCTTGCCATGAGTTGCTTCATCAAAAGGATCAACGTAATGGATGTCTCTAAAAACCTCAATTGCTTCAGCTTTTTGTTCTCGAGCAATATATTCATCGGCAAGTTCTTTCAGGGCGCGGGCTGAATACCCGCCCAGGTGCCAAAAAGTTTCAAGAGTTTCGAATTTCAAATCATCCTGCTCAAGTTGAGAATGAGCAAGAGCTTTTGCAATATAAGGGCTGTCTTGTTCAACGTAATCCGGGAAAGTAAAAATTGCCCGATTGGCAGCTGCGATGGCTTCTTCCCAGTCGCCAGCAGCATACGCCTGCCTGGTTGCTTGAAGATCCTGTTGCCAGATTTGCAAATTACTAAGCAAAGGCCCAAATTTGATATCAATATATTGTTTAAAGTGTCGGTCAAATTCATTTTCGCTTATCTCTAAAGCGGTCTCAATTGCAGTGACTTCATCTGTGCCTTCAACAAACTGATAAAGCATCTCGACAATTTTCTCGTGTCCGTACTCTTCAGAAATAAACTGAAAGATTAGCCCAGCCTGCATATAGGAAACGATGACTTGCTCGTCGTATGTAGGCCGCATAAAACCATTGTCTAATTCAGCGACAGGCAGGAAAGCGCCTTCAGCCATAAAGGACAATACATAGGCGGGAATTTTGATCCCGGGAATGGGGCCGGTATTCCATTCTTCATAAACAGAAATACCTTCACTGTACCAGCGCGGGACGCCATGCTCTGAAGCTTCTACGGTATAGACATGCGCCATTTCGTGCCATAAGGTTGTGCCCCAGTGATAGGTCTCATCTGGATGACCGGTAGGCGAGTCCATGGCAAAAAGATAACCGAAAGTTACCCCGAGAATCCCAACGCCAGGCATTCCGATCGAGCGTACGACAAAATCTTCATGGTTGGGGAAAATTTCGACAACAACAGGCTCTTTTGCTGGAAAGTTATAACGCTCTTCAAAAGTAGCCATACTGGCTTCAGCCAGCTCTCTGGCATAAGGCGTTATGACATTCACTTCATTACGGTCCAGGCGGAGCACTAGTTTGGGGATGCCATCTCCTTCAGGCGGGTCAGGAAATGTCAGGTCAACAAAGTTTTCACTAAAAGTATCCAGTAAACGCATCATGTTGAGGGTTTTAGGATTAAAGCCATCACCTTCATACGAGATTTCCACATGGCGAATACCTTCATCAATTTTATTCAGGCGAAGGTAGTTTTGGCCAAGCTCAAGATGGGCCGTCCAGTGTTTAGGTTCGACCTCTACAGCTCTTTGGTAAAACTCCCCGGATTCAGCATACCTGCGAGTTATAGAAGCAAAGTAACCAGGAATGGCATAAGCATCACCATAGCCAGGCGACTCGCTGAGTGCCGCATCAATATAGTCCTGCACCTGATCTGTTATTCTGGTGACAAAAGCCAATGCTGCTTCCAGGGCGTTCAAATGTATTGTTGGCAGATCTTCGTCTTCAACAAAGTCCCATGCCTGATCAAGCAGGTCTCTTGCTTCGTCATATAAATCCCGCTCCATGACAGAATTAATCGACATAAGCATTGCGCGTAAGCGAGCCCCTGGCGGGGAGGCAAAATGTGTTTGTACAGCCTCTAGGTGAGCATTTATTTCTTCACCATTATTTCCGGTGCTCAGTGCTTCAGCTGCGCCGATGTGTGCCCAGGCGTTATCTGGATCTACTTCCAATGCTTGACTAAAAAAATTGTAAGCATCCTGATACTGATAGGTCCGCATATACAACTCGCCGGTTCTTACCAGGATCATGGCATTATCGGGATTTAGCTGGGCTGCCTGTTCCAGTAATTCATCGGCGGTATACAGATCACCCAATGCCCACATGGCTTCGGCCTGGATTTCAGGAGGATTAACTGTTCGGATAATATTCATGTAACAGGCATTGGCCTCAACACTCTGGCCAGTCCAATAAAAATTTTCACAGTTTAATAAGTTTTCGTTATCCAGAGCGCCAAATAAATGTTCTCTAGCTTGTGCAGGAACAGCAAACAAAATCGTACTCGCAATAGCACTACAAGCCCCTAGCTGAGCTAGACGAGAGATAGATTTATGTAAAGTTGCTATCACTGAATTTCTTTACCTGTATATCAGCTACTGTTTTACCTATTATTCAGTCAACTATCCAATCAACTATTCAGCTAAATCCTCACCGCGTATTTGATCTATTTCTTCATTGATTGTGGCTGACTGAAGTATCAGGGCCTGTAGTTGTTCTATATATTCTTGGTTGCTTAATTCAGGGCGCCGTAATTGCAAGCTTTCAATTTGTTGATCGATATCCAAAAGCTGCTCTTGAAGTTCTGCAATACGAGGGTTTTCTTGTGAAATCACCACAGGGTTTATGCGGGCCAAGGTAAATTGCGCCGCGCCATCCCCAATAATTTCGGAATGTTCGGTAGCAAGCTGGCCCTGACTTTCAAAATATTCTTCGACCTGGCGCTGGGCATAACCAAAGGCTTCCTCGATGCTTATATTATTGTTTTTGTTTAAGTCGGCATCTTCACTACTTAGTGCTTCTACAAAATATTCTCCAAAGACGGTGGCATTTTTTTCATTGCCGCTGCGGGTTGCGGTAACCAGTATTCTGGATTCACCCTCAAGAGGTTCTAAAAGTGCGCCACTTGTACTGGAGGTGTTCAAAAGGAAATGATTTTGTCCGGGCAAGGATCCCAAAATGTTAAGGATGTCATCAGTGGTGATGTCCAGGCCTGGGATGTTAAATTTATATTCTTCACCGTCAAAACTACCATGACCAATGAGATAAATTGCAGCCCGATCATTCTCGTTCATTATGGCGCTTCGGGATTCAAAGTGTGCAAGCAAATTTGCGCGAGTAGCATTTTCCCCTCTGAATAAAGCGACTTTGTCAGCATCGGTTAAAGTCACAGAAGCGTCGGCAAGGGTTTGGCTTTGGTTATGAAAATTTTCCTCAAATACGGGCTCCCCACCAAGCCCTTCAATGATAGTGACGTAAAGTTCAGCCCGGACAGAAAATGAAACTGCAGACAAAAGAGTTGCAGCAAATACTAAGATAACTTGCTTTGAATATTTCACCAGCATCAGATTGTTCTCCAGCGTCTTCTTAATAACCATTCCGCAGCTTTAATCAAGATTAGCAGGATAAAAATAATTGGAGCATCCCAGAGGTAGCGGACATCTTGTTCAGTAATCCCCGCCGTGGAATATGAAATGGCCTCAGGCAGTTCATCCCAATTGTCAGCTAGCCAGTATTGGCCGCCAGTAGCAGCTGCCAGGTTTTCCAGCAGGTCTCGATTCTGTCGAATAGAAAAGGCTTCCTGATTCTGTTCAAATCTAATGGCGGAACGAGTTGAGCTTATAGGCCTATCCCCCACTCGAGAAATAGCTTCTATCGAAAATAAACCAGTATCTGCCGGGTTGAAACTTGCCTCATATACACCAGGCTGGTTACTTGAAGGCAGTAATTCCAGAGTCATTGCAGGGCCATAGTCAGAAGACACTACGGCAGAAACAGCCAGGCCCTGATTTTCTTCAGCCTCAGGGTCGCGGACTTGTGCCCGGACTCGGATTTGTTCATTCTCAACGGTAGTGCTTAGTTCAAAAGGCAGTGGCGAATTAGCGACTAGACCTCGTGCCAGCTGGCGCCAGAAGGTCTCATGGCTCATATCTTCCAATGGCATGCTCATTTGCCAACGCCAGGTACCGCCAGTAGCCAGAATATAGCTCTGCCCCCGGCCATAAGGCTGGGTCACTAAAAGGGGCTGTAATTCTCCATCGATATCAATTTGCAATAGAGTTGTTGCAGCAGGTCGAAGTCGACCAATGTTCTGGTAATCAGCCACATTCGGAAGGCTGTCCCACAATTCAAGGTTCTCAGAAGGGCTGTCACTAAGCTGCAGTATTGGAGATGCAAGGCCATTTGGAGTAGGTATTACCTTGGCTTGCTGGCGTATAAATGCGGAATTATCAGAGCTGAGGTTGGCTGGCAGGACTTCGTTAACGACTGATTCACTCCATCCACCTAAACCTAAACCATTTAAACCAGCCAGCATCATCAAGCTACCGCCGCGCTCACTAACAAAATCCTGGATCATTTGCTGCTGCTGTTCGGTGAATTCAGCCAGCTCAACGCTGCCAATAATTAATGCGTCATAAGAAAATAATTCAGCTGGCTCAATAGGGAAGCCCTCTTCCAGTTGTGCAGGGTCATCTATGCCTTGGCGATAAAATTTGTTAGGAGTAACCCGCAATAATGTGGAAAGCTGAACACTGGGGTCCTCATCCAGGGCGCGCAGCATAAATTTATATTCCCATCGCGGTTCGCCTTCTATATAGAGAATTCGGTAATTACCATCAGGAACATCTACCACCTGGGCTCTTGAGTTATTGGCCAGATTACTTTCGCCATTGATGGGATCAAGCGTGAATCGTAAATCCAGTTCACCAGGCTCACTGACCTCGATATCAATAAAGGCAGTGGTCATATTTTGGTCTGCACTTAACTCGATTTCTTCGGTGCTTATTAATTCATCTCCATTGTAAACTTTAACTCTGGTAAGGCCGCCCTGGTCGTGGAGTATTGAAACCCCGGCTGTCAATGTCGTGCCAGGTAATGCGGATTGGGGTAACTGTATATTATTTAACTCAAGATCCTCGGGAATAGATTCGCGGCCAATTCCAACGGTGTGTATCGGCACCCCATATGACGCTATCTCACTTAATGTCGCCGCATCTATATTACCGCTGCTATCTGCTCCATCACTTACCAGGATTAATGCACCTATTGAAGTATTGCTGGCTTCACGCAGTGCCTGAATAATAGATTGTCCTATATTGGAGCTGTTGCCAGGGTCAGGCAGCTCCATAAAATTAGTAACAGAGCTTGTTTCCTCCGCAAAAACAAAAGGCAGAATGTCATAAATATCCGTTAAGTCAGCCAGGCCTTCTTCAGAAAGTAATGCCTGGGCTTGAGACATTCGGGTTTCGCCGTTTTCAGATAATGCCATGCTGGCGGAACTATCCAACAATATAGCGACTGCGTTTTCACCGCTGACTAGACGCTCTGTTACCAGCGCTGGTTGCCAGAGCACGAAAAGTACCAGTCCTATCATCAGAGCCTGCAAGCCTCCGATAGCGGCTAGCTGGAAAAGGTTCAAAACCTTGCGTTTCCAGACCAGCATAAAAAAACAGCCAGCAAGAAAAGCAAATGCTAGAAGATATAAAAGCCAAAGTGGCCAAGTGTTAACGAGGATGAAGTCACTTTCGTTGTAAACAGCGGGTGAGTATTTGAAAAAAAATTCGAACATATAAGTCGCAACGAAGTTTTAGAGCTTGTGGTTAGCCCTTAAGTTTGGTTATTACTGCCGACGCTGCAATTCGGGCAGCGAAGGCAGATATAAACACGTTTATAGCAAAAATGCTAATCATCTAAAACCAGACAAAATCTGCATAATTGTTTCGTAAAAATCATGGGTTTATGTTGCAGCTACAAAGTGCAAAAACTATGGTTTATACATGGCATAAAGTTCTTTTTTTATGGCCTCAATAAGGCATATGATAGTGTCTTTGTATGTGCAGTGTTCTAATTACCGATATTAATCAATTAGGGTGATATGCTTATGGCGCTTTGTGTTTGTGGCAGCAAGAAAGACTATTCAGTTTGCTGTAAACCCTTTTTAACAGGTAAAGCTAAGGCAAGGACAGTGCGTCAATTAGTCCGATCTCGTTATGCTGCTTATGCTATTGGAGGACACGCTGAATATCTTTTACAGACTTGGCATCCGTCGACAGCAGGCAATATTAAGCGAGCACAATTAAATACCAGTGAATTCAGATGGGATTCGCTTCAAATTCTTGGGTACCAACAAAAGGGGAATCTAGGGCAGGTAGAGTTTATTGCCAGATATAAAGATGCTGAGGGGGAAGATCATATCCATCATGAGATCTCATTATTTCAGCGTCTGAAAGGAGTTTGGTACTACCTAAATGGGCAGTTAGATAATCAGCGCTAACAACCGGATGGCCCTGTTTTAATAAAGCATAAAAAATACTCGACAGCATTCATGGCTTTGTAGATAATGCCGCTTTTTTAAAATCTGCCACCCAGGCGCAAGTCACTACCTGCATGATCAAACTTACAATTCGCAAGGCTGTTGATTCTATTTTAAATCTGCTTGACAGCTTATGCCCTCCCCAACCGATATTGCGATCTGAAGAAGAAAGTAGAAAGCTGGCAAAAGCCACCAGCGGCATTGCGCTTTATGACTATAAAGGCTGTGTGGCAAGCCGCCGAACTCGGCGGGAAATACGGCGTTTAAATATTGATATTGAGCGTCGAGATATCGGCAAATGCAGCATCCATCAAGATAAGTTACTTGCTGAATATGGCAAGCTAAAAGCGCCGTGTTTGAGAATAGAAGAAAAAGGTGAAGTTCAATGGATTGATAAGCCAGAAAAAATCTTGTTTTACTTGCGTGAACGCTTTGAAGTTCATGGGGCTCAAGGGGCACGCCAGAATAGCACTTGAGTCTATGCTCTAACCGGCCCCCGCCATGATTGTCTTCTTGCAGAGCTGGTTTGATAAAGTTACATTCAAACGTATCACGACTAAAGTAAGCGGGATTTGTAATGATCGACTCTTTACCAGCGGTAATTATTGAGCCAGAGCAAGAAGCGAATGCCTCAATAATTTGGCTGCATGGTCTGGGTGCTAATGGCCATGACTTTGAACCAATTGTCCCAAACCTCAACTTAAAACAAGGCTGTCACCCTCGCTTTATTTTTCCCCATGCGCCATCTATTCCGGTAAGTATGAACATGGGTTACGTTATGCCAGCATGGTTTGATGTTGTCGGCCTTGATGGTGGAGGCAGGAGTATTAACTCTCATCAATTGCTAGCTTCGGCTATGGAAGTGCATAGACTTATTGATATCGAAATTGAGAAAGGTATAGATAGTGAAAGCATTATTTTGGTTGGTTTCTCACAAGGCGGGGCAGTAAATTATCAAGCTGGACTGACCTACGATAAACCCCTAGCGGGCCTCTTGGCCTTGTCATCATTTTTCCCAACTGCTGCAGAAGTGATCCCTCATCCGGCAAATCAAAATTTACCAATACTTGTTTGTCATGGCACTGTAGATCCAGTGCTTAATATTACGCTTGCCGAAAAAAGCCTGGAGGCGCTCAAAAGAATGGGCTATCAGCCCAAATATTTGACCTATCCAATGGCACATAGTGTATGCCCACAACAGATCCTGGATATTTCTGATTGGTTAAATGCGCAGCTTTAATGGAATTATATAGCGGTTTGATGTTGATCAAGCTTGTGCTTATGAGTGGCTTTACAAGCTCTAATCCCAATTAATAGTGTGATGAAATTCGCTTAGTCGATTTTGTAGCTTTAATAAATAGGTGAATATTGATGGATGATATATGTTTTGAGCCAGTTGGCTTTGTCTGTTCGATTGAACTTAGCGGCTTAGGTCAGTGGGTGATGGGTACCAGTGGGACATTATGGGCATATCCTCTGGATTGGTGATTGATTTGCGAGTTGCTGGTTTTGCAAGCTTCATTAATATGCGTGATGCCATGAAGTTTATACCATTAGCAATTGCAGGGTTTAGCTTAAATCTGCTTTCAGGTGCAGCGCTATTTTCCTGGGCGCCTGAATCTTTTATCGGCAATGTCGGGTTTCAGTGAAAGATGGGCTTAATATTAATAGCCGGGCTTAATGCTTTATGGTTTTGGTTTGGAGAGCATAGTAAGTTGGTCAAATTAGCAGACGGCGAGCAAGCTGAGCCAACAGCCAAAGTTATCGCAATTGCTTCCTTGTTGCTTTGGTTGGCAGTTATTAGTGTTGCTCGCTGGATGGCATTCCTTTAAGGGCTTTTAGCGCTGGGGGGCATGCCCTATACGTAAAATCTTCATGGCCTCATGCCTAGTAAAAGCTTGATTCGTCTTGGGATGTAGTTTACTTTAGCGCCTGCATTGACAATGACAATGCATTTCAATTTTGGGGGAGCAAGCTTCGAATTTAAATATTGCTGAACGCATTAGACGTGAGCATTATGATTTTTGAATCATGCTGAATAATAAAAGCTGTAGAATTACAGCTGAATAATAAATTAAGGTTTAGCGATGGAATTTGACTTTGGGTGTATAGAGCCTGTTGGCTTTGTTTGTTCAGTTGAGTTGAGTAGTGTCGGCTTATGGTTGACTGGGGGTACTGGTAACTTCATGGCCTATCCAATTACTCTCTCTGCACATGGTTTGGGCATGATGACGGTAATGGGTGTTGTGATTGCTTTCAACTTGCGTATTCTCGGCTTTGCTAAAGGTATTTCTATTTCTGCTTACGATAGATTGCTCATGATTGGCTGGGCCGGTTTTATGCTTAACCTGGTCTCAGGTTTGCTGTTACTCACTGGCTATTTTTCTACCTATATTTTTCAGGGAGCCTTCCAGCTCAAAATTGCCTTGATAGTGCTTGGGGGTATCTTGATGAAGGTGATCATGAATGGTGTTCGCAGTGGTCGTGATGAAAAGGTAACGATGTTGCTATCAGTAGCATGTTTAGCCTCCTGGACTGGCGCGATTATTACTGGCCGTCTAATGGCTTATCTTCAGTAGGGGGAGCAGATCATGGAATTTTTACAACCAACTTTTGACTGGCTAGGAGCTTCCTGGTTAGGTGTTGCAAGCAGAGATGTTTCCTGGATATTTGTTGCTGCTGAAACGGCTCACTTTATTGGGCTATCAATTCTTTTTGGATCATTGCTAGTTATTGATCTCAGAGTAGTGGGCTTTGCACGCTTTATTAATATGCAGGCGGCGATGAAATTTATCCCGATTGCCATAGTAGGCTTTGCGATAAATTTACTATCAGGAATAACGTTTATCGCTTCCAATCCTGAGCGTTATGGTCCTAACATTGCCTTCCAGTGGAAAATGGGCCTTGTGCTGATTGCAGGATTAAATGCACTTTGGTTCTGGTTTGGTGAGCACAAGGAATTAAGTCAACTGGCAGACGGAGAAGATGCTGAATTCAGAGCAAAAGTCATTGCTGGCGTATCTCTAATTATCTGGGTGGTCGTTATCATTCTGGGTCGATTCATGCCTTTTGTTGAATAAGCTAAAACCTATTTGTAAGTAAAAAAAGAGAGCCTCAGCTCTCTTTTTTTTGTTCGCTAAAAGATTATTAATCTTTTAACGATTGTACTGGAGCAATTCAGCAGCTCGCTCGTTTACTAAATGCTTCAATTAATAGTTTTCAAGAAATTTTAATTATCAGGATGATAAAGCAGAAGAAAGCTTTAGTTGAGGAGCGTAAGTGAGCGAACTTCAGGCTTCCTTGTGCAATTAAAGCCTAATAATGGCTATGGTGATTAAATTTTGATTGAGCTATTAATACTTAACTGAAAAATGCAGCTAAACAAACCAATAAGACCATGCCAAACATCACCCATTTCAATACAGACTGCGGAACATTTATAGCAAACTGTACACTGGCCATTGCGCCTATTACCATGCCCAAGGCAAGCACCAGACCGGGGATCCATTGAATCTGATCGCGGAGCACATAAACAGTTAAAGCCACCACTGTTATTGGAACCGTAATTGCCATCTTTAATGCATTAGAGCGCACCAGGTCATAACGCAGTCCCCCAGCCAGTGCAGCAATCAAAATAAAGCCAACACCAGCCTGTACAAAACCGCCATAGAGGCCAGCAATAAAAAGGCCAAACCATGCCATGGGACGCTCTTTCAAGGTATAGGTGGGCGTGCCCGCCGGAGGCGCCACGACAGAAGGCTTAATCAGCATAATTAAAGCCATGCCTAACATGGTGATTAAAAGTGCAGGCTTTAGAAATGTAACGGGTAAATAGGACGCAAGTAATGAGCCAATTAATGAGCCACTTAAGGTAGGAATTAGCGTGGGGATAATTGTTGCCGGTTCGAGCTTCCCTTTTTGATGGAATCGCCTGGCGCCGGCAGTGGACTGTAACAGTATGCCAACACGATTGGTGCCATTGGCAATATCTGCAGGCATACCCAATATCATTAAAGCGGGCAAGGTCAACATTGAGCCGCCACCAGCAATGGTATTGATGAATCCGGCAAAAATACCTGAACCAATCAACAGGGCGACAAACATAAAACTTAATTCATATTCCATGTTCCCATTATCTCAGACCAGCGCTGTTTTAGACACAATTGTCTTAACTGACTTAAATCAAGGCTGTAGCCTGAAAAAGGGCTAAGATGTCGGGATAAGAGGATGTCAAAGGAGAATATCTTATGAAAAAAGTGTATTTATTGGTGTTGGGAATCTCAATTTTATTGTTGAGTGCATGTAGGGTTTACCCCGATTATGCCAACGATTTCAGATTCCCAATATTAAGGGGTGATATTGAGCGTGGCCAGCAAGCTTTTGCTTCCCTGGGCTGCATTCAATGCCATGTTGTTGAAGGAGTTGAATTGTCTGCATATTCTGGTGTCCGGCCTTTCACAGTGGTCCTTGGTGGCGAACTGATGTTTGCTAAAACATATGGTGACTTAACCACATCCATTATCAATCCAGACCATGTGTTATCAGATCAATATCTTGATTTATTGCCTCGCCAGCAAAGAAGTAGGACCAACTCTTCGCCGATGTATTTAAATGAGGATATGAAGGTGACAGAGCTTATAGATATTGTAGCTTTTCTGAATTCCAGATACCGTCTGTTACCGGGTTATACAGAATATTACTACTAAGTATTTTGCTTGCCATTAATTTAGGAGCTTTAGGTTTTAGGACTTGAATTTTCTTAAAAAAGTACTAGATTGGAAGTGCTGACTTTGCAATCAAGAGTAGTCGGTGCTTTTGGAGATGTAGAGAATTTTTAGCAAAAGTGGTAACATTCAGCACCCTGCGAGGTCTATACAGTAAGTTTAAAGTCCTATAATTTATAGGCAGGTTATAAATAGTTTGTTGTAAAATAGTCTATTAATAGCTAGTTGATACTAATTGGTAAATAAGCAAATGACTGAAAAAGTAAACAAAGCAACGATTGAAGTCGCAACAGGAAAAGGCCTGAGTGTTATTGACACGATGGTGCCTGGACGCGACCTGAATGCCTATATTACTGCGGTCAACGGCATTCCTATTCTAACCGCAGAAGAAGAGCTGGATCTTGCTAACAAGTATTACTACAACGAAGATCTTGACGCTGCGCGTAAGTTAGTACTCGCTCACATGCGTTTTGTGGTCTATATGGCCAAGAGCTATTCTGGGTACGGTTTGTCTGAAGCCGACTTGATTCAGGAAGGTAATGTTGGCTTAATGAAAGCGGTTAAGCGTTTTAATCCTGAAAAAGGAGTGCGCCTTGTATCTTTCGCTGTGCATTGGATTAAAGCTGAAATGCACGAATTTATTCTGCGTAACTGGCGTATTGTTAAAGTGGCGACAACCAAGGCCCAACGTAAGTTATTTTTCAATCTGCGAGGCTCTAAAAAGCGTCTGGGTTGGCTCAATAAAGAAGAAGTCGATAAAGTTGCTTCAGATTTAGGGGTCGACGCCAAAACCGTCATGCAAATGGAAGGCCGCCTTAGCACCTATGATGCTTCTTTTGATGGGGCCCCTGATTCAGAGGACGATGATCTTGCAATAGTCCCTGCGCAGTATCTGGAAGATAACCGCTATGATCCTGCGCGAAATGTTGAAAATGAAGATTATGCTGAATCAAGTACTGATAACCTTTACCTAGCGCTTGAAGGCCTGGACGATCGCAGCAAAGATATTCTTACTCAACGCTGGCTAAGTGACAACAAAGCTACATTGCATGAGTTGGCAGATAAATATGATGTATCTGCAGAACGCATCCGGCAGCTTGAAAAAAATGCCATGGATAAAGTGAAAGCTCGACTGGAAGCTTGATGAGAGCTTAAATAAGATTGTGTTGTATTGTGTTGTAAAGAGCCGCCTCACAGGGCGGCTTTTTTATGTCCATGTCTTTGATGGCAAGGATGTAAAATTGTCATTAGGAAAGCAATATTGGCTATAAACAAAAGGTGATAGAAATCTAATGCAAAGATTTATTTTATATGCAGCCGTCAACGGATTTTTGGTGGTGGTACTTGGTGCCTTCGGTGCGCATGGCCTGGAAGATAAAATATCTGAAGCAAGCCTGAACACCTGGAATACTGCAGTGCTATATCAAATGTTTCATGTTGTGGGACTTATGCTGTCCGTTTTACTTTGTTATATCTTTCCCACAAGCAAAAGTTTTAGTAGAAGCGGAAATGCTTTTCAAATTGGGATTGTGCTTTTTTCAGGAAGTTTGTACTTGTTTGCGTTAACGGGGATAAGCTTTTTTGCATATATTACGCCTCTGGGCGGTCTTGGTTTTTTAGCTGGCTGGATCTTAATTATTGACGGCATTTTAAGAAATTGATCTGATTTATGATAGAAAACAAAAATCATATACGAACAATTAAAAGCTATGTTGTACGTGGAGGTCGCTTAACTCTTTCACAACAAGAGGCAATTAAGAATCTCTGGCTTAGCTTCGGTTTAGATAGACAGCTTGGCCTATTTAAGTTTGAAGAAATATTTGCTAATAAGCAGCCAGTCGTTTTTGAAATTGGTTTTGGAATGGGTGACTCTTTGGTGCAGATGGCTAAGGATAGCCCTGAGTTCAATTTTATTGGTGTTGATGTTCATCCTCCTGGCATAGGAACACTTTTAAAATTAATTGAAGATCAAAATTTAACCAATATAAGAGTTGTACAAGATGATGCTAAAGTAATCTTACAGGAATGTATTCCTGACAACTCCCTGGATAAAGTACAGATATTTTTTCCTGACCCGTGGCATAAAAAACGTCACTATAAACGACGACTAATTCAAACCGAATTCATTCAGGGCCTTTTGCCAAAATTAAAAGAACAAGGGGAGATTCATCTGGCGACAGATTGGGAAAATTATGCCGAACAGATGATGGAAGTATTAAGTGGTATAGGCGAGCTCAAAAATCAATTTGGAGCCGGGGTTTTCGCAACTCAAAATGAAAGGCCGACAACAAAATTTCAGCGACGCGGGGTAAAACTTGGACATGGAGTGTGGGATTTAGTTTTTAATAAGCGCTAGTTAATGACTTTCTAAGTTTAAAATGATCAAGCAATTAAAAGAATATAGATGTAATACACAATCCCCCAATAATGGCTTCAAAAAATACGCCCATTAAATTTTTGCTGGTGTAGAAACCAAAACAAAGAGTTAAAAATCTAATAAAAGATGCACTTAGCCATCCAGTGCCTAGAACCAGAAAGACTATAGCGTTTTGAGAAATCAGAGCGAATAGAGCAATACCCAGGAAAAAACCCCCATAAGTTGCACGAACTTCTGAATTACCATCTTTACCCAAGCTTTTTATAGAAACAAAATTTTCAGTTTTTGCGGGCCAAAATATGGCAATAAGGCTTAAACCAAAACTAATAGCAGCTCCGATATTTTGTAAAATAAATACCATCGTCATTATTAAACTTGAACAATCAACGGGATCATAGCAAGTAAATATTTTATTCAGTTACAACTGATGATTGAAGCATGGTCAAGACATTGTTGGAATGTGTTACCCAGCCAAATATATTTTCAAAGTTCCACAAAGTAGCTTCGGCACAATATTTGGGGCCAGTATGATTCATAGCATCTTCAATTAGTATCGGCCAGTATTCTGCAAAAAAAGCATCACGCCCGGTGCTTTCTACGCAGACATTGGTAGTGATCCCGGTTAAGAATAAGTAGCGAATTTTTTTTGATCGAAGATAGTCGTCTAGATTTGTGTCGACAAAGCCGCTATAGCGTGATTTCCGAATAAGCAGTTCATTATCGTGGGGTTTAAGCTCATCTACAATTTGCCAATCCCAGCCGCCATCGATCAGCAATTTACCTGCATGTTCTGGTTTTTGGCGCATGAGTCTTAAACCAAGTTCTTTGTGATAATTAGGAGAACTTGGGCCTCCGGCATCACTCAAATCGGGTTTGTAAGTCATAGCCAAATAAATAATTTCAACTTCCGCTTTACGCGCGGCTGCAAGTAATTTTTGATTAACTCTAATAGCCGATGCCGCTCCTGATATATCGGCGCCGAATAAATCCAGCATGCCCCCAGGTTTAGCAAAAGCATTTTGCATATCGACAACGACCATAGCTGAACGCTTTAAATCAATTTCAATACTTTCAGGTTTTGCTTCAAGCTTTGTCATTATGCTTTTTTTCTTTTGCTTGCGTGGGCCCATCAGATTTTTTCCAATTGCCATAACCACCCTCAATGTGACATACACCACTTAATCCCATGTCTTGAAGTGCGGCTGTCGCTAACGCTGAGCGCCAACCCGATTGACAAAAAAGAATAAATTGTTTGTTTTCAGTAAAGACGGGTTTGAAATAAGGACTTTCAGGATCTATCCAGAACTCCAACATGCCGCGCGGGGCATGCATCGCACCAGGTATTGTTCCTTCTCGTTCAAGTTCGCGCACATCGCGGATATCGACAAACTGCACATTAGCTTGACCTAACTTGGTTCTAGCTTCATCGAAAGATAGTGTTTGTATTTTGGTATTTGCTTCTTCTACTAATTGCTTACAGCTTTTTTTCAGCGCCATGTTTACTCTCGTATTAAACCATACAACAACTTTTTGGAATTTTGAACTTAAGCTGGATCAATAAAGCAGTAAATTAAAAGCTTATACCAGTTAAGTTAATTTATGTTTACCGAGCCAGCTTATTTTGTATAAATCCCGGCGGCGATCCAAATAATTTTTCACAGAACCCTCGTTTTGCAATTTGTCCAGCTTGCTTAGGTCGAGATCAACTATTAGTTAATTATTGCATATAAGCCATTCAAGTCATTTACAGTGATTGTAGGCTCAATTCCCCAGGGATCAAACACTGCTTTTTCTGAACGCTTTACCCAGACGGCTCGGATACCCGCAGAAATTGCGCCAATAACATCAAAAGAATTGCTTGAAATTAACCAGGTGTTATTTTTGTTAGTGTCGGCTACCTTTAAAAAGTATTCGTAAACAGCAGGGTTTGGTTTAAATGATTTAAGATCACCAACACTGACAACGCCATGAAAATAATCCCTTATGTTTGCTTTAACAAGTAGAGTATCAACGGCATTTGTAGTGCCATTTGAAAAGGCAAATAAGCGGCAGTTATTGCTTTTCAATTTTGACAGGCTTTCTTCGGCATCCTTAAATGCAGGAAGCGACTGGTAACTCAGGAGTAAATTATTTTTTTGCTCTTCTGTGAGATCAATGTCATAGCTTGCACAGGTATAATCAAGAGCATTGCTGGTGCAAACAGCAAAGGTCTCATATTTTTTCATCAATCCTCGGCGAAAAGAATATTCCAGCTGTTTTTCACGCCATGTATGAGAAAATGTTGTCGCTATATCGCCAACCATTATTTGCAATTCAGAAACAATTCCATGTGTGTCAATCAGTGTCCCATATACATCAAAAGCAATTGTTGTAGACATGAAATCTCCTTATTGTTTTTAATGGCCAAGACATTTAATGTTTTGAGTTAAAGTAAGCATCATCAGATCCATGATCGGCTTTAATTTGTCTTACAAGAAGTATCAATTGTCAGCAAAGAACCGAATTAATTCATCGCAGACCGCTTCAGGCGCTTCTTCGGGTAAATGATGGCCGCTTTCCAGGGCCTTGCCTTCAACTTTTTCCGCATACTTGTTCCATACTTTGAGTACATCATAAGTGCGGTTTATAAATCCCTTCGCCCCCCACAAAGCCAACAAAGGACAAGTTACTTTTTTATTTAAATCTGCTTCATCATGTATCAGGTCGATAGTCGCTGCGGCGCGATAATCTTCACAGGAGGCATGGATGGTCTCGGGATTACTGAAGCAGCGCAAATATTCGGCTACTGCTTCATCCGTAAATACCGCCTTTGGTGCACTCCACTGTTTTAGTTTTTCAGTGAGATAGTAAGCAGGATCGGCGCCGATCATTCGCTCAGGTAAGCCATTGGGCTGTATCAGAAAGAACCAATGGTAATAACCGGTAGCAAAGTGCAGGTCGGTAGTTTTAAACATGTGGTGCGTAGGGGCGATATCCATTACACAAATCTTTTTGATTTTATCTGGGTAATCCAAAGCCAGCCGATGTGTCACTCTAGCACCACGATCATGACCAGCCACCATGAATTCACTATAGCCAAGAGAGGCCATTACTTCGATCATGTCCTGGCTCATTGCACGTTTTGAATAAGGGTAATGATCTGCTGTGCTCGAGGGCTTTGAACTATCACCATAGCCTCTCAGGTCAGGGCAAATGACGTGGAAATATTGTGCAAGTCGTGGAGCAACCTTGTGCCACATAACGTGGGTCTGAGGATAGCCATGTAACAACAGTAGCGGAGGGCCTGAACCGCCATGCACCATGTTAATTCCGGCTCCGCTGGTGTTTATTTGTGCCTGAGTAAAGGCTGTTGAGAACATCGCTCGATAGAACCCTTTTTTATTATTGATATGCTCGCCGTCAGTCATGGAGCAAAGCCCAAGAGGCCTCTTTATGTACAGGCTTTTTTAAGCACTCGCTGATACTAAATAGCTGATGACTATATAACGCCCTAGTTTGCCTATAGTAACCAAAATAACAAACCAAAATAAGCGAATCCGCAATATGCCTGCAATAAGGGTTAGCGGATCACCAATGATGGGTACCCATGCAAAACATAGTGAGAATAAACCGTATTTTACAAAACGCTGATCTGCGCGAACAAACTCTTCTTCTGAAATCTTTAGCCACTTTTTTATGACCCCCAGGCTAGCCCAGTAGCCCAAGGCATAATTGGTCAGGGCCCCCAACACATTTCCAGTCGTTGCGATAGAAACTAATGCTACAGGGGATAAGCCATTTAACAGCAGCGCGCTTAAAACGACTTCAGAGCTTAAAGGTAAAATTGTTGCCGCTAAAAATGCTGATGCAAAAAGGCTGAAATAGCTAAGCTCCGTAAAATATTCCATGGGTATTAATACTTAATGCCGCAAATATGGGCGAGCCACAAAGTGGAACATCCCAGCTTGATTTACCTTGTCATTAACTTTGGTTTTCATCTGCAAAAACTTGATGAGGGCTTAGCCAAGGCATACAAAAGATCAGTAATAGGCAGAGGACTGTTGAGAGCATCGCCTCACCTGTAAGTCCAATATAAATTCAAGGCATCAATCCATATCCGGCTCGAACAAGCCGCGTTTCATGTAAAATTTTACCCATAAACCGCCCACGATACTGAGCAGCAAAATCATCGTGCCAGAAATAGCAAACACGGTGTTGGTCATTTCGGGTGATGGAGAATTATTCAAGGCGATATATATCATTGTGATGATACCTAGCACTTGAGGCAGCGGATAAAATGGTGTGCGATAAGGGCGTTGATGGTTTGGAAGTCGCTTGCGTAAAACCATGACATCGATATGAGCAACCACGTAAGCCAACAGCCAGCAGGTTGAGGCAGAAATAACGAGGGTAACCAGCGAATCGACATCGGCAATTAAATAGGCAATGCCAATACAGCTTGCAATCATGACAATGCCGATCCATGGTGCGCCATATTTGTTGCTAGCTTTAAGCTGTGGAAATGCTTGTTTTTGGTGAGCCATCCCATGCAGCATGCGAGGCACTGACGCTAAAATGGTATTGATCGTACTGCAGGTAGCCGCTAATGCCATGACCGTTGCAATAGCCAGACCGCTTTTACCAAAGACTGCGCTGATATAATCCAAATAAGGAATCGCGGAACCTAAAAGCGTCTCCACATTAACATAGAGACCAGCTCCTACAACAAAGGCTACGAATATACAAAACATCATGACCAACGATAACTGCATAGCCATAGGAATATTTTTATTGGGGTTTTTCACCTCATTAATCATTGGACAAATAAACTCAACGCCAACAAATAACCACATCGACAACGCGACAAGGCCAATAAAACTAAAATTGGTGATATTGGTAAAACTCCAATCTACCGAGGTGCCAGCAATAATTGCTTGCAGCGCTCCCAAGCCAGTGATCGCAACAAGCCCTACAATAATGAGTGCAGAGACCAAGATAAAGGCAAGGAAATTCTGGATTCTGGCAAACACATCCGTACCAATTAAATTCGTTATCGATAACGCAATCAGAATAAGTAAGGGCACTATTTTTTCTGGAATCACAGCAGGCAATAGTTTATCCAGCATAGCATCCACCAATACCATTTCTACTGGAATTGCGAGTATCGCGACAACAACATAGCCGGAAAATACCGCAACAATTGCAGGGAAGTGCCCTATGGCTTTTTGGGTGTAGGTGGCTAATGTCCCCTCTTGGGGAAACATGAGAGACAGTTCAGAAAAACTCATGGCATTAAATTGTGCTAAAACCAATGCCACAAACATGGCAGCGATAAATCCCAAGCCGCCGATGCCAATACCTTGCATACCGGAAATCATTGCGCCCTGCACAATCACCACGCCTATACAGACGGCCATCATGGTGGGCAAACCCATTTTTAATGTGCTTGCACCACTAAAGGCTTCTGTATTTCCAGCTGAGTTTGCTTGAGTCTTTGTCATCTTGCGCTCCAAAAGTCACCTCAATGCCAATAAGTAATTTATAACCTATTGAAACGATAGGGGCTTGGGTCAATAAGCGGTGTCGAGTTTGTCACTAAGTCGGCGGCTAATTGCCCAGCTGCCGGGCCCGTGCCAAAACCATGGCCGGAAAAACCGGTGGCGATGCACAGCCCAGGAAGCTGACTTATTTGATCAATAACCGGGTTTGAATCGGGCGTCACATCAATTAAGCCGGCCCATGCTTCATCCACCTCAGCGTCATTAAATACAGGCCAAGCCTGGCTCAGGTTGTTTAAAGCGTCAGCGTTTAAGCCTTCATTAACAGCTGGATTCATGGTTCGAATTTTTTCAAAGGGTGAAATATCTGTTGCGGCCCAGCGCCGTGCTATCGCTAAATCCTTCAAAAAATAAGGACCAAGCGAGATGCGTAAAAAGCTGCGTTGCGTACGCAGCTGTTCCAGATAGCGCCGCCCAACTAACAAGTGATCAAGTGTAAGCGGTGCATCAAGCTTGCCCCGTTGAGTAATAATAAATCCGCCATCGATGTGTTTTCTAAACGAAAAATCCGGACCGCCTACGGCAATATCCGTGGGGCCATCCAAGGCTTTGGTGCGCAATACAGAACAAATTAAACCTAATGTTGGTAAGGACACACCCAGGTTGCCCAGGAAGCGACGTGACCAAGCGCCGCCTGCTAACAGCACATTATCGCAGCGTATTTCGCCCTTCTCTGTGATAACGCCACTCACTTTTCCCGCGCTTGTAGAAAGTGAACGCACGGCACAATGTTGAATGATGCTTGCACCTTTTTTAATGGCAGACTGCGCCATGGCGGGGACGGTAATGGAGGGTTCGGCACAACCATCGGACGGCGTATACAAACCACCAACCCAGTTCGCTTGTCCACCCGGCACATGCTGTTTAATTTGTTCTGTACTAAGCAGCCTGGAATCCAAAGCTAAAGATTCTACCGACTTAAGCCAGCTTTCCTGCATGGCCAACTGTGTATCGGTTTTTGCTAAAAACAGAATCCCTGATTGTTTGTAACCAACGTTTTGTCCAATGCGTTCAGGCAATTCATTCCAGAGTTTATCTGCCGCCTGAGCCAATGGCACGTCGTCTATATGTCGATTGGTTTTTCGAATCCAGCCAAGGTTTCTGGAAGATTGTTCACCGGCGATGTGACCTTTTTCAAGCAACACTACCGGGATATTGCGCTCGGCTAAAGTGAGCGCTGCACTGACGCCGACAATGCCACCACCGATAATTACGACGCTGGTAGATTCAGGTAATGTATCTGGTGTTTCAATCTTTTTCAGAGTTGTTGTCATTGCCAGGTACCAAACATAATAATTGGGGGGTGCTTTCCAGCTTTATTAAACTGAGATCAGTATTTCTTCAACTTGCGCCGACGCTGCTCCACGGTAGGCCGTTACCTCAATCTCTACTTTGTACTCTGCAGAACCCAGTGGTGGATTGGTGACTGTGGTGGCTGGGTTTATTCCGCGAAATTTTGTTCCAATAAATTGCATAACGTTATGCGTGTCGGCTGGGTTTTGAATAAAAACGCGCGACATTACAACGTCGGCCAAGGTCGCATCAACTGCAGCAAGCGCTCGCTCGATATTGTCGAAGACTTGCTGTGTTTGTTCGAGGATGTCTTCTGGAATTTCTTGTGTGACGGGGTTACGCCCAGCTGTGTTGGAAACATAAATCCAGTTATCAACCATAACTGCCCGGGAATAACTGGCGATCTCTTCAAGCTTTGATCCGGTTTTTACTTTTACTATAGTGCTCATGTTTTTTTCAAATATTCGGTAGGGCTGTTAATCAAGATGCATAGAAAATAGCGCTGTTCTTATTTTAGTACCGGCTCGTCCCAAAGATTCAATTTCACCCCAATGCCTTTTTCCAAGGCATTACGATATACCATGGTGGCCCAGGCCACATCTTCTACTGGCATGCCCCCTACCGACATAATGATGATTTCATCGTCATTTTTTCGCCCAGGCGCCTCGCCAGCGGTAATTTTTCCGACGTCCTCAAGTTGATCTAGGCTGAGCTTGCCTTCTGCGATCATATCCATAAAACGAACACCGGGCAGGGGGATATAGTTATGCGCGGGTTTGGGTACTTCCTCATACCAGGCTTGATATAAGCCGGTGTTATCGAGCACTTTGCGAACATCGTCCTGCTCCATGCCGTCGTCTAAACTGCAGTAAGCCGGCATTGCAAAAAAACTACCGGGTTTTACCCATTCGCGCTTCACAATTGGGTAGGTTGACGGGTCTCCAGGCTGGCCTGAATTGCAATAAGTGACAATGTCGGAATCCCTGACCACATCTTCCAGTTCATCCACAACCTGGACATTGGTAATTTGCGGAAAGGTTTCATTTAGCCAGGTAATAAAAGCATCAAGACTGCGCTGACCTCGACCTTTAACTTTCAATGTATCGATTTCTGGGCAAACGGCCATAAAGGCAGAGACTGAGGTTTTCGCCATCACGCCTGGGCCAAGCAAGCCAATCACTTTGGAATCTTTGCGGGCAAGATAGCGTGCGCCTACTCCCGGGACGGCGCCTGTTCGATACGCTGACAACAAGTTTGCCGACATGAAGGCCAGAGGAGCACCGGTATCGGTATCACTTAAAATAAACATTAAAATAGAACGGGGCAGGCCCTTTTCGCGATTCGCAATATTCGACCCATACCACTTGACCCCAGAGGTCTGAAAGTTTCCCCCAAGATATGCCGGCATCGCCATTAAACGCCGATCAGCCGTCGGTTTCGGCATCAGAGGAAATGGTGAGTTTTCAGGGAAGGTAATCATAGCGCCATGAGAGTCACTGTTTGGCCCCGCCATGCGGTAGTCACCCTTGTATAACAAAGTAAACATTTCATCCATGGTATCCACACAACCAGGCATATCGGTGACGCCGGCTTTAATCATGTCGGCTTCGGATAAGTAAATAAAATCAATCTTGGTATCGTGTGTCATAAATTAACCTCATATCATATCGCTAGAGATAGCTTTTCTATAGTTGGCCCATCAAGTGAACGTCAGATAAACGCCCACTTCAAACCATTTGGCTGCGCGTCGACTTACCCATATATCTGTTGTACTCTAGTTGTGAGAATATGATTTGTATAGAACTTTTGCGACATAAAACCAAGGCGTTGAATAAAAACAAAAAAGCACAGTGTGACAAAGAACTGACGCTGCTCTTCTTTCCGGGTTATTGCAGGCATAGATCGTGACGATAAAATCTTTGTTGAGTCATCTTGCAAATATTCGTTCGAAGCAACCGTGGTTGGTGCTCAATGCTGCTAGCCAATACTCTCTTGCCCAGTCACATGACCCTGCTATTTCGCATTTTTATAGCTTCGAAACTGGCGACTCTGCCCCTTCCAGTTTCGCTATTCCAGACGGATGCGTGGATATTATTTTCGACTGCAATAGCAAACAGCCCCAAGCTCTGGTGTTTGGGACCCCGATGAAGGCCATTGATACTCAATTCCAGGCCAAGCATCGCTATTTCGGGGTGCGCTTTAGCTCTGGAGTGATTCCGAACTTTTTGGATATATCGGCTCAGGATTTAATTGAAAAAAGCTTTGATTTTTTAGATGTGGTACCTCAAGCCAATTATCTGGTTGAAGAAATTATTCAGGAAACCAACTTTAATTCTCAAGTGGCAGCTTTCAAACAATTTTTTTCCGATAAGAGTTTACGTAAATCTTCGTCATTAACCGCCATAGTCATGCGCCGAATTTTTGACACTAACGGCAATATTCGTATTCGCGAATTAGAGGCCCTAACCGGTTATACATCCCGAACCCTGCAACGACAATTTCGAGCTGACATTGGGATGTCACCCAAGGCCTATAGTCGCATTATTCGTTGTCAATCTGCTGTATATCAGATTAATCAGATGGATCATGTGAACTTTTCAGATATGGCTTTTGAACTGGGCTTTAGTGATCAATCACATTTTTTCAGAGAGTTTAAAAAGCTTGTCAATGCCACCCCTCTGGACTACCAGAATCGCGTAAAGCAAGGATCTTACCTCGAACGCATTCGCTGTAGCTGAAGACTTACTTTTTATTAAGGCTGGAACTGATCATAAAAAGTACCGCTGCACTAACAACAATACTTGGGCCGCTTGGCGTATCCAGATAGAACGAAGCAAGTAAGCCGCCACAAACAGCCAGACAACCAATCAAACTGGCAAGTATGGCCATTTTTTCAGGGGAGTTTGAAAAACCTCTGGCAGAGGCTGGCGGAATTATCATCAGTGAGGTGATCAGCAATATCCCCACTACTTTCATGCTAAGTGCAATAACCGTCGCAATTAATAGCATCAGCAGCAAGCGTATTTTACCCACGGGTAAGCCTTCTACCTGAGCGAGTTCTTGGTGCAAGGTGATGGTAAGTAATTTATTCCAGCTTAGGACGAGCACAAGCAATGCGGCGCCAACACCTGTGCTTATCCAGATAAGGTCTTGATTACTAGCGGTGAGCAAGTCACCAAAAAGATAAGACATCAAATCAATATTCACATCAGTAAAACTGAGAATAACCAAACCAAAAGCCAAAGAACTGTGGGCGAGAATGCCGAGAATAGTATCGGTAGCTAGGTGATGTCGGCTTTCCATTTGCACTAATAATAGGGCGATAGCGAGGCAGGCAAGAATGACGGCGAACTGCAGATTGATATCCATTAGCAAGCCGAAAGAAATGCCAAGTAAGGCTGAGTGAGCGAGCGTGTCGCCAAAATAAGCCATGCGACGCCACACAACAAAGCAACCCAGAGGACCAGTAATTAATGCAACAAGTAAACCCGCCGCCAGCGCACGTAATACAAAATCAGCCATGCTTAGGCCCTTCATGGTTATGATCATCTGCATGGCCCTGATCGTGATCAGGGTCTATCACTTCGCCATCTAGGCTATGACTGTGGTTATGATGATGCGCATAGACGGCCAGGGAAGCCGCTTGTTGTTTGCCAAACAGTTCAAGATAGGCAGGGTCATTACTCACCTGTTCGGGGTGCCCATGACAACAAACATGCTGATTCAGGCAAATCACCTCGTCAGTAGCCGACATCACCAAATGCAGATCATGCGAAACCATGAGTATCCCACATTGATGTTTATCGCGAATGGAAGAAATCAAGGTATAGAGTTCGGCTTGCCCATTGATATCAACGCCTTGAACAGGTTCATCCAATACTAATAATTCCGGTTCCTGAATCAGGGCGCGAGCCAGCAAGACGCGTTGTAATTCGCCGCCAGAAAGAGAGTGAATTTGAGAGTGTAGTAAGTGCGAGGCTTTCACTTCGCTGAGCACTTGTTCGATCAGTTCGGGCTTGGCGCGTACCGCGAGCTGTAAAAATTTTTGTACAGAGATGGGCATGCTGTTATCAACATGCAAACGTTGCGGCATATAACCTATACGTAAATTTTTGCGCAGGCTAACAGAGCCAGCACTTGGTTTACTTAAGCCCAGAACCAATTTAACCAAAGAGGTTTTGCCAGCACCATTGGGGCCGATCAGGGTGACTATCTGGTTCTCATCAATTTGCAGAGTGATATTCTGCAGGATCTGTTTGCCGTCAATCGCCAAAGAAATATTCTGGGCGTTTAACAAAGTGCTAGTCATTCCGAATGAACTCCAGAGTCAGTAATGCGCAATAAAGGCTTATCAAGTTTGCGCACAAGGCGAGGTAATATATCATAGTGGGCTTTTCAGGTTCAGCCTCGGTAAACGCTTTGCTTCGACTTTTTACAGCTAGTCTCATTTTAATACTTTACACTGCCTTGAGTTGCTCGGTCTTCGCGCAGCCCCAAGTCGCCGCAAGTATTAAGCCCTTGCAGATGATAGCTGCCGCAATAACAGCGGGCGTATCCGAACCAACGCTGATTATTGGTGCTGGCCAGGACCCCCATCATCCGGCTTTAAAGCCATCGGAACGTCAAAAACTGGCCGATGCTGATCTTGTGCTTTGGATAGGGCCAAGTCTGGAGTCGGCATTTACCCAGCTGCTTGATAGAAATTCAGCTGCAGTTATCACAGCCTATGACTTAATTACAGACGCTGGTCTAGCAGTTACAGATAGCAATGATCCGCATCTTTGGCTGTCGACAGAAAATGGCAGGGCGATTGCGCAGGCATTAACAGCAAAACTAGTCACAATTGATGCGCTGAACCAAGAGGCTTACGAAAAAAACCTGGTCGACTTTTTTGCCGCCCTGGATTTGCTCGATAAGGATATTCAGAATTTACTCTCCAGCCTTGAGAACAAAGCCTTTGCGGTTTATCACAATGCTTTCACCTACTATGAAAAACAGTTTGCCTTGCAGCATGTCGCGAGTTTTACCGACAACGAAGAAGTGCAGCCGGGTATTCGGAAAATAATGCAAATCCGGGAAATATTATCAGCCAGTGAAGTATCCTGTTTGTTGCTGGAGCCCGCCAACAATGCAGAGGAAATCGCACAGCTAACTGGGCGTGAAATGAACATGGTCACTATTGATGTTCTGGGTTTTGCGTATCCGCTAACTAAAACAGCCTATACTGACTTTATGCTTGATATGAGTGAATCAATAAAGAGGTGTATAGAAGAATGAGGTTTATTAAGAGCAGTAGGAAGATCGGGAACCAGAGGTGGAAAACAGAATGAGTTCACTGCCAGACAAGCCACTGATTCTGATTGATGGTTCTTCTTATTTATTTCGCGCCTATCATGCGTTGCCACCATTAACGACCACACGAGGGCAGGCAACTGGTGCCATCAAAGGCGTTATTAATATGGTGCGCAGTTTGATTAAGGAATATCCGGATTCTCCAATTGCGGTAGTGTTTGATGCCAAGGGCAAGACCTTTCGTAGTGATATCTACAAAGAATATAAGGCTCATCGACCGCCGATGCCGGATGATCTGCGCTCCCAGATTGAGCCCATTCACGAAATTATCAAGGCGATGGGTTTGCCATTAATAATAGAACCGGGAGTTGAAGCTGATGACGTCATTGGCACACTGGCGCGGCAGGCAACAGAACTTAAACGGAACACCCTAATTTCTACGGGCGATAAGGATCTCGCACAACTCGTGAATGAACATATCACTCTTTTAAATACCATGAGCAAGGAGGTACTGGATGTAGAAGGGGTAAAAACAAAGTTTGGCTTAGGCCCTGAGCAGATTATCGATTATTTGGGGTTGATGGGAGATAAGTCTGACAATATTCCTGGCGTTCCTGGAGTTGGCCCTAAAACGGCGGTGAAGTGGCTAGAAGAATATGGTACGGCAGAATCCTTGATAGAACATGCCGACGAAATAAAGGGGAAAGCAGGTGAAAATTTAAGAGCGCATATAGATCAACTGCGATTATCGTGTGAACTGGCAACAATCAAACTTGATGTTGAACTGTCAGTTGGGCCAAATGAGCTTTTGCATACGCCAGCTGACCAGGAAGCATTATTAAGCTGGTATCTCACGCTGGAATTTCGCTCCTGGATTAAAGAGTTGGAAGCGGATGGGGTCAAAGCCGAAGCAGTTCAGCTAGAAGGCGAGTCTCTTTTAGAAAATGAGAACCCAAAGCTTAATGACGTCGAAGTTTTTGTGGCGCCTGGGGAAATTAAATACCAAACAATTTTAAATGTTGAGCAGCTGGATGCCTTAATCAGTGACCTCAAAAAAGCCGATCGACTCGCCCTGTCTCTGGAAACAGATGGAGCCCAATTTATGCTGTCCAAAATAATTGGGCTATCCTTATCTCTTAAACCAGGTCAGGCCAGTTATATTCCACTGGCTCACACTTATGATGGCGCGCCGGAGCAGCTGGACACCAAAACAGTCTTATCAGGATTACGGCCAATACTTGAAGATCAAAGCATCCTTAAAGTTGGGCATGATTTAAAAAATATGAGACATGTCCTGGCAAACGCAGGGGTCAAATTAGCAGGCTGTCGCTATGACACCATGTTGCAATCTTATGTCCTAAACTCTGTTGCACATAAACATACGCTTGAAAAACTCGCATCAACATATCTACAGGAAGATAAGCAGTTACTGGAAGAGCTGCTTGGTAAAGGCCGCAATAAGCTGACTTATGCAGAAGTAGATATTCAACAGGCAGCAGTTTTCTCTGCACAAAATGCAGATATTACTTTTCGACTGCATCAGGGTCTGGAGATAAAGCTCAAGCAAACAGGCAAGCTTGCGGATATATATAAGTATATGGAAATGGATCTTCTGGACGCGCTTTATGCAATGGAAGAGCAAGGAATTCGTGTAGATCTTTTTAGTTTGGCTCAGCAAAGTGAAAAGATTGCACAGCGTTTACATGAGCTTGAACAGGAAGCCTATGCCCTAGCCGGTGAAGAATTCAATTTGGGTTCGCCTGCTCAATTACAGAAAATCTTTTATGAAAAGCTTAATTATCCTGTTGTCAGTAAGACCGCAAAGGGCCAGCCTTCCACCGCGGAGCCAGTATTGCAGGAATTGGCGCTTGAATATCCTTTACCGAAATTGTTGCTGGAATACCGTACGCTCAGCAAATTAAAAAGCACCTATACGGATAAACTGCCACAGGACGTTAATCCCCAAACCGGACGAATTCATAGTACTTTTCAGCAGGCCGTAGCAGCGACAGGTCGCCTGTCTTCAACTGATCCAAACTTGCAAAATATTCCTATCCGTACTGAAGAAGGTCGCCGTATCCGTAAAGCCTTTATTGCCGATGAAGGAAAGGTATTGATGGCAGCTGATTATTCCCAGGTGGAGTTACGTATTATGGCGCATTTGTCGGCTGATGAAGGCTTGCTGATGGCTTTCCAGCAAGGCCTAGACGTTCACCGCGCCACTGCAGCTGAAATTTTTGGCGAAGCGCTTTATCAGGTGACGAACGATCAGCGGCGCAGCGCCAAAGCCATTAATTTTGGTTTGATCTATGGGATGTCTGCTTTTGGTTTGGCGAAACAATTGGGCATCGGTCGTCATGAAGCTCAGGAATATGTCGAGCGTTATTTCCATCGATATCCCGGGGTAAGAGATTACATGGAAAATACCAGGCAATTGGCGAATGAGCAGGGTTATGTAGAAACCATATTTGGCCGTAGATTGTATTTACCTGACATTCATGCGAGCAATGGCATGTTGCGTAAAGCGGCGGAGCGTACGGCGATTAATGCCCCCATGCAGGGAACGGCAGCGGATATTATCAAACGCGCCATGATTGATATTCAGCATTGGCTGGACATTGCAGGTTTGGATGCCCGGCTATTACTACAGGTACACGACGAGCTGGTATTTGAAGTCAGTGAATCAGACTTAGGTTTATTATCCGAGGGAGTGGAATTCAGGATGGCTTCAGCCGCATCTTTGGATGTTCCCTTAATTGTTGATATTGGTTCAGGCGTAAATTGGGACGAAGCACATTAAAAAATCCCTGTGTCATTGCACCTGCAGATATAATTTTAAAAAAATCTGAGTTTATGTGAAATATTTGGAACTATTTTTAAGGAGATCAGTCACACTTATACAGTAGGGTGGTTTTCTCCCCGATTTCCCACTCTACTAGAACGACCTAAATCCTCCTTTATTTTAGGAGACCGGGCCCTAACTGCTTTCTCCTGTGGTTAGGGCCCAATTCTTTCTGGCCAGATATTTCCATCATAGCCTTTTGTGATCTGGCTCATTCAGGGTTTAACCACATATTCAGCTGTTTACGCAGGCCATCAACACCACTTGCTTTTAGTGCAGAAAACAATTGCAAGCTGATATGTTCTCCAAAGGGCTTTAATTCCTTTTGAGCAGATAATAAAGTTGCTTTTGCAGCACCATGCTTTAGCTTGTCAGCTTTAGTTAATAATATATGCAGTGGCATTTCTGCGCGCGAAGCCCAATCAATAATCATCATGTCGCTGTCTTTAAATAGATGTCGAATATCGACAAGCAAAATGACACCCTGCAAAGATTGTCTCTCTTCCAGATAGCGCGTTAACTCTTTTTGCCACTTGAGTTTCAATTTTGGCGGGACCTTGGCATAACCAAAGCCGGGCAAATCGACAAGGTAACGCTGTTCAGCAATCTCAAAATAGTTTAATAGCTGGGTGCGGCCGGGGGTTTTACTGGTTCGCGCTAACTTGGGTTGCTCAGTTAGCACATTGATTGCACTGGATTTACCCGCATTAGAACGACCAATAAAAGCCACTTCCAAGGCAGTATCTTCTGGACATTGTGACAGAGTACTGGCGCTAGTCAAAAAATGTGCATTACGATAATCAAGGCCTGTTCTAGCCATAATGGACTCTATAAAAGTGTTTTAATGTTATTTCCTAGGAAGTTATTTTAAATGTTTATGGGGGCGTTATTTATGGCGATGAAATAAATTTGATAAATAATCCAACAGCCAAATACTTGATTGAGGTTTAATAAATTAATTGTCATCTAAAATCGCTTATCAGGGTTATTTTACTCAAAATCATATCTCTTCTTTTGGTGTCTTTGTCATCACGGTAGGATAGGGTATAATCCACCCGCTTTTTAGCAGGGGCGGAAAGTATAGCATAATCCCCTGCGGTCCCATTTAATTACAGCGCAAGTTGTGATTGGGATTGCAACAGGGTCATACCCTCAAGGTTTAAGCCCTACTTATTAGCATTTATTTTTAGCATTTATTTAATGGAAAAACGCATGAACAGAATTTTTCTTGCTGCAATGTTCGCTCTCAGTCTAAGCTCCTTGGCTCAAGCCCAGTTGGTGGGTGATGCGACCTCAGGTAGTACCAAGGTTATAGTGTGTGGCGCTTGTCATGGTGCCAGCGGTAATGATGTCGTCGTTCCCGGTGCAGCTAAACTGGGAGGCCAAAACCAAAGTTATCTCTATAAGCAATTACAAGATATAAAAAGTGGAGCTAGAGCAATAGCTGTTATGGCTGGCCAATTGAATAACTTTTCAGATCAGGATCTGGCTGATATTGCTGCACATTATGCTTCGCTTGATGCGCCCCTTGGTGTGGCTGAAGAATCTAAAGTGGAGATTGGCCAGGTCTTGTATAGGTCAGGCAATGCAGATCTTGGCGTAGCGGCATGTTCTGCTTGTCATTCACCAACAGGTAGAGGAAATGAAGGAGCAGGCTATCCGGCCTTGAGTGGCCAAGATCCAGCTTATACTGAAGCACAATTACGCGCATTCCGTGCGGGTAGCAGAAATAACGATCTCGCTGCTGTGATGCGTGATATTGTTGCCAGACTTAATGATGTTGAGATTCAGGCGCTGGCATCTTATGTTTCAGGACTTCGAGCGAATTAGAGCCGAATAAGGAAATAAAATGAATAATTCAGCCAGGATTAAGCTGGCTGATATAAAAAGGGTGCCAATCAGCGCCCTTTTTTGTATCTTTAGCTCTTAGATAAGGGCTTAACTTAAGAATTGATATTCGTTTTTTAAGAAGCCTTAACTTTTTAAATAACAATTATCGAATTCAATTTTGTCTGGAGATTGTAATGAAAGTAATATTTAAACCTATCTTGCTAGCAATTGCTTTAGTGCTAATGAGCACCTCCGTATTAGCCCAGCCTGCCCGTTTTATTGAAGGCACACATTATGTTGCGCTGGATACTCCTGTACGTACTGTTGATCCAAACAAAATCGAGGTAGTCGAAA
The DNA here is from genome assembly GCA_030831165.1 of Gammaproteobacteria bacterium. Classification (GTDB taxonomy): domain Bacteria; phylum Pseudomonadota; class Gammaproteobacteria; order Pseudomonadales; family Pseudohongiellaceae; genus UBA5109. The sequence continues at coordinate 4,920 of JAURLP010000014.1, read as the reverse complement.
TTTTTTGGTATGGCTGTACGCACTGCTATTCATTCGAGCCTTTAATTGAAAATTGGGAAGCGAATATTCCTGAAGATGTTGTGTTTGTGAGAAGCCCTGGAATGTGGAATGCGATGATGCAGACTCACGCTCAGCTTTATTTCACGGCGCTAGAACTGGGGGTCTTTGAAGAGACACACAGTGATATTTTTGACGAAATACTGTTGCGACAGAACTATTTACAATCAGAAAGAGCCGCCAAGGATTATTTCATAAGCAAGGGTGTTTCTGGTGATGACTTTGACGCCGCATGGAATTCTTTCACGGTGACTTCAGCTGTTAATCGCGCCAACACCAAAATGCGTGATTACGGTGTACGCAGTACGCCAAATTTGATCGTAAACGGTAAATACCGCATTGTGACTAATCAGGCTGTGCCTACTCAGACAGATATGCTTGAAGTGGTTGATTATCTAGTCGAGATGGAACGCAATAATATGTAAGTAAACAACTTAATATTATTTTATTAAGCATCAATTTATTTAGTGCCAATGTAAACGCCCTTGATGTTATGCATCATGGGCGTTTTTATTTAAACTTATCATTCAATTTGTTCTAAGCGCCAAAGATAAAATTAAATGAAGGAAAAAATCGTACTGCTTGCGGGCTTTGGCCAGCTTGGCAGGCTTATTCAAGAATCAAAACCCACTGATACGGAGCTATATGCTTTTTCCTCGCGAGATTTTGATATTTGTAATCGTGCGCAACATGAATTGGTTTATAAAGATCTGGCTCCAACCACAATTATTAATACATCAGCCTATACTCAGGTAGACAAGGCTGAAACAGAACATGAGAGCGCATTTGCGGTAAATGCCCTGGGACCTGCCTTGGTGGCAGAGGCAGCCCCCAAAGATTGCCGGATCATTCATTTTTCGACAGACTTTGTGTTTGATGGGGCAAAGCTGTCAGCATACAAACCAACTGATTTAGCTGCACCCCTTAGCATTTATGGCGCCAGTAAATTAGCAGGGGAAAATAAGTTAAGAGAATTAAGGCCCGATAGTACGATTATCCGAACGGCATGGCTGTATTCTGCTGAAGCTAAAAACTTCATTACTACGATGTTAAAGCTGATGGCTGAGCGTGATGCGCTATCTGTTGTAAATGACCAGTTTGGCACGCCAACTTCGGCACATGGTTTGGCAGAGGTGCTGTGGCGTTTTGTGGCTAATAGAGACTTAAAGGGCATTTACCATTGGACAGATCAAGGTGTCGCCAGTTGGTATGATTTTGCTACAGAAATCCAAAAGCAGGCTTTGGATCTGGGTCTGTTAAAGAAAAAAATTCCGCTTCATGCGATAAGCAGTAGCGAATATCCGACTCCGGCACAACGCCCCAAAAATTCTTTACTGGATAAGACTGTGACTTATGAAGCAATAAACTTTAGCGGTAAACCGTGGCAGGAAGAATTGAATATTGTGCTAAGAAGGTTAGGTTAAGCCTGTTAATGCAAATCGGTTTCCTTATAGAATAGTCTTTGGAATTTATTAACGGCGAAACTTAACATTGAAAATTCTTGTAACAGGCGGCGCAGGTTTTATTGGCAGTGCTGTGATCCGACATATATTAAAAAACACCAAAGATGAAGTCATCAATGTTGATAAGCTGACTTATGCTGGCAATTTAAACTCCCTAACTGAAGTGTTGCCATCCGAGCATTACGCTTTTTGCGAGATCGATATTTGTGATCAGGAAGCTTTAAACAAGGCTTTCCATGAGCACCAGCCTGATGCGGTAATGCATCTGGCGGCGGAGTCACACGTTGACCGGTCCATTGATGGGCCCGGCGAATTTATTCAGACTAATATAGTGGGAACCTACCAATTACTGAACGTTGCACGTGAATACTGGCAGCAGCTGCAGCCGCAGAAAAAATCAGCGTTTATTTTTCATCATGTTTCTACTGATGAAGTATACGGCGATCTTGATGGTCCTGAGGGCTTTTTCACTGAAGATACAGCATACAAACCAAGCTCCCCTTATTCCGCCTCCAAGGCCAGCTCTGATCATCTGGTCAGGGCATGGTATCGAACCTATGGTTTCCCTGTCGTACTCACAAACTGTTCGAATAATTATGGCCCCTATCATTTTCCGGAAAAATTAATTCCACACATGATTTTAAACGCGCTCAAGGGCAAACCTTTGCCGGTTTATGGACATGGTACTCAAGTACGGGACTGGCTTTATGTCGAGGACCATGCCAGAGCATTATATAAAGTGATCACAGAAGGAAAAGTCGGGGAGACTTACAATATCGGTGGCCATAATGAAAAACAAAATATAGAAGTTGTGCAGTCCATTTGTACGATACTGGAAGAATTGGTGCCAGAAAACCCAAATGCTTTAGCGGCGGGTAAAGGTTTTAAAAATCTTATTGAGTTTGTTAAAGATAGGCCTGGCCATGACCTGCGATATGCAATTGATGCATCTAAAATTGAGAAGGAGCTAGGTTGGCGACCAGAGGAAAGTTTTGAAAGCGGCATTCGCAAGACAGTAGCCTGGTACTTGAATAATGCCCAATGGTGGGAAGCTGTGCTGGATGGCAGTTATCAATTGGAACGCCTTGGTGCTGAAGCAAGAGAAAAGCAATGAAGGGGATAATTCTGGCCGGGGGATCTGGCACTCGCTTACATCCGATTACCCATTCTGTTAGCAAGCAGATTCTGCCGATCTATGATAAGCCCATGATTTACTATCCGCTGAGCACATTGATGCTGGCCGGGATTCAGGAGATCTTAATCATTTCAACTCCAAGAGATTTGCCGGTATTTAAAAACCTGCTTGGTGATGGTGAAAGTTGGGGCTTAAGCTTTTCTTATGCTAAGCAGCCTTCCCCCGATGGCTTAGCCCAGGCTTTTTTAATTGGTGAAGAGTTCATAGGTGATGATGCGGTTGCACTGGTGCTTGGTGATAATGTTTTTTATTCACATTCGCTCCAGGACTCATTACTCAGGGCGGTGCGCAAAGAAAAAGGTGCGACCGTATTTGGATATCATGTAAAAAATCCTGAAGCCTATGGGGTAGTAGAGTTTTCAGAAGATGGCAGTGTGCTTTCAGTGGAAGAAAAGCCTCTTAAACCTTTGTCGAATTACGCCATAACCGGACTTTATTTCTACGATAACAGGGTAGTAGATATTGCTAAAAATGTTAAACCATCAGCGCGTGGTGAGCTTGAAATTACTGACGTGAATCTGGAATACCTGCAAGCTGGTGAACTGACTGTTGAAATACTGGGTAGAGGAGCGGCTTGGCTCGATACAGGCACCCACGCCAATTTACTGGCAGCCAGCACTTTTGTGCAAACAATCGAAGAACGTCAGGGTTTAAAAATTGCTTGTCCGGAAGAAATTGCTTTTCGCATGGGCTACATTGATGCGGAGCAGCTTCAGGTTTTGGCTGCGCCTCTTGAAAAGAGTGGTTATGGAGAATACTTAGTTCAAGTGCTTAATGAGAAAGTGTATTGATGGAAATTATTCAGACCGCGATCCCTGATGTGCTGATTATAAAACCAAAAGTCTTTGGGGATGAGCGTGGCTTTTTCATGGAAACCTATCGACAAAGCTGGTTAAGCGAGTTGGGCATTGATACTGACTTCGTGCAGGATAACCATAGCTCCTCCAGAAAAGGAGTTTTGCGTGGCTTGCATTATCAGTTGCAACAAGCTCAGGGTAAACTGGTCAGGGTTATTTCCGGCGATGTATATGATGTAGTAGTCGATTTACGGGAGCGCTCTCCGACCTTCGGCCAACACGTTGCAGCAGTTCTTAGTGCGGATAATAGAGAAGTATTTTGGGTACCTCCTGGCTTTGCCCATGGCTTTCTGGTACTGAGTGACAGGGCAGAATTTGTTTATAAATGTACCAGCTATTATGCGCCGGATGACGAGCGCTCAATACGCTGGGATGATCCGGATTTAAATATTCCGTGGCCTTTAGATGGAATTGGTGAGCCGACGCTCTCAGCAAAAGATCAAAATGCCTCAGCCTTTTCTGAAGCGATAAAGTACCTATAAGGTGGAAATTAATCGCTACAAGAGCTTTCTTGCCTGAAAAGTTGTGAATGAGGCAGTATTATCGATAACTTTTGTAAAGCATAAGGCATCAAGTACTTTATAACGAGTACCAGAAACCGAATTTTACAGGTATAATGCCGCCCTCAAAATTGTTCAACCTAGCAAGACAAGTTCGCAATAAGCGCCAGAGGTATAAAAGTGAATCATAAGTTAACCACTCTTATTTCAGGATTATTAGTAGTGCTACTTTCAGCTTTTGCTGGTGCGGCTACTTTGGACGAAGAAATCCGTGAAAGGCTTAATCCCGCCGGCTCCGTCTGTGTTTTTGGAGACGATTGTGCCGCTGGAATGGCCGTTGCCGGATCTGCAGGTCCCAGAGACGCAGAGACAATTTATAATACTTATTGCATGGTCTGCCATGCGACTGGCGTCAGCGAAGCGCCTATTTTTGGTAATGCTGAGCAATGGGAACCACGTCTAGCCAAAGGTATGGACGTGCTATATACGAATTCCATTAATGGAATTAATGTTATGCCACCACGTGGTACATGCGTTGATTGTAGTGATGATGAAATGCGAGCTGCCGTAGACTTTATGCGAGACGCTCTGCAATAATCTCCAGGTCCTTTTAGATCTATCTCTTCTTCCTCGGGCTATCTTGGGTTAGCCCGAGGGATCAAGCACCGTAATATCGATTTACGTATATTTCGGGCAAGTCCTTACTGTCTATTTAATTAAAAAATGAAAAACAGTCTTTTGTTGTTCTTCATGGCTTGAGGTTTCAGTAGTCTGGCGGCTGGGCTATATGGACGAAGACGGCTATGTCTTTATCACCGATCGCCTCAAAGACATTATCATCCGCAATG
>JAURLP010000001.1 GCA_030831165.1 Gammaproteobacteria bacterium | reverse complement strand
GTGGCAATGAATCCACCACACTGGCATTAAGCTTATCTCATCGTGAGACTTCGGGTATTAATTTTAGTAAAACTGGCAGCAACGATGACGATGGGTTTGAAAATAATACTGCTGCCCTGTCCTTAAATCATCAATTCACTACCAGACTTAGTTTATCAGCCAATTATTCCCGCTTTGATTCCTCATCAGATTATGACGATGGTAATGTTGACATAGAATCAAAGCAACTATCAGCTGGCTTTTCTTTTGCTCTGAGCGATAAGTGGAAAAGTGATCTTAGAGCAGAACGGTTTAAAGAAGAAAATGACGACAGGTCTTTATTTGGGCTAACTCAAAGCCAGTCTCAAAATAATAAAATTAATTGGCATAACACTTTGATATTAGATAGCAGCAATCAATTTGTTTTTGGATTGGATCACATTGAACAAACGCTTGAATATGCCAGTTTTGGTGCAGTGCAAACTGAAACTTCAAGAGATAACAGTGGCATCTATGGCGTCTATATTAGTGATAATCATTTCGCTGACTTCACGTTTTCCTTACGTCATGATGACAATGAACGTTTTGGTAATCAAAACACGGGCAGTATCGCGTTGGGAAAAGACTTAAACCAACATGTTCGAGCCTGGCTTAGTTATGGCACAGCATTTAAAGCCCCTAACCTGATCGATCTTTACGTTAATTTTCCTTCGTTTTTCTTTTTTGCTAACCCAAACCTGCAGCCTGAAACATCTGAAAATATTGAAATAGGCCTCCAAATTTTAGCCTTGGGCGCTCAATGGGAAATGAATGTCTTTAGAAATGATATTTCTGATTTGATTACTGCAGATACCAGTTTCACCACATTAACAAATGCTCAAAAAGCACGAATCATTGGCATGGAAGCATCAGTAGAATTGTTGTTAGCGGCATGGCATCTCAATGCAAATATGACTTTACTAAATCATGAAAACCTAAATACCCAACAAGAATTACTAAGAAGACCTAATCAGATGCTCGCCTTAAATTAGGTAGGGATTTTGGAAATTTAAATTTTGCAGTAAAGTTTTTAGCGCAAAGCAATCATCACGATATCGATCCAGTTAGTTTTGGCCCTTCAATCGTTGGAGGCTTTGCGACTACCGATCTGGTTTTCGGATATGCCTTGAATACAGCGAGTACTTTACATCTGCGCGTCGGAAATATTTTTGACAAGCGCTATGAGTTTGTCGATGGCTTTTACACCCTGGGCCGAACAGCGCAAATAACTTTTGATTACCGCTTTTAATTGAATTTTTTAGCGATAGTTTTTGTTAGCGGTTAAAAAAAATCAAAGTCCAGCCGTAAAAATATTTGAATATTAAAGAGCCATGAAGAAACTCACTCCCTTCATATAATTATTGCTCGCATGAATTTCTCTCAATGGGCCTGCCTGCAAAGCGAGCATCAAACCAGTCGATCGCTAACTCTCCGCCGGGATAAAACACGCCAAAGTGATCTGCACCAGCCATTTCAATATAGTTGACTTCACTACCCTGCTCACACAAATCATCAAATACTTCTCTGGTAAGCCAAACCGGAACATCTACATCCTCAACGCCCTGAATCATTAAAAAGGGAATGGATGAAGAGATCGGCAAGAACTCATCATTCTCTTCCAGCCAGGCTCGCCAGGCGGTGCCAGGCTCAAGTGCCTCTGGTTTTGCATACGGTTCTTCCAGTTGCGCAGCTGCGCCAAAGATTTCATAACAACCCCAGGTTTGCGCTGTCAGCATTTCCAACCCGACATCAGTCAAAATATCACTCAGTTTTAATTCCGGATGCCCTACCTGCAAGCCTGCCATACGCATAATGAAATAACCGCTATTGACTGGAATATCCAGATCATAAAATGATAAATCAAGATGTCTGGATGCCGGAGCAAGTGGCACTGCACCGACAAGATTAAATTCCGGCGCATATTCATCAACAATATGCGCTGCCCATAATGCAGTCTGCCCGCCTTGTGAAAACCCATAGATACCCACATCCGTACCCGCCATAGCTGCTGGCAAATTTCTGGCAGCACGGGCTATATCAAATGAGGCCATGGCCTGTTGTGCTCCCTGAAGATAGGCAGTTGCTCCGGGCGTACCGGAACCCTGGTAGTCACTCATGACCACCACATAACCCCTATCTAAAAAAACTTCAATACTGGGCACTCTTGAAGATTGATCCCCTCTGAATAATTCAGTCCTGGAAGGCGCACAGGAATCTTGCGTCCCCGTTGTTCCTGTTGCCCAGATCAATAATTTGCGTTCAGTTTGTGAAGGCGTCACTGGCACATATATTTCGCCGGATACATATTCCAAATTACCACTGGCCCCTTCACTGACATAAATAACATTCCATGCTCTTGCATTAGCTGGCACATCAAGGCGTTCATGCAGCCAATATATGTCACCTCTTTGCGCATCATCAGGAGCACTTGTGGGAACGACATCCCAAAAGGCTGCTCCTCTTGGACCTTCTGGAATTGTTTGTGCCAATACTTGCGCATTAAAAAAAAGAGATGCGATCAATGTTAGTAATAATGTTTTCATGCTGATTTTCCAAACTGAATTATGAATAGAAATAAGTAAATCTGTTAAACAATACAATGTCAAAGTACTATAACGATTTGATATTAAAAATCATATAGCTATTGACTCAAAACGAAAAGTAAAAGGAAAAGTTCATGCGAATTTTATCAACCTTTACAGCGCTGGCTTTAACTTTAAGCCTGATATCAACTCTGGCCTATAGCCAAAATACGACTAATACGTCCATCGACACTTCTGATCATGACATTGCAATTAGAGTCTTAATTGCTCAATACCTAGAGACTCGGGCAGAAAACAATGAAGTAGGTCTGCTAGCTTTGCTAACCGATGATATTGATCAACTAACCACGTCGGGCACTTTACGATCTGGAAAAGACGGTGTTAGCACAGGTTCTTTAGCGTCCTCCCAAAACAACACCGGTAAAAGATCAATCACGATAGAAAGCATCCGTTTCATTAAGCCTGATGTGGCTATGGTAAATGGACGCTACGATATTGTTGATCGAGCCAATGCGCCTGACAGTCACTACCTCACGTCTATATTAGTTGTCATGGAAGACGGTCGCTGGCTAATATCAGCCATACGCAACATGCAACCAACACAATAATGAGTTAAATAGATATTCGAACTGGTTGTTCAATCTTCCAGCATGCTCGCTTGATAGTTCAGCTCACATAATTTTTTCAGTATGACTTCACTTTGGGATATATCTTTTGTTTCAACAGTGAGATAGAGGTCTGCTTCCTTGATTGGCAAACTTGAAAACATTCGCTGATGAAATACTTCCAGTATATTGCCACCTAACTCACCCACAGTGGCAGAGACAAGTGCCAAAGTACCCGGTGAATCATCAATTCTGACCTTGTATCTGACGATGCGCCCTTTCCTGACAAGTCGACGCATTAACACTGAAGCAAGAATACGCGTATCAATATTGGCGCCGGATAAAATTAAACCCACTTTTTGCCTGGCAAACATTTTGGGCTTGCTTAATACTGCTGCCAGTACAGATGCACCAGCCCCCTCTGTGATCGTTTTTTCAATATTGACCAGCAGACTAATTGCATCTTCAATGTCTTCTTCGCTAACAATTATTATATCGTCAACTAAATGATCAATAATCTCCATGGTGAGCTTGCCTGGTTTTTTTACTGCAATACCTTCAGCAATTGTACTGCCTCCTAAAAAACCGCTAGCGCCATAAATCGCATCATAAGTTCCTCTATATCCAGCAACCTGGACACCTATAATACTAATATCCGGTTTGATACTTTTAGCGGCTGTCGCCACTCCAGCAATCAAGCCTCCGCCGCCAATTGGTGCAACAATACAATCCAGTTGCGGTTCAGCCGCGAGCATTTCCAGAGCCACTGTACCCTGCCCGGCAATAATCATTTCATCATCAAAGGGATGAATAAAAATTAAATTTTCAGTTTTCGCTAGTGCTTCCGCATGATCGGCGGCTTCTTCCAGTGTTTTTCCTTTTAAAATAACCCGCGCCTTAAAATTTTCTGTATCTTCTACTTTTACATTTGGCGTGGACTTAGGCATGACAATCGTTGTAGGTATTCCCAGGCGTTGCGCATGGTAAGCAACTGATTTGGCATGATTACCCGCCGACATGGCAATGACTCCAGATGCTTTATCCTGCTCTGATAATTGCAGTAATTTATTGATGGCGCCTCGATCTTTGAATGAAGAAGTAAACTGTAAATTTTCAAATTTTAAAAAAATCTCAGCACCAGCAAGATCAGAAAGCGTATGAGATTTTTCAAAACGTGTATTGATGGTTGCTGACTCAATTCTACGCGCAGCTTGTTGGATATCACTGAGAGAAACGGTCATGAATAAATTCTATCTAATTCTGAAATAACAACGGGGTTGCTTTGATTTAACCAAATGCTAATTAAGGCCTACTTTTGATCCAGTGATCCAGAACCCCAAGTAGGCCTTTAATCAAAAAGCTATTTCCCGCGGTTATCGAGACTATATTTGCCTGGTCCGTTGGCATATAAAATGAGTAATCCACCTGCTATAGAAAGATTTTTGAGGAAATTGGTCATTTCGGCCTGTTCACCAAAATTACTGTGGAAAATAATTGCTGACAGTATTGAAAAGCCGGCAATAGCTAATGCTGTCCATCGAGTTTGAAACCCAACTATCAGCAATAATGCACCACCAATTTCCACTAAAATAACCAAAGGCAAAAGCATTCCAGGCACCCCAAACGCTTCCATATAGCCTTGAGTTCCTTCATAGCCAGCGCCTAATTTACCAATGCCTGCCAATAAAAATAATAATGCTAATAAAACTCTCCCTGCTACATCTGTATAGTCTTTCATTTTTTATGTCCTCTAATTTTTTATTTATTTATACAACAAAAACAGACAGTCATTTTCAGCCACCCAAGGGACGACTCTGAATAAATCATAATCTGTAAAGTTAAGTATGACTGCATCTGATAGATTAGTCACTCTAGTTAGATACCCAAAAATCGAAAAGTTATAATATCTATAGGATTCAGCAGCTTACATAATTCTTAATTCAAATGTTATAGATATTCCTAGTATGGGATGATTGTATATTAAAAGAGGGCTGTTTTACAATATCTTAAGAAATTATAAAAAAGCCCGCAGAATGCGGGCTTTTTAAATTCACAATAAGGCTCAATATTTTTATCTTGATTCTTCTAGGTATGATGAGCCAGCTTGAATAATAGTGCCATCTGCCAATGTGACAATTTTAGCATTGGCAAGGTTTGCTCCGCTCCTCGCTAAATATCCGTCAACGGTAATAACATCACCTGTTTTTAGAGTATCTCGGTTCCAACCATAGCGAATTAATGTGTTTGGGCTACCTAGTTCGAATGTCCAACTTTCAGAAGCACCATTATCATTACTCACGTCAATGACGAAAAATGCATGTGGGTTAACCCATCTAACACCAGACACAGTGCCAGTAAAAACTTCCGATCTATCAGGATCAAATTGACCAACAAAAGAATGGTGAGTTGATGCCTCAAAAGAAACTCCCAGCAATGTAGCTAGAGCTATAACAATGCCTAACGATCTTTTAATATTCATAATATTTCCTCTTAAGTGATTCGGTTTATTTAAAAAATTAAATGCAGTTAAGGTCTTCCCTGCCAAATTGGTTGCTCCCAGTGTGTAGGGTCGGTGTTGCCTTCAGCGCAAATAAATTCGAGAATTTCTTCACCGAGCACTAAGCCATGTTCGTAAACTTCGGTATAACTATCAGTCAGCGCTTCCGGGTCTTCCACAGTTACTTCAACCAACATTCGACCAAACTCAGGGCGGGTATAACGTTCAGTCACCACCATTTTATCTGAATGAATACCAAAGCCTGGCGTGTAATCATTAAAACCAGATGTTTCCACCACCAGAGTATCGCCTTCCCAATGCCCTCTTGAGTGCCCCTGCCAACTCGGATTCCAAAGCTCTGGGAAATCTCTGCCATCCAGAAAAACCTGACGCCAGCCTGGCGTTACAAATTCCATGATCTGAATCATAATGTCTGGCGTCTGCACAATTTGCCAGGGAAAACCATCAGTAGACATCACTGCACTTTGAGGCAGGCAATAAGCACCAGGATTCTGAAAATTCATGGCTCGCAATTCTTCTTCCATTTCAGCTGCCCAAGCTTGATAAGGTGGCCGAGACTGTTGACGAGAAGAAAAATCTGGATTTTGTGTATTAACCCACATGCCTGAAAAATCGACATTACCATTAAACAATCTCGGTGCAGGTCCTGTAAGTTCACCAGACTCTCTTAACATATCAACTGCCAGCATCCCAGGGTCGTCACCAATGGTGCCTAAATTAATACTCCATTCAATATTGAGATCATGATCCAGGGTTTCTCCATCATTAATGACCACCCCTTCTTCCGAATAAGACTGGTACATAGCAGTACGAAATAAGAAACTAAGATCATAAGTCCCGGCAGGCAAGCCAGTAATTGAATAGTTTCCCTCAAGATCCGTCCGGCTTGAAAACTCTTCGCCAGTGGCCACATTAACCAGAATTACGTCCTGGTTTAACCCGGTAATATTAGCCCCGTTAGGATCAATTAAACTGCCGGAAATTGAACCCTGTGCAAACACTAAATGGCCAGGAATCAAAACCGCCAGCGTAAAAGAAAAAAGCAAGACGCCAAGATAACGCTTTATTTTTATCATCAAACCACCCTCTTTAATTATCAAAATAGAAAAACTATTAATTTTTTTTCTATGAGTGACCTTATACTATATCCATACAGTTGATAAATAGTCTTTTAGGAAACTATTTAATTCCTTTTAAGACGCAATTAGGCAGGCCCATAGATGGAAAATTTTGTCGATATACCTATATTTCTGGCCGTGGTTGAAGAGAACAGCTTTACAAGAGCGGCTGAAAAGCTGGGATTAACAAGCTCTGCGGTTAGTAAAAGAGTCTCCAATCTGGAAGAACACCTGAATGTTAAATTATTAAATAGAACAACACGTAAAGTGGAATTAACAGAATCGGGTGAACGCTATATTGAACATGCCATACAGGCCTATAAGGCGGTCCAGGAAGCTGAAAATGCCGCAACTGAAAATGACAACATGCCTTCTGGAGTATTACGAGTAAGTGCCCCAGTGACATTTGGTCATGAGGTGCTGGCAAAGCTGCTGCCAATTTTCCTGCAAAAATACCCTCAGCTATGCATTGAAATAGAACTAACTGACGTATTTACCAAAGTAAAAATAGAAGACTTTGATGCCATTTTAACTGCAGCCCACTTTTTTAATTCTGCCTATAGCGCTACTAATTTATCTATTGATGAAGCAAGAGTGGTGGCCTCCCCTGAGTTTCTTTCTAAGTATGGAACACCTGATACACCAGAAGAACTGGTCAATTTTAATTGCCTTTTACCGTCATCTCATCTGATTCCCAATCAATGGGTATTTTTTAAAGGTAAAGATGAAATCAAGGTCCAGGTTTCAGGTAATGCAAAAATTAATAATCCTCTTGCGGTCAGAATATTAACCTTGGAAGGCATAGGTATATCTTGTTTACAATTGGACACTATTTATGAGGATGTAGAGAAAGGAGATTTAGTCACTATTCTGGATGAATACAAAATAACTCCCAGGATTTTTAAGGCAATATATCCACAGAAGAATTACCTTCCTCTTAAGGTTAAAGTGTTTATTGATTTTTTAATTGATGAATTAGAAAAAAAATAACTTTTGATTCTTCTCAACGGCACAGCATCTTCGCTTCTATCGTTTGATATCTCAACCAAGCAACTAACCAGATGCTGACACCACTGAGAAAAGGTACAGGAAGCCTTTTCTAGAATTAAAATACCTTAAAGTTCCTGAATTTCAACTTCGCGAAATCTGACAACTCCTGTGCCGTATTGAAGTGCGATATAACCAGCGTCTAATTGGTCATTATCAGTATTAACGGTTGTTACGCCATTCAGTATAACTTCCAGATGCGACCCCTGGGCTAGAATTTCAAAGCGATTCCACTGATTAGCGGCATCAATCTGTGCCATCGGTGCGGCCACATTGACAATACTGCCAGTGCGATACGTCGGGTCTGGACGGGTGTCATAAACATTCACCTCATAGCAATTACTGGCAGTGACGTTTTGAGGGTCTTCACAACGAATAAATACACCACTATTGGCAGGACCATCGGTCCAGAACTCAACGATTAAACGGTAATCGCTATAGGATCTCTGTGAAACCAGAAAGCCGGCTTCTCCTGAACCCTCTACATAACCATTCCTTAGCCTCCAGTCTGTGCTTCCGATCTGATTCCAGTTTTGCAGTCTTGCTCCATCGAAAAGAGTCGTCATATTGTCAGAATATTCAAACCAGGCGCAGGCACTCAGAGCTGTTCCCAAAATGAACAGAACGAACAACTTAATTAATTTTGTCATAACGACTCCTTGGGATTTAAAGGTTTATTAATTTTATATAAATTCTTATTATTTTTTTTGATGAGAATTATTTGGACTTATATTACACGAACTTTAGTGCTGTCCCAGTATTTTTTATACCGCTTTATAAAAAATCACTGTTTACTCTCGTTCCCATCCAACATGTGAAATTGTCGATTATTAAAAAATCGCTTACCATGTTTCACTCAAAAAATGATGAGTATTCATAATGGTTGAAGTGCCAAAAAAGACTAAGAATTATCTCGGTCCTTTAACCGACACCAGTCGATGGGAGAATTTCAAGCACCGTCAGGATGATATATTCATCTGCACACCCCCCAAATGTGGTACAACCTGGACTCAGGCCATTATCGCAATGCTGGTCTTTGGTAAGGTTAACCATGGTTTGAAGCCCGGAATGATCTCCCCCTGGATCGATGCTCAATTGGCCCCCATCGATGATTATTTACAGTCTGAAACGCCTGAACAAATCATTGAAATGATTAATTCTGCGTTAGCTGAAAATATGGATTATTCATGGGGCATGGAGAACTAACTCCCTGAAAACATCTCAAATATCATCCCCCCGACATACAAAAAAGCCTGCAATAGCAGGCTTTAATATATCGCGCACCCGGCACGATTCGAACGTGCGACCCCCTAGTTCGTAGCCAGGTACTCTATCCAGCTGAGCTACGGGTGCGTAATTTTTTAATACTTCTCTTTACCCTTCACTGAGCCAAGGGTTTGCAATCTTTTAAACCTTATTAAAGCTAGAAGTGACTTGCTTTTTGAAGGGTGGGAATTGTCTTGGAATTAGCTTAAAGTGTCAAGGCAAAAGCCCATAACGCCCTATTTTTCATGATTTTTCAGCAGTTTAAGACACAAAGTTTGAATATCGACTACTGGCCCATTGAAACTGGCCAATGTTGGGCTGTGTTGGGCAGAAATGGTTCTGGCAAAAAACACCTGGCTCAGGCTTTGTTGGATCAACAATTACTGCCTGAAAATAGCCATGCCTCTTTTAGCTTAATCTCCTTTGAAGAGCAGCAGGCTTTTTATGAAAAAGAGTTAAAAAAAGACGATACTGATTTTATGGACAAGCTGGATCCCGGCACTACGGTGAGAGCTTTGCTAAATGCGACTGATGATCAACTTGAAGCACTTAAATTTTTAAACCTGGAAAGCATACTGGATAGAGGCTATCGCTTATTAAGCAGCGGTGAAAGCCGTAAAGCCTTACTGGCTCAAGCATTGATACAGAGGCCTGATTATCTGATTCTTGATGAGCCCTACGATAGTCTGGACAAACAATCTAAAGCCGAGCTGGCTCTTTTTTTCGCAAGGCTTGCAGCAAAAAAAGAAACTCAACTGATTTTTTTATTCAATGATATCAATGAAATAGACGACTGGCACAGCCATGTAGCCATATTGGAAAAAGGTGAATTGATTGCTCAGGGCCAGCGGGAAGACATTTTAAATAACCAGGACCTCCATGCCCTGCTGGATTTCGATCCCAGCGTTTTGCCCTCCTGGCTAGAGTCCTTCAATAGCACACCAGCACCCGACCCGATTGTGAAAATCAATAAAGCCAGGGTCAGTTATGGTGAAACCCTCATATTCGAGAATATCAATCTGCTGATTAGGCCTAGCGAGCATACCTTGCTAACTGGCCCAAATGGTTCGGGTAAATCAACGCTTTTACATCTGATCACCGGAGATCATCCGCAATGTTATGGCAATGATATAAACGTATTGGGTTTCAAACGTGGCAGTGGCGAAAGCATATGGCAACTGAAGAAAAATATAGGCATCGTGTCGCCTGAATTACACAGAAATCATCGGGTATCGGGTTCCGCACTGGAAATTACCTTAAGTGGTTTTTTTGACAGTATTGGTCTTTATGAGAGCGCCTCTCCTATTCAAATAACGCATGCTAAACATTGGCTGTCTCTGGTTGGCCTGGAGCAAAAAGTATCTACTTCTTTTAAAACACTGGCTTATGGTGAACAACGTTTAGTGCTGATTGCTAGGGCATTGGTGAAACAGCCTGCCTTGCTTATATGCGATGAACCCACTCAAGGCCTGGATCAGATAAATCGACATCGCTTTTTATATTTTCTGGAACATCTTAGCTCACAGCAACGAACGACGGTTGTGATGGCCAGTCATAGAGATGACGAGCATCTGGCCTTGTTTAAACATCATCTAAAGCTGAAAAGCTAGGATCTATACTTTCTCAATCACCAGTGTGAGTTCGCCTACCCTGAAACCAAATTTTGTTAGCTTGGTTTTGTTGATTAAATGATTCTCATCGATCAGGTATAGCCAGTCATCCAGATTCAGGACGATAGTGTCATCGCCATAAGGAACATCCAGCTGGTATTGCCATTGAAATACTGAACCAACAATTGATCCTTCTGCTTCACCGACCACATCACTTGCTACGCCCTGGTAATTGTTGTTCCCCAAAGCTGTCAGGGTCCATGTTCGATATTGTATTTCCCCATCATCAAACAAAAACTCTTCGACTAAGGTGCCTACATCACCTTCCCAACTGGCATCTATAGTGGCTGTAAAGCGCCGAGTCATGACTCCGCTTCGATTTTGTAACATGCCATATGCCACAAGCTCGCCATTAAAAAATTCTTTTAAATCCAACGCGGGACTTGTATCAGCATATTGATCGAGGCTTTGTGAACTGCAGGAAAAAAGAAGCAAGGAAACAAAAACAATACTAGCCAAATGAAATGCTCTCATTATAAAACTCCGGTTAATTCATGCGTAAAATCGGCATAGTGATCATCACGAGCAAGCCAAATCGCTGAAAAACTCTGGCTAAAATCTTCATCTTCAATGCTTCCTAAATAGTTGCCATTCAAATAAAAGCTACTGTATTTATTGCTGTCAACATAAAGACTCAGGCGATCGCCTTTAGCAACATCCGTCAAAATTTCATTAAGGCTGTTAAGCCAGGGTTCGAATTTGTCAGGCTGTCCTGGATGAATTTCAAGCAACTGCTTCTGGGTTTCCTTTACTATCTGCATACTATTGAATGCTCGTTGATAGTTAAGCGTTAAGATAAAGCTGGGAAGCGGTGTGAAATCAAAAGAAGTCTGTTTTGCATATAATTCTGCTTCATAGACCGACCAAAAATAAAATTTAAATGATGCATTTCCAATCCTGTTCATGTCAGAAAGCACCTCCCCTAATTTTGGAGGTTCGCTCAGAGCTGAGGTCGACATTGCCGAGATCAATAATATTGCAATTACTCTCATAAATTTTTTAATAAAAGACTGCATTCTTCATTGCCCTCCTTTTCTCCAAAATGAAATAAAGCGGAATGCCTAGCCCCCACAAAACAATAAGAAAAGCTTGGGTTGCGATACTGGAATAACCATAACTCACTGCATCCAGGTTTCTGCCAACCAGGTAACTAAAACTGGCCAGCCCGCCAATAATTGCCTGCGTTGAAATGGCATATTTTCCGATAAAAGCAAAACCATAAGGCAAGGCCATTGCAAAGGCTAACCAAAGTAATACTAGCCATAAAGGGATTGGAAACCATGCAAATTGATTTTCAAAATTAAAAACACCACTTAGGCTAAGAGTCGAGTCGATGACTATTCCAATCAAGGCAATCCCAAATAGTGACTTCCAGGCTTCCTCTTTATTGGGGTGCCATAAACTTAACAGCATCAGAACCAGTATTGCAGGGACGGCCGCTTTATCCTGGAACACGACTAAAATAAACCAAAGCAGTTTGAAACTAAAAATATTCAATAGTTTGTAATGCTTCAGGCTTAGTGGGTAACCTAAGGCTGGATAAAATTTCGGCATTCTTTTCTTTCCTGGAAACACCAAGAGGTGTTTTTTTGATCTATACGTACTTAACCATGAGATGGTTCACATAAACCCCATACTCAAACGCTTGTATTAGGGCCTTT
Source organism: Gammaproteobacteria bacterium (assembly GCA_030831165.1). Lineage (GTDB taxonomy): Bacteria > Pseudomonadota > Gammaproteobacteria > Pseudomonadales > Pseudohongiellaceae > UBA5109. The sequence goes on along the minus strand of JAURLP010000001.1, from coordinate 37,287 downwards.
CACTTAGCCTTAAATACCTAGCCTTTATAAACCTAATCTTGAAATAATGTTTACTTTATTTTTAACAACACACTATTTTCAAAAAATCGTCTGACGCTTAAGCTGAAACCTATATCATCTGAAAACTCCTAATTTGACTACGCCCGATCTAAATAAGCTTTTGTATTTAAGCTAAAAAGACTTTACTTTATACCTATGCAGCTGAAACCAATCGCTTATATCAAAAGTCCCTACAAGCAGAAGTTTGCTATTCCCCGCCAGCCTAATCTGGTGAAGGAAGCCAAAGGCGAAATTGTTTTTGAAAAGGATTTTTCAGACCCAAACTGTTTACGTGGCATTGAACAGTTCTCCCACCTTTGGCTTATTTTTATTTTTCATGAAACACAGGATAAGGGCTGGTCACCCACCGTACAGCCACCTCGTTTGGGCGGAAAGGAAAGTGTGGGCGTGTTTGCTACACGCTCAACCTTTCGTCCTAACCCGATAGGGATGTCAGTAGTAGAAAATCTCGGTTGGGAACACGCTGGATCATCACTAATTTTAAAAGTAGGTGGTCAGGATTTACTGGATCGCACTCCCATTCTGGATATCAAACCATATATCCCCTATGCCGATGCCTTGCCTGATGCAGAGGCTGGTTTTGCAGAATCTGTTCCTGGATCAGAATATGAGATTGTTTTTGGCGATGAAGCTGAACAACACCTTAAAAAAATTCAGGCAGAATATCCGAATCTAAAATCCTTTATCACGTCGGTTTTAAAGCAGGATCCTCGACCTGCATGGCGGCAAAAGGATATTGATGACAAGCGCTACGGCATGACCCTTTATGATCTGAACATTAAATGGCAAATTCAGGAAAACCAGATTCATGTGCTCAGTATCAATCCTGAATCTTGATGCTTATGTCATCAATGTGAATTAGCATAGGCCTTAAGCTTTACAAATCAAAGAGGAGCCCATGTTGTTTGATTTACCACTTTTTCGTCTAACACTTTTTCTTTGTTGCACCCTGCTAACATCAGTCTGTAACGCCCAGAACAGAACACCTTTTCAGCTTACCAACCAAAGTCCCTTTATTCAGATATTTGCGATACCCGTTGCAGAAAGTGCCACGATTCTGAAATCTGGTGAGGAAACTTCACATATCAGCATAAACTGGGCCAATAATTACACGACAGGTAATAATCCCAGCGAAGCCATTCTTTTTGACGGAGAAAGCACTCAGTTTGATATTCGTTGGCGCTATGGTTTTGATCTCTGGGAGTTTGGCGTCGATGTCAACTATTCCCACTTTTCAGGTGGCAAGCTAGATGATTTTATAGAAGACTGGCATGGCTGGTTTAATTTGCCAAATGGCGGCAGGGAAACTGTGCAGTCTGATCAGCTTAAATATATCTATTTAAGAAACGGCAACCCCCAATTGGACATCACTGAAGGTCATTCCGGATTTGGTGACACCAGATTAACCGGCGCTTATCAATTAAGCAAAAGAGGACGCTTTGATATCGCCTTGCGTGGTGGTATCAAAATTCCTACCGGAAAACGCGAACATTTTCTCGGTAGTGATGGTCTTGATGCCAATCTGGCTTTGGTACTGGGAGATGATGTCAGCCTGCAGCGCTATCAGGCCAGCTACTTTTTTACTGCAGGCGCCTTGTGGGCAGCCGATGGTGAAGTGTTGCCGCAATACCGACAAAACACGGCCATTTATTACAATACTGGTGTCATAAAAGATGTCTCAGAAAACTGGCAATTGAAACTGCAGCTGGATGGTCACACCAAACTCTACAAGACCAATCTTAACCAGCTGGGCGACGCCCTCCAATTAAGTATGGGGGGCTCTTATCGAATTAGTAATGACCTGAAACTGGATTTTGCAGTGGCTGAAGATGTCATCACAGACAGTTCATCCGATGTGGTTTTTCATATCAGTCTTTACAACTATTTCTAGACTTAAGACTCTAGCGATTTTGTAAATCCTCAAATACAAACCCAGCGACATCCCTGATATCTTCAGCCGATAGCGACAGCCCAAAAGGCGGCATCAAATTTCTGCCCTGGGCAACTCGCTGCTGCACGGCATTGAAATCTGCCAAATTAGTCAGAACAGCTCCACCACCATGGCCTCCCTTACCATCTTCGCCATGGCAGGCAACACAATTGCGAATAAATAATTCTTCGCCATTTGCCAGATTCGCAGCTCCGCCAGCTGGAGTGAAATCTATTTGGTTCTCACTTGTGATTTCCAGCATGGACTCTGGTGGTAGTGATTCAAGATTACCTTCCAAAGCAAACAACCAGATGCTGTCGCCGCGACGAGAATTGGCAAATAAATTACCACCAGAAAAAGCCGCAATATATTGCTGTCCTTCATGTTCAAACACACTGACGCTGGTGTTTAAGCCAGCATCGGTTTGGAATTCCCAAAGCTGCATACCGGTATCTGAATCCAGCGCAGTAAGCCGGCCATCATTACGCCCAACAAAGACCAGACCACCTGCAGTAGCCGTAGTGCCGCTATAACAGCGGTCTTCCCAACGGAAGCGCCAGACCACCGTGTTTGTTGCCATATCCATCGCAGCAATAATGCCGCGTGGAGTAACACCAGCCGAACCAAAGGGGCCGCCTGTGAAGAGATCACCTTCTTCAGCAAGCTCATTATCCGTATCCCCGCCTGAATAGTATCCGGGATTTTCCGTCGCACAAACGAATAATGTTTGCCTTTCCGGGTCATAAGCACTGGGAGGCCAGTTTGCAGCACCTGAAGGTCCTGGATTAACAACAACCCCCTGCTCGCCATAAAAGGGCGTAAAGATTCTTCCCTGGTTAACCAGCGGAAAGCCTTCTATTGCTATATCCACTTGTTGAGGCACAACCGCATCACCTATTGGATAAGGTTGAGTCGCTGAAGTGGCTTGGCGTGGTTCTTGTGGTACCGCCCTCTCCTCTATACCAATCAAGGGCTCTCCAGTGACACGGTCCAGTATGTAAACCCATCCGGTTTTATTGACCTGAGCAATGCCTTTACGCATTTCGCCCGCAATCTCAAGATCAAACAATACCACCGGATTACTGGCATCGTAATCCCATAGGTCATGATGGACTTCCTGGAAATGCCAACGGTACTCACCCGTCATTGCATCAATAGCAACGACTGAATCAGAGAACAGATTATCGCCAGCTCTTATACTGCCATTGAAGTCTGGCCCGGGATTGCCGGTAGAGAAGTAAAGCAGGTTTAGTTCCGGATCGACCGCTGGAGTATTCCAGACAGTAGCCCCGCCTTTGGTCCATACCTCATTATCCTGAGGCCAGGTCTCATTGCCATATTCTCCACGCCCGGGCACCGTGTAAAAAGTCCAAAGCAGTTCGCCGCTGCTTGCATCAAAGGCTTTTACTCTGCCCCGAACACCATATTCTGCTCCCGCATAACCCGTAATCACCATGCCGTTATAGTACAAAGGTGCACTGGTTATACTAAAACCTTCTTGCCAGCGTTCTGTTTGCACACTCCATAGCGGTTCTCCGGTTTTTTGGTCCAATGCGATCAGACGGTTATCCAGCAGACCGACAAATACCTTGCCATCGCCCAGCGCCACTCCTCGGTTATTCCAACCACAGCAAATCACGTCAATAGCTGGGTCCAGGTTCGCTTCAAATGACCAGAGTATTTCACCTGTGGCAAGGCTCAAGGCAAAAACATCATCTTCACCGGTAGCAACATAAAGCACTCCGTCGTACATAATGGGCTGCCCTTCGCCCGAATAAATAGGATCCAAACCAGAACCATTTAAATGGGTTCGCCAGACAGCCTTTAACGAACTGACAGTATCCCTATTAATTTGAGTCAGAGGTGAATAGCGCTGGTTATAAAGGTTACCGCCATTTGTAAGCCAGCCATCAGTTGGTAATGCCAATAATTCTTCAGCACTAAATGCCGGAGCATTTTGAATGTTTGTGCTGGATTGGGCATAAAGGTTTGCGATGCATAAAAAATATAAACAAGCACTGCTGACAGAACCAAAAAGCGCTTTTTTAATAAACACATTAAACCAGTGACACTGCCCTTTCATATTAATCTCCCCACACTTCTCTAGCGACTTCGACACAACGTTCGAGCTTAAGCCATTGGTCTTCTTCGCCAATATCATTGCCATGAGAGGTAGATGAAAACCCACATTGATGGCTTAGGGAAAGCTGATCCAGGGGTGTAAACTCCGCCGCTTCATTAATTCGCTGTATAATTTCTTCTTTCGTTTCTACGGCACGCAATTTCGAACTCATCAGACCCAGCACAACTTGTTTATCTTTGGGTAGAAAGCGTAGAGGGGCGAAATCGCCGGAGCGTTCATCATCATATTCCAGAAAAAAACCATCAATATTCATTTCATTTAACAGTATCTCAGCCACCGGCTCATAGCCGCCCTGCGCAACCCAGGCGCTCTTAAAATTACCACGGCAAAGGTGAACACTGATGCACATATCAGATGGCCGATTTTTAATCGCCTCATTTACCATACGGCAATATAAATGTGTCAATTCATCCGGGTCATCGCCTCGATCAAGGGTATTCTGACGGATTTCCGGATCACATAAATATGCCAGATTAGTATCATCCATTTGCAGATAACGACAGCCGCGAGCGGCCAAATCTGCTATTTCTTCTGCATAGGCGGCACTCAAATCTGCATAGAACTCTTCAAGATCAGGGTAAGCAGACTCACTGATGCCTTTTCGTCCCCCGCGAAAATGCAACATCGATGGTGCCGGAATACATACTTTAGGGGTTTGACTCACCTGTGATTTTAAATAATCAAAATCCGCACCCTGAATCGATCTGGCATGTTGTATTTTGGCATCGACATGCATTGTCGGCGGACGAAAGCCTACTTCCGTCCCATCATCTTTACGAAATTTGGAGGAAAAATCACCATAGGTCACGCTCACCCCATCCAGCTGTTCAAGAAAATCGACATGAAAAAAAGTTCGACGGAATTCGCCATCGGTAATCCCTTTAAGGCCCACCTGCTCTTGTTTGCTGACGAGTTCACTGATGCATTCATCTTCAATAGCCCGCAATTCTTCAGCGTCCAATTGATTCGCTAAAAACTTATCACGTGCTTCAATGAGTCTGCTTGGCCGCAGAAAACTGCCGACATGATCAGCTCTGAATGGAGGTGTTTTTGCCATAATCTTATTTTCCCAATCATTTAGTATTCAAGGTGATGGTTCAGTCGCTTAAGTTATTTTAATTTGTCTAAAAAAACCACTTAAACTCGGCTTATTAGCTATTCAGTTAAATAAAGCTATGGTTTGTTTCTAGAATCTTTATTGCTAAGATTAGTCCCAAACTATCTACAATAATTAAAATAATAAGATTTCGTCGCTATGATGGTTTCCGGTCCTGTTCATTATATTTCACTATACAAAAAGCTGAGGCAAGCCCATGTGTAAACCTAATTACACTTCACTGCGTCTACTGGTGATGTTTCTTTTATCAATCTGTTTTGTAATGAGCAGTTCAGCCCAAACCAACCTGGGCGGAATCTGGTTAGCCGATTACACTGAGGATCGTGGTGATCGGATTCCAGGCCCCGCTTTAGGCGATTATGGTGGTCTGCCGATAAACGAGTTTGATCGCCTCAGAGCACAAAGCTGGAATGCTTCATTGCTTGGTTTACCTGAATATCAATGTCGTGTGCACCCATCTGACTACGCCCAGAGTTTTAACAACATCAGTATCATAGAGGAACGCGACCCCAGAACACTGGAGCTTATTGCCATCCATCTTGAACATTTTGTTTGGCAAACTCATCGGGTTATCTGGATGGATGGACGTGAACACCCTCCAGAATATGCAGCGCATACATCAATGGGGTTTTCTACCGGCGAATGGCTGGGCAGCACTCTAAAAGTGACGACAACACATCTCAAGGAAGGCTGGTTACGCCGTAATGGCGTGGCCCGCAGTGATCAGGCTAAAGTGACCGAATATTTTAATCGCCATGATGATTATCTGGTCTGGACCGTCATTGTGGATGATCCTATTTATCTGGAAGAACCTTTTATTCGCAACCGAAATTACACCTATTCAAGAGATACTCAGATCGTGACTTATCCTTGTGAAAGTGTCAGGGAAATCGTGCATGAACCGGGTTATATCCCGCACTACCTACCTGGCCAAAACCCTGACCTTTTTGAGTTTGCGGACACCTACGATATCCCCTACGAGGCAACTATGGGCGGTGCTGCAACCATGTACCCCGAATACAGAAAGTTTGCCAGGGACTTACCCTTGCCCAGTGCAATGCAGAACCAGGAGTGACGGTCATGCGAATATCTATCAAGATCATTTTATCGAGCATACTGATGCTGTTTACTTTACCCGGATTCGCTCAGCCGGATTTTGACAATATTGAGATAAGAACCCTGCAGGTCAGAGACAATATTTATATGCTGGTTGGTGCCGGGGGCAACATAACGGTACAGCTTGGGGACGATGGAATATTAATTGTCGACACGCAATATGCCGAAATGTCTGAAAAAATACTAGCGGCGCTGCACGAATTATCCGATGGCGCCTTGCGCTATATCATTAATACCCATGTGCATGGTGATCATGTCGGCGGCAATGTTAATCTGGCTCGTGCCGGCGCTACAGTCAGCGGTGGCAACATGAGTCGCGATGTCAGCGGCCAAACTGCCGCCATCATAGCGCACGAAAGCGTCTTGCTAAGATTAACCACGGCTCCTGCGGAGAATCGAATAGAGTCTGATGGCTGGCCAAGCAGTGCTTATTATGAAGGCAAGAAAGATTTATATTTCAATGGTGAAGGCATCAGGATAATGCACCAACCGCGAGCCCACACGGATGGGGACAGCATAATCTTTTTTCGAAAATCCGATGTCATTTCGACTGGCGATGTTTATCGAACCGATGCCTACCCTTTCATCGATATGGCTAATGGAGGAACCATTCAGGGTTTTCTTGACGCTGCGCAAAGTATTATTGATCAAATAATTCCGGAATATGGTCAGGACGGTGGCACTCTCGTGATACCTGGTCATGGTCGACTCAGTGATGTGGGTGATGTGCTGAATTGGCGCGAAATGCTAACCGTCATTCGTGACCGAGTTAAAGATATGAAAGATAGAGGCATGAGCCTTGAAGCCGTCCTTGAGGACAGACCTAGCCGTGATTATGATGTTCGCTATGGTAATCCCGAACGATTTCTGACTGCTTTATACCAGACACTGTAATTGTATTTTTTCGCTGATTGAACAAAAAACCAGGCCTACCAAGAGTAAAAACAATGATAAAAAATATACTATCTCTCTCTCCTCTGACATTGGTATTTTGCTTGGGATTTAATAATGCCCTGGCACAGTCCAGCGAAGCCTCTGCCCGCGAAGTCGCCCCTATTGATCTCACTGGTAACTGGGTTTCGATTGTGACGGAAGACTGGCGTTATCGAATTCTTACCGGGGTGGCCGGCGACAATGAAGGCTACAATTTAACCGAACTCGGCACTCGAGTGGCTGAATCCTGGGATCCTGCTGCCGATGAGGCCGCTGGTGAAGCCTGCAAGGCCTATGGTGCAGTGGGTATCATGCGCCAACCCACCCGATTACAGATCAGCTGGGAAAACGATAATGTTTTAAGAATCGATACCGATGCCGGTATGCAAACTCGTCTGCTTAAATTTGGAAGTGCTCAGGATGAAAGTGGCGTAGGTACCTGGCAAGGCGTATCCAATGCCCGCTGGAGTACGCGCACCCAGGGCCGTAACACCGTTATTGGCAACTCACTCGAAATTGAAACGCATGGCATGCGACAGGGTTACTTGCTGCGCCATGGCATTCCTTATAGCGACCGGGCCAGTATGCAGGAATATTTCAATCTTGTTACTCAAGACGATGGCACCGAATATCTGATTGTCCTTTCCGTGGTGACTGACCCTGTCTTTTTAGCAGCACCAGCGATCACCAGCAGTAATTTCCGGCGTGAAGCAGACGACAGTCGTTGGGATCCAACAGAGTGTCTTACCCAATAAATCTATCAGGATCATTCCCAAACTCATCTGAAATAATGATTTATCGGAATTAGCCTGTTACTGACGAGGTCGAGGGCCGAAATGCGGAATGGCATCTCCAAACTCTATCGCCCCAAGGTCTGGTGCTTGACCTGAAAAATCATCATTTACATTGGGTAAAACTTGGCCCTTATCAATGGCGACAGAACCTCGTCGCAAGCGATAATCAACATCCTCTAATGGATAAATTGTTGTAAGTGGAGCATTGGGATCAGGCATGGATACATTTTGAAAAATACTGGCATCTATCAGAATACTGTTACTTTCCTGACCTGTTGCCGCCGTGAAGGCTTCCAATGAATCAAATTCCCGGGCAATCACAGCGTCCTGGCTAAAATCCTTTTCTACTTCAAAGGGTGGCGAATACCACATAAAAGGTGCCGTACTTCGATTAGCATTAACGAAATAGCCGTTATAGTCACTGGAAGAATAGTTGGTAAGCGTGCTGAACCCCATCACAGCTGCGTCATACTGTCCCAAAATCAAGTTATTCCTAAGGTGAATATTTGAGGCTTCATTGCCTGTACCTGGGCTGGCATTAGAAAACCAGGTATTGTGATAATAGATGCCACCGGAAGGTCGTTGTGAAAATTTCATCGACCCTGATGCTGGAGAGTTATAGGTGATATTACGAATGAAATAGGCAGGCCCTCCAACCAAAGGCTGTAAACTGTATGCCTGGAGCGCTGAGTTGAAACAGCGATTACGCATCACTCGAATGTTATACATGGCACCATCGGCTTCAATGCAATTATCATGCACATTGAAGATATCATTATTATAAATATCGATTGATACGGGCATCTTGTCACGCGGCGTATTGGGCCAGTCATCAGGTTCTCCATAAGTCGCGTGATCAATGCCATCATGAAAATTATAAACACTGTTATAGGCAATCACGTGGCCTGAACCATAAACCTTGACAGCGAATTGGGATTTATTGTCAGACAACTCGATAATATTAGGAATCCGGGACCAGTACTCCCAGTTTGGGCGATTTGGACTAACAGACCAGGGAACAAGATAGTCCGGACTATTTCTGCCAGTAAATGAATTATCGGCAATATAAAAATCCTTTGAGCCGCCCCAGTCGGTATGGATGCCAATGCCGATATCTTCAAAAGTATTGTATTTGAAAGTCAGCCCTTTCGCTCCCGCAATTCTTTTAAGGCCTGCTTCAAAAGCTATGAAGGTATTACGGATCGTGAGACCCTCAAAGTAATGATAATCAGCGGCCATAACATTGAACAGATTGTTGTTCCCGTCACCATCAAAAACAACTTCCCCGTCGCCGGCAGCCTTAATGACTATGGGTTTCTCTGCTGTGCCTTTGGCCGTCAGATAATAAGTACCATCACCTGTTGTATTACAGCATTCTGTCCATCCGGAGAGTAGTTCATGCCCATAACGGAATCGCTGGTCTTTATAGACCCCGGCATGTATTAAAATTATGTCACCCGGTTGTACTCTTGGTGGAAAAGCGTTGTACCAGTCACCACCTTCTGTCGGTGTAAATTCAGCATAATCGGCCGAACTCATAAAATAGGCAGATAACAAGCCCTTGAAGGCAGGCTCCTGCCTTGGCCCTTCATAATCAAAGGGATAGACATGATACACATGCCCCCCTTCGGCAGGCATCGGCTCAGCCCGGGTTTTAACTTCGACTGTTTGCACAGATTGCCCATTGACACCATCCGGATCACTGAGAGTAAATCTGGCCTCATATAAAGTATCAGGTTGCAAATCAAAAATGCTACCAGCGAACATGTTGGGCACTATCGCATTAAATGCCCCGCTAAAAACAATGGATGTAACTTCTTCATTTTGTAAACGAAACAGTGGCAGCCCTTCTCGCCAGGTTCTTGAGCCTTTTTCACGATAGGCAACCGCAACACTTGCATTTCTGTTTTCATCACCATTTATTAGCCATTCAAAACCCAGATTTTCCAGTGTTGGTGTTTCAATAAAAAAGTCGCCGGCAGTGACGTTATCCTGAGATATCGCAAACTGACTGATGCTGAGTCCGACAACTAAGAGCCATGTCCTTGTTATTATTTTCACTCTAGACCTCTTATCGTTAAACTGTTTTGCAAGAAATTAATCATTAGGTTTAATCGAACTATCTTTGATGTAGCCACAAAATAATTCGACGACACAAATAGATTTTATATTAACCGCTTAGGTTGTAATTTTTTTATTATTTAATTTTCACACTTTTTATAAGGCCTCAACCTCAGCCTTGGACGCCCTATCAACAATATCTATAAAGTCACTGAAAAATAAAAATGCACGTTCCAGGCTTTCTCCCGACACTGTCTCAGCAGTAGAGCCTGAACTATGATACCAGTGCGACACTTCAGGATTTTGTATGACATTTAAGCCAGCCCCATCAAGCGCCATAGCTTCACCGGGAATCAGGCGACCACTACGCTCCCAAACTGTGGCTGGTTGCGTGTACATATTCTGTACTGAGGCGGCTTCCCAGGCATCGACCAGAAATGGTGTTTTATTAGACATCGCGACGCCACGCCATTGACCATCAGAATTAGTAGGGGTAAACGAGTTTGCTATGTTGCCGTAATTGTCCAGTTTTCCGTCCATCAAATTACCGTCAACCACGGTAATGCCAGTTGATGCTATATGCTCCAGATTAATAGCAACAATATTGTTATCCAAAAGCTCAGAATAATTTTCGACAAAAAAACTGGAACCGCCTGCACCATGATGGTGACCAGGTGAGGCAACAAAATAAATATCATGTAAGGGTTTATGATTTTCTGCACCATAATACTCTGCAAGCCCGATAAGAACTGCCAGCCCTGATGCATTATCATCGGCACCAGAAAACCAGGTATCCGTGTGAGCTAACAGAATTATATTTTCTTCACTATCACTGGAGCCTTTAATCTTGCCAACTAAATTAAGAGCCTTACGAACCTCTCTTTCAATGGTTATATCGAGAGTAATTGCCAACTCATCCACTTCCCCAGCCGAGGCTGCTTCCACCATGACAGCCTCAAGAAAAGCACTGTCTTCACCCCCCAGATTGAAACATGAAATCTCGGGGCAGTTGCCAAGCTGGACCTGCATATTCCCCGGAGTATTCCATAGGCGTAATATGCCGACAGCGCCTGCTTCAGCTAAACGAGCCATTGATCCGCTGGTGGAAAAATCATAAAAATGCGGCGCTGTCTCGCCACGAATCACGGCAATTTTTCCGCGAATATCACGCCCGGCAATATCAGCTGCCGAACCTCTACCAACATAAATTAAAGGGACTGTGATAGAGTCAACTGAACTTCTATTGCCAACGCCCATAGGCACAGCCGATTGCAATTCTATAGATTCGCCATTGGCTCCCAGAAGTTGCACTGTCCAACGGGTGGTTAAAGACCAGGGAGCCTGATCAAAACTCTCTATACTAATATCTTCAACACCTGCATTGACAAGATGACGGTTAATATAAGCAAAAACCAACTCTTCTTCAGGGAATCCAGAAAAGTTCCCCCAGCGTTGTGGGTTCTTTTCTCGGCTTTGCAAAGCAATGTCTACCAAAGATTCAACATGGGAATGAAGTTCTTCAGCATTTGGTCCTGCTCCGTTTTGATCTGCACTCACTACAGGCAATGGTTGGAAATCAACTTCATCAAAATTAATTGTTTGTAGTGTCGCGAACCCAGGCAAAACAAGACCATAAAAATCTGCCTTTTGAGCATCTGCCGATAAACTGACTGACATCACCAGAACGATTAAACTCAAAGCATTTATCAAAGCTGTAGTGTTCATTTTCATGTTATCGATTCTCTAATAATCAAAAAAACTCAAGGCAAACTGTGGCGACTAAAAAATTCCCAGATCAGTTGACTGGCATTAATATCCCTGTTCTCATCAGCCCCCGGCCAGGTATGCCCCCCATTTTCTGTGACATAAAACTGTATTTCAGCAGCACCAAGACAATCTGACCATTGATAAAAAGTTACTTCCTGTGAAATTCGATCTGCATCATTTTTCATCGAGCAACCATTAGCCTGTCGCCACTTATCTATAGCGGTTTCTACCCCCATACGCCAGTAAGGTCTGGAATTTTCACTGAGCACATAATGATTGGTCTGATCGGCCTTGCCATGGAAACTTAGCACAGGAATATAGCGCTTAAGTATGCAAGCATCAGGGTATTGCAAGCCATCCACAGGCGCCGCGGCAGCCAGGATATCAGAAAGCTCACAAGCCAGACGGCTACTCATACGAGCTCCGCCTGAAAATCCTGAGGCATAAATACGCTTTCTGTCGATAGCCACTTTGCTGGCAACATCTTCTATGATATCTCTGACGAATTGCACATCATCTACACCTGCATCAATATTGGCATTCCAGCTACGAGCCGTCACCGAGTTAGTAAATGCTCCGGCAGGAAATACACTGATAAATCCGTATTGATCTGATAGTTGATCGAAGCCGCTGATATTGACTTGCTGTTGCGGCACACCGCCAGACCCATGAAAACTAAAGACCAGAGGGGCGCCTTCAGGACTCGCATTTTCGGGGACATAAAACGTGTAACTCCTCTCGCCACCATCCGAACGCAGCGTCTGTTCTGAAAAACCCGGCATAATCTGAGCCTGTGATGAAAAAGAAAGCAGACCAAGAATTAACACTAAAATATTTCGATTAAACATACTCAACCTCAAAAAGTTTTGATTCTTACTGTTTGTTATTAATTAGAAGCTTTTTTGCTGCACCCAGCAAGCCAGGGTGTTCATTCAGAACAAGTGCAACAGGAATTTTTGAACAATAGTCACTGAATCGGCCTTTGTTATTGAAACGCTGGCGAAACAACTTCATGTTCATTCTTGTAATTAATTTCGGCATAATGCCACCAGACAAATAAACGCCACCCAGTGCTCCACTTACAATAGCAAGATCACCGGCAACTGAGCCATAGATGACTGTGAAATCCTCTAGAGACCTTAATGCACATTCGTCTTCCTGTAAAATGAGTTTGTGTATTTGTTCTGCTCTGCATTCTTGCTCTTGCCCCAACAACAGACTGTTAGCCCAGTAAAGGTTACTTAAGCCAGGTCCCGAAAGAAGCCTTTCTACAGAAACCCGCTCATAACGTTTCCATAACAGTTGCAACAGCTCTATTTCATGAGGCGTTGTTGGCGCAAAGGCTATGTGCCCTCCCTCAGAAGGAAGAATATCGCCATTCTGTGACATGATGGCAGCCCCGAGTCCCGTGCCAGCCCCAAGGATTGCCTTCACCAAGCCTTTTTCAGGTTTGGGGTCTCCAATCCATAACAACTCTTTATCATCAAGTAAATCCAGACTAAGTAACTGCGCACTATAATCATTAACAATGGAAATTTTTGCATCAAAGGTCTGTTGTAAAATTTTGCGATCGACTATCCAGTGGCTGTTGGGTAATTCGATATGATCAAAATCTACCGGCCCGGGAACCGCTAAACATATTTCAGAAATGTTTTTTAGACTAAATCTTTCAAGGTAAGAATGAATAGACTCTGACAAATCAGCAAAATCTGCACAGGGAAAAACCAGAATATTTTTTAATAGCGAACTACCAATTTCAGTGACTGCAAATCGGATATTGGTTCCACCTATATCGGCAACAAGATTCAAGAGCTGGCCTACTGTTAGTCAAAATATAAATTGCCCTATTTATTTTTATACTTCTATGACCCGCCAGTGTGAACAGCCAGGTTGTTTTTACTAAAATCAAAAAAGAAATGATTATATCTAAGTTATCTAGTTTGAGATAGTCATCCCATTATGAAAGCTTTATTACTAGTTACCACTACTTTATTTATCAATTTTTTTTAAGTATTTTGGAATATAAAAAAATTCAGGCATTTAAATGAGTCATCTTATATTGCATGTTGAGCCCCTAAATCAATATTCTTTGCTTACGCAGTTTCTTGCCCCCAACTGAATACATTAATGATGCTTCAAGAGATTCTATTACTTCCAGATCTGCCAGTGTATTAACCACATTATATAAAGTTGGCAGATCTTCCCACTGTGCTTTATTCCAGGATATACGGCCTGCCCCTTTATAATATTTAAGCACTTTGCTTTGATCACTTGAAGCCGGAGTGAATGTCGGATATTCAATATCTGAATCACCCCAATTACCGGTTTTAGGAATATATTTATAATGTAGCATTCCATCACTTTGGCTGGTTATATTTTTTGCACTATCAACAGACGAGTTAACTAAGTGGTTTACTTCAATATCCAAAAATTTAAACCCCTCCCAACTAGCTGAAACTTTTGCTTTATTTTCTGACACTACAGGCCCAGAAATATCACTATACATTTTAGAAAAACCTAACTCCTCCCTTCCAGTAATAATAGGCTCACACATATTCTCAAACAGAACTGCAAGGAACACTCCTTGTAGCTTATCTTTTTTGCCGGAATATCTGGCTGGAAAAGTGACCCCAATCATTGAATAACCGCGTCCAGCTAGCCAGTCGACATTCGTCATCTGACTACAGCTTATAGTAACAATAGGAATGTCCCCAAGGATGAAACATTCTGGTAACAGCGCTTCAAGTTGTTCTGGATTCGAACGAAAAGATACGGCAAGCGTTGTAGTATTAGGACTATTTATATAATCCAGATTAACCCCATCTGGCACCTGTCTTGGCCCCAAGCTCGGGCCAAAATGAACTGGCATACGATACATTTTATCGGGTAGAAATTTGTAACTCATTATTATTAACTCTATATTTGTGATTTATCTTTACAAGCTGATCGAATAGAACAAAATGGTAGCGTATACTTAATTTCAAAAAATAAACAGCTTGAAAATACTATGCCCCATACTCAACCAGGTTTATCCGATCTTTGGTAACTTTTTAAATAATGAACACTGCATTTGAAAACAAAACATTATGGCGTTTAGCTGAAGATAAAAAACCGCGAACAGCCATGTGGCAGTTTGCAGAATCAACCAAACAATACCACCATGCAGCCCCCGATGATTATGCTGCACTCCATGACTGGTCTATCAAATCACCCAATGAGTTTTATTCAAATTTATGGGATTTTTTGAACATTATTGGCGATAAAGGTGAGCTCGCTTATGTCAAGAACGATGACATCAAGATAGTACAATTTTATCCGGATGCTCGCCTGAATTACGCTGAAAACCTGCTACGAAATCCCGATGACCGACCCGCAATAATTGCTTATCGTGATGATGGTGATAGACGCCTTATTACCCGCAAAGAATTGTACGATGAAGTCTCGCGCATGGTACAGGCGCTGCAGGCTGAAGGCATTAAGGAAGGTGATCGTGTCGCGGCGATTGTTTGCAATGACATTGAGGCCATAGTTGGTTATTTAGCAACTACTTCGATTGGCGCAATTTGGTCATCTTGCTCACCGGATTTTGGCCCCAAGGCGGCCAGTGACCGTCTCGGCCAAATCGAGCCCAGCATCTTATTCGCTGTTTCTCATTATGCGTATAGCGGAAAACAGTTTGATGTGACTCCCACTATCAAAGCGGTTGCTGATGCCTGTAATTTAAAAAGAATTGTTCTGATTAACCAACAAAATCTTGAAGAATTAAAGCAGCTTCCATATGTAAGCATGGCTGATTGGTTAAAACCATTTCAAGCCAATAAGATTGTTTTTAATCGACTACCCTACACTGCGCCATTAGCCATTTTATTTTCTTCAGGCACAACCGGCCAACCCAAATGTATTATCCATTCCGCCATGGGATTATTGATTCAGCATAAAAAAGAACTCATGCTTCACTGCGATCTCAAACCAGAAGAACGCTTTTTTTATTTTACGACCTGCGGCTGGATGATGTGGAATTGGCTAGTCTCCGGGCTCGCTCTTGAGGCCACTTTGATATGCTACGACGGCAACCCTTTTTATCCCAAACAAGATATTTTGCTCGATTTAATTGATGAAGAAAATATCAGCGTGTTTGGTACCTCAGCTAAATACATCGACGCCTGCCATAATTTCAAACTAGCACCAAAATCCACTCACTCACTTAAAAGTTCACGCTTATTACTTTCAACGGGTTCTCCTCTTATCCCTAGCAATTTTGATTACATCTATGAACATTGGAAAGCTGATTTACAGCTGGCTTCCATCTCTGGCGGAACCGATATCTGCGCCTGCTTTCTTGGTGGCAACCCTTTGCTACCAGTCTATAAAGGCGAATTGCAATGCAGCTTCCTTGGCATGGACATCGATGTCTTGGACGAAAGAGGCAATACGATTCTTCAGACCCCTGGAGAACTGGTATGTCGTAATGCTCACTTAAGCATGCCTCTGGGCTTCTGGGGTGACGAGAATGGTTCTCGCTATCATGAGGCTTATTTCAGCCGCTTCCCTGGACTTTGGGCTCATGGCGACTATGTGGAAAAGCGCAAAACAGGCGGTTTTGTTATTAATGGCCGTTCTGACACAACACTTAATCCGGGCGGTGTTCGTATAGGAACGGCTGAAATCTATCGACAGGTTGAGTCCATTCCAGAAGTTGAAGAGAGCATTGCTGTTGGTCAGGATATAAATGGCGATCAGCGCGTTATCCTATTCGTGATTCTATCGAAGGGACAAACACTTGATGAGGCCCTCATCACTAAAATTAAATCCCAAATTCGTCAGGGAGCCACCCCACGACATGTTCCTGCCTTGATCATTGCGGTGGATGCTATTCCCAGAACCCGTTCCGGAAAAATATCGGAAATAGCAGTACGCGATACTATCCACGGTCGGAAATTGAAAAATGTAGACGCACTTGCTAACCCGGAAGCACTGGATTGTTATGTCGATATGCAAGAGCTAAAGATATAATTAAGCTCACTGTTAACTAATTTACCCAAGAGAAATATATGGTCGCAATCGTTTCAGCCGTTAGAACACCCATTGGAAAATTTGGTGGTGCCTTATCTAACATTTCTGCACCTGACTTGGGCAGCATTGTGATCAAGTCACTGTTAGAACGTGCAAAATGTGATGCCAAAGAAGTTGATGAAGTGCTTATGGGCAACATCCTGCAAGCGGGCCTTGGTCAGGGACCGGCCCGACAAGCTGCCATAAAAGCAGGACTGGATGTCTCTGTCCCTGCACTAAGTATTAACAATCTTTGTGGTTCCGGTTTAAAGGCCGTCAATCTGGGTGTTGCCATGATTGAGAGCGGTCAAGCCGATGCCATCATTGCCGGCGGCATGGAAAACATGAGTGCAGCACCTTTCTTATTAAACAAAGCCCGCTGGGGTTATAGACTTGGCAATGGTGAGTTAATTGATAGCATGCTCTGCGATGCCCTGATTGATGCTTTCGATGGTTGCCATATGGGCATTACCGCTGAACGTGTTGCTAAGAAATATAATATAAGCCGAAAAGAGCAAGATGAATTTGCCGCTTCAAGCCAGCAGAAAGCTCAAAAAGCACTGCAGAGCCAACGCTTTTCCGATGAAATTGTGCCAGTAAAAATACCCAATAAAAAAGGTGAAGATCTGGAGCTTCGAGAAGATGAATACCCTCGAGCCGATGTGACCGCAGAAGGTCTTGCCTCGCTCAAGGCAGTCTTTGATAAAAACGGCACAGTGACTGCAGCCAATGCTTCAGGTATCAATGATGGCGCTGCTGCTCTACTACTTATGTCTGACACCAAAGCCAAGAAACTTGGCCTGAAATCAATGGCACAGATTATCGGCACTGCATCCACCGGGGTAGATCCTACAATAATGGGTATAGGACCAGTTACAGCCATACAAAAATGCCTGAACAACAGCAACCTCTCACTTGATCAAATTGATTTAATTGAACTTAATGAGGCATTTGCAGCTCAGTCTCTTGCCGTGTGCAAAGAGCTCAACCTTAACCAGGAAATAGTAAACGTAAACGGTGGCGCAATTGCGCTCGGCCATCCAGTGGGTGCGAGCGGCGCCAGAATTCTGGTAACCCTGATTCACGAAATGCAAAAACGCCAAGTGACTTACGGGCTCGCCTCACTTTGTGTGGGCGGCGGCATGGGCGTGGCGACGGCTATTAAAATATAAATGAATTGAACTCTTAAAGCCGAAAAACCCTGGCAATATTAATGTTTATAATATGAATAGATATAAAGAAACTATTCGATATTGCCTAATAATAAAAGCGGGCATTCCATCTCTTCAGGATAACTTTTAATTAGGGAGTTGCTTAATTGAGCTTTTTGCTTATTTGTTTTTAGTCGCTCTCTCTAGCCTGTCATTAATAGTTTTTCCCAACCCAACATCCGGAAACACTTCTGCTAGGATCATATCCAGATTTAAGCCATCCAGTTTATGCAGGACAGCATAGAGCTTGGAGGCTGCTTCTTTTAGATCTTCTTTCTCTGACAATATTTCAATATGTTCAATCCCTGGAATATGCTTATCTCTACAAAAACGTATCACAGCAATTTTTTTATTTGCATGTTGTTTAACAAACTTTTCTACATCATCAACTAAAAACATTTTTGTTTTTGGAGAGTAATGTCTGGATAACATGCCAGGAGCATCTGGCGCTATTTCCTGTTTATTTTTTATTTTAACTTCACCAATTACATCCGATATTTCTTCAAGCGAGATAGAACCCAGTCGATATAATACGGCCTCATTTTGTTCAAAGCCTATAATGGTAGATTCTATTCCGTTCTTACAATCCCCCCCTTCTAGAATCATTGGTATAACATTTCCGAAATAACTTTCAACGTGTCTTGCCTTTGTTGGACTAATGCTGCCAAAGGGATTTGCACTTGGTGCCGCTAAAGGAAAAGATAATTGCTCCAATAAATCTAAGGTAACAGGATGATTTGGAATTCTTACAGCAACGGTATTTTTTCCGGCTGTTATTAAATCCGGGACGGCATTATTTTTATTTAACAATATTGTTAAAGAACCCGGCCAAAATGCCTCTGCAAGCATTTCTGCCTTAACCGGAAAATCCCTTGTGATTGCTTTTGCTTTTTCTATTGAGGAGACATGAGCTATTAAAGGATTAAATAGAGGCCTCTGCTTTACTTCAAATATTTTGTGAATAGCTTTTTCACTGTAAATATTTCCTGCCAATCCATAAACAGTCTCAGTAGGTATTGCTACTACATCTTCATTATTTAAGAGCTTAACAGCTTTGGAGATGTCTTCAGAAATAATGGTCATAGCATAATTGTAGTCATTCAAAGAGAGCAGCTTACCAAATATACATTACAGATAAAAAGAGTCCCTGTGGCTCTCTGGCGAAGACACAGCAATAATCAGCCCCTGGTATATTTTCACAGCAGAATCGAACTTCTAAACAATGTTAACCCTAAATTATTCTTAACATCGGCTTTGGATAATTAGTGGACAACTCTGAACTACCTATCTATTCTTCTTATTCTTGTTGAGAACTCCAAGAGATGGTGATGAGAAGACCGCTGTTAACTCTACTTTTGTTGATACCTGCACTAAACATTGCGGTTGTAGACGCTCAGATTGAAGGAGCCATAGATCTGCACGTGCATTCAGCACCTGACAGTGTCCCGCGTTCCCTGACAGCAATCGAGACAGCACAGATTGCAAGGAGGTACGGAATGCGTGCGGTGCTTTACAAAAACCATTATTTTGAGACGGCATCTCTTGCATTTTTAGTGTCACAAGTAGTTCCTGAAGTCGGTGCTTATGGAGGCATCACACTGAATCGTTCCGTTGGTGGCATCAATCCGACAGCTGTAGAGCAAATGGCCGCTTTGACCGGGGGGCATGGTCGCATCGTTTGGATGCCAACCGTGGATGCCGCCCAGGGGCCTTTTGCTGCGACCGTCGATCCAGCCAATATTTTGCCTTTATCGAACAATGACGTCCTGTTACCGGAAGTCTTAGCTGTCCTTGACGTAATCGCTGAACTCGATCTTGCATTGGCAACTGGCCATTCAAGCCCCCGGGACAGTCTGCTGCTCGTCAGGGCTGCGCGTGAACGTAACATTGATCGAATCGTAATCACGCATCCGCTTGATGATCTGACGCTGCCACCTGCGATTCGTCGTGAAGTTATAGAGCTTGGAGCATTGCTGGAATTCCCTATCGGGGCGGCAACGCCGATCGGCTCAACTCCTTATGAAGAATTCGTTGAACAAATTCGAGCAGCTGGGCCGCAGAACGTCGTACTCAGCACAGATCTTGGCCAAGCAGTTAATCCGATACCGGCAGCCGGATTCGTGAGCGGTGTAGAACGACTACTCGAAGACGGGTTCACTCAGGACGAAATCGATTGGATGATTCGCCGAAACCCAGCACGTATACTCGACTTGGAAGCTAATTAGTTCAGCAGTCCAGATTCGACAGCTTTCTGCACGGCACTTGTTAGTTGAGATTTCCCCAATTTAGCTAGCGTATGCTTTCTATCCAAAGCAGACATTTATTATTTATATTCAAATGAAGAAAACGCTATTTTACTATTAGTAATACTCTGGTTAAATCTGGGATACCAATTACCTTTCCCGGAATCTTATATTTCCAAATCTTTTTTTCTATTATTGGTAAAGAGAGCAGAAGTAATGATTAACACTAAATTGCCTATCTTCCTATCCATTGCTTTACTTGCTATGTCTAGCCCACTTTTTGCTCAGAGTAGTGAAGTCGAAGTGAGGGCTTTTGAATGGCCTAGTTATGGCGCAGATGCTGGCCATACTCGTTATGCCCCTTTGAGCCAAATTAATGCAGACAATTTTTCTGATCTTCAAGTTGCCTGGCGTTTCAAAACTGACAATATGGGGCCACAACCAGAATTTAATTTCCAAAGCACGCCGCTAATGGTTAAAGGAGTGCTTTACACAACCGGAGGTACCAGGCGTGCTGTAACTGCACTTAATGCCGAAACTGGTGAGCAATATTGGATCTATAGTTTAGATGAGGGAGAGCGATCATCCAATGCTCCACGCAGGTTGTCTGGTCGAGGTTTAGCGTACTGGACAGATGGGACAGAGGAGCGAATTTTATACGTGACACCAGGCTATCAATTAATTGCTTTGGATGCCTCAACAGGGCGGCCAATTGTTGATTTTGGCCTCAATGGCATCATCGATCTAAGAGATACTTTAGATCAAAACGTCAATTATGAGACTGACCATATTGGCTTGCACTCACCGCCTGCTATTGCCAAGAATGTAGTTGTAGTAGGAGCAGCTCATAGTCCTTTTGCTCCACCTGATCAGAAATCTAATGTGAACGGATATGTGAGGGGCTTTGATGTCATTTCTGGAGAGTTACTCTGGACTTTTCATACAGTGCCGCAACCCGGAGAGCTGGGTTATGAGACCTGGCTCGAAGGTTCAGCTCAGCGGGCAGGAGGTAATTCAGGAGTATGGGCAACAATTTCAATTGATGAAGACCTCGAGCTGGTTTATTTACCAGTGGAGTCTCCTTATAGCGACATGTATGGAGGCTTAAGGCCTGGCGATAACTTATTTGGCGAATCCCTGGTTGCGGTTGATCTTAATACCGGTGAGCGGGTTTGGCATTATCAATTATCCCACCATGCTTTATGGGATCATGATATTCCTTCAGCGCCAATATTTGTCAATGCTGTCAAAGATGGCCGGATCGTCAAGGCCGTGGCGCAAGCGACCAAGCAGGGTTTTCTTTTTGTTTTTGATCGTGCAACAGGCGAACCAGTTTGGCCAATAGAAGAGCAGCCGGTACCCGCAGGGGATGTGCCTGGCGAGTGGTATTCACCAACGCAACCAATACCGAGTATTAAGTATGGCCATCAAGGAGTGGCTTTAGATGACCTAATTGATTTTACGCCTGAACTCCGAGCTGAGGCAGAACGTTTGGTTGAGTCTCATCGAATGGGGCCTATTTATACGCCACCAGTACTGGCTAATCCCGATGGGCCGATCAGCACTCTGTCTGTAATGGGCGGCAGTAACTGGCCTGGAGGAGCTTATGATCCAGAGAGTAATATTGTTTATGTCACAGCAGGGGTCCGCATGTTGGGCATCAGCATTTGTGAATATGCACAGGGTTCCGAATTACCTTATGGCATTTGTTTTGGTGAGGACTTAGGAATTTTTGGCGCTCCGCCACTAACGGTCCAAGGCTTACCTCTGCTTAAGCCTCCTTATGGAACCATTGCTGCGATTGATATGACAGATGGGCAGGTGCTTTGGGAAATCCCGAATGGCGAAACGCCTGATGAAGTTAAAAATCACCCGGCACTAGCAGGACTCGATATTGAACGAACTGGGCGCCAAGGAACCCCTGGGGCGCTAGTGACCAAGAGCCTTTTAATTGTGGCAGAACCGGGATTTGGGCCGACGCCGAATGGACGACGTGGGTCAATGTTACGGGCATATGATAAAGCCACAGGCCTTGAGGTTGACGCAATCCAGCTTCCAGCTCCGCAAAGTGGTTCGCCGATGACCTATATGGTCAATGGTATCCAGTATCTTGTTATTGCAGTGAGTGGTTCCGGCTATTCGGGTGAACTGATAGCTTTTAAGGCGCCTGTAGCGGGGAGTGAATCTAATTCAGTTAACACAATCAATAGTGAAGCTGGTCAAGCTCAGATGCTAGACCAGCAAAATATTTGGCAGGGGGTGTACACGGACAATCAGGCCCTACGAGGTAATATTATTTACACAGAGAACTGTATCGATTGTCATGGTGCTGCCCTGCAAGGTGTGGAGATGTCCCCTGCACTGACTGGATTTACTTTTAATTCAAACTGGAATGGACAGACGCTTAAAGTTATACAAGAAAGAATAAATACTATGCCACCGACGACGCCAGGGAGTTTAACTTCGAGTCAAACCCTCGATGTTATTGCCTACATTTTAAGTGAGGGGAATTTTCCTGCTGGCAATGTTGAGCTGGGTAACTCTGCTGGGCTAGAGCGAATTTATTTCAGTAGCACCTTTGAAGAAAGTTCTCCATAAAAAGCAGTAACTTACCCTAGAAAGGGACTCGAAAATAGCCAGTAGAGAAAGTTACCAATATCGCTTTAAAAATAGAAAGCTGACATTCATAGCTCAAGATGCTTTTTTATGATGTGGAGCTAGTATTAGATTCGATTGAGGCACGAAGAAAAGGTGTCGCAACCAGTCTTTGGAATGCAGCAAGAAAAATATGTGAAGCTGGCGGAGCTAAACCAAATTATTGGCTCAAATCTTCTCCTATGGCTATTTCTTTATATGAAAGTTTTGGTTTCCAACTTGCAGCGGAAAAAGAAAACAAAATAGGTATAACTTTATACCCTATGCAATTTAAACGTGCTGATTAAACCGTAAAAATTTATTGATATTTGATAAACGTTGAATTTCCGCTTTTGGCCGAAAGTAGACATTCGCGAATACCTAATAATAATTGACTGCGAAGGATGGATCGTTCGCTGCGCGAATCGCTTCGGGACAACTTTACAAAACAGGTCGCGCTTCATTACACGACAGTTGAACCCTGTCGAGACTTCTCACCCTGCCCCTTAACGGCCGTACACAAAAAAACCGCTTACGCGGTTTTTGTTATGGCGGTGAGGGAGGGATTCGAACCCTCGAACGGTTTAACCCGTTACACACTTTCCAGGCGTGCTCCTTCAGCCACTCGGACACCTCACCAAAACTTTAAAACTTTTAATCTTTTAATCTTTTAATCTTTTAATCTTTTAACTTAGAGCACGCCTTTAGCGGCGTGACTCTTATTGGCAGCCACTGAACAGCTCACCAAAACAAGCCGGGCACTTTAAAGTAAGCAACCGACAAATACAAGTTAAGACCATTCCTCAAAATGATCATCAATATTGACTGTGGGGATCGGTAAGTTTTCATAAGTCGATGAACCCAAATACAATAACCCAACAATCTCGTCACTGACACTTAAGTCTAGTGCCAGTTTAACTTTATCACTAAATGCCACAGCGCCTGTTCGCCAGATAGAAGCATAACCAAGGGCATGTGCGGCTAAAGACATATTTTGTACTGCTGCTGCAGTAGAGGTGATCTGTTCTATAGCCGGCACTTTTGGATGTTCAGTAATTGTGCTGACGGCAATAATGATCATCGGCGCTCGTAAAGGCGCTTTCAGCAATTTGTTTCTTTTCTCTTCTGTATCAGGCTGCATAGCCTCTACAAACAACTCGCCTAATTTATTTCGTGCCTGCCCTTTCACAAGCAAAAAACGCCATGGCCTCAGCATGCCATGATCAGGCGCTCTCAATGCAGCTTGATAAATAAGCCTTAATTCGTCATCGGTAGGAAGAGGTTCGACCAATTTTGGCGAAGCCTTGCGAGTATGCAACGCAGTTAAAGCATCCATTATTTTTTACCTTTCGCTAACTTACTAATTTATTACTTAAATTTTCTTGGTTTATTGCCTGATAAATCTTGGAAGCGTTTTAATCAATTCAATATGTGTACTTCGAACGGGATTTATATCCAAGCCCCCTCTTCTTAAAAAATTGCCCTGCACCGCCAATTCCTGTGGCTTACATTTCTCCTGTATGTCGACAAAGATTTTTTCAACACAGTTTTCATGGTAGTCACTGTGTAAACGATAAGACACTAAATACGCCAATAACCCCTCATGACGAATAGCCGGGCCTTTATAGTAAATGCTCATTGTTCCCCAGTCTGGTTGATTGGTCACTGGGCAATTGGATTTAAATAAATCGCTATATAAGCATTCTTGAATTATTTCATTCGCATTATCTTCATCGATAGCTAACAGTGCTGAAGTAGGTTGATAATGATCTATTTGCACATTCACATTATCTAGACATACGCCTTCAGGTAATTTAATAAGATCTACTGACTCTTCCAGCTCAAACAAAGTGACTTTAACCTCAGCACCAGCACAACGGGATAAATTCTCAGTTAACAAATTTATGACCGACTGCTTGTCATTAAATTTTTCTTGATTCAGGGAATTTAAGTACAACTTGAAAGATTTGGACTCAATGATATTTGGACTCTTACATGGAAAAACAAACCTGCCAATAGCAACCTTGGGTACCCCCTGATTATTCAGCCATGAAATCTCATAGGCATGCCATATATCTTCACCGATAAAAGGCAGTTGCTCACTTAAACCTAAATGAAAGCGATTGCTAGAACGCGGCAATGGAACAAGCAAGTCTGGATCAAAAGAGCTCGGATAAAAAGTCTCTTTGCCAAGCGGGTTGTCAGCCATCCTAGCTCCTTAAGCCTGTGCCTCTATTCAATAAGAGCAAGGCATAGGAAAAAAGACCAACAACAAAAGCCAACAAGATAAGCAGAGCATAAAATATATTCACATCTGAAATGCCTAATATCCCAAAACGAAAAGCATCAACCATATAAAATATTGGATTAATATAAGAGGCCGCCTTCCAAAAATCAGGCAAAAGATCAATGGAATAAAAAACCCCTCCCAGATAGATCAAGGGAGTTAATATGAAGGTTGGAACAATAGTGACATCATCAAATTTATTGGCATAAATTGCGTTAATAAGACCCCCCAGTGAAAACACCACTGACGAAAGTAAGA
Organism: Gammaproteobacteria bacterium; assembly: GCA_030831165.1. Lineage (GTDB taxonomy): Bacteria > Pseudomonadota > Gammaproteobacteria > Pseudomonadales > Pseudohongiellaceae > UBA5109. The sequence goes on along the minus strand of JAURLP010000001.1, from coordinate 11,681 downwards.
CCACGGTCGTGGCAATAAAAATGTTATGCATATAAAAGCCACTAAAAAACATCGCCACAATGCTGGCAATCAAACCGACCATTAATCCACGCGCGGAGCCACCCACAACAAAACCTATCAGGATGACATAATTGGGTACTGGAGAAACCAGCAGCTCTTCTATGTTGCGCTGAAATTTTTGTGAGAAAAAGGAAGAAACAACATTGGCGTATGCATTATTAATTACCGCCATTAGTATTAGGCCTGGCACAATAAAATCCATATAGGAGTAGCCGTTCATATCGCCAATCCTGCGACCAATCAAGTTTCCAAATATCACAAAATAAAGGGAAATGGTGATGACGGGCGGCACCAGAGTCTGAATCCATAGGCGCATAAATCGACGCACTTCTTTTCTGACCAGCGTGCTAAATGCTATCCACCGATAATGTGCTGACACTCCGGACATCTACTTGGACCCCTCTTCAATTTCTGGATTTCTTGTATTGGATTTTCGCAATAAAGAAACAAACAACTGCTCAAGACGATTAGTCTTGTTACGCATGCTTTTAATTTTTATACCCTGCTCATCGAGCAAATCAAAAACCTGATTAATATCCTGGCTTTTATCCAGGGTTATTTCGAAACTGTTTGAGTCAATCTGTACAATATCAAATCCATCTATATGGAGTGTTGCTAATAAATCTTCACGGCTGTCAAAAATAAAGGTTTCCGTATCCAGTTTCTTCAGCAAGGCACGCATACTGGTGTTTTCGACAATTTCACCCTTATCAATAATAGCGATGTTTCGGCATAAGCTTTCGGCTTCTTCCAGGTAATGTGTCGTCAAGATTATGGTTGTTCCTGCTTTATTAATTTCTTGCAGAAATTCCCATGTCGAACGTCGTAATTCGATATCCACTCCGGCAGTAGGCTCATCAAGAATAAGCAACCTGGGCTCATGAATTAATGAACGCGCTATCAATAAACGCCTTTTCATACCACCCGAAAGATTTCTGGCTTGCTGGTCTTTTTTATCCCACAGCCCCAGTTTTTTTAAATATTTTTCAGATCGCTCTTCTGCAATCTTTCTGGGCAAACCATAATAGCCACCTTGTGTTACACAAATATCTTTTACTTTTTCAAAAAGTCCGAAGTTAACTTCCTGGGGAACGATGCCTAAATCCAGTTTAGTTTCATAGGTATTGGCATCAACATTTTTACCAAAGACTTCAACGGATCCGCCACTTTTGCGAACCAGCGTTGCAATAATGCCGATAGTAGTCGATTTACCAGCACCATTAGCGCCGAGTAAGGCAAAAAAATCACCTTCGGCGACTTCAAGGCTAATGCCATTCAAGGCCCGATGGCCATTGTCATAAGTTTTATGAAGGTCTTTAATAGATATTGCTGTCGACATAAGGCGGATTTCTGAACGGCTAAAAATCAAGCCGCATATTTTACCCTAAATGCAAAAGAAAAGGTGGCCTTAAGACCACCCCTTCCCCAGCTTTTTGCTTTTTAGCATCCTGCCAATTGACACATCCCTGTGTCCTATCAAGATAGTGCCGGCTAATGAGCTGTGCAAATATTTTTTATACCAGGCTACCTAGACAGGCGTTAATAGATTCGGCAGACGGTTCATTATCCTGTCTGACCATAACTATGAGGGCAATAGCCTCTATCTCGTCATTAGCTCTGGGGGATGTTATTAATTCACCAGAGGCTTTGATATAAGCCAGAACTGTTCCCAGCCCTGCCTGCATAATGGCGCAGACTACCTCCTTCCATAACAAACCTTTCAAAGATACCTGATAGCGGTTTTGGTGCGCACCATGGTAAGTAAACATATCTTCCATAACCTGCTCAGTGCCAGGCGCGACCATCGATCTGACAACCAATTCAGGGTATGCCCGGACAGGCCTGATAACGGTATCAGCGGCTAATCTTAAAAAACGCTTGCGGTTATCGTCATCGACACACTCGGCAACCACGAAAGCTTTCAGAGGTATGCTGTTTAAGTGCTCCAGGATATCGATGGTCTGACTATCCGGATTGATAGATGCCGCATTATGTGAAATAACAAAAATATATTTCGCTTCTGAGGCATTAACGGCCTCCAAATTTGTAGAGTTGGTAGGTGTCCCTGAATGGTGCACGACCCCCATTGCCTGTAGCGCAGGAGGCAGACCCTCTGGATAAGCAGGTGTCAATATTTGTATGGGCAGCTCCTTTAACTCTGGCGTTGAGGAAATTTGCTCAATTAAACGCCGCAAATAAGTATCTCCACCGACCAAAGGGGTATTTAAAATTAAAATATGATCTTTCATGTTCCACCTCCATAAACCTTGCAGCCTTTGTTCCCGGCTAGTAATTCTATAATCAACGTACTCACCTAAAAATTGGCCAAGCAATGCAATGCCCGGGACATATAAAAACGCGACTGTAGCAATCTGGCCGACAAACGAATCAGCTGCTAAATCGCCATAACCCACAGTTGTGATAGTCGTTAGGGTAAGCCAGATCGCTTCCCAAAGGTTCAAAGACTCAACCAGCATCATCGCACTTACATGCATTATCACCAGGAGCAATAGAATCAGGGATAAAGAAAACAGACGCGTACGAGCCGCTCCTCGAGTTTGCCTCCCATACCAGGCTTTTTTGTGTTTTCGATAAAAACGCGAACTCGTATGTAACATACTTAACTCTATTACTCCCTAATCCGAGTGCGATAGTACCTGAACTTGTTTTTCTGGCATAATCTACTTCAATATTTTTTGATTAGAATCACTGTATCAAGGCAGTAATTAATTAAGCGGATAATTTTATGCTGACTCAAACTCAGGCTGAGGTCATGCTCACCTTACAGGCAAATATGAATGCAAAAGTTAACCCGGACTGGGTTAATGCTGGCTACCCCTACCTAAGAGCCGTTGTTGTAGAGGGGGCTGAAGCCATGGAGCATCATGGCTGGAAGTGGTGGAAAAAACAGGACTGTGATCTCGAGCAATTACAGATGGAACTGGTCGATATCTGGCACTTCACCCTGTCCCATATTCTGCTCGAAGTCAAAGCTAACCAAAAGCTCGCCACCGAATTACTGCTCTCACAACTAAACGAAGATAAGATAATAAAATTTGATAATAAAAATTATAATATCAATGAGTTAGACTTAATATCTAAAGTAGAGCTTGAAATAGGTCTGGCGGCTGCCAGACGCATAAACATCCCTTTGTTTGAGTCTTTGTTAAGTGATTGCAAGATGGATTGGACAGAGCTGTTCTGTCAGTACGTCGGCAAAAATGTCCTTAATTTTTTCCGTCAGGATCATGGCTACAAGGAAGGCACTTATGACAAGCATTGGCATGGCCGTGAAGATAATGAACACCTGGTAGAAGTGATGACTGAAATTGACAGTGAACACCCTGAGTTTCAGCAAATGCTGTATCAGAGCCTGAAGGATCGTTATTCGGGCAGATAAATGATCGACCAGCGATCAGCAGCTATATGCTTAATCCATCAAGGATTGTAACAGCGCCGCTGTTTCAAGGTGCACGTCACCACCCCCATCACGGAATTGCCCGCCTCTGCCCAGTGCATGGTCAAGCGCAGTCGTACCATAACTATCTTTAATGCTGATATCTGCGCCATGTTCAATTAAAAGCGCTACCATGGCTGTCCAACCCATCTGCGCTGCCCCGTGTAATGCAGTGCTACCAAGATTGTCCTGAAGATTCACTGCAATTTCCTCACCGTCTAATAAGGCTTGAGTGGCTGCTATAGCCTCAATCTCTGTTCTAAATCGACCACGCGTATCTGCTGGCCTGGTACTATAGCCAGCAGCCGCCATAAGTGCCGTCACACCTCGATCATTGGCTAGATTTATTAGAGCCCCGTGTGCCAAGAGTAGCTTGATTGCATCAACATCAGCACCTCGTGCTGCTCGGATCAGGGACGTAGCCCCCGCAGAAAGCAATAAGCGCTCACCAAAACCAGTGCGGTCACTTTCAAGATGGCGATATGGGGGTACAACTTTCAATTGCAGATTGGGATTGGCACCGGCTTCCAGTAAGAGCTCCAGAAATTCAAGACTGGAGGTGAGGTCACTGGATAATTTATCGGCCCTACCCCCATGCGGAATCGTAATGTAATCAACGGTCGCGTAAATTGGCGATCGACCATAAATATCCCATTTATTAACATAGGCTCCCGCTTCCAACAGCAATCGAGCTGAATCCCAGTTAGCATTTAAACAAGCCATAATCAAAGGACTGATATTTTCGGGATCGCTCATCTGTATATTCGCACCAGCGGCAATCAGATACTCTACACAAAGAGTACATCCTTCTCTGGCAGCAAAAAGTAACGGCGTTAAACCACCTACTGGCATAAATTTCATGCGTGGCTCTGCGGTGACTTGCCGCTCCCAGTTATTCAGGTTTGATCGAGCATTAGGGTCTGCACCATGATCGAGTAATAATTTCAGCATCTCGGGTTGTTTCTGAGCCGCCGCCCACATTAAGGCGGTCTGCCCCCGAAACAGCTCGGCTTTGTTGACGTCTGCACCTTTATCCAGCAAAACTCGGGCAGCATCGAGCTTATTGGTGCGAGCAATTACCATAATGGCAGTCTGGCCATCAGCAAAGCTTTCATTGGGATCTGCCCCGGCATCCAGCAGTGCTTCTATAACCTCAGGGTTGACGTTAATTGCGGCTTGAAAAAAAGGGCTTGCCCCATAGTTATTGCGAAGATTGACATCAGCACCCAAGGCCAGCAGGCTATTCACCAACGCAAGGTCATTGTAATAAATCGCCCAGTGCAAAAGACTGGTGCCATCTGCTTGAACACCATCAATTGCCGTATCAGCATCCAGCGCAGCCAGCACAGCCTGGGTTTCTCCCCTGCTGGCCAGATTCAGAAGATCCTGCTGTGCATTAGCAGCAGAACCCAGCCCGACGACAAAAGAAGCTAGGAGTAGCAACGCACTAAAGAGTTGATTCCACATAGACTAAACCTCGGCAAACCGCCCGGTACTGTCACCAAAACTTTCCATTTCCACCCCGATGCGATCCATCAGGGTTAGCATTAAATTGGATACCGGTGTGTAATCCGGATAGACCAGATGCTGGCCGCCTTTAATTCTACCCCCTCCGGTGCCGACAATGGCTGAAGGTAAGGGAAAGTGGTTATGCGCATTACTGTCACTCATGTTACTGCCGTAAAGAATAATCGAATTATCCAGCATCGATCCGTTTCCATCCTGAGTATCAGCCAACTTCTGCACAAATCTCGCAAACACTCTTGAATGATATTCCTGCACACGTAAAAGTCTGGCAATTTTAGCCGGGTTATTCTGATGATGAGAAAGCGGATGGAAGGCATCAGACACACCGATATGGTTATAGGATTTATTGCTTACTTCAGCAGCAAACATCATTGAGGCAACACGTGTCATGTTGGCCTGCCAGGCCATGGCTATCAAATCCATTTGTAAATTCATATGCTCATCGAAATCAACAGGGATACCCAGTGGCGCATCAGGCAAATCAATACCGGACATATCATGTTCAGCGGTTTTCTGGATTCGGCGTTCAATTTCACGAACACTTTCCAGGTAATCACTCAGAACCACCCTGTCTGCTGCACCAAGCTGTTTGGCCAGCTGACTGCTTTCAGACATGATCTGATCAAGTACTGAACTGGTTTGCGAAGCAATAACTGCACGCTCTTCAGCACTGTCCCCCACACCAAACAAGGTCTGAAACAGTTTTCTGGGATTATTTTCCATCGGCAATGGCGTGCTCGGTGTTCTGAAAGAAATAGTTGAGCCATAAGAACAACCATAGTCGCGATCACACGCTGAAGCTCCGGTTGCTTCCGTGCAGACTTCAATTGACGGCAAGGGAGTGTCCTGACTAATTTTCTGCGCGGCGATTTGATCAATCGTCACACCACCAAAAGGGTCGTGACTGACCCGGGGGGCTTCCCCAGTGAGCCAGGTGCCTGGCGTAATTGCATGAACAGGCCCATTAGCGCGTTTGTTTTCAAGTCCACTGACTATTGTAAGCTGATCCTTAAATGGACTTAGCGGCTCCAAAATGGATTTTAATTCAAAATCGGTGCCACTCTGATCCGGTGTCCAGTTATCCATCACTGCTCCATGCGGAAAATAGAAAAAACCCATTCGCGGTGGCGCCATGGCTGCCGTTTGCGCCAGTGCGGTGGCTGCCGGAATCATCGCATCCAGCAGTGGTAGCGAAATACTGACACCTGCATTTCGTAAAAAAGTTCTGCGTGGAAGATGTTTCTTGCTTATAAACATAAAACTCTCCGTCTAATTTCCCGCTGTTGTTAGTTCAATTTCTGGTGCGACAGAGATCATAAACTGTTCACTGTTAATAATGCCTTTGACAATACTTGAGAATTTATAATTATCACTCGCCGCTGACCTGACGACCGAACGAACAGTTGGCATGTCCTGATATTCGACGGTTCTGCCAAGGGCATAGGTCATTAATTTTTTTGTAAACACCTGAGCGAACTGATCAGGGTTCGCCAGCAAAGCCTCACGCAAATCATTCACCCCATTGATAGGCTGCCCATTGGCAAGCTGGCCTGAGGCATCGATGGGCTCATTACCGGCATCGCTGTCACGTACTCTCCAGGCTCCTATGCCATCAAAGTTTTCCAAGGCCAAGCCCAGGGGATCCATGACATCATGACAACTGGCACAAGATGGATCTGCACGATGCGATTTCAGCCTCTCCCTGACCGTTAAAGCCACGGCTGAGCCTTCCGGCGTTTCCGGAAAGGCTTCAACATTGGGTGGAGGAGACGCTGGTTCAACACCAATCAAATTTTCCATAATGTAGGCGCCTCGAAGCACGGGTGTTGTTCTGTTGGCATAAGAGGTCACCATGAGTACCGCCCCTTTACCCAGAAGACCGTATCTTTCTTGGTCTTTGAGTTGCACACGACGAAACTGATCACCCCTGATATCAGCAATGTCATAATGCAGCGCCAGTCTCTCATTGATATAACTGTAATCAGCCGACAGCAGTTCCAGCACACTGCGGTCTTCCTGCATGATGCTGCTAATAAACAGTTTCATTTCCTCAATCAGATCATCCCTGAGACCCTCATCATATTTAGGGTATATTTCGCCATCAGGATTCACGTCGTAGAGCGCTCTGAGTTTTAGCCATTGAAATGCAAAATTTTCCACCAGAGCCTCCGCACGAGGATCGCTTAACATACGATTAATTTCCTGCTCCAGGATTTCGGCTTGCGAAAGTGTTTCTTGCGATGCCAGAGTAATCAGTTGTGCATCAGGAGGAGAACTCCACAAAAAGAAAGCCAGTCTTGAAGCCAGCTCAAGATCACTGAGTTTAAATTTCTCTCCCGGCTGCGTTCCCCCAGGGGGTATTTCACTACGAAACAGAAATTTTGGGCTGGTAAGAATTGAAACCATACCGTTTTTTATACCGTCATCAAAACTGCCCCGCTCCCTGGCTTCCGCAAAAAACTGCATAGGGGCCTCGAGTTCTGCACTCGTTACCGGATACCTGAAAGCTTGAGTCGCCAGGTTGCTGAATATTTGCCTGGCACAATCCAGTTCTTCAGCAGGCATGGCAGGATGACAGATCATGACTTTGTCACGACTTGGTGTATTGATCACACCGGTAGGATGATACGGCCCCTGAATGCTTAAAGTGCGTGCTCTAAGCAATCTCGTTATGCCAATATTTTCACCGGTATTTCGCAAGGGATCATCAGCCTCGGCAAAACTGTGCGCGATAAAAGCCATGCCAACGCTGTGCTTGCCTGAGCTGACATCAATTCGAATATCTCTGAAACGGGAGCTTATATCTGCAATGGCTGGCGCCTGTTGCTGATCGACATATTGCAAGTCATCCTGCCCGCCAATATTTTCCCTGAACACTTCAACGCCATCGATAGTAATAATAATGGTTTCTTCATTCTCAATGCCAACGTGATACAGGCGCGTAAACAAACCCTCGACACTAAAGGCATACTCACCATCTACCGGAAATAGATGATCAACCAAAATGCCGCCTCGTGTTCCCAGGGGCAAACCGTGGACATGACTGGTTTGATTTGAACTATCCATGTTATAGACACTGGTTTCTATAAGGGGTTCAGGGTTACCTATCGCCTTTTCACTGACCAGACGTGCAGCAGAAATAAACTGATCCAGAAATGAGGGTGAGACTTTCAGTACGTTTGCGATATTGTCAAAGCTGTCGCTGACGTCATCCTGAGGCAGCACATCAGTTGTCAATTCAACACCCGTCAACTCATAGATAGCGTTGATATACTCTGAACGGTTCATTCGATGCAAGCCCACCCTGCCAGGTTGCGTATTGCTCATGGCATGCTCATCCAGGGTGTTTTCAAGACTACTGATTAACTGCCAGCGTGTTGTTTGATCTGGCTGCGGCTGATTGGGGGGAGGCATGACATTGGCACGCAACTTGGTGATGGCGCGCTCAAAAATTTCAGCTTCTTCAACAACATCGGCAGGATCGAAAAGTGTGAAATCGATTCCACCTGAATAGTCCTGAAAATTATGACAATCCATGCAATAGGTTTCTAGAGTCTCCCAGTTAGCGTTGAGTTCATTCGAATCCCTGTCTGCCGCATTGATATAGGCACTGCAACACATTGCTCCTGTAACTGTAAGCACTTGTTGAATTTTTTTTTGCATGCAGACCTTAAATAACATTAGGAATAGTTCTTTCACTTATATGGTACCAGGCACTCCGAAAAACCTGCTGTAAAAATAACCTGGGATCCCCACGCTCAGCAACATAGGCCTGCATTGGATTAGATTCCTGAAATTCCTGCAGACTCAAGCCGTTCTGAAAAGCAGAGACCACTGCCTGCCATGCACTTTGCAACATAGCATGCTGCTCTAGTAAATCGTTGCGGGTGAACACAGATCCTCGGGAAGCAATAATCTTGGTGCTATCTGAAGCAATATCGAGCAAGACCTGCGTTGCATCACGCAATCCGCGAATCCAGCCTCCGCTTGTATAATCAATCAGTGGAAAACTGTTTACCGCCAATAAATCACTGACCACCAATATATCTGCTTCTTTAAAATGCAGATAAATATCTCCATCAGTATGGGCTTTGTGCAAGTGTTCAAAGCGAAGCGTTTCATCCGCTAGCGCCAGACTGCCTCCGTTATAAAAACCATGATTGGCTTGTGCATTCAACGGCATTGGCTGATAGTGCTTATTTTCCCACTCAACAAAGGGATCAGCCCCTTGCCAAAGCCTTGTATTTTCATGCGCAAAAATTGCTACGCTATTTCCAAGCTCATAGTTTAAACCACAATGTTCTGGTCGCCAGTTGGTATTAAATAGCCTGCTTATCATTTTCCCCGGCGCCAGCCTGTTAATCTCATTGAGTAAACTATCCGCATTTTCTTGTAGTCCCCCGTCTATGACCAGCAATTCATCCGCAAGATCAGCCAGTACAGCATTACAACCGGAGCCTTGAATCAAATAGAGCCCGGGTGATAATACTAAAGAAGAAATGCTTTGCTGTGCAAAGACAGGTATAGAGCGGCCTAAGGCAATAATGCTGCCAAGAGTTCCTTTTATCAGTGTTCTGCGTTTTAGCATGGCTATTTTATTGTTTTGTTTTTGAGTCTCATTGAATTGATAATTTCTGTCTGCCTTATTTGTGCCAACAATATCATGAACTCAGCAAAGCCCAGCGCTCAATGAGCCAGAGCCTTAATATGTCCGTCAAGAATAATGCTGCTTATTATGGAACACTGTATGGCTTAATAAAAGGCAATAAGCGCATTAACTAAAGCTAATTAAAATTTATATATTATACTTATATTTCAAGATACTATATATTTAAATTAAAGTATTACTTTAATTTAAAATTCACGCAAGCCTTGCGTCAGCACCACCTTAACTCCCTTGGGATCTGTAAAAGATGCGAGGGCAAAACCAAGCCTGCCCATCCTTTGGTAGGCTTGATCAAACACAATGCCTTTGGCCTCCAGCACAAGACAAAAGGCTTCCAAATTCACTATCTCAAATCCGACATGATCAATAGCTGCCCCATCAGTACCTGCAAAGGGGCCTTCACCAAGTTCAAAAGGCCTTGCACCGAGTTGTCCAAAGCTTAAATTCATACCTGGGACATTAGTCGCGGAAGCAATAGTGCCTCTGGCTTGTGTGACCAGGTTAAAAGTCTCGTTGTACCATTTAAGAAGCTCTTCATAAGCGTCACTGGAATAATGGATGTGATAGCCAGTGAATTCCCTGTAAAGACTCTGATCTTCCTGCAATTCAACTTCCACGCCCCCAGGCAAGGTTATATAGGCATTGGTATAGCCTTCTGAACCAACAAAGATTGGTCCCATCTCAAAACCTGCAGCCTCCCATTTATCAATAAACTTACTCATATCACGAAGTTTAAAACCAAAATGATGCATAACCGAGCCAGTTGAAGGGATGCTTGGCTCGCTTTGGTTAAACATCAGAATAAAGTTGGGGAATTTAACTGCGCTGCTAGAACCAACAGTAATGCGCTCCCCATTAAAATGATCAATCCAGAGACTTATGTGCTCCTCAATATCAGGCACATTAAGATGGACATGGCCAAAGCTCAGGCCAGCATCATTGGGAGTGGCTAATTGAGCATTTGCCGGAGTACTCAGACATAAGACAATGCTGATAAGAAGATACGGTACTTTCATGTTATTGAGGTATAGGCGTTGTCTCAACAGGCCCTATGCCCATAATCTGAACGATGACTTCTTCATCCTTTGCCTTGTCGTAGTGATGACCATAAGGTGGCTCGTAGATAAATGCGCCTTCTTCTACCATAATCATATTATCTGGATCGTATACATCAGAGTCTGGCCCTATAGCTACCCACCAATTACCTTTGAGCACATTAATATAGCGAGCTTGATCGTGATAATGCGGCCGACTGCCAGTGCCAGGCGCCCAGGTAATTTGCACAACATAAAGACCCGGTTCACTTGGATGACCATATACGTAAACCCAACCGGTGTCATCTTGTGGCAAGAGCTCATCAGGACCGGCAATCATAAAATCATGCTCATCTGGCTCAACGACCTGTGCCATTGCTGCAGGGCTTAGCGTCCACAAAAAAATGGCACAAACACCAACAATGACAACAATATTACTTAGTTTTATTTTCTGGATATATGACATGCATACTCCCATATTTTTGTTATTACTGGATAGTAAACAAGAATTTTGAGGAATGCACTATAGATAGCAGATAGCACTGTTAAAAGCGCAGTGAGAAATGATATTGGATTTAAAAAAATAACTAGATCAACTGAAAACTATAATGGGGTGGCCGACGGGGATCGAACCCGCGACAACAGGAATCACAATCCTGGGCTCTACCAACTGAGCTACGGCCACCATTAAGAAAAATTTGTAGTTTTGCTATTTCGAACCATACCTAGAGCAAAACTGGTACGCCCGGCAGGATTCGAACCTGCTACCCTCGGCTTAGAAGGCCGATGCTCTATCCAGATGAGCTACGGGCGCTTAAATCGGGTTCACAATATAGCAGGTTGAAATTGGTCGGGGTAGAGAGATTCGAACTCCCGACATCCTGCTCCCAAAGCAGGCGCGCTACCAGACTGCGCTACACCCCGGAGGCGCGAGACT
>JAURLP010000013.1 GCA_030831165.1 Gammaproteobacteria bacterium | reverse complement strand
ATGTCCGTTCAGTTTTATTAAATCCTGATGACTGCCCTGTTCTGAAATATGCCCTTTTTCCAATACGATGATGTGATCGGCCATACGCACTGTGGAAAAACGATGAGAAATAATAATCGAAATTTTATTGGAAGTCAGTTCACGAAAATGACTGAATATTTCAGCTTCGGCCTTGGCATCGATAGCGGCAGTGGGTTCATCCAAAATTAGTATGTCAGCCCGGTTTCGCATAAAAGCACGTGAGAGGGCAATTTTCTGCCACTGCCCTCCGGAAAGTTCTTTGCCCTGGTTAAACCAGGTACCAAGTTGTGTATTGTAGGCATCAGGTAATTCCTGAATAAATGAATCTGCCATACCTTTGGTTGCAGCTTCATTGACCAGTTCTTTCTCATTGAGTTTATCGACATCGCCGATGCCGATATTTTCACCCACCAGTAACTGGTAACGGGCGAAGTCCTGAAAAATGACACCGATTTTTGCACGCAGACTTTCGATATCCCAGTCCTTAATGTTCAAACCATCCAGATAAATATTTCCTTCGTTTGGTGTATATAAACGGGTTAAAAGCTTTATTAAAGTGGTTTTACCACTACCATTTTCTCCAACCAAAGCCAGGCTTTCCCCGGGCTTTATTTCAAGACTTAAGTTATCCAAAGCTGGAATAGTCGAACCCGGATAATAAAAACTGACATTTTCAAAACGAATACCATCAGCAGGGTTTGGGCCAATTCTGATTTCACCACTGGCTTCAGGTACTTTATGCTCAAGGTATTCCGTTAAGGTAGAAAGATATAAATTGTCTTCATACATTCCATTAACTGAGGTCAGGCTGTCACTGACTGCATTTTGGCCCAAACGGAACTGGGCGATATACATGGTCATTTGACCAATACTTATGGTGGCCGCAATCGCAGCAAAAGCCACCCAGCCATAAGCAAAATAAAAGGCTGCACTGGCCAGGATGCCGAGAACAAAGCCCCAGAAGCCTCTGCGTAAAACCAGATTGCGATCTTCCTTGTATATCTTTTTGAAGATACCAATATAACGATCAAGAAAAAGCCTTCCAAGGTCTAGCAGTTTGACTTCCTTAACGCCATCCTCTCGCGTTAAAACCATTTCCAGATAAAGCTGCATGCGTCGCTCTGCAGAACGGCGTCGGTAGATACGAAATGCTTCTCCCGAAAATTTAGCTTCTGCGACGAAAGCTGGGATGCCGGCTGTAATCAGCAACAGGACAGCATAGGGTGAAAACTGAAACAGAAAGGTAGCAATGGTTAATAGCGAAATCATATTGCGAATGAGATCAAAGGTTTTTATCACCAGGCTTAATGGACGGCTTGATGCTTCACGCCTTGCTCGTGTTAATTTATCGTAGAATTCAGAATCCTCGAAATGCGCAAGTTCCAGAGTTAGCGCCTTCTCAAGAATCATCACGTTGATCTTGTTGCCAAGCAGTACGCGCAGAATGGATTGGCATACAGAATTGATACGTTGAGCGGCCGATATCATTACCACCAGGGCCGCTTCCAGTAATACCAGATACAGCACACGCATTTGGGCAAGATCCTGATCTGCGCCAGAGGAATTAATTGCTGTGACCACAGCGTCGACGATAAAGCCACCGACAGAGGCAATTGCTGCAGGTAGTATGCCTGTCACAAGCGTCGATAAACCCATAACAATAGTTAACGCAGCACTGGTGTTCCAAACCAGCGTCAAGGCGACTCGGCTATATTTGAATACCGAAAAGAATTTACCTAAACGGTCTTTGGGAGAATCTGCTGACAAAGGGTGACCTGATTAAACTTTTTGCTGACGAATGATTGTTAAGCATAGCATTTTGCTGCTAAGTTGTAGCGCATGAAAACCACCCTGATTGTTTTATTATTTATTGCCTTGGCGGTGCTACTTAGTCAGTTTGATCTTTTCTTGAAAGATAACAGCCTGATTGTGCGGTATGTACAACCTTTCTTTTATGAAACGCTGGAATCGGGGCTCGATATTGTCAGATCTGATGAGGCGCCAGCATCAACAACTGGCAATGGAGGCTCTGAAGAAAACCAGAATGTTGAAATTGCACAGCTCAGACAAGTCATTGATGGCGATACTATCGATGTTTTTATCAACGGTGAGGTTGAACGGGTTCGCTATATTGCTGCCAATACGCCGGAATTTGGTGAAGCGTGCTATCAGCAGTCGAGTCTGGCCAACCGACGTTTAGTTGAAGGTTTCGATTTAAGGCTTGAGCGTGATGAAACAGATAGAGACGCGAATGGCAGATTGTTGCGCTATGTCTATGCTAATGGAATATTAGTCGAAAGACAGTTGATAGCAGAAGGCTTTGCCGAAGTTGTTCGCTATCGTTCAGATGATAATTATTATGAGGAATTTGTCGCTCTGGAAGAAGCTGCTGCCGAGCAGGGCTTGGGCTGTCATAGCACCGGTATTTTTGATGATGGTTCTCTACTGCGCTGAAAGCTCTTTGCATGCTGAGGGCTCTTTGCAAGCTGAAGGCTCTTTATAAGCTGAAGGCTCTTGGGTTGGTTGAAATAAGCCAATAAAAAAAGGCCGGGGGGATAAAGCCCGGCCTAAGAGTGACATTAAAGCCCCAGATTTATTTAACTATTATTAAAGTTGATAAGCCGTAGCAACTTGTAATAATTCTTCGACTGAGCTGCAAGAAGCGACATCGGTATAATCAAATACATACACCTGATCCAGGTTGTCACTAAAGTTCTGCATGATGACAGTGACATGCTCATCCTTCTGGAAGGATCGTAGCGTGTTGCCGTAATCGCATAGCGTTGAAATAATTAAATTTTGAGCGGCTGCATTTCTAGTTGCTTCTTCTTGAGCCCGCTCTTGTCGATACTCTTGCATGACACTTCGGTAGGCAGAGTTCTGGGCTTCTAGGTTTTCCATTTCAACATCAATTTGTGCTTGCAGTTCTACTATACGAAGGTCAATTTTGGCACGATCTTCATCATCATTGTCGGTATTACGCAACTCTCGTTGTAAGTCACGCATATCCCGCTGTAAATCGCGCACTTCCTCCTGTTGATCACGAATATATTCACTCATCTCTTCCAGAGCCTCAATTTCTTCTTCAAGCATTACGATTGAATTAAAAGCGCCACCTGAAAAAGGAAAGTTACCATTAGGTAAGGATCTCCTTACCTCAGTGCTAATCTCTCTCGCCATTTCAGACAAGTTAATTTCCATTTCGGCAAAGGGTGCACCGGGCATATCGTCAATACCAATAAAAGCCATCATGCCTCTGCCGCCTGGTTGAATGAAAGAAAACACCATACCCTGATCAGCCAGATAGCTTGCCTTATCAATAATGGATACGGGTCTGAAGCTATTCATGTCGCGACGCGGTTCAAGCGCTGCCTCAAAAATATTACTCATGATGTCTAAGTCTCTAATGGCATCACTAAAATCTTCATTCTGTTGGGCGATGCTTTTAAAAGTGCTGAGACCAAGAATAGTGGCTAAAGTCCGTACCAAAGATTTTTGGATTAACGGTTTCATAAACTTCCTCCTATTGGATAACCAACGGTTTGCCCTAATTCATTTAAATATTCATTACTGTTAATTTGATTTGAGGCCAGAATGCCCAGTTGTTGATTAACACGCTGTCTGTCTTGAAAGCGCTGAGTTTCCCAGCTACTCATTAAAAAATTGAGATCGTTCTGACGTTCTTCACGATTTCTATCAAACCACTCTGAGAGGACGAGCTGGTTGTTGATATCCTGAAATTTTGTATAGTCATCCAACCGCGTCTCCAGAGTCAGATTTTGCTGGGTTTGAAACTCTTCAAGCTGTTGCGCCAGTAATTCCTGAATTCGCGCCTCACTTTGAGAGCCACCGAAACTGATCAGCAAGCCATTATCGACAGAGACTTCAAATTGAAAAACGACCAGGCAAATAGCCATAAAAGAAAAGGCAAGCGCCGCCATATTAGGCCAGCTAAATTGCGGTTTAACTGGGGGTCTTACAGCGTGTTGAGCGTACGACCATGATGGGGCTTCCTGCACCATCCAGCCATTAGCAAGGTGATAAATTTCATGCGCCTTCTGCACGGTTTGTTGACAGTGCTGGCAATGTTGCAAGGTGTCATCACATTGTCTGCGTAAATAGTCAGGCAGGGACCCTTCAATATAGTCAATGACATGATCGGCAATGAGTTTATGATCACAAGACAAGTTGTTTCCCCACTTGATCTTTTAATGTGTTTAAGGCGGTATAAAGCCGGGTTTTGACAGTATTAGTTGGTACGTTCAGCTGCATACTTATTTCTTCAAAGGTGAATTGTTGAAAAAATTTAAGTTCGACAACCAGACGCTGCTCGATTGGTAGACTCTGCATTAATGCCTTTACCTGGTTTTGATTATCAGCTTTGGCAAAATTTTCTGCTGGTTCTGAAAAAGGGTTTTGAGCACTATGGCTAAAATCTTCTTCCTGAAAGTGTTCACCGTAATTTTGAGGATTGCGTTCTTTGAGGCGAAGGAAATCAATGGTTTTATTTGAAGTCACCCGCATTAACCAACCCTTAAACTAATTTTTACCACGGGAAGAGGGGAGGTTGCGGTAAACTGCCAGAAAGACCTCCTGCATCATATCCATTGCTTCAGCTGAGTTTTTGGTCATTCGCAGGCAATAGTTATAGACAAGATTTTCATAACGCTTAACCAGTTTCACCCAGCTAGCTTGAGAGCCGTTTAATGCAAGGCCAATCAACTGTTCATCTGTTTTTGTTAACGAAAGCATTTAACAATAAACCTTAATTTTGTGTTCTTAAGCATATAGACGCTATTAGGCAGAATAAAGTTTGTTTTTTTAGTAAAAAATCTGAAATCGTTCATCAAAGATGGGAATTAATGAATAAAGTCTTAACTAGATGCTTAACTTAAAAAGTTAAGTTATTCTTTCCCGATAAATAATAAAAACCAAGGGAGAACTTGGAATGAAATACAGTCACCAGCCAAAGGCGCTATTTTTTGCGGGATTATTAATGGCTTTAAGCAGTCAATCTGGAATTGCGGCTGAATCAACAGCAGTCCCGATTGATGAAGATGATATTGGCGGTGTTGTTACTAGCGCCAATGGACCCGAGGCTGGGGTTTGGGTCATCGCTGAAACCAGCGACTTGCCAACGGGCTTTAGCAAAACAGTGGTAACTGATGACCAGGGTCGCTATGTGATACCTGATTTGCCCGATGCCAATTATGAAGTCTTTGTTCGCGGCTATGGATTGGTTGAATCTCAGCATGTTAGCGCGGTGCCAGGTCAACAATTGGCCTTAACAGCCGTTGTTGCACCAAGTGCAGCAGCCGCAGCAGAATACTATCCGGCCAGTTACTGGAATGCCTTGATAGAATTACCAGATCCTTCTGAGTTCCCAATATTGCCGCCAACGAATGTTGCCAGAAACCCCAATGCGCCAGCAGGTGGAGTTGAGACTCAGGCTGAATATAAGGCGACAATTCAGGGTTGCATGATTTGTCACCAAATAGGCACCAAAATTACCCGTGAGATAAACCCTGCTATGGGGCAGTTTGGTTCCAGTCTGGAGGCATGGAATCATCGCATTCGTATGGGGCAAAGCGGCAATAATATGTTGGGTACCATCACCAGAATAGGTCGTGATAGAACTCTTCAGATGTATGCTGACTGGACTGACCGTATTGCTGCCGGAGAGCTCCCACAAGCCCCTCCCAGACCGCAAGGTGAAGAACGCAATGTTGTTATCACCCAGTGGGATATCGCTACACCGGTATCTTTTTTGCATGACATGTACGGTACAAGTCCACTTAATCCCAATGTAAATGCCAATGGGGAAATGATAGCCACTGATTTTAATCTGGGTGTTATGTGGGTTCTGGATCCTAATCAACATACGGTTGAACGGGTTGAGCTCCCCTTGGCACCTGGCGTTGAGTTGGCTGATATAAATACCTTCTCACCACAAACCATGGAATTCCCTTCACTTTATTGGGGCGATACGCTGGTCGCTCAGGAGCGTGGACATTCAGAAATTCAGGGTTTCCTGCCAGATGGCAGAGCACTGGTTAATCACAGTTTTCGGGGTGCCGGTAATCCAGAACGCTGTACCTCGGGAAATGAATTCGCTGATTTTTTCCCTATTGAGCGAGCCAGTCGTCAACAAGTTCTTTATGATCCCGAGACAGGAGAGTTTGAGCTGATTGATACCTGTTTTAATACTCACCATGCGGTCTTTGCCGAAGATGCCGACGGTACAATTTATCAGGCGGCACTGGGTCTGCAAAATGCCATCGGCTGGTTCAAGCCCCGTATCTGGGATGAGACTCATGATGTTACGGCCTCATCAGGCTGGTGTCCTGCGTATAACGACATCAACCAGAATGGTACTTATGACGCAGATGCTGACGAACTGGTTGGCATGAATGGTTACTTTATATCATGGAATCCGCAGGATGGTTCTGTCTGGTATGCTTATACCGGCAATGATCCAGGCGCGATGGTCAGAATCCATCCCGGTTCAAATCCACCGCTGACTTGTACAACTGAAGTTTATGAACCGCCTTATTACAATGAAAAAATGCCTGGTGAGGCCGGAACCTTGCCGCGCGGTTCAGCTCTAGATCGCAATGGCATAGTCTGGACTAACCTGGCCGGTAGTGGACATCTGGCAAGTTTTGATCGTAATCTGTGTGAGATTCAGTTCGGGCCTGAAAAACTTGATCCTCAACATTGTCCGGAAGGCTGGACCTTACACCCTTTACCCACACCCAATATGAAAAATGCAGAAGTAAGCGGCAGTGCTGATTTTATGTACAGCTCCTGGGTGGATCAGTTTAATGTCTTTGGCCTAGGGGCAAATACGCCCTGGGTAACAGGTACAGCATCGGACTCTCTGATGGCGCTGGACCCTGAGACGGAAGAGTGGTTCGTAATGAGGGTTCCTTATCCAATGGGTTTCTTTACCCGTTCCATGGGGGCTCGTGTGGATAACCCTTATATTGGCTGGAAAGGCAGGGCTATCTGGGCAGCTAATGAAGTACGTAATCCCTGGCATATAGAAGGTGGCGCTGGTATGACCCCAACTGCTGCCAAGTTCCAGTTACGCCCAAATCCATTGGCACATTAATTAATCATCAGCACTTAAGCAGAAGCGTTTTTTATGTTGAAAAAGATAGCTTGGCATAAGGACCTCAACAGCTTGGTTAAAAGCTCCGGGCTTTTAGGGTTTCTAGTTGCGTTTTTTGTTTTGCAAAGTGAAACGCTTCTGGCTCAGTCAATGGATAATATAGTGCCGGCTAATATTCAAAACCCGGTGCCAGCTACCCAAGAATCAGTAAGGGCAGGGGCTCAGCTGTTCAGCCGGGCCTGTGCTACCTGTCATGGGCTGGATGCCAGAGGTAGCGAGTTTGAAACAGAAATTGCAGATCCCGGCCCAAAGCCTCCAAATCTGATTGATGCTCAGTGGGATTACGGTTCAACGGATGGTGAGATTTTCTGGAACGTCAGTAATGGCATCTATCCTTATATGGACAAGTACGGGGATACCTATCAGGAAAAACAAATCTGGAATATCATTAACTATCTAAGAAGTATCAGTACTTCGGATTAGCACCCTAGGAATTCAGGAGAATTACATATGAGAACGCATTTTAAAATTTATAGTCTGGTTTTGTTGGTCTTGGCAGGGTTTTCAATACAGGTGACAGCTCATCACGGCTACCCACAATACAACATGGGGGGACCTGGCCTTGCTTTACACGGCACAATGCTGACCTATCGTATGGGCAATCCACATTCACACATGACCATGGTAGTGGTGAACGAAGCCGGTGAACAGGAAGTCTGGGCTATTGAAACAACGGATACTTTGCGAGGCATGAGACAAAAGGGATTTACTGCCAACACGCTCAAGCAGGGTGATGAAGTAACAATCATGGTCAGTCCTGCTATCAATGGTGATCGTACTGCAGTATTCAGGAGTGTTGAATTGCCTGATGGTACTGTTATGCCAGAACCAGAACCTCGGCAGTAAGTAACCTAGAAAAAAGAAAAGACGATGAGAGTGAGAAATATAGTGAGAGATTTAGTTAGAGTAGCGAAACAATTAAAACAAATCCTGGTCGTGTGCTTTTTGCTTCTGCCAATTTCGATAGTTTCAGCACAGGATGGTTCTTCTTTTGATCCAAGAGATTTGAGCGGTGTTTGGGGGCAGTTGCCTGGGGTGGGCAATAATTTTAATTATGGTATGCAAACCCCCCCTCCACCACTAACACCATGGGGTATGGAAAATTTAAGGATGGAATCGATTACTCATCCTGCTGTTGGAGATCGAACTGCTACAACTACCATTAATGGTGTACCTACCAATACCCTAGGTGGTCAGTATCCAGGTAAGGATTGCGAACCTGTAGCAATGCCGGGGAACCTGGATTATGTTGCGTTTGGTCCATTCGAATTTGTCTATTCACGTTCAGGTGATCGCATTATTCAAATGCTCGAATACCATCGGGAATGGCGAAACCTATGGCTGACAGATGAACATTCGGAAGATATTTACCCATCATACATGGGCGATTCAATCGCTTACTGGGAAGGTAATACTTTGGTGGTAGATACCATTGGCTATAACGGCCAGATACAAATTACGCAGGGGGTTGGACATCGACCAAGTGATGCTTTCCATTTGATTGAACGTTATACGCGTGTGAGCTACGACCGACTTGAACTGGTAATGGATATGTATGAT
>JAURLP010000012.1 GCA_030831165.1 Gammaproteobacteria bacterium | reverse complement strand
CACCACCTACAGTTCATTTTTTTATTGCAACAACCTTGTCCCCTTCGTCTAGAGGCCTAGGACACCTGGTTTTCATCCAGGCAACAGGGGTTCGAAACCCCTAGGGGACGCCATATTTTTATATAAATTAAAAGTTAATTGTTTTATATATTGCGACAATTAAAACCAACATTACTGAATTGTGATGTTGGTTTTTTGCTTTCAGGAACCCCAAAAATCAATTCACTGCTAAATAGATAGAGTCTTTTTTATCTTTAGCATGAAAGACACTTATCACCTTGAGGTTTGTGATTGAAGGCCTGCTTTCTATCTAAAGTAAGCATGGGCTTGCTCACCTAGAATAGCAAGTTCATAATGATCCAAATCTATAAAAATAAGGCTAGAGGAAACTATGATAATTCTGAATAGAGAAATATTTGCTCATAAAATTTTAACTAATTAGGCAGGCATGGGAAAAATCCATATGAAATATCGGCAAGTTATACCGGAACAGGTTATTTCTCTAGATGTAGATAATGTTAGGTATTATATAGGGTCTGGTTGAGACCTTAGAGCTTGTCATCGTCTAGAGTAGAGGCCGGTGGTGACACCAACTATAAAGATTAATAAGTCAGTTATTCTAGCGAACCGTATCTCTCGTTATATCGGCCAGTGACGGTGTTCCTGCCTGCCGCATGGCTACTTCCAGTTCATGATCAAGTATCTGTAACACCTTGCTTACTCCTTCCTGGCCAAAAGCCGCTAGCCCCCAGATATAGGGTCTGCCGATACAAACAGCATTCGCCCCAAGCGCCAAAGCTTTCAGTACATCCATTCCACGTCGTATGCCCCCATCCATTATCACTGGTATACGTCCTCGAACAACGTCAACCACTTCTGGTAAGGAATCAATAGTTGCGAAGCCGCTTTCATCAGCTCGACCTCCGTGATTGGAAACATGGATAGCATCAACACCAGCACTGAGTGCCAGTCGGGCATCTTCAGGGTGAGTGATCCCCTTAATTACTATTTTCATGTCAGTAGAATCACGCAGTCGTCTGAGCCACGCCCAATCCATAGCCATATTTTGTGAACTGATATTGCGAGGGGCATTTAATCCCTGCAGCATAGTCCTGTCAGCAAAGGTTGTTCCTGGAATATGGCAGTCGGTACATGCATCTGAATTCTGGTCGAAACGACGCATACGGTCCTGATTGCGGTCAGGGATGTCGGTAGTCAAAAACAAGACATCGGAGCCTGATGCCTCTACACGACGTAATATTCCCTGGGTGATTTCCCAGATATTGGTTGCATAAAGTTGATACCAGACTGGTTCGCCACGGGCCGCAGTGACGTCTTCTATGCCAAAGGTGGCTGCTGTAGACAAGATCATTTTATGTCCAGTGTTTCTTGCGCCAAGAGCTGCTTCGATTTCACCATTAGTGTGTGCCATGCCCAAGCCTCCTACCGGGGCCATAATAATAGGGGATGCTAGAGTATGTCCGAGCAACTCAGTCTGTTTGCTGATGGTGCTTACATCAACCAGTCTTCGAGCCCTAAGGTGAAGTCGCTCATAACCCGCTCGGTTAGCTCGTAGTGTAAGTTCATCATCGACCCCTTGAGAAACATAAGTCCAGTGGGCCTGACTCAAGTTTTTTAAGGCGACATTTTCCATGTCAAAAACGTTTACGGCCCACTCGGCTGATTCAGCAATATAGTCTCTGTCATCAAGCCTTTCAGCTGCGATTAAAGGTAAGTTATCTAAACCTGCTAGAAGAGGGCTGCCTGCAAGGTATTGCAATAACTTTCGGCGGGAACAATCACTTGATTTCATAACTGCCTCTTTCAGGTCGAATTCTTATGAAAAATATAATATCTAGTGTTTGTTTAAAAAACGAATTCTTTATATGTTTTGTCTTGATTTAGCGTTGCAAGAACAGGGTTGATGGAAGTTTATTAAAAAACAGTTTAGCGGTTAAGAAAATCCAAAATTGATGTGATTTTTATCTTGGGAAATTAAAAAAGCTCTAGGGAATGAACAGTATTCCCTAGAGCTTGATATGACTAGTTAAAAAGAAAAGATCTATTTATCAGGGTAATCTCGTAAAGTTGGGCCAGTATATAATTGTCTGGGGCGACCAATTTTAAATGGATTACTGATCATTTCGTGCCAGTGGGCAACCCATCCAGGGGTTCTGCCGGTAGCAAATATTACTGTAAACATGCCAATAGGAATGCCGATAGCTTTTAATATAATCCCTGAGTAAAAATCTACATTAGGGTATAAATTCCTTTCAATAAAATATTCATCTTCCAGAGCAATTTTTTCCAGTTTGATTGCAATTTTAAGCAAGGGGTCATCTTCCATTTGAAGTTCTGCAAGAACATTCTTGCAAGCTTCGCGTAAAACGGTGGCGCGTGGATCAAAGTTTTTGTAAACGCGATGACCAAATCCCATCAGTCGGAAGGGGTCATCTTTATCTTTAGCGCGAGCTATAAATTTATCTATTTGTGATTCATCGCCAATTTCACTGAGCATCTTCAGTACAGCTTCATTGGCGCCACCATGAGCTGGTCCCCATAGAGCAGTAATACCGGAAGATACGCAAGCATATGGATTAGCGCCTGTGGAGCCGGCCAATCTTACAGTGGATGTGGATGCGTTTTGCTCATGGTCGGCATGCAAAAGAAATATCTTATCCATTGCATCAACCAGAACTGGACTAATCTTGCTCTCTTCACAAGGCGTACTGAACATCATATGCAAAAAGTTTTCAGAGAAACTCAGGGTGTTATCCGGATAGATAAATGGTTGGCCAACGGAATACTTGTAGCACATCGCTGCCAGGGTTGGCATCTTTGCAATTACACGAAGCGCGGCATCCATTCGATGGTGTTCATTACTGATTTGCATGTTGTCGTGATAAAACGCAGACAATGCACCAACGACGCCAACCATGATAGCCATAGGATGAGCGTGACGTGGAAAGCCATTAAAAAAGCTATGCATTTGTTCATGCACCATGGTGTGGTATTTGATAGAAGAGTTAAATTCTTCTTTTTGTTGTGCTGAAGGTAATTCACCATTTAAAAGCAGGTAGCAACATTCAAGGAAATCAGATTTTTCAGCGAGTTGTTCAATTGGATAGCCTCGATAAAGAAGGACTCCCTTATCTCCATCAATATAGGTAATTTTTGATTCGCAAGAAGCTGTAGACATAAAGCCAGGGTCGAAAGTGAATACACCTTTTCCTGCTAAACTGCTTACATCAACAACATCTGCGCCAATTGTGCCTTCATAAACGGGTAAGTCGAAGGATTCATTTATGCCATCAAATGACAACTGAGCTTTTTTCTCAGCCATAAGAGCTCCTGTTAAGAGATTTTATTTGAAGGGTGTACTTTTAAAGTACGCCATTTCGGAAGTCGCACACTAGCTTCTGATAATTATTTTGTCAAATTATCATTGCCATTTTATGCAATTTTCTTGTTGTATAACTTAAAAAAATGCCTTTTGATTTTTATAAAAAAAGCTTTACAAGGCTGTTGATAAAAGGGCCTTAAGCGACTAATATGCGTTCTTTTTATAAGCTGTAGGGTTATGATAATAAAAATCTATCAGAGCTAAAAAACTGATAGAAAAAGTAATTATCTCAGAAGAGGGGTTGTTAGCAAGTGAAAGATAATCGACCAGTCAATTTGGATATCTCCACAATCAGTCTGCCACTGGCGGCTTACACATCTATCACGCATCGAGTGTCAGGAGTGATTGTATTTGTAGGCATCGCGATTTTGCTATGGATTTTCAATACCTCGCTTGGCAGTGAAGAGGGTTTCAATCAGATAAAAGAGGCCATGACTTCGCCAATAGCCAAGTTTGTGGTTTGGGGTATTTTGTCTGCTTTGGCTTATCACATGGTCGCAGGAATCAAACACCTCTTGATGGACTCCGGTATTGGTGAGACCAAAGAAGCTGCGCCAGTTGGAGCAAAAATTACAATTTTTCTGAGTCTGGTCCTCATAATCGCTCTGGGGGTTTGGATATGGTAACTAATGTCACAAGTTTTGGTAGAAGCGGCCTCTATGATTGGGTGGTGCAAAGAATATCTGCCGTCATATTGCTAATTTATATCCTGTTTCTGGCGTATATATTTATTTCCAGACCAGATATGCAATATCAGGAATGGCGAGCTTTATTTGCTAATAATGCTATTCGTATTTTTAGTTTGGTTGCCTTGCTTTCTCTTTGCGCGCATGCATGGATTGGTATGTGGACTATTGCGACTGACTACCTTACCCCCAAAATGCTAGGTGCTAGCGCGAACAAGGTACGATTTGGTTTTGAGTTACTGTGCCTTCTAATTTTATTCGTCTATTTTGTCTGGGGCGTACAGATTTTATGGAGTATTTAAACTGTGGCTAAAATCAGAACTCTCTCATTTGATGCGGTAATTGTTGGTGGCGGTGGCTCTGGTATGCGTGCAGCCCTGCAGCTTGCCCAATCAGGATATAAAACAGCAGTTATTACCAAGGTGTTTCCAACGCGCTCGCATACAGTATCTGCTCAAGGCGGAATTACTTGTGCTATAGCCAGTGATGATCCGAATGATGATTGGCGCTGGCATATGTATGACACTGTAAAAGGCTCTGATTATATTGGTGATCAGGATGCTATTGAATACATGTGCAGTGAAGGACCGCAGGCTGTATTTGAGCTGGAACACATGGGCTTGCCATTCTCCCGAACCGAAAACGGCCGTATTTATCAACGTCCCTTTGGTGGTCAGTCAAAAGATTATGGTAACGGCGGTCAAGCAGCCCGAACCTGTGCTGCCGCCGATCGAACGGGTCATGCTTTATTGCACACCCTATATCAGGGAAATCTGAAAAATAACACTGTATTTTTTAATGAATGGTTTGCTACTGATATCGTTAAAAACCAGGATGGTGTTGTCGTTGGCGTGATAGCCATTTGTATAGAGACTGGCGAAACCGCTTATATAAAATCAAAAGCAACCGTATTTGCAACAGGTGGAGCTGGCCGTATATATGCTTCAACGACTAATGCCTTGATTAATACTGGTGACGGGATTGGTATGGCATTACGCGCTGGCTATCCAGTGCAGGATATTGAAATGTGGCAGTTTCACCCAACCGGTATTTATGGGGCAGGGACACTGGTCACTGAGGGCTGCCGAGGTGAAGGTGGCTACTTAATCAATAAGGATGGCGAACGTTTTATGGAGCGCTATGCGCCAAACGCTAAAGATCTTGCAGGTCGAGATGTAGTCGCGCGCTCTATGGTCTTGGAGGTATTGGAAGGCCGAGGAGTTGGCCCGGAAGCTGATCATGTTTTATTAAAGCTGGATCACTTGGGTGAAAAAACCCTAAATGAAAGATTGCCGGGTATTCTTGAGCTTTCTAGAACCTTTGCGCATGTTGATCCTGTAAAAGAGCCGATTCCGGTTATTCCAACTTGTCATTACATGATGGGAGGTATTCCGACTAATGTTAATGGCCAGGCATTGACCCAGGATGCTCAAGGCAATGATAAAATAATTGAAGGTTTGTTTGCCGTGGGTGAAGCTGCATGTGTATCCGTCCATGGTGCTAACCGACTGGGTGGTAATTCTTTATTGGATCTTGTGGTATTTGGAAGAGCAGCAGGGATACATATCGAGAAAATGCTAAGCCAGGGAATTGAGATGCGTGACGCATCAGATACAGACATTGAAGAAGGAATGCAGCGCTTAAATCGCCTTAATGAAAGCAATTCAGGTGAAAAAGTGTCAGAGCTTCGCAAAGAATTACAAAACATTATGCAAAATCATTTTGGCGTTTTCAGGCGCGGAGATTTCATGCGCGAAGGCATTGAGAAACTTTCAGTTCTACGAGACCGTATCGCTAATATCAAACTGGAAGATAAAAGTCAGGCATTTAATACTGCTCGTATTGAAGCACTTGAGCTTGAAAACCTGTTTGAAGTGGCAGAAGCAACTGCAATAGCCGCAGAAAAAAGGGAAGAAAGCCGTGGTGCGCATGCGCGTGAAGATTTCACTGAGCGAGATGATAAGAACTGGCTGTGTCATTCATTATATATGCCAGGTAATAAATCCTTGTCAAAACGTAGTGTGAATTTCACACCCCTTACAGTGCCAACGTTTGAACCGAAAATCCGTACTTACTAAGAC
Source organism: Gammaproteobacteria bacterium (assembly GCA_030831165.1). Classification (GTDB taxonomy): domain Bacteria; phylum Pseudomonadota; class Gammaproteobacteria; order Pseudomonadales; family Pseudohongiellaceae; genus UBA5109. Next base: position 214,536 of record JAURLP010000012.1, on the reverse strand, counting down.
TCTTATTAAGAATATAGGTGACGCATCGTGTTAGTTAGTGTTTATCGTTACAACCCAGAAACAGATTTAAAACCCTACATGCAGGAAGTGGAAATTGAGTTGCCTGAAGGCAAAGACTTGATGGTGCTTGATGTTCTGCAGTTGGTTAAAAATGAAGATCCAAGTGTTGCCTATCGTCGCTCTTGTCGCGAAGGTGTGTGTGGTTCTGATGGTATGAATATTAATGGCGTAAATGGTTTGGCCTGTATTACACCGGTCTCCTCTGTCATCAAAAATAACAAACTGACACTACGTCCTTTACCTGGTTTGCCCGTCATTCGTGACCTTGTTGTTGATATGGGGGCTTTCTATAAGCAGTATGAAAAAATAAAACCCTATTTACAGAACGATGAACCTGCACCGGCTATTGAACGTTTACAGTCTCCAGAAGAAAGAGCCAAGCTTGATGGTTTATATGAATGTATTTTGTGTGCCTGTTGCTCAACAAACTGTCCTTCATTCTGGTGGAATCCGGATAAATTTGTAGGGCCTGCAGGTTTGCTGCAAGCATACCGTTTCCTGGCTGATAGTCGTGATACTCATACAGATGAGCGCTTAGCTGATTTAGAAGATCCCTTTAGTGTTTTCAGATGCCGAGGAATTATGAATTGTGTTGCAGTTTGCCCTAAAGGCTTGAATCCCACTCGTGCAATTGGCCATATCAGATCCATGTTAATGGAGCGTGCCACCTAAGCTGACCAAGGAAAGACGATGTCTAACGCTGAGAACTTTCGTGAATTAATGCTTGCTTCCAGTCATATTTCTGGGGGAAGTCTGGAGTATATTGAAGAGCTTTACGAAGCTTATCTTATCGATCCTGCTGCCGTTTCAGAGCAATGGCGGAAATACTTTAATGACCTTCCTGGTGTCAATGGCTCAACTCATCCTGAGAAGCCTCTTTCTGGCATTGAAAAACAATTTGAAGGTTTGCCACGTCGCGGTGATGCGCCAATTCTTATTCAGCCAGCCTTGGCTCTTCAGCAAGCATCTGCCTCTCATGAGGCTAAACAGGTTAGTGTGGTGCAGCTTATAAGTTCCTATCGTGTTAGAGGGCATCAGGTCGCCAAGCTTGATCCATTAGGTCTCATGCATAGAGAAGAGGTCCCGGATTTAAAACTGGACTTTCATCAGCTATCTGAAGCCGACCTTAATACCACGTTTAAAACTCAGCCTCTGTTTGTATCTCAGAATGAAGCTACCCTTGCGGATATTATATCCATGCTGGAGCGCATTTATTGCAATTTTATTGGCTATGAGTTTATGGGGATTGTGGACTTGGAGCAAAAGCAATGGATACAGCGAAGAATTGAAAGCCGTGCCGGTCAGCCGGTTTTTTCTAGTGAGGAAAGGCTGCATATTTTAGAACGTTTGAGTGCAGCAGAAGGTTTAGAAAAACATCTGGATTCTAAATACCCTGGCACTAAACGCTTCGGCCTTGAAGGTGGGGAGAGTTTGATTCCTGCAATCGACGATATTATACAAAGAGCTGGAGTCCAGGGAGCAAAAGAGATTGTCATGTCCATGGCTCATCGTGGCAGATTGAATGTATTGGTAAATACCTTGGGCAAAAACCCTTCAGACTTGTTTAACGAATTCGAAGGCAAGGTTAGTTATATTGGCTCTGGTGATGTCAAATACCATCAAGGTTTTTCATCAAATGTTATGACTCCCGGTGGCGAAGTTCATTGTAGTATGGGCTTCAACCCTTCACATTTGGAAATTGGCTCGCCAGTTATTGTGGGTTCAGTCAGGGCGCGTCAGGATCGTCGACAAGATGCAATTGGAAAAACTGTTCTGCCTCTTGTTGTTCATGGCGATGCTGCATTTGCTGGGCAAGGCGTGGTTATGGAAACCTTGCAAATGTCTCAAACTCGAGGTTATGGGACAGGCGGGACTGTACATATTATTATTAACAACCAAGTCGGGTTTACAACAAGCCGCCAGGATGATGCAAGATCTACTGAGTATTGTACCGATGTTGCCAAAATGGTTCAGGCGCCAATCTTCCATGTCAATGGAGATGATCCAGAGGCGGTATTGTTTGTTACTCAATTAGCTCTGGATTTCCGTAATACATTCAGAAAAGATGTAGTCGTTGATTTGATTTGCTATCGGCGCCGTGGACATAACGAAACGGATGAGCCTTCAGCTACACAACCTTTAATGTATAAAGTGATAAAAAAGCAGCCCACTACACGGGCGCTATATTCACAAAAGCTAATAGCTGAAGGTTTATTGTCACAAGCTGATTCTGAAGCCATGAATAGCAGCTATCGTAAGGCTCTTGATGAAGGCACTCATGTAGTTAAAAGTCTTGTGCATGCTCCAAATACAGCCCTTCATGTCGACTGGCGTCCTTACCTTGGCCATAGCGCTGACATGAAATGTAATACCACTATTGATATAAATAAGTTGCAAAGTTTAGCGCATAAACTGGTGCAGATTCCTAAAGGCTTTAAATTAAACAGGCAAGTAGAAAAAGTTTTGGAGTCACGTACAGCGATGGCTAATGGTGAGCAACCTTTTGATTGGGGCTGCGCAGAACTGCTTGCATATGCAACTTTGGTGGATAATAACTACAAAGTTCGACTAACTGGACAAGATGTGGGACGTGGCACTTTCTCACACCGTCATGCAGTCTTACATGATCAGGATACTGGTGAAACCTATGTGCCTTTAAGTTATGTATCTGAATCGCAGCGCAAGTTTGTTATATATGATTCACTGCTTTCTGAAGAAGCAGTGCTTGCATTTGAATACGGCTATGCCACGACAAGACCTGATGCTCTGGTAATTTGGGAAGCTCAGTTTGGTGACTTTGCCAATGGTGCTCAGGTTGTTATTGACCAGTTTGTTACAAGTGGTGAAATAAAATGGGAGAGATTATGTGGTTTAACCATGTTTCTCCCTCATGGTTATGAAGGGCAGGGGCCTGAGCACTCATCTGCAAGATTGGAGAGATTTTTACAGTTATGTGCTGAAGGCAATATTCAGGTTTGTGTGCCGACTAATCCATCGCAAATATTCCACATGCTGCGTAGACAAATGATGCGTCCTCTGCGCAAGCCCTTGGTAGTGATGACGCCCAAGAGTTTGTTGCGACATAAAGAAGCCATCTCAAGTTATGACGATTTAGCGAATGGTCGCTTCCATAGAGTTCTGCGTGAGACGGATGATATTGACCCTAACAAAGTTAAAAGAGCTGTTATGTGTAGTGGCAAGGTTTATTATGAGTTACGTGCCAAACGCCGTGAAGCAGGTTTGGATGATGTTGCTATTTTACGATTGGAGCAGCTCTATCCTTTTCCTGAAGAAACGCTTTATAAAATGTTGTCACCTTATAAGAATCTGACCGAAGCAGTTTGGTGTCAGGAAGAGCCTCAAAATATGGGTGCCTGGTATCCAAGCCAGCATCACATGAAAAATGTATTGAGAAGGTTAAATCCAGAACTGGCATTGGAGTATGCCGGTAGGGATTTGTCTGCTTCACCTGCGGCAGGTTATACGGCTTTACACATTAGACTTCAGGAGCAATTGGTTCTTGATGCATTAGGTCTAAACAAATAATAACTGGAATTAAATAAACAAGCCTGAACTACAAGTAAATAAAGGGAAGATCATGTCTATTGAAATTAAAGCTCCTGCACTACCGGAATCGGTGCCAGATGGCACCATAGCCACCTGGTATAAGCAGGAAGGGGAAGCAGTTGCTCGTGACGAGTTATTGGTTGATATTGAAACTGACAAGGTTTTGTTAGAGGTAGTTGCCCCTGATAATGGTGTTTTGAAAAAAATTAATAAAGCTGAAGGCGACACTATTGTCAGCAATGAGTTGTTAGCGATATTTGAGGCCGGTGAAGCAGCTAGCACTTATGTCAAACCTGAAAAAGCAGCTAGTCCTTCAGCGCTTGAGTCGCAGGTAGTTGAAGATAACAGTAATGTTGAAGTGTTAATGAGTCCTGCTGCCAAGAAACTTGTTGAAGAAAACTCTCTTAGTCCAAATACTATTAAAAGTACTGGCAAGGATGGGCGAATCACTAAAGAGGACGTTTTAAAACATCTGGAAGGTAAATCCAACGAAGTGCCAGCGTCTCCCACCAGCATTCAATCAGGCTCTGTTGTTTCAGATCCCTCCCCGGTTAGAGGTGCACGTGCTGAAGAAAGAGTTCCGATGACTCGTCTTCGCGCTAAGGTTGCTGAAAGGCTATTAGCGGCGACTAATACAACAGCCATGTTGACAACTTTCAACGAAGTAAACATGCAGCCCGTAATGGATATTCGAAATAGATATAAAGACTTATTCGAGAAAAAGCACGATGGAACACGTTTAGGTTTTATGTCTTTTTTTGTGCGAGCAAGTATTGAAGCTCTAAAACAGTACCCCGCAGTCAATGCTTCAATTGATGGCAGCGATATTATTTACCATGGATATCAGGATATCGGTGTTGCAGTTTCCTCTCCTAGAGGCCTGGTGGTGCCAGTTCTTAGAGATGCTGATGCTATGGGGCTTGCTGCTATCGAAAAAAACATCAGGGATTATGGCGTCAAAGCACGGGATGGCAAACTGTCAATTGACGATATGAGTGGTGGTACCTTTACTATCTCAAATGGAGGCGTGTTTGGGTCCTTGCTTTCGACCCCTATTTTAAATCCTCCCCAAACGGCGATTTTGGGTATGCATAAAATTCAAGAACGCCCCATGGCAGTGGATGGTGAAGTCAAAATATTACCGATGATGTATTTGGCTCTATCTTACGATCACCGAATGATTGATGGTAAAGAGGCTGTGCAATTCCTGGTGACAATCAAAGATTTGCTAGAAGATCCAGCAAGAATCCTTCTTGAAGTTTAATTAAAAAGAATAGGAAAAATCATGTCAGCAGATTATGACGTAATTGTAATAGGAGCAGGCCCCGCAGGATATGTTGCGGCAATACGTGCAGCCCAGTTAGGTTTTAATACCGCTTGTATTGAAAAGTGGCTGGATAAAGATAATAAGCCTGTGTTTGGCGGGACTTGCTTGAATGTCGGTTGTATCCCATCTAAGGCCTTGCTGGATTCTTCCCATAAGTATCTGGAAGCAAAACATGCTTTTGAGGCGCATGGAATAGGAACGGGTGATGTAACAATAGATGTCCCAAAAATGATTCAACGCAAACAGAAAGTTGTTGATCAAATGGCTGGCGGTATCGGTGGGCTTTTTCAGGCTAACAAAGTAACGCCAATATCTGGCATTGGGAAATTACTAAAAGATAAAAAGGTTGAAGTGACATCAAACGATGGAAAAACTCAAATCTTGTCTGCGAATCACGTGATTATTGCAGCAGGTTCAGTCCCAATTGAAATTCCCCCAACACCTACAGACGGTAATGTAATCGTTGATTCAACTGGCGCGTTGGAGTTTCAGGAAGTGCCTAAACGCCTTGGCGTAATAGGAGCTGGTGTTATTGGACTTGAGTTAGGCTCAGTTTGGTCACGCTTAGGTGCAGAAGTGGTTGTGCTTGAGGCTACTGAAAACTTTTTGCCAGCAGTCGATCAACAAATAGCGAAGGAAGCCAAAAAAATACTGACCAAGCAAAATCTGGATATCCGCTTGGGTGCTATGGTAACAGGGAGCAAGCTTAAAAAAGGCAAATCACCTTCAGTCACCGTTCAATACAAAGATAAAGACGGTGATCAGGAAATTATATTTGATAAATTGATCGTATGTGTTGGACGAAGACCTTACACCGAAGGCTTATTGTCTGATGATTGTGGTATAGAAAAAGACGAACGGGGTTTCATTAGAGTAGATAAGCACTGTTTAACCAATATTCCTGGTGTTTATGCGGTTGGAGATGTGGTGCGAGGGCCTATGTTAGCCCATAAGGGGTCTGAAGAAGGGGTGATGGTGGCTGAAATTATTGCTGGTCAAAAAGCCGCCTTGAATTATAATTTGATTCCTTCTGTTATCTATACTCATCCTGAAATTGCTTCTATAGGAAAAACTGAAGAGCAATTAAAAGCTCAAGGTATCGAGTATAAAGTAGGAACATTTCCATTTCTTGCTGTTGGTAGAGCAGTTGCGGCTAATGACTCAGATGGTTTGGTAAAAATGTTGGCTGATGCTAAAACCGACCGTGTATTAGGCTGTCACATAATTGGCCCTTCAGCAGCCGACCTGGTCCAAACAGTCACGCTTGCGATGGAATTTAGCACTAGTGCAGAAGATATAGGCATGACGGTATTCTCCCATCCAGCGCTCAGCGAAGCTGTGCATGAGGCTGCTTTAGCCGTCAATGGTCATGCCATTCATATGCCTAATAGAAAGAAAAGATAAGTAAATAATTTACTCATTGATTTATCTTTATAACAACCCAAGAAAGGTTTTTTCTTAATGAATATACATGAATATCAGGCAAAACAACTTTTTGCTGAATATGGTTTGCCTGTTTCCATAGGTTTTGCCTGTGGAACCCCTGAAGAAGCTGCGTCGGCTGCAGATAAAATAGGAGGAACTGAGTGGGTGGTAAAAGCTCAGGTACACGCTGGTGGTCGAGGTAAAGCAGGTGGAGTTAAGCTGGTTAGCACTAAAGATGAAATCAAATCATTTGCTGAGATGTGGCTAGGAAAAAATCTGGTGACTTATCAAACTGATAAAGCGGGTCAGCCGGTCAGCAAGATTCTTGTCGAGGCATGTACAAATATTGATCAGGAACTCTATTTAGGCGCTGTTGTTGATCGATCTTCAAGACGTATTGTGTTTATGGCGTCGACTGAAGGGGGTGTTGAAATTGAAAAAGTTGCAGAAGAAACGCCGGAACTTATATTGAAAGCAACTATTGACCCTCAAGTAGGAGCCCAGCCATATCAGGGCAGGGAATTAGCGTTCAAATTGGGTCTTAATGCGGATCAGGTTAAGCAGTTTACTAAGATATTTCTTGGCTTGGCTAAAATATTTCAGGATTGTGATTTGGCTCTTTTGGAAATTAATCCTCTGGTCATTACCTCTGAAGGAAATTTACATTGTCTGGATGCTAAATTAAACATTGATGGTAATGCCTTGTACAGACAAGCAAAAATTAAAGAGATGCACGACCCATCTCAAGAAGATGAAAGGGAAGCCCAGGCAGCATTATGGGAATTAAATTATGTGGCCCTGGAAGGAAATATTGGTTGTATGGTCAATGGCGCTGGTTTGGCAATGGGAACGATGGATATCGTGAAATTGCACGGTGGACAACCTGCAAACTTTTTGGATGTTGGTGGTGGTGCTACCAAAGAAAGAGTATCTGAAGCATTTAAAATTATTCTTTCAGATGCGAATGTTAAAGCGGTGCTGGTGAATATTTTTGGAGGCATAGTCCGTTGCGATTTAATTGCAGAAGGAATTATTGGCGCGGTCGAAGAAGTAGGGGTCAAAGTCCCAGTGGTTGTTAGGCTGGAGGGTAATAGTGCAGAACTTGGAACCAAAGTCCTGGCAGAAAGTGGTTTGAATATTATCGCTGCGACAAGTCTTACAGATGCTGCTGAGAAAGTGGTTAAAGCAGCGGAGGGCGCACAATGAGTATTTTATTAAATAAAGATACGAAAGTTATTTGTCAGGGTTTTACTGGGTCCCAAGGAACCTACCATTCTGAACAGGCAATTGAATATGGTACCAAAATGGTTGGAGGGGTTACTCCAGGAAAAGGTGGTCAGGTGCATTTGGACTTGCCGGTTTTTAATACTGTTGCCGATGCTGTGGCTGAAACGGCTGCTGAGGCATCTGTTATCTATGTGCCGGCACCATTTTGTAAAGATTCAATTCTGGAAGCTGTCGATGCGGGTATTAAATTAATTGTTTGTATTACTGAAGGTATCCCTACTCTGGATATGCTGGATGTGAAAGTTGTGTGCGATCGGGAAGGCGTCCGATTAATCGGACCGAATTGTCCAGGCATCATCACTCCGGGGGAATCGAAAATCGGCATAATGCCAGGCCATATACATCTACCGGGCAAGGTTGGCATTGTTTCTAGGTCTGGAACACTTACTTATGAGGCCGTTAAGCAAACAACAGATGCCGGGTTTGGGCAGTCGACTTGCGTGGGAATAGGAGGCGATCCTATTCCAGGTTCCAACTTTATTGATATTTTGAGCCTGCTTGAAAAAGATGAGCAAACTGAAGCCATTGTAATGATCGGTGAAATTGGTGGTACAGCTGAAGAAGAAGCTGCGGCTTATATTAAACAGTATGTTAGTAAGCCTGTTGTTTCATATATAGCGGGTGTTACTGCTCCGCCAGGTAAGCGTATGGGGCATGCTGGAGCTATAATTTCGGGTGGTAAAGGAACAGCAGATGAGAAATTTTCAGCTTTAAATGATGCGGGTGTTACTACTGTCAGAAGTTTAGCTGAAATTGGTAATGGGCTTAAAAAAGCGGCGGGTTGGTAAAAAAAAGTGTAGCTATTGATCAAAACAATCAAAAATTAGCTATTTTATTGTTCAATAAGCTTAAACTATTTGATATGCTCCGACCCACTGCCTATTTGAGTAAAGGTGGGATATAATTTTCAAGTGGCTGTGAAGCCTTTAAGCTAGGAATTCACGAAGATAAGAATTATTGTTTCACGGAAATTTGAAGTAAAAAAACATTAAAAAGTTTCTTATATTTAAAATTAAATGGGATGACTCATGAAATACCAACGTTTAAAGAAGCAAATGCTTGCTTCGTTACTGGTAGCACCAGTATTTCTTAATATTGGGCCAGTATCGGCTCAAGACACCGTAATTAATACAAGTATCCTTGATCAAATATCTGCACAGTCTGCCGAGGTTTTTTCTATAGGTGCGGAAATGCAGGTGCAGATTAACCAGTTATCAGATCAGGCATCTGAACTGACTTTTGAATATAGAGATCAGGCCAAAATAGTTGATGGTTTAGAAATCTATAACGCCGGCATGCGCAGAACAATCGCTGAGCAAGAAAGAACAATTGCTGAGTATGATGAGTCGATTGCTCAGGCGGCTGAGTTGCAAAGACAAATTGCACCTTTAATGGAAAGAATGATGTTGGGTCTTGAGCAGTTTGTGTCTTTGGATATCCCATTCCAAATAGAAGAGAGACAACAACGTTTAAATACAATTAGAGATACTTTTGATGACTCTAGTGTAAATGTGGCCGAAAAATTCCGTTTAGTATTACAAGCGTATCAAATTGAAAATGATTATGGCCGTGGCATTGCACATTACACTGATACTCTGGAAATTGATGGTGTAGAACGTGACGTTGACCTTCTGCGAGTTGGCCGTATTGCTCTGCTTTATCAAACCAGTGACCAGAATGCTACCGGTGCTTGGGATAAGAGTTCAAATCAGTGGGTTGCATTAGGTGATGAATATAGACGCCCAATAGCGCTTGGTATTCGTATGGCTCAGCAACTTGAAACAACACAACTTTTAGATTTACCGATACCAGCTCCGGAGTGATAGACATGAAATTAATAAAAACTTTAGGTTTGACACTGGCTTCGGCGACTATGTGCTTAACATCATTGCAGGCAGGTGCGCAAGCAGATCCTAGAAGCTTGGATGATTTATTACAGTTAGTAGAGAGTGCAACATTGACTGAAACTCAGGAGCAACGTGATCGTATAGCGCGCTTTGAGAGTAATGTTAATCAACGTCAACAACTGCTTGATCAAATGATTGCTGCCCGTGAAGAAGAAGAGGCGATTAGTGCTCAGTTAGAAAATACTTATGATGAGAATGAAATTATTAAAGCTCAGCGTAATGAGACTCTTCAAGAGAGAATTGGTGATCTGGATGAACTGTTTGGAACGATTGCTGGGGTCGTAGGAGATACGCGTAGTAATTTTGAGCAGTCGCTTATTAGTGCTCAGTTCAGTGGTCGTGAAGAATTTCTGACTGACCTTGCTTCTATTATGGCCAGTGATTCACAACTTCCCAGCATTGAAGAATTAGAGCGACTTTGGTTCTTTTTACAACAAGAGATGACTGAATCTGGACGCATTGTTAAATTTAATGCGCCGGTTGCAGCATCTGATGGTGCCCAGAGTACACAGGAAGTTGTTCGAATTGGATCTTACAATATTGTGTCTAATGGTGAGTACCTTCAATATGATTCAAGTACTGGCCGTTTGAGTGTATTACCTGCACAGCCTTCTGGTGGGACTTTCAGCCCAAGCTTATATCAGGATGCCGCTTTAGCTCTGCAAAATGCAACTTCTGGGTTCGCCAGAGTGGGGATTGATCCTACTGGACCCACAGGCGGCTCTTATCTTGCAGCACTGATTAGTAGCCCAGACTTTAGAACACGTTATGGTGAACAGGGCGGAACTATCGGTTCAATCATTATCATTGTTGGTGCTATCGCGATGTTATTTGCGATTTATAAAATGATCTACCTGACATTTGTTGGTGCGAAGGTTAATTCACAATTGAAAAATACTGCTAAACCCAGCAAAAATAATCCCCTTGGTCGGGTATTGATGGTTTATGAAAATGATAAAAACATGGATATCGAGACCCTGGAGCTTAAATTAGGTGAGGCAATTTTGCAGGAAACTCCTGCATTAGAAAGATTCTTGACCCTAGTTAAGATAATTTCAACTGTTGCTCCATTGATGGGATTGCTAGGTACGGTTACAGGTATGATTGAGGTGTTCCAGCAGATTACTTTGTTTGGTACTGGTGATCCTCAAATTATGGCGGGAGGTATTTCCGGTGCTCTGGTAACAACTGTACTAGGTATTTCAGTAGCGATTCCAACGGTATTGATCCACACTCTAATTAAGAGTCGTAGTGATCGAATTCTTCATGTTATGGAAGAGCAGGCCACAGGGATTATCGCTAGAAAAGCCGAAAGCACCGGCGCAAGCGCCTAAGCTACACTTGTTAGGAGGATAGCTTATGTTTGACTTTTTTCAGACTAGCCTGGAAGCCATCTCTGACTTTATGGACAGAGGTGGCCCTGTGCTCTGGTTGATAGCCTTACTTTTATTTGTCAAATGGAGCATGATGTTTGAAAGACTCTGGTTCCTGAATACTGTTCATAAAAAGAATACGGCTGCTGCCTTATCTGAATGGGAAAAACGCTCAGATAAAAAATCCTGGCATGCTCATGCTGTTCGTCAGGAACTGGTATCGAGGGTATCTCTGGATTTAAAATCTCCAATCCCGATGATTGAGGCTTTGGTGGTGGTTTGTCCACTCCTGGGTTTATTGGGGACTGTGACGGGTATGATTGAAGTTTTTTACGTCATGGCAGTAACAGGGGGTGGAGATGCTAAACAGATGTCTGGCGGCGTTGCCAAAGCAACAATTCCAACCATGGCCGGTATGGTAGGGGCATTATCAGGTATTTTTGCAAGTAATTGGATTAAGCATAAATCCAATAGAGAGATCGAGCTGTTAGAAGATCATTTAACAGTTCAACACGCTTAATAATTGATATTAAATAGCCTTATTAAACTAACTGAATTTAAAGAATAATTATGAGAAGTCTAGCTAAAGATAAAGAAGAAGGTCAGGCAGGTGAGATAGACCTCACCCCTATGTTGGATGTAGTATTTATTCTGCTTATATTTTTTATTGTAACAGCAGTTTTCGTCAAAGAAGCCGGCTATGATGTGGTCAAACCACAAGCTTCAATGGCGGTATTTACAAATTTAGACCCAATACTGGTAGCGATATCGCCAGCAGGCGAGATTTTCATGGATGGCGATATTATTGAGCCCCGAAATTTGCGATTTCGTTTAGAGCAACGATTGGCTGATGCACCAAATGCACCAGTCATTATTCAAGCTGACCAAGCAGCCACGAATGAGAATGTCATAACAATTATGACGGCAGCTCGTGAAGCTGGCATTGGCACCGTGCAAATAGCTGCGGAGGAATAATTATGATTAGAACAGTTAACACTTTAGTTGCTCTTTTATTTGGGGCGGCCATTACATTTTCATTGTTTTACCTTATGCAAGCACTTATAGCGACGGGCGGCGGTGAACAAGAAGTTCGAACCTCCATTCGTATTGCGGATATAACAATCCCGGAAATGGAAATTGAGGTCGCCAGGGTTGAACCAAAACCTGACGAACCTGACGCTCCTGAAGAAGTCCCAGACCTTCCAGACATGGAAATAGACATGATGGATATGAGTAGTGGTGAAAGCATAAATGTGGCTCGTGTAGACGTAGATATGGGCGGTATTGATGCTACTGCGGTGGTTGGTATTAATGATTCAGAAATGCTACCGATTGTAACTGTTCCACCTCAGTACCCTAACAGAGCGCTATCCAGAGGTATTGAAGGTTGGTGTTTGGTTATGTTTACAGTTACAGAAACAGGCACGGTGATTGATCCGGTAGTGGTTGATGCTGATCCACCAGACATATTCGACAGCGCATCCGTTCGTGCTGTAACACGATTTAAATATAATCCCCGTGTAGAAGATGGTGTTCCAGTTCCGGTAACCGGAGTTCAATACTTGTTTAGATATAACGTGGACGAATAAGGTTATTTTATGAAAACAGTTATCTCTAATTTTTATAACTTATATTTTACTAGGCTTGTTCGTATAGGCGTCTTACTGGCTACATTACCTGTACTTTTAAGCTTGTCTAATTTTGTATTAGCTCAGGAAGAAGAAGGTAGAAGAGCTCCTCCTGCGGCTCGCTCCTCGCAATCCCTTTCAAGACCCGTATACGAGCGTCTTGAAGAGATTATGGAGTTAAGAGATGAAGGTGATTTTGCCGGTGCCGATGCCGTTTTATTAGAGCTTCGTGATATGTATGACCGCGGGCGACTAAATGATGCTGAAGAGCTTAGGTTATGGCAGTTTTATGCCAACTTTGCCGCATTGGCTGAAAATTACGAAGATGCGATTATCTATCAGGAATTAATTTTGGGAATGGACGAGAATGCATTAACACCTCAAGCCAGAGAATCAGCCATACTTCTACTAGGGCAATTGAAGTTTGCTGTTGAGGATTATGAAGGTTCCATAGAAGCCTATCTAGAGTATTTATCTATGGCTGTTGATGCGGATATTGCCGCATATCAAAGAATTTCAATTGCTTATTACACCTTGGAAGATTATCAAAACTCATTGAATTACATTCTTGAGTTTATGGATCGAACCCGCGCTCAAGGAGAACAAGTTGATAAAGGGACATATGAGTTGGCCCGATCTTTATATATTTTGGTAGAGGATCTGGAAAACGCCTTGCAACTGACGCGTGAAATGATTGTACTTTTTAGAGAACCAAGCGATTGGGAGTTTATGGTTAATGTGCTGGGTGCTCTAGAACGTTTTGAGGAGCAGGCTTACTTTATCTATGCCATGAATACTTTTGGCTTTGTAGACAGTGAAGGCCAGATTGTCAATCTTTCTGGTCAAATGTTTAATACCGAGAATTACTGGGGTGCAGCAAAAGTTCTTGAGCAAGGACTTGATGAAGGTTTATTGGATTCTGATGATAACAACTGGTCACGTCTAGCTCAGAGTTATCAGCTTGCCAGAGAAGATGAAATGGCTGTTGAACCTTATATAACAGCTGCTGAAATGGCTGAAGATGGTGAAATGTATTCTCGTCTTTCATCTATTTACATTAATTTAAGTCAATTTGAAGAAGCTGTAGACGCTTTGGAAAAAGCCTTTGATAAAGGAGATTTAGATAGACCGGATCAGGCATATATACGTCAGGCAAGAGCATTTCTTGAACTTAATCGTCATGATGAAGGTCTGGCTGCATTAAGATTAGCGGCCAGAGATGAGCGTAGTGAAGATGTTGCGGCTACTTGGTTGAGATATATGGAAAATGAGAAAAATCTATATGAGACTAAGCAAAGGCAGCGTGCATTGTATGAAGGATTTTTCCGATAGTTCTTAAGTAGTATTTCAAAAAACGCATCTTCGGATGCGTTTTTTTTTGCTCTTGAAAAATGAATTATTGCCCTCATTATTAAGCAACGATAAGTTCATCTGTTAAAGCTAACTTAATAGGAGAAAAACTGCATGACTGTTGCCCAAAAAGAAACTCTGGGTTTCCAAACTGAAGCTAAACAGCTTTTACATTTAATGATTCATTCCTTGTATAGCAATAAGGAAATATTTTTGCGTGAACTGATATCTAATGCTTCTGATGCAGCTGATAAGCTTAGATTTGCTGCTTTAAAAAATGATTCACTCTATGAGGGTGAGCCAGATTTATATATCGTTATTGAATTCGATAATAAGAAAAAAACCATTACTATCAAAGATAATGGAATTGGAATGAACAGAGATGAAGTTATTGAAAACCTTGGGACAATAGCTAAATCAGGTACTGCACAATTTCTGGACAGTTTAACGGGTGATGAGAAAAAAGATTCACAATTAATTGGTCAGTTTGGAGTTGGTTTTTATTCAGCTTTTATTGTCGCTGACAAAGTGGAAGTGCTAACTCGAAAAGCAGGTGATTCTAGAGACCGAGGGGTGCATTGGGAGTCTCATGGAGAGGCAGAATTCAGTATAGAAAATATCACTAAAGAGGATAGAGGAACGACAATAGTATTGCATCTAAAGAAAGACGAAAAAGAGTTTGCTGAATCATTTCGTCTGCGCGGTATAGTTAAAAAATATGCAGATCATATTTCAATACCGGTCAAGATGCTTAAAGAAAGTTTTGGGGAAGAAAAGGATAAAAAGAAAAATAGTAAAGATAAAGAATTTGAGGTAGTCAATTCAGCAAAAGCTTTGTGGGCACGCCCCAGGGCTGAATTGAAAGATGAGGAGTATAAAGAATTTTATAAGCATGTGAGCCATGATTTTCAAGACCCTCTTGAATGGAGCCATAACAAAGTTGAAGGTAAGCTTGAATACACTTCCTTGTTATATCTGCCTGCAAAAGCTCCCTTTGATCTTTGGAATCGGGATTCTGCCAGAGGCTTGAAGCTTTATGTCCAACGTGTATTTATTATGGACGAAGCAGAGCAATTTCTACCACTTTATTTACGTTTCGTGAAAGGCGTACTAGATTCAAATGATATTTCTTTGAATGTTTCCAGAGAGATTTTGCAGAAAGACCCCACGGTAGATTCGATGAAAAGCGCGTTAACCAAACGTGTTCTGGATATGCTTGGCAAAATGAAAAAGAAAGACCCAGAAAAGTATCAAATGTTTTGGCAAGAGTTTGGGCAAGTGCTTAAAGAAGGTCCTGCTGAAGACCATAGCAATCGTGAAAAAATTGCAAATTTATTACTGTTTGCTACAACTCATACGGGAGACTCAAAGCAGGATCAGTCGCTTGCAGACTATGTGTCTCGTATGAAAGATAATCAAAAGAAAATTTATTATATTACCAGTGAGACTCACAATACTGCCAAAAATAGTCCCCACTTGGAAGTCTTCAATAAGAAAGGTGTTGAAGTGTTATTGTTGTCAGATCGTGTAGACGAATGGTTGATGAACCATTTAATGGAATATGACGGCAAGCAGTTCCAAGATATCACTAAAGGGAAACTCGATTTGGGTGAACTGGATAGTGAAGAAGATAAAAAACAGCAAGAAAAAGCTGATGAGAAAGCCAAACCCTTATTGGAACGGATACAGAAATCCTTAGGTGAGAAAGTCTCTGAAGTTCGCACAACTAACCGTCTAACAGATTCTCCCGCCTGTATAGCCGTCGGTGAATTCGATATGAATTTACAAATGCGCAAAATTATGGAGGCTGCCGGACAAGCAGTGCCTGATTCAAAACCTATTTTTGAGATTAACCTCGAGCACCCTTTGGTCAAAAAGCTTGAAGAAGAAAGCAATGAAGACCGTTTTTCTGATCTAACCGAGATACTGTTCGATCAAGCAAATCTGGCTGAAGGAGGCCAATTGGATGATCCAGGTACCTTTATACGGCGCTTGAACAAACTGTTTTTAGAGTTAAGTAAGTAGTTAATCTAAAACTGGTCTATCAGCGTATTTAGAGTTGCACTTGGGCGCATAGCCTGAGTGCACAACTCGCTATCAGGTCTGTAATAACCCCCAATCTCAACAGGGACTCCCTGGACTGAATTTAATTCATCCACTATGGTTTCTTCATTTTCTGCCAAGGCAATTGCTAGCGGAGAAAATAACTCTTTAAGCTCTTTACTGTCATTTTGATCAGCAAGCGCTTGTGCCCAGTAAAGTGCAAGATAGAAATGGCTGCCACGGTTATCAATTTCTCCAACTTTGCGTGAAGGGGATTTGTTTTCCAGTAGCAACTTGCCAGTTGCGCTATCTAGAGTCTCTGCCAGAGCTTGCGCGGCACTATTGTGATTAACCTGGCTGAAATGTTCAAAAGAGGCAGCAAGAGCTAAAAATTCTCCCAATGAATCCCAGCGCAAATGGTTTTCTTCAACTAATTGCTGGACATGTTTTGGCGCTGAACCACCGGCACCTGTTTCAAAAAGTCCTCCACCATTCATGAGAGGGACTATCGAAAGCATCTTAGCGCTGGTGCCTAATTCAAGAATAGGGAAAAGGTCTGTTAAGTAATCTCGAAGTACGTTACCCGTGACAGATATAGTATCTTCGCCACGCTTCATTCTTTCGAGTGAGAATCGTGTTGCTTCTACCGGAGACATAATGCGTATATCTAGGCCTTTGGTATCATGCTGTAACAAATAAGTATTAACTTTTTCAATTAACTGGCTGTCATGAGCTCGATTTGAGTCCAGCCAAAAGATGGTAGGGCATCCAGTTGCTCTAGCTCTGTTAACCGCAAGCTTTACCCAATCTTGTATGGGGGCATCCTTTGCCTGGCACATGCGCCAAATATCCCCTGCTTCCACATCATGCTCCAGTAGAGGCTCTCCATTCTTATTAAGTACTCGAACTTTACCATCGGCTTCCATTTCAAATGTCTTGTCATGAGAGCCATATTCTTCAGCTTTTTGAGCCATAAGACCAACATTAGGAATTGTGCCCATAGTTCTTGGGTCAAAAGCGCCGTGTTCTTTGCAAAAACTAATGGTTTCCTGATATACGCCAGCATAGGAGCGATCTGGTATTACTGCTTTCATGTCTTGAAGTTTGCCATCTGCATTCCACATTTGGCCACCTGCACGGATTGCTGCAGGCATCGAGGCGTCAATAATAACGTCACTTGGAACATGTAAATTAGTAATGCCTTTATCAGAATCGACCATTGCAAGAGCAGGTCGCTTCTCATAGCAAGCCTGAATATCTTTTTCCATTTCATCTCTTAAATCAGCAGGAAGTTCTTTAATCTGCTGTAAGATAGTGCCAAAGCCATTGTTAGGGTTTACACCCATGCTCTTAAAGGTGTCTGCATGCTTTTCAAATACGTCTTTGAAGTAGACAGAAACAACATGACCAAACAGGATAGGGTCTGAAACCTTCATCATGGTAGCTTTCAGGTGCACAGAAAATAACACGCCATTTTCCTTTGCATCCTGCATTTCTGCTTCTAAAAAGCGCCTAAGAGCCTTACAACTAATCACGCTGGCGTCAATGACTTCGCCTGCCAACAATGGTGAGCTCGATTTAAGCGTGGTTCGATCGCCATTGCTTTTTTCAAACTCTATAGTATAGCTGTCATCATTGGGCAAGGTGACAGAAAGTTCACTTCCATAAAAGTCATGACTTTGCATGCTGGCAACATGAGTCAGGGAATCACTTTTCCAGGCGCCCATAGAATGAGGGTTGTTGCGGGCAAATTCTTTAACAGCACCTGGCGCTCTTCTGTCTGAATTGCCTTCTCTTAAGACTGGGTTAACTGCACTGCCTTTTACCTTGTCATAACTAGCTTTAATCGCCTTTTCCTGGTCATTTACCGGAGATTCAGGGTATTCTGGAAGTGCATAGCCTTTATCCTGAAGTTCTTTTATGCATGCGAGTAATTGTGGCATTGATGCGCTGATATTAGGTAATTTTATAATATTGGCCTCTGGTCTTTTTGCCAGTTCTCCCAATTCTGCCAAGTCGTCAGACTGCTTTTGTTCTGCAGAACAGTATTCGGGGAAAACAGCTAACATTCTTCCGGAAAGAGAAATATCGCGAGTTTCAATTTGAATACCGGCAGCTTTCGAGAACGCACTTAGTATTGGTAATAGAGAATAAGTAGCCAGAGCTGGAGCTTCGTCAGTTTGGGTATAAATAATAGTCGCTTTGTCAGACATGCTGTTCCTTGGGTTTATATCCTGAGATTAATTAATGTTAGTTTTGCAATTCGCAGGGCTCTATTTTTTGAGGCAGGGGATTATAGCAATAAGGGGGTCGGCCTAATAGTTTAAACTGTTAGATCAGATTAATTTTTTACTCATTTTCACATTTTGTCTAATGTTTCTATACCTAATAATGACAAGCCTTGTTTTAAGGTTAACGCGGTTAGCTGACATAGGCCCAGGCGCGACTGCAGTAGCTCACCTTCAGATTTCAAGACAGGGCAGGCTTCGTAAAAGTTCATGAAATTACCTGCGAGTTCATACAGATAGAGACACAATTGGTTGGGGTAACAATCTATTAACAAGGCTTCCACCACTTCCGTAAACTGGAGAAGTTTAAGGGCCAATACTTTTTCTTCCGGACTTTTTATGTCAATTTGATATTTAGCATCAGAATCCAGCTGTGCGCGTCTGAAAATACTACGTATTCGTGCATAAGCATAAAGTAAATATGGGGCTGTATTACCTTCGAAAGAAAGCATACTGTCCCAATCAAAAATGTAGTCGCTATTTCGATTTTTAGACAAATCAGCGTATTTTATTGCTGAAACGCCTACAACATTGGCTATTTGCTGTTTTTCAGTGTCGCTTAAATTCGGGTTTTTAGATTCCACGAGGGTATATGCACGCTGTATGCCTTCTTCAATAAGATCTATTAGCTTTATGGTATCGCCACTTCTGGTTTTAAAAGGTTTGCCATCCTTACCCATCATAGTGCCGTAGCTTAAATGCTCTAGAGAACAGTGCTCATCAGCCAGACCTGCTAATTTAGCGACGCTGAAAACCTGCTGGAAATGAAGTCCTTGACGTGCATCAACAACATATAAGATTCTATCGGCTTTCAGAGTCCGACAGCGATGTTCAATTCCAGCTAAATCAGTCGTCGCGTAAAGGTAGCCGCCATCAGATTTTTGGACGATAGTCGGTAACACGTCGCCTTCCTTATTCTTGAATTCATCCAGAAAAACGCAGCGTGCGCCATCCGAATCAGTAAGCAAGCCATTTTTATCAAGTGTTTCAATAACGCCGGCTAATTTATTGTTATAAAAACTTTCAGGGACAACGTCTTTTTCAGTGAGCGTAATATTGAGCTTCCTATAAAGCTCATGACAATGCTGGATAGAAATATCAATAAAAGATTTCCAGAGCTGCAAGCATTGTTCATCGCCAGATTGCAACTTCACTACATTTTCACGGGACCTGCTTGCAAAATCAGGGTCATTATCAAAGCGTGTTTTAGCGGCACGATAAAAGGTTTCCAGGTTGCTCAATTCACTTTTTACGTCACCTTCCTGCTCGAGCATATAAGTGATCAGCATGCCGAATTGAGTACCCCAGTCGCCAAAATGATTTTGTCTGATTAAATGATGTCCCATCCACTCAAAGGTACGTGCAATAGCGTCTCCGATAATGGTGCCGCGCAAGTGACCTACGTGCATTTCTTTAGCTAGGTTTGGTGATGAGTAATCGATTATGACTGTCTGCGTGTTTTCGCTTTTCCTAACTAACTGATTTCTGTTTAGTAAATTTAGTTGCTGAGTTAAAAATTTGTCACTGATGCTGATGTTAATAAACCCGGGTCCTGCAACTTCAATACGTTCTGCAAAATCACTTAAATCAAGTTTGTTATTAACTTGCTCAGCTAATTGCTTGGGGTTCAGCTTTAGGCGTTTGGCAAGTGCCATGACGCCATTTGCCTGATAGTCGCCAAACTGAACAGATTTGGATTGATTGACCAGCGCCTTACACGAGGGTTCTCCCGAAATGTCAGATAGAACTTGAGAAATCTGTTGATCAAGGACTTGTTTGAGATTCATTGAAATTTGATAACTTCTAGTCATAGTATGTAAAAGAGGGCGAATTTTACACGAAAGGTCTAGGTGGGTCAGTAAGAGATACGTTTTTAGGTGCGCCTCGGAGTAATTCTATAAAAAACTGTAAATTTTTTCTTACCAATCAGGCCTTAATTGGTTAAAGTAGGCGTAAATATCGCTAGTGAACAGGGCTATGAAAACAATATTAAAAAAAGATATTTCATTTATAGAGGCAAGTGAATCAAGCTTGAATTCCATGCAGCTTTCAGAGCAAGAACTCAGCCGCCGAAAATTCCTACAGGCTTCAGGTGTAGCGGGTGCCGGTTTTTCCCTGGCTTCTTTCATTCCGGCTAATAATCTTAAAGCCGCTGAACCTGAAAGCTCAAATTTTCTGGAGTTAAATGCATTTGTAGAAGTAGATGCCAATGGCTCAATAAGACTTTATGCCCATACACCCGAGAAAGGGCAGGGTATTAAAACCTCTTTGCCTATGATAATTGCAGAAGAACTCGGAGCCGATTGGAACGATGTAACTGTCGTCCGTGCGCCCATGAATGAAGCACGTTATGGAGCGCAAAGAGCCGGAGGCTCGACATCAACACCAAGAGAGTGGAATCCGATGCGTCGCGCTGGGGCTGCAGCGAGAGTGATGTTTATTTCAGCGGCAGCAAAACAGCTATCAGTTAACCCAAGCCTGCTCTATACAGAAAACAGTCAAGTGATAAACAGGGAGTCCGGAGATCGTATAGCTTTCTCTGATTTGGCCCTTGCAGCGGCCCTGGAGCCTATTCCTGATATTGATTCGCTTGTTTTCAAGGCACGCAGTGACTACAAACTGATTGGCACACGTGTTGGTGATGTAGATAATCACACCATGGTCACCGGCGGCGGGGGGCTATACGGGTCAGATATTCAATTACCGGATATGCTTTATGCTGTATACGAGAAATGTCCTGCAACCTACGGAAAAGTGCTAAGTGCAAATCTGGACTATATTAAAACCAGACCGGGTGTCGTGGATGCCTTTTTAGTTGAAGGAAATGACAATGTTGGAGAATTATTGGATGGGGTTGCCATCGTCGCACGATCAACCTGGCAAGCTTTCCAAGCCAAGCAAGAGTTAGAGGTTGAGTGGGATACTGCAAGTGCTTCAAAAGATGATAATGAAGAAATTTATTCTCGAGCTATGCAGATTGCGAATGCACCATGGCCGCAGGAATTGCAAATTGCTGCTACTGGCGATGTTGAGCAACAATACCAAGATAACAATACCCAAACTATAGAAAGTAACTATCGGTTTCCATACTTGGCACATGCATGTATGGAACCCATGAATTGTACTGCCCATTACCATAGAGAAACTAACAGTCTCGACATCTGGGCTCCCACTAGGCAGCCAGGCATAACCTTAAGCTCTGTTGAAAATGTCTTTGATATTCCGCAAAACCAGATCACCTTACATCAAATGCGTATGGGAGGATCTTTTGGTCGCCGCCGATTGCAGGATTATTCTTGTGAAGTTACTGCTATTGCAAAACGTTTTGATGTGCCCATCAAGCTACTTTGGACACGCGAAGATGACATGATTCATGACCAGTATCGACCTGGCGGCGTTTATGCGTTTAAGGGAGCAGTTAACCGAGAGGGCAGGCCTGTTGCCATGCAAACTCATTTGATTGGTCCTGCCGTCAGGGGGCGCGCAACCGCGGGCACACGTCTGGCAGAAAGTGAGTTCCCAGCCCTTAATATTGATAATTTCAGAGCCGCAGTCTCTTTGATCGACACTAATACTCCTACAGGTTCTTGGCGAGCCCCAGGGTCAAATGCGACAGGTTGGGCTGTGCAGAGTTTTATCGCAGAAATGGCACATGCTGCAGGCAGAGATCATGTTGATTTTTTGATTGAGATGATGGGAGCGCCGCGATGGTTTGAGCCTGGCAATATTAATTCGTTAAATACAGGTCGCGCTGTTGATGTTATTAAACTCGTAGCAGAAAAAAGCGGTTGGGGTAAAACACTGCCAGCGGGCCATGGAATGGGTATGGCCTTTCATTTTAGCCACGCAGGTCATGTGGCTGAAGTTGTTGAGCTTGGCATTGACGACAACAAGAAAATTACTATTCATAAAATCACGGTGGCATTGGACATTGGCCCAATAATCAACATGAGCGGAGCTCTTAAACAAGTGGAGGGTGGTGCAACAGATGGTTTAAGTTCCATGCTGGATCTGGAGATCAGTATGCAGGGCGGGGTAGTTCAGCAAGAGAACTTTCATCAATACAATATTTTGAGAATGCGTAATGCGCCATTAAATATAGAAACCCACTTTATTCAAAGTGAATATGATCCAACTGGGCTAGGAGAGCCTGTTTTACCGCCCCTGATGCCAGCAGTGACTAATGCGATTTTTGCTGTAACCGGCGAGAGAATCAGGACGCTGCCTTTAAGTAAAGCAGGATATATCATTTAACTGATGACTCTTTAAGGTAAAAGTTGTAAATCGGGATTAACTATCTATCGCTATTCTTGATGGTAGAAGAAAAAAGGCGCCTCTTGGCGCCTTTTTAGGTCTAGCAATAACGAATATCTTATTGCGCAAAGCAAAAGAAATAGCCGTTACCGCCAGTAGCAATTAAATTGTCTTGACTGCAACCTCTTGATGGGTGTGCTGAATTCCATGATTCCGGGATAACTCCACCACCTGAACGATCAAAATGGCCGACATTAGCGCTACCATCTTCGGCGTTTGTCATCCAGTTGTTGCAGGTATTTTCAGAAGCTGTTCCATCAGGGTTTGAGCCGGTCAGAATGTCATGCTGGTTTGGCTGATCTCCACGGCCATTAACGATGTTGCCTAACTCATTTAAAGCGGTTTGTTTAGTGAAGTTGACATTACTGTAATGTAAATCGGCCAGGCTACGTGCAACCAGTTGACCTTCAGCGTTATACCATGGACCCTGACCAATGCGATCGCGAGCATCGACTCCGTTGGCCCCGTTAGTGCTTAAGTAGGCTCGCCACGTTTTACCTGAAGAGCCAACAGCCGCAGCAAGTGAAGCACAATGAGCATCCGCGCCGGCCAGCCCGCCCAGATTAGCACCATCGCCAAGGCCAACGCTAGTAATGAAAAAACTCATGCTGGTGTCTTCGTCACCTTGTGGAGGTTGCGCATTAGCTGACATAGATCCTAGCACCAATAAGCCAGCAGCAGTTAATAATTTGAGTTTCATATAATTCTCCAGAAAGTTGTTTGGGTTTAGAACATTCTTTTGTGAGTGCAGGAAATTCACACACAGCAATGGAAAAGTCAATACAAAGTCAGGAACTCTTTAATTTATTAGTCCCCTGCACTGTAAAATATGCGTTAAGGTTTTCAGTGGGAAATTGAATGTTTCAGGGGCTCTAGCTTTAATCAATCCGATGAATTAGGCTTAAAAAAATTAATAATATATATTAAAAACAATTAGATGTAATAACTAATTAAAGTTATTTATAAATATATTTTTAGCACTCTAGTGTTGGTATCAATGCTGAATATTTAAGATAGGCAGGGAAGGGAACCCTTCGAGGATAGAAACACAGGAAAATACGGCATCAAAGATTTTTCATTCAATTATTGGTATTCAAGTCATGATTCATATCGAGGGCAGGTTGAGCTGCTCTTGGTTTGCCAACAACAACAGCGGGGATGCCAGCTACAGTGGTATGGGGGGCGACATCTTTAAGGACGACGCTGCCTGCTCCTACTTTTGCCCCTTCGCCTACAGTCACATTGCCGATAATCTGAGCACCGGAGCCAATTAAGACGCCTGAACGGATTTTAGGATGTCTATCGCCGCTCTCATTGCCAGTACCGCCTAGCGTTACACCCTGCATAATGGAGATATTGTCATCAAGCACGCAGGTTTCTCCTATAACGATACCGGTTGCATGGTCTACCATGATGCCAGAGCCGATCTTGGCAGCAGGATGTATATCTACAGCAAAGACCTGGGAACTTAAGCTTTGCAGGTAAAGAGCAAGGTTTTCACGCTGCTGTCGCCACAGCCAGTTAGCGACACGGTAGGTCTGAACGGCCTGAAACCCCTTTAAATACAACATAATATCGGCGTGAGATCTGACGGCGGGGTCACGTTGTTTGGTTGCAACAAGGTCGTTTTTTACTGAATTAATCAGAGAGCTATCTTGCAGAAAAGCCTCAAGCATAAGCTGCTTGATTGTGCTAACAGGAACATCATCTGAGGCAAGCTTGCTGGCGAGTAAATCGCTCATGGCTGATTCCAGACTATCATGTTGATGCACGCGCTTACTAAAAAAGCTGGCAAGCACCGGTTCATGCATGATTTGTTCATTTATTTCAGCTTTAATGGCAGACCAGATTTTTTCTGGCATAAGATCACCTTTTCAAATAGACCTACTAAGGAGGGGTTGCGATTCTATATTATGTAGTAAAGGCTCGCAATTAAGGGATGCTGGTTTTGTTGAAGTAGAGCTGTTATCTTCCGCCCAAAATCAGGGCGCTTATTATTGGTTATAACCAAAGCAATTATTGAGGAACTATGAAAGCCAAAAATGTTGCGGTATTGGGAGGTGGTAGTTTCGGTACCGTTATTGCCAACATTATAGCTCAAAACGGACATAACACTTTGTTATGGATGCGGGATGCTGAGCAGGTTGAAACGTTAAACCGGGATCGAGAGAATCTCAGCTATCTACCGGGCTTTACCCTGCACGACAAAATCAAGGCCATCGAGAATCTGGAAATGGCAGTTGCAGAAGCTGATATGGTTTTTGTAGCCGTGCCAAGCTCAGGGTTTCGAAAGGTTGTCAGGCGCATGCAGCCTTTTGTCAAAGATGGCGTCATTCTGGTAAGCCTAACCAAAGGTATTGAACCTGAGTCCTTCAATTTAATGAGTCAGATTCTCATAGAAGAAGTTCCCAATGCCAAGGTTGCAGTCGTTAGTGGCCCAAATCTGGCAAAAGAAATCGCCAGCTCGACCCCAACCGGGACAGTGGTTGCAAGCACTGATGCAAAAGTTAGAACATTAGTACAAAAAACGCTTAGATCCTTAACCTTTCGTGTATATGCCAATGACGATATGCTTGGTGTAGAGTTAGGTGGATCCTTAAAAAATATTTACGCTATTTTGGCAGGAATGGCTGAATCCAGAGGCATGGGGCATAACACAAACTCCATGTTAATTACTCGTAGCCTGACTGAAATGGCTCGTTTTGGGTTAGCCTTGGGCGCTGATCCGATGACATTTTTGGGTTTATCCGGCGTAGGAGATTTAATCGTAACCTGCTCTACGCCACTGAGTAGAAATTTTCGTGTTGGTAAAGCTTTAGGGGAGGGTAAAAGTATTGAAGAGGCTCTTGCGGAATTGGATCAGGTCGCTGAGGGTGTTAATACTTTGAAGCAGGTGGCTCAGAAAGCTAAAAGCTTGAATATAGAAATGCCCCTTGCCCAGGGTCTTTATGAAATTATCTATAACAATCAGGACATAAAACTTATAATAAGCTCTCTGTTGCTAGAAGAAAGAGGTTTGGATGTTGAGTTTGTGGCTGGTAAGGCTAAAAGACTTTCTCAATAAATGGTAAAAGAATATGCTTCTAGCTAAGGCGGCTTTCACACTCTAATGTTTGACGGGAGAATACGATGAATGAACAAGGCGAACAAATCAAAAAGAATTTTCTCCAGCAATGGATCCGACTTGCTTTTGTTGTGCTATACATCATTGTGTTTGGATTGTTATGGCGGTTTATAGCTATCTTGCTGCTGGTGGTCATAATTCTGCAATCTTTACATAGAGTGATTGCCGCAGAAAACAACAGTAACTTACTCACCTTTAGCGAAGGACTGGGTAATTTTTTATTAAAAGTTCTCCAGTATGTTTTATATTTAAGCGATGATAAACCTATTGATTTTGATGCTTTTTTCAGTCAGAAGAACAAAAATCCAGAATCAGCAGCAGAAGAACCCACCCAGCCCAAAGCTAATGTTGCCGGTAAAAATGTGACTGCTGAATCTGAGGCAGTAAGCAAAACAGCCAATATGGCCAATGAGACTGATGCTGTAAATACTCAAAAAGCTTCTGCTTCTGAAGATGACGTCTTCGCTGATATTAGTTTTACTGAAAAAACAGATGATTCTGCCGAATCAGCTGATAAATATTCAAACGAAGATGCTCAGTCTAAAAAACCGGATTAAAATTTATTTAACGGATTAATTCACAGAGCTTTATATTAGCCATGAATATTTATCTGTTGCGTCATGGCCAGGCTGTACAAGCGGCAGAAAGAGATTCATTGCGCAGCTTAACACCTTTAGGTGCTCAAGATATTGAACTTCTTGCCAGAACCTTTGTGGCGAGGGGGCATAAAATTGATCGCTGCTTCGCCAGCCCTTACCTGAGAGCCCAGCAGACTGCAGAAATATTTAAAAAAAACTCGGAACTGACCTTTGCGATTGAAAGCAGCCTTTTGCTTAGGCCAGATAACAATCCAGTCAGTCTGCTTCGTTTACTTGAAGACGTTGAAGAAACCGACAAGGAATCTGATATTTTGCTGGTTGGGCATAATCCCTTTCTATCAGAGCTTTATGCAATGCTAACCCAGGCTAATCAAGTCAATGGAATTAAAGTGCTTGCTGCAGGTGAGCTGTGTGGTATTCATTTTGGTATGCTTGGCTTGGGATTAGGTAGCGATATGCTAAATATTCCACCATCTAGGAAATAGAATTCAACCCTTAATTTATTAAAGACAGGAATTCAGTGCGTGTGCTTTGTCTATCTCTGAAAGCCCCTAGCATACAAGATGTTATCATGACCGAATTTTGCTTTTCAACTCCTCGCATCATCATGCACATGTGCTGTGATTCAATAATTACACCTACCCCTAGAGCATCAGTAATATCCAGAATGCTTTCAGCAATTTGCTGGGTGAGGTGTTCTTGGATTTGCAGACGCCGAGCAAACATATCGACGATACGGGCAACCTTCGAAAGGCCTATAACTTTATTATCTGGCAGGTATGCCACGTGACATTTCCCAATGAAAGGTAAAAGGTGGTGTTCACACAAAGAATATAACTCGATATTTTTCACAATTACCATTTCATTAGAGCTGGTTGGAAAAAGGGCCTCATTAACGATTTTATCAATGTTTTCGTGGTAACCCTTGGTAAGGAATTCCATAGCCTTTGCTGCCCTTGCAGGCGTATCCACTAAGCCAGGCCGATTAAGATCCTCGCCAAGCTCTTCAATAATTTTGCGATATGCTTTTTCCAGTTCAGTATTCATAGGCTTTAAGCTTCATTCTGAGTAAACTGCGCACCCTACCTGAATGCATTTCTAAGGTAAAGATTTTCTATGCTTTTTAATACGAAGCAAACATTAAAACAGATCGTCACTATTGCAAGCAAAGAACTAGACCATGCCGACTTGTTCTTTGGGCATGGCACGGATAATGCCTGGGACGAAGCCTGCTGGTTGGTAGAAACCATAGTTAAGGCTAATGGTACAGAGAAGATTGAAGCAGAGATGACCGTGGATGATGAAGTTTTACGCCAACTACAAATGACGCTCGATAAGAGAATAAAAGAGAAAGTTCCACTTGCTTATTTACTTAATGAAGCGTGGTTCGCTGGCCAGCCGTATTACGTGAATGACAAGGTTATCATTCCACGCTCACCAATTGCCGAGCTGATAAAAAACCGTTTTATGCCTCTGTTAAAGTGCGATCCCGGACTCATTTTAGATTTGTGTTGTGGTAGTGGTTGCATTGGGCTAGCCAGTTTAATGGAATTCCCCAATGCCAAAGTTGTACTTGCTGATCTGTCTGAAGAGGCTTTGCAGGTAGCCAGTGTTAACGCCGAAAAGCATCATCTAGGCCATCGAAGCATTATAAGGCATAGTGATCTCTTTAATAGTCTAGAAGATATGAAGGGCTCCTTTGATTTGATTATATGCAATCCTCCATATGTCGGAGAAACGGAATACAAGAGTTTGCCAGCAGAATACAAGCATGAACCTGCGATCGCCTTACTATCAGAGCAAAATGGACTGAAATTACCAATCGATATTCTAAGAAGTTCTGCTGATTACCTTTCAACAAATGGCATTTTAATTCTTGAAGTCGGGAATAGCTGGGCGCTTTTAATGGATTCATATCCAGATGCCCCATTTCTTTGGCTTGATTTTGAGCGTGGAGGGGAAGGTGTGCTAGCTTTAAGTTATCAGCAGTTACGCAAATATAAGTTCTAGGTGAATTAGAAAGCTTCAGGGGCTAATCTATTGTAAGGGGTAAATATTGAGGGCGAAATGGATTGCAGACAGGCAGTCAAGTAAAACCCTAGAATAAGAGACTTTGTTGTGTCGATACTCTATAATACCGCGCCTTTAATTAGTCCGTAAGCCTTTCATTTCGGGATTAAAATAGCATGTCAGGAAATACCATTGGCAAACTTTTTGCAGTTACAAGCTTTGGCGAAAGCCATGGGCCTGCCTTGGGCTGCATTGTCGATGGTTGTCCTCCGGGCCTTGCGTTGAGCGAAGCTGATATCCAGACTGATTTAGATCGTCGCAAGCCGGGGACCTCCCGTTTTACTACCCAACGTAAGGAAGCAGATCAGGTCAAAATTTTGTCAGGCGTGTTTGAGGGTAAAACTACCGGCGCGCCAATCGGCATGCTGATTGAAAACACTGATCAGAAAAGTAAAGACTATAGCAATATAAAAGATATATTTCGGCCAGCCCATGCAGATTATACTTATGCCCAGAAATACGGTATTCGTGATTACAGGGGTGGAGGACGTTCATCGGCGAGAGAGACGGCTATGAGAGTTGCTGCCGGAGCCATAGCCAAAAAGTATCTGGCAGAACGGCATGGGGTATTAGTTCGGGGATATTTGTCTCAGCTAGGCCCAATCAAGGCCGAAAAGCTCGATTGGGACGAAGTCCATAACAATCCCTTTTTCTGCCCCGATGCATCCAAAGTGCCAGAGTTGGAAGATTATATGAGCAAACTTTCCAAGGAAGGGAACTCTATTGGCGCTAAAATAACAGTTGTTGCCAGTTCTGTGCCGGTTGGTTTGGGTGAGCCGGTTTTTGATCGTTTAGATGCTGAGATTGCCCATGGTTTGATGAGTATTAATGCTGTAAAAGGGGTGGAAATAGGCGCTGGTTTTTCTTCAGTTGAGCAAAAAGGGACAGAACATCGAGATTTAATGCGTCCTCAGGGTTTCGTATCCAACAATGCCGGAGGTATTGTTGGGGGTATTTCCACAGGGCAGGACATAATAGCCCACCTTGCGCTAAAGCCGACCTCAAGCATACGTATTCCTGGTGATACGATAGATATTAATGGCAAGCCTGCTGAAGTGGTGACCACTGGAAGGCATGATCCTTGTGTTGGTATAAGGGCTACTCCCATCGCCGAAGCGATGCTTGCAATAACGCTGATGGATCATCTATTGCGGCATCGTGCTCAAAATAGTGATGTGGAGTCTAAAACCCCCATATTGCCAGCAAGTATTTAATTAAACCGCCTAAAGTAAATAAATAGGTAAACTGATAGTAAATTTGGATAAGACTCTTATGACTGGAAAAACGCTTTACGATAAATTATGGGAAAGTCATCTTGTAAAAGATCTGGATGACGGTAACTCATTGATTTATATAGATTTGCAATACATTCACGAGGTAACTTCTCCTCAAGCCTTTGAGGGCTTGCGCCTGGCAAAACGAAGCCCCTGGCGGTCTGAAGCTAATATGGCCACGCCTGACCACAATGTCCCTACCACGACATCTGAGCGTGCACAGGGAGTCGAGGGTATTTTGGACCCAGTGTCTAAGATTCAAGTCAAATCCCTGGACGCAAATTGCACGGAATTTGGCATTAATGAATTCACTATTGACGACCCGCGACATGGCATTGTGCATGTTATTGGTCCAGAGCAGGGTAGAACCCAGCCGGGAATGACCATAGTTTGTGGTGATTCACATACATCAACACACGGGGCCTTAGGTGCATTGGCTCATGGCATTGGAACCTCCGAAGTAGAGCACGTACTTGCGACTCAATGCCTGCAGCAAAGTAAAGCCAAAAACATGTTAATTAAAGTAAATGGCGAACTAGGACGAGGTGTTACAGCGAAAGATCTGGTGCTGGCAGTTATAGGCAAAATAGGTACAGCAGGTGGAACCGGGTATACGATTGAGTTTGGTGGCGATGCAATCAAAGCGCTATCCATTGAAGGCCGCATGACAGTTTGCAATATGGCCATCGAAGCGGGGGCCAGGGCTGGTATCGTCGCAGTTGATGACAAGACTATTGAGTATCTTAAAGGCCGGCCATTTTCACCAAGTGCTGAATTATGGGATCAGGCAGAAGCTGCCTGGCGTGAGCTGCATAGTGATGACGATGCGTATTTCGATAAAATAATTGAGCTGGAGGCAATTGATATTGAACCCCAGGTAAGTTGGGGCACTTCACCCGAAATGGTTGCTGCAATCAGCAAGAACATTCCGGACCCAGCACAAATGGAAAATGATGCGAAGCGTGGTAACTATCAGCAAGCATTAGCTTATATGGGTTTGGAAGCAAATACTCCTATACAGGATATTAAAATCGATCGTGTATTTATTGGTTCTTGTACAAATTCACGCATAGAAGATTTAAGAGCCGCTGCAGCCGTGGTCAAAGGACATAAAGTGGCTGAAAGTATCAAAGAGGCTATAGTTGTCCCCGGTTCTGGTCTGGTGAAAGCACAGGCTGTGCAAGAGGGTCTTGATAAAATATTTACTGAGGCCGGCCTGCAATGGCGAGAACCCGGCTGTTCTATGTGTCTGGCGATGAATGCGGATCAATTAGGCGAGGAAGAACATTGTGCATCTACGTCAAACCGGAATTTTGAAGGACGTCAGGGTTTTGGCGGGCGAACTCACTTAGTTAGCCCTGCAATGGCGGCGGCCGCAGCGGTAGCCGGCCATTTTGTTGATGTACGTGATTGGACATAAGGAAGGACGGCGATTATGAAAAAGTTTATCAAGGAAAAAGGCATAGTCATTCCATTGGATAGAGCCAATGTGGATACAGACTACATTATTCCCAAGCAATTCCTGAAATCTATAAAGCGTACGGGCTTTGGTAAGAATCTGTTTGATGAAGCTCGTTATCTGGATAAAGGCTTGCCTGATCAGGATTGTAGCAGTCGTCCAATAAATCCTGATTTTGTTCTGAATCAGGCTCGATATGCTGGCGGAAGCATACTGTTGGCTAGAGAAAATTTTGGCTGTGGTTCCAGCCGTGAGCATGCTCCCTGGGCTCTTGAAGATTATGGTATACGCTGCATTATTGCGCCGAGTTTTGCTGATATATTCTTCAATAACTGCTTTAAGAATGGGTTATTACCTATTGTTTTAGATAATAATATTGTAAATAGCTTATTTGAAGAAACAGTTCCCAATGAAGGTTATGAGCTGGAAGTCGATTTAACAGAGCAAACAATTTTAAAAGCGGATGGCTCAGTGATTAAATTTGAAATAGACTGTGCCAGAAAAAAAAGTCTTCTCAACGGTCTTGATGACATTAGCCTGACTTTGCTGCATGCTGATGACATTAAGAACTTTGAAGAGCGCTGGAAACAGAAGTCTCCCTGGCTTTTTACTTAATTAGCTGAATAATTTGATTAAATCACTGCCGGGACTTGCTTCCGGTACTTTTCGTGCAATTGGAGTGTAATAGAAAATAATGAGCGGAAAATATAATGTGGCAATAGTAGGTGCTACCGGAGCCGTTGGACGGGTATTAATTAATATTTTGGAGCAACGAAAATTTCCGGTAAATAACCTGTACTTGCTTGCAAGTGAACGTAGCGCTGGAGAAACATTAAGCTTTAATAAGAAGCAGTATACTGTTGAAAATATTAAAGAATTTGATTTCTCAAAGGCTCAGATCGGGTTGTTTTCTGCAGGAGCATCTGTGTCTGCAGAATATGCGCCAAAGGCGGCAAAAGCCGGTTGTGTAGTAATAGATAATACTTCACATTTTCGCTATGAAGAGGATATTCCCCTGGTTGTGCCGGAAGTGAATCCTGAAAGGATCGCAGATTATAAGAATACCAATATTATTGCCAACCCTAATTGCTCAACAATACAGATGCTGGTTGCTTTGAAGCCAATCTATGATGCTGTCGGCATTAGCCGTATTAATGTAGCAACTTACCAGTCGGTTTCAGGTACGGGTAAAGAAGCTATCGATGAATTGGCTGGACAAACAGCTAATTTGCTAAACGGGCTCGAACCGGAGATTAATGTTTACCCAAAACAAATTGCTTTTAATGTATTGCCGCATATTGATGTGTTTATGGATAACGGCTATACCAAAGAAGAAATGAAAATGGTCTGGGAGACTCAAAAGATTCTTTCTGACAGCGAAATAGTTGTTAACCCTACATGTGTCCGTGTGCCAGTGTTTTATGCCCACTCGGAAGCTGTTCATATCGAAACAAAAAAATTGATTTCGGTTGAGGATGTGCATGCTCTTATGGCAAAAGCGCCCGGTGTGAAGCTAAAAGATAAACGAGAAAATGGAGGTTATCCGACTGCTGTAGGAGAAGGGACAGACCATGATGAGGTGTGGGTTGGCAGGGTACGCAAAGATATTTCTCACCCAAAAGGGATAAATTTGTGGATTGTGTCTGATAATTTAAGAAAAGGCGCTGCTTTAAACTCAATTCAGATAGCTGAAGTATTGATAAAAGACTACTTATAATGAATACTTACAGCTCAAATTAAAAAACTCTCTCACTTCCAGTAAGGACGGAATTATGCTGGTGAACATGCTTAAGTATCACAGGTTCATTATAGGTTTTCTAACCTGCGTCCTTACTGGGTTGCTCCCGAATTTAGTCTGGGCTTTCACGCTTGGTGATATAAGGTTGAATTCTGCATTGAATGAACCTTTATCAGCTAATATTGAGTTGTTAGAGCTAGATGGGCTAAACGAATCACAAATACTTGTGACTCTGGGTTCTGAGGCTGATTTTCAGCGTGTAGGAGTAGAACCTCTGCCGCTATACAATGAGTTGGAGTTCGAAGTTGACGTGCTTTCTGCTTCAGAAGGCGTGGTAAGGATTTCAAGTGCGGATGCGATAGTAGAGCCCTATCTAAACTTTGTGCTCAATGTTCGCTGGCCCTCTGGGCGCGTAATCAGGGAATATACCGTTTTACTGGATCTGCCTACTTTTACAGCAAATCCAATTCCTGCGCCTGCTCCTGATCCAGCAAGATCGACGCCTACAGCACCTCCTGCAAGGCCTGCTGCTCCTCAAGTCGAACCTGAGCCAGTTCAGTCCCAGATTGCAGAAGTGCAGGAGCCTGAGCCCGAAGCCGTGCCGGCACCAGCACCAGTATTTGAAGAACCCTCCAATGTTAATTCAAGTCCAGAGACTGTGGTGATTCAGTCTGGCGACTCCATGTGGAATATTGCCCTGGCCACACGTCCGGACAATGATGTTTCAGTTCAGCAGATGATGCTCGCTATTCAAAGAGCGAATGCCAATAGCGATGCTTTTATTGGGAATAATATTAATGGCATCAGGGCTGGCAGGGTGTTGCGCATTCCAAGTCGCCAAGAGATTAATGCAATCAGTCAGGAGCAAGCGATTACCCAGGTGGCTGTGCAAAACCAGCAATTTTCAAATAACGCTCAGCCCCTAGCCATAAACAATAGCCAGGGAGGTTCCAGAAATACCCGAGACGAGCTAAGTATTGTGAACCGGGCTGATGATGAATCAGACAATGCAGAAATCGCTGACTTGAATGCAACTATCGCAAATCTGGAAAATGAGTTGTCACTTAGTGAAGAAAATTTGGACAGGGCATTGCTTGAAAATGAAGAATTAAGAGGCAGACTCAATGATCTCGAAGAAGAAATCGCTATATTAGAAAATATAATCGCTATTGAAGCTCAGCGAATGGCCGAGCTGCAGGAATCCATTGCTCAGCAAAATAATGCTACAACTTCTGATGTTCTGGCAGTGGCTCCTCCTCAAAACCCTGCACCTGTAGATGTGGCTCCCGTTGCTCCAAGTCCTGCGCCAAGCACAGGAATCATTGGGCAAATCAGTAATTTATTAAGCAGTACCCTGGGTATGATAGTCGCTCTGGTTGTCTTACTGGCTTTAGTAGTCGGGTTTTTAATTGCTCGTAACCCTAAAGCCTCACTCAAGGAAGATGATTTTGATGCAATTTTGGCAGAAGATGATGAACTAAACTTTGCAGAGGACTCAAAAATGGATGCTGACCTTGAAGAAGGTCTTCTTGGGGATGAATCCACAGGAATATTAGATAATGAAGATGAAGAAAATAATGAAATAGAACAAGAAGATTTTGATCAAGAGGACTCCTCTGGATTTGATGACGATGTTGAAGATGATTTCCAGGATGATGACAACGATACCGAAGATGATTTCACAGACGATGACGATAGCAATGATGACGATGATTTCTCGGAGGATTCGGAGGAAGATGAAGAGCCAGCAAAAACTGGTTTTTTAGCTGGCCTTCTCGCGAAATTTACACGTAAAAAAGCTGAAGACTCTGATGATGAAGATATTTTTGATGAGTATGATGAGGATGACGATTCAGATGATGACTCGTCTACTGCTGATGAATTTGTTGCCGCTGATTCCTCGCCATTTGATGAAGATATAGAAGATCAAGATCTAGAAGATGAAGATATAGAAGATGCCTCTGAAGAGTCAGTTTTAGACGATGATTTTGAAAATTTCTTACAGGATATCAAAGTAGATGATGAAGATGATGACGTCCCTGTAAGCAACGAGAGTTCAGATCCTTTGAAATCTGAAGAACCCTTAGATTTTTATAAAGAGGAATTAGTCGAAGCGTCAGGGGAATTTGATAAGCAAGATCAGGTAGATGAAATAGACGAAATAGTTGATTTAGATGAGACGGATACTACCGAGGATTCATCCTCTGGTGATGTTGAAGAAATTATAGAATTTAACGAAGAAGCTGTTTCAAAAGAAGCGCTTATTGAAGGTGAAACACAAACTAAATCAGATTCGGGCGAAGAGGTTTTTGAGTTTAATTTAGATGAAAGCCCTAAGGTGAATAATGATGTTATCACTGATCACGTGGACAAATCTAAAGACTCTGATGAAATAGAAAGTTTGTCATTTTCATTGCCTGATAAAAATTCAGAAGTTTTCGGGGCAGCTGATAGCGCTCATGACAATGAGTTGTCTGATGATAAAAATGAAGAAGTAGAGACTTTTGATTTTGGTGAAATTGCCTTTGAGACTGAAGATCAAAAAACCAAAAATGCAGAAACTCCATCAGCTGATAAAATTGATAGCCCTGAAGATTCAGAAGCTATTGAAATTAGCGAAGACGACTCTGATCTGGAAGAAATCGTTTTTGATCTGGATGATAGTAACAGTGAAAACGAAATAGAATTTCTTGATAGTGATGACGACGAAAATCCTGAGGGAATCAAGGAAGCATCTTCGTCATTAGGTAATCTTGGTCTAGATGATGCAATTGCCTTTGATGAAAGTGATGAAGAGGAACTGGAAGTCATCACTGATCAGGATGAGGTCTCTACTAAGCTAGATCTGGCGGTTGCCTATCAAGCAATGGATGACATTGAGGGAGCGAAAGAAATTCTTGATGAGGTTATAGCTGAAGGCAATGACGACCAAATAGCTGAAGCGAAGAAACTGCTCAATGAATGGGGTGTTTCATAAGTTCTGAAATAGGCCTCTCTAGTGCCAGTCGTATAGCACTTTGTGTTGAATATCAGGGCACGGATTTTAATGGCTGGCAAGCCCAGAAAGCTGAAGCTGTCTCTACAGTACAGGAGACTCTTGAATCAGCGGTTTCAAAAGTGGCTGATCAAACTATTAAAGTCTTTTGTGCTGGGCGTACTGATAAAGGGGTACATGCCAGCGCCCAAATTGTTCACTTTGAAACATCAAACGAAAGACCCTTAAAAGCCTGGGTAAAGGGGTGTAACGCACTTTTACCGAATACGGTAGTGGTTCGTTGGGCTAAGCAGGTTGATCCAGACTTTCATGCCCGATTTTCTGCCTTAAGCAGGCGGTATTGCTATCTTATTCATAATAACAATATCCCAAGTGCCTTATTACAGGGCCAGGTTAAATCACATTATTTCCCGCTTAATGAGAGGCTTATGCATGAAGCCGCACAGCATTTGCTCGGCGAACAAGATTTTAGCAGCTTTCGTGGAGCTGGGTGCCAGTCAAATACGCCCATGCGTAATATTAGTCATATTAAGGTAGATAGGTTTGGTAATTTTGTAATAGTGGATATAAAAGCAAATGCTTTTTTATTACATATGGTACGTAATATTGTAGGCGTATTGCTCGAAGTCGGTGAAGGGCAGCGTAAACCCGATTGGGTGAAGCACCTGCTGGCACAGAAAGACCGGCGCGAGGGCGGAATAACGGCGCCTCCTGATGGGCTATATTTGTTAGAGGTTGAATACCCAGAAAAATATGAATTACCCGCGGCTCCTTGGGTTTTTCCATTTTTTAAAAGCTCTTAGCAGTATTATTTGCTAGAATGCTGCGCTTATTTTCAGTCGCTACTCCCATGAATATTACTAGAACTCGAATTAAAATATGTGGCATTACTCGCCGGGAAGATGCTTTTGCAGCAGTAAGTTGCGGGGTGGATGCGCTGGGTTTGGTTTTTTATCAACCCAGCCCCAGATACGTGTCAATCGATCAGGCTCAGAATTTGGTCCAACACTTGCCTGCTTTTGTGAGTAAAGTGGGCCTTTTTGTTGATGCCAGGGTCGATGAGGTGACAAATGCTCTAGCTAAGGTTGACCTGGATTATTTGCAATTTCATGGAAATGAAGATGAAAGTTATTGTAGACAATTTTCAAAACCATATATCAAAGCGCTACGTATAAAGCCAGGTACAGATATTGCCAAACTAATCTCGCAGTACAAGAACGCGGCCGCTATTTTAATTGATGCCTGGCATCCGGATTTAGCAGGCGGCACAGGCGAGACTTTCGACTGGTCCTTGTTGCAAGATCTTGATCAAGACAATATGCCGGCCATTATCTTGGCGGGAGGATTAGATCAGGACAATGTTAATGAAGCTGTGCAATTACTTAAGCCTTATGCGGTGGATGTCAGTTCTGGCGTAGAAGAAAGTCCAGGCATAAAGGTGGCAGAAAAAATCCGTAATTTTGTTTATGAGGTCAATCGAGGTGGTTAGTCGTGTCTGAATTATTAAAAGAGCAACTTTATGATGGGCCTGATGAGCATGGGCATTTTGGTATTTATGGAGGCATTTTTGTTGGCGAAACCCTGATGCCTGCTCTTGAAGAATTAACCAGGGTATATGAGAAATTTAAAAAAGACGAAGCTTTCTGGGAGGAATTCCATAACGATTTAACTCATTACGTAGGAAGGCCATCGCCACTTTATCATGCTAAAGGCATGACAGAGGCTTTAGGTGGCGCTCAAATTTATTTAAAACGTGAAGATTTAAATCATACCGGTGCACACAAGGTCAACAACACCATTGGTCAGGCATTATTAGCAAAAGCTATGGGTAAAACCCGTATCATTGCTGAAACCGGTGCAGGTCAGCACGGTGTTGCAACTGCAACGGTTGCAGCTAGATTAGGCCTCGAATGCCATGTTTTTATGGGTTCAGAAGATACCAAGCGTCAGGCCGCTAATGTTTACCGTATGAAATTACTAGGAGCAAGGGTAGTGGAGGTTGATTCCGGTTCAAAGACCCTTAAAGATGCCATGAATGAAGCCCTACGCGATTGGGCAACTAACGTGGATAGCACTTACTATATTATCGGTACAGTTGCAGGCCCCCATCCATATCCAATGTTAGTGCGGGACTTTCAGTCTGTTATAGGGCGTGAAGCCAGACAGCAGTCGCTGGATCGATGCGGGCGCTTGCCTGATTCCCTAGTTGCGTGTGTCGGTGGCGGCTCCAATGCAATAGGTTTGTTTTATCCCTTCTTAAAGGATGAGGGCGTTCGAATGATCGGCGTCGAAGCCGGAGGTTTTGGCCTGGATACTGGAAAGCATGCTGCACCGCTTAATAGAGGAGCCCCAGGGGTATTGCATGGAAATAGAACCTATCTAATGAATGACGAAGATGGACAAATTCTTGAAACCCACTCAGTTTCAGCTGGACTTGACTACCCAGGAGTCGGCCCGGAGCATGCTTGGCTGAAAGATATTAAACGTGCTGAATATACGGCGGTTACGGATAGTGAAGCTCTGGAGGCATTCCGGTTTTTAACCCGGAAGGAAGGTATTATTCCTGCCCTGGAATCAAGTCATGCTATTGCATATGCCATGAAAGAAGCACCTGGGCTGCCAAGAGATCACATAATGGTCATTAACTTGTCTGGACGGGGTGATAAAGATATGCATACTGTGGCCCAGATTGATGGAATTGAAGTCTAATATCCTTATCGCTAGTGTTTATATGTAGGTTTTAAGCTGAATGAGTCGAATAGAGAATTGTTTTAAACAGCTAAAGAGTCAAAATAAAAAAGGGTTTATTCCTTACCTCACCGCTGGAGATCCCAACCTAGAATGCACTTTGAATCTTATGCATGCTCTAGTTAAGGCCGGTGCTGATATTATTGAGCTAGGTTATCCCTTTAGTGATCCGTCTTCTGATGGGCCCGTTATTCAAAGAGCGGTTGAACGTTCGCTGGCCAAACATACCAGATTGAAGGATGTGTTGGCCTTAGTTAAGCGCTTTCGGCAAGAAAATCAGAATACCCCGGTAGTGTTAATGGGATATTTAAACCCAATAGAGTGCATGGGCTACCAAAAGTTCACTGATGCAGCTATCGCTTCCGGAGTCGATGGCGTTTTGGTGGTGGATATGCCACCGGAAGAAGCACATGAGTTTTTGCAGATTATTCATCGTTCTGTACTGGATTGTATTTTTTTGGTTGCGCCGACAACCCGGGAAGAAAGGGCCCGAAAAATTTGTGAGTTGAGTTCAGGTTATGTGTACTATGTTTCTTTAAAAGGCGTCACTGGTGCCTCACATTTGGATATTGATTCTGTACGCACCAATGTAAACCTTCTTAAATCTTATTGTGGATTGCCTATTGGTATTGGTTTCGGCATTAAAGATGTTGATACAGCCACCAAGTTAGGTGGGCTGGCAGATGCGATTGTTGTGGGTAGCGCTTTGGTAAATCTTATTGCAGAATTAAAAGATGATTATGACTATAGTCGCGATGAGTTGTTTAAGCATATTGAATTAATTGCACAAATGCGAATAGGACTTGATAATAAGTAAAGCTTTTTTAAGGATGCTGACGTTATGAGTTGGATTAATAAAATCCTGCCTTCAAAGATTAAAACGGACACTGAAGTCAAGAGTAGAAATATTCCTGAAGGTTTGTGGAAAAAATGTCCACGTTGTGATGCTGTCCTTTACAGTTCAAATTTAGCTGAAAATAAAGATATTTGCCCA
The DNA here is from genome assembly GCA_030831165.1 of Gammaproteobacteria bacterium. GTDB lineage: Bacteria > Pseudomonadota > Gammaproteobacteria > Pseudomonadales > Pseudohongiellaceae > UBA5109. The sequence continues at coordinate 174,966 of JAURLP010000012.1, read as the reverse complement.
AAATGTGATCATCACCTACGGATATCGGCCCGTCGCCGTATCGATATCTTTCTGGATCCGGAAGATCGAGTCGAATTAGGTAAAGATATAGAGCCACATGACATTCTGAAATTTAAAGACCTAAAAAAATATAAAGATCGCTTAGTCGCTGCAAAAAAAGCAACAGGTGAAAATGATGCCTTGGTTGTTATGCAAGGAAAATTAAAAGGGCAGCCCCTAGTGGTCGTTGCTTTTGAATTCGGTTTTATTGGCGGCTCAATGGGCTCAGTTGTTGGCGAAAAGTTTGTTATAGCGGTTAATAAGTGCCTTGAAGAAAACCTTCCCTTGGTTTGTTTCGCAACCAGCGGGGGCGCACGCATGCAGGAAGCACTTGTTTCTCTAATGCAGATGCCAAAAACCTCAGCAGCATTGGAGCGTATGAAGCAAAATGGACTGCTTTACATCTCGGTTTTGGTCGACCCTGTATATGGAGGGGTATCAGCAAGCCTTGCCATGCTGGGAGATATAAATGTCGCTGAGCCAAATGCTCTCATAGGTTTTGCCGGACAGGATGTAATCAGACAAACTGTACGTGAAAACTTACCCGAAGGCTTTCAGCGTTCCGAGTTTTTACTAGCACATGGAGCCATTGATATGATTGTGCATCGCAAGGATATGCGAGACAAACTGTATTCTCTAATTACAAAATTCATGCATAGCTATAGTGTTCAGGCAAGTTAATATTTCTGTTCATTGAGTAGCAAGCTTATGAGCTTAGCTGAATGGCTTACTTATCTTGAAACCTTGCACCCGGCTGAGATTGAACTCGGTCTGGAAAGAGTCAGTGCAGTAGCAGATAAGCTCAATTTAGATTTCAGTTCTACAACGGTCATTACTGTTGCAGGAACCAACGGCAAAGGCTCAACCTCAAGCTTTTTAGAGAGTCTTCTGCTATCAGCAGGTAAGCGCACAGGGCGCTATTCTTCTCCACACCTATTGCAATACAACGAGAGAATCAGCATCAATGGAAGCAATATTGATGACTCATCCTTGTGTCAGGCGTTTTCTCGTATTGAAAAGGCCCGAGAAAATACTAGTCTGACCTATTTTGAATTTGGGACTTTAGCGGCACTGCTGATTTTTGCGGAAACAAAGCTTGATTACATTATTCTGGAAGTTGGTCTGGGTGGGCGTTTGGATGCAGTCAATATAATCGATGCTGACTTGGCAATTATTACCAATATCGCATTGGATCATACAGAGTGGCTTGGGGAAACTCGTGAGAAAATTGCTTTTGAAAAAGCCGGTGTAATCAGACAAGATAAGCCTGTTATTTTTGGTGAAAAAAATATTCCTGAGTCATTAATCACTCGAGTAAAGCACTTGCATGCCCAACTTTACCTCTTGGGCAGGGAGTTTGATTGGCACAATTCTGATAAGCACTGGGTCTGGCAGGGCAGGGATAGCGATTACAAGCAGTACAGCCTTGAAGTTAAAGTGGATTCACCCTCCTTGTTTAATTTTTTTCCCTCTAATGCTGCGCTGGCCATGCAAGCTATGCTCCTTTTAGGTTTTGAGACATCTGGCGAAAATCTCGCTATCGGTTTAGGTCAAGCCAAATTAGCTGGCCGCTTCCAAATTTTTGACAGAGGATATCCCCTGGTTCTTGATGTCGCCCATAACCCGCATGCAGCTGAGCATTTAGCTGAAAGCATGAAGCGCTACTTCCCTCTCAAAACAGTCCGTATTGTAATAGCAATGTTATCTGATAAAGATATTGGTCAAACCTTGAGGAGGCTACAAGAAATTTCCTGCTCCTGGTATGTTGCGAGTCTTGAAAACAGCAGAGGTTCTCAAGCGAAAATACTATATAATGAGTTGCAAATTTCTGCACATAATACTGTCTCTGAGTTTAGATCTGTGCGGGAAGCATTTCATAAGGCTGAGCAGGACATGCAGGCTAATGAGGTGTTACTGGTCACTGGATCATTTTATACTGTAGCCGCTGTTTTGGAGTTGATTTGAACCAAGCAATGAAACAAAGACTTGTTGGAGCAATAGTGCTTGGTTGTCTTGCCATCATTTTTCTTCCGATTTTATTGGATGGAGAAGGGGTCTCTCCACCTGAAATGAACATTGTTATTCCCAACGCTCCTTCATTCCCTGAACCTTTAGCGCTTGAACCTGAAAGACCCGTAATTCTTAGTGATACTGATGATTTGCGTATCGATACTGAATCAGAAGTAGAGGTACTTGTAGTTGATGCAATCCCTGTTGATATCAGCGAGATTGAACAGAATACTTCTCAACAGTTTCCAGAACTGGATGCAAATGGATTACCCCAAGCCTGGAGTGTTCGAATGGGATTATTTGGAGACAGGGCCAATGCTGAAGCCTTGATTGCAGAGTTACTTGATCAGGGTTACAGGGCTTATAGTGATCTCCTATCTACTAGTCAGGGTGAGTTGACTGCTGTTTTAGTAGGGCCTGTGGTTACGCCTGCTGAAGCTGAGACCTTGCGCAATGAACTATCAAGAGCTTTTAATCTGGAAGCTCTTATTGTTGATTTCAATATTGATGACGCCAATCAGTAAATGGGGAAAGTGTGACTGTCGCTGATATCAGTATTCTCATTGTTATTGCTATTTCCATGTTGTTTGGACTATGGCGAGGTTTGGTAAAAGAGGCTTTTTCCTTGCTGGCTTGGGTAGCTGCCGTTTTTGTTGCAGGCTTTTTCAGTACGCCGCTGGCTGATCTAATGACTAATGTGTTGGATAATGCCACTGTCCGAAGAGTTCTGGCTTCAGCAATTTTATTTATCCTGGTTATGTTTGTGGGCACACTGCTGGGTAACTTTATGTCAAAGTTAAGTACGGCTATAGGGCTCAAAGGTGTTGATAGAGTCCTGGGTTCTCTTTTTGGTGTACTAAGAGGAATGATAATTGTATTGCTGGTGTTATTTTTAACCACACCTTTTGAGTTTAGCCAGCCCTGGTATCAGGATTCAGTCTTGGTGCCTTATATGATGGTCGTATTAGAAAATGTTGCGGAATTAGCTGATTATGAGTTGACAGCTCCTGCTGTTGATTCATCACTAATTGATCCCTCATTAATAGACCCAAATGAAATAGATCCCAGCGCAGTAAATGAAATATTTTCAAATACTGAATAATGAGTCAGTTGATAATAAGGTGAATCTAAATAGAGGTATAGCATGTGTGGATTAGTTGGCATTGTTGGCAAGTCTAATGTTAATTTGACCTTGTATGACAGCCTGACCGTACTGCAGCATCGGGGTCAGGACGCTGCTGGTATTGTAACCAGCGAACATGGCAAATTAAATTTGCGAAAAGACAATGGCCTTGTCCGTGATGTTTTTCGCTCCAGTCATATGCGGAACCTGACTGGGAATATGGGAATTGGTCATGTTAGATATCCTACCGCCGGGAGTTCTGGACCTGCACAAGCCCAACCGCTTTATGTGAATTCGCCTTATGGCATTAGCCTTGCTCATAACGGAAATTTAACTAATGCCAAAGAATTGAGTGATGATATTTTTAAGGATGACCTGAGGCACCTGAATACTGATTCAGATTCAGAAGTCTTGTTAAATGTCTTTGCACATGAATTACAGCAGCTCCATAAAATCAAGCCAACTGCTGAAGATGTTTTTACTGCGATACGAGGTGTTCACAAGCGTTGTCGCGGTGCATATGCTGCTGTTGCTATGTTAGTAGGTTACGGCATAGTGGGGTTTAGAGATAAGCACGGGATACGACCTTTAGTTTTTGGAGAAAAACGCACCCGCAAAGGTGTTGAGTATATGCTGGCTTCCGAAAGTGTTGCTCTTGATTCTCAAGGCTTTAAATTAATCAGGGATGTGGCTCCTGGAGAAGCTGTTTATATAGATCAAGAGGGTAATCTTAGCACTAAAATTTGTGCTGATGATGTCAGTCTAAACCCCTGTATTTTTGAACATGTATATTTTGCACGTCCAGACTCCTTAATGGACGGTATTTCTGTTTATAAATCCCGCTTGCGTATGGGCGAAAAACTGGCCGAAAAAATTAAACGGGAACGGCCTGATCACGATATAGATGTCGTAATACCTATCCCTGATACCAGTCGTACGTCAGCTGTAGAATTAGCCAACTCCTTGGGCGTTAAATATCGTGAAGGCTTTATTAAAAATCGCTATATTGGTCGAACATTTATTATGCCGGGGCAAAGCCAAAGAAAGAAATCTGTTAAGCAAAAATTAAATGCTGCGCCATTGGAATTTCAGGATAAAAATGTCTTGTTGGTTGATGATTCCATTGTGCGAGGGACAACATGCCGGCAAATAATTGAGATGGCAAGAGAAGCTGGTGCAAAAAAAGTTTATTTCTGCTCTGCAGCGCCACCAGTTCGATACCCAAATGTCTACGGGATTGATATGCCAGCTGTCAGTGAATTAATTGCGCATGATAAAACTGTAGAAGAAATTCAAAAAATGATTGGCGCAGACTGGTTGATATTCCAGGATTTGGAGGATCTTATAGCTTCTTGTGCTGAAGGCAGTATTCTACCTATGGATTTTGAGTGTTCTGTTTTTAATGGCGTATATGTTACTAACGATGTTTCAAAAGAATATCTGGCGGAACTTGAAAACATACGTAATGATCGTGCCAAGAATGGCAAGATAAGTGACAGGAAAATGTTGCAGTCACACAGCCAGGAGGAAGAAGTGCTTGGCTTGCATAACAATGAATAAAGTCCATTTTTATTTCTATCGCTGAATATGCGTCAAGATAGTAAACGAACAATTGGTGATAATGTTGCCAAGGTAATGATCGAGATGCCTAAGTAGATATGCAAAATAAAATTGAAGATGCTGTAAATGAAATCAGCAAAGTAGTTTATGGTAAGGAAAAACAGATTCGTTTAGCGTTATGCTGTTTGTTGGCTGGCGGCCACTTGCTGATGGAAGATAAGCCTGGCATGGGTAAAACCACCTTGTCACAAGCCTTGGCAAGAGTGCTAGGACTGGAGTTCAGTCGGGTCCAATTTACCAGTGATTTGCTGCCAGCGGATATACTCGGTGTCACTATTTATGACCAGAATCTAGCAAAATTTTCATTCCATCCAGGCCCTGTATTCAGCAATATAATTCTGGCTGATGAAATCAACAGAACAACGCCCAAAACCCAAAGCGCCTTACTGGAAGCCATGGAAGAAGGCCAGGTATCTGTGGATGGCGAAACGCGTAAGCTTCCCGAGCCCTTTTTTGTGATAGCTACACAAAACCCAACGAGTTTTGCTGGAACCTATCCGCTACCTGAATCCCAGCTTGATCGTTTTTTAATGCGTTTAAAAATTGGTTATCCTGATCCTGAAGCGGAACGGGAACTACTGCAAAGTTCTGAACCCAGGATTACGCTGGATCAATTAAAACAGTGCCTTACAGCTGATGATATTAAACTGTTGCATGAAGAAATAGATAAAGTTCATGCAACGGATAGTTTGCTTGATTATGTACAAAGGTTAATTGCATATACTCGACAAGATGATAAATTTAGTTTTGGGCTTTCTCCCCGCGGTGCAATAGCCTTGGTGCGTAGCGCGAAAACCTGGACCATGATGAATGAGCGCAGTCATGTTTTGCCTGAAGATGTACAAATGGTTTTGCCTGCAGTGACTGATCATCGCCTACGAGCAGTTAGTGATAGTTCAGGCAAGCACGGCGAAGAATATTCACAACGATTGCTAAATGAGGTGGATATCGTTAGCGATTAAACTCAGGTCGAGAATCAATAAGCGATATTCCTGTAAGGTCATATAAGAATTTTTAATCATTAACAAAATAGAAATTTTATGGCAGTTACAAATCAGACAAAGCCTTATCAAAAAACGTTTAATCCTTATCTTATTTGGCGGCGCAGTTTTGGCGAATGGATACATCGACGTATTCCTCCATCAAAGAATATAGAACTACATCTAAATAATATTTTTATCATTCCTACAGGACAAGGTTTGGGGTTTTGCTTTGTGCTGTTCTTAATGTTTATTGGCGCAATTAATTACGAAACCAGCCTAGCTTTTGGCTTGGTTTTTTTATTGCTTGGTGTATTTATCCTGGCAATATTTTACACCTATCGAAATTTATCCGGTTTGCATTTATCGGGCCTTACTGATGATGCAGTTTTTGTGGGTGAAAATGCTGAAATAACAATAATTTTAAACCGGCACGGCAAAAGAACTTATGAAGCAGTTCAGCTTAGTTTTGATAATTCACGCAAAGTAGTCGCTAATTTAATTGAGCATAAAGAGCAACGAGTAAGTTTATTTGTACTAACATCAAGGCGCGGACATTTTAATCCAGGCCGCTTGAGAGTTGAGACATTTTATCCTTTTGGCCTGCATAGAGCCTGGTCACTTATTGACCTGGATCTGGACTGCCTGGTTTATCCCAAACCTGTAGAGTGTGATTTGGACATTTTGAACAGTAATGACCAGGATACCGGTAAAATAAATATTACTCATGGAAATGATGATTTTTATAATTTACGCGAATATCAGCGCGGAGACCCATTAAAGCATGTTGCCTGGAAAAATTTTGCCAGGGGGCAGGGGATGTATACAAAGCAATATTCAAGTAATGTTGATGACAAGATTTGGCTTAGATGGTCGCTATTTACGGAATTAAGTGAAGAAGATCGTTTATCAAGACTCTGTTATTGTGTATTAAAGCTGGATTCATCGGGTGTCGATTATGGACTTGATATCCCAGGTTGTTTAATTGAGCCCAATAAAGGAACTGCTCATTACCATAGCATACTAAGAGCTTTGGCTTTGTTCTAAGCATGAATATTTTAAATATCTTAAAAAACAAAAGGAAAAACAAAAGGAAAAACAAATTTTCAGGTAATCAGAAAATACCGGATGTTTCTGCCTATCTTGTGCCACGAACCTCTCTGGCATGGATACTCCTTTCCTTGGTCGCAGTAATATTGCCTCATGTTAGTCGCGTGCCAATATGGCTGGTAGTAATCTGTGCCTTATGCATTGTTGGTCGGATTCTAATTTTTCAGGGTCGAATGTCCTACCCGGGAGCCTTGATAAAAACAATTATCGTTATTCTTATCCTCTGGGTAATGATTGCGCAGTATGGGCGGGATGTTTTTGCGACAGAATCAACTATCGCAATCTTAATAGTGGCGATTTCGCTAAAACTATTAGAAATGCATAAGAAACGCGATGTAATAATGGTAATATATTTGTGTTATTTCACGGTTATTGCAGAATTTATCTGGTCGCAATCTATTCCAATTGCTATTTACATGATGGCTTGCGTCTTATTGATAAGTGCAGGGTTGATGTCCTTGTCTCAGACCGAAGAATATCAAAGTCCGCTTCGGACCCTTAAACTATCAAGCTTGATTTTGCTGCAAAGCATTCCTTTAATGTTGGCCTTATTTGTTTTGTTTCCACGCATATCGCCCTTATGGTCGGTACCTCTGCAAAGTTCTTCAGCTCGAACTGGCTTGAGTGACAGCATGTCGCCCGGGGACATTGGGAACCTGATTACTTCTGACGAGCTAGCCTTTCGGGTTAAATTTAATGGTGAAAACCCTCGTCCTGCTGAACTTTATTGGCGAGCCATAACCTTGGATAGGTTTGATGGTCGGGAGTGGACCCGAGGTTTTAATGTTGAGCCGCAATTTCTTGGGCCAGGTGACAGGGATAACAGAGATTGGTTTCAGGGTATCGAATATCAGGGTAATAGCATTAATTACAACGTAATCATGGAGCCGACATATGAAAACTATATTTATACTTTAAAGATACCCCAAGTTCTTGATGAAAGAATGATTATGCGCCGTGACTTCCAAGTGGATAGCATTCGAAATGTAAGTCAGCGCTTCTCCTATGATATGCGATCTTATATGAATAGTCGCTTGGATACATCCTTGAACCAACGTGAATCCCGAAGGTGGCAGGGGTTGCCTGATGAGGGAAATGAACAAAGTCGTGAATTTGCTATTAATTTGCGTGAAGAATCCGGTTCAGATGAAGCTTTTATTCAGAATGTGCTGGCCTATTATACCAATGAAAATTTCTTTTATACCTTACAACCTGCTTTGCTCGCAGGGAATCCGGTCGATGAATTCCTGTTTAGCACAAGAGAAGGATTTTGCGAGCACTATGCCAGCTCTTTTACCTTTTTAATGCGTGCAGTAGGCATTCCCGCAAGAGTCGTCACGGGGTATCAGGGTGGAGAATATAATCCTTTTGATCAAACACTCACAGTGCGGCAGTACGATGCTCACGCCTGGTCGGAAGTATGGTTGCCTGATCAGGGCTGGATCAGGGTGGACCCTACTGCCGCGGTTGCTCCAGATAGAATTGAACTGGGTAGCCAGTTCACTTATCAATCTGAAGATGTTTTTCTGGAAGATGCCGGATTATCATTATTGAGGTATAGAAACAGTTTGTTTTTAAACAACCTGCGCTATCGGCTTGAGATGATTGACTACAGCTGGAACCGTTTTGTTTTGAATTACGATCAGAGCATGCAGTTTGCCTTCTTTAGTAGTTTGTTTAATGAGGTCACGCGAGGAAAGATCATCTTTAGTGCTTTATTTTTTATGTTTATTTCAGTCTCAATTATGGTTTTCTTTGTGCTCAGAAAATCAAGCAGAAAAGAATTAAACCCAGCCACGGATTTGTATTTGAGTTATTGTGAAGGACTGGCAAAGCAAGGATTTAGCCGTAAAAAGGGTGAGACTCCCTTGGAATATTATGAGCGTCTAAGCAATGCCAAGCCAAAGTGGGCTCAGCAAATGCACGAGATCACTGATAAATATATTGATCTGGTATATAAAAAAGTTGATCAGGAAAAAAGCCAGAAAGAACTAAAAGAATTTAGAAATAAAATTCGACAGTTTCATACTTTGCTATATTAAAAAAAGCTATAAGCTTCAAGCTGTCATCAAGTCCATTCGATTTTTTTATTTATAGCATTGTCATTTTTATCAATATAATCAATCGATATTTTTCATTGTATGCTTGAACTGTGTTCAACTGATTTTCAAATGCTAAGTTAAAATGCGTCCAAACCAGATGTAAAACTAAAAATAACTTGAGGACTTGTTCATGTCTGAATTAATACCTTTGGGCCTTTATCGTCACTACAAAGGAAAAGATTATAGTGTGCTTGGATTTGCTAAAGATTCAGAGACCAGGGACACAATGGTGCTCTATGTGCCCTTGTATGGTGAAGGAGGATACTGGGTCAGACCTTTAAGCATGTTTACTGAACAAGTAGATGTGAACGGCAAAATTATGCCGAGATTCAAATTTATGAGGCCCAGCTAACCCATGAAATAATTGACTCCGGAAACACTTGAAAAATTTGAAAGTGCCCATAGCTATACTTTAGTGAAGGCTCAATGAGCTTAACGACTATGGCGCCTGGTTCAGATGAACAGGCAAATATTAATATCGCTTAATGAGGATATAACAATGACTACATTTGATTTTTCACCACTATACCGTTCAACAATAGGTTTTGATCATCTCGCAAACCTTTTGAACAATGTAACCACGGCAGAACGCTCACAATCTGCTTATCCCCCATATAATATTGAGCTACTTGAAACAGACAATTATCGAATTAGCATGGCAGTTGCAGGCTTTGATGAAAGTGAAATAACGATTGAAACTGAAGATAATATCTTAACGATTTCTGCTGACAAGAAAGATAAAGACGTCGAAAGAAATTACCTGCATCAAGGTATTGCAGAAAGAAACTTTAAACGTCAATTTAGATTGGAAGATCATGTTAAGGTTGTCAAAGCAACGATGAACAATGGCTTGCTTCATGTAGATCTGGTCAGAGAAATTCCAGAAGCCATGAAGCCCAGACGAATAGCCATCAATGATCAGTCTAGAAAAGGCTTCTTGAAATCTGCATAAATTTAAGAAAATTAAATTGCTATTTGATAATTTAATTTTTCTTAAGTAGCTCGTTAATTTTTATAAAGAGGCGGCAGAGTATATTGCTCTGCCGCATTTCTTTCTGGTTTATAACCTAGCTTGTGAAGCTTTTTTATCTCCAATAGCAAAGCTTGCGATCGAAAATTATTATCATCGGGTGCTGTGCTATAAAGCGATTTTTCCAATTCATCCAGCATCTCAATTATTTCAGATTTTTCAATATATTTTTTTAAACTTTCTATAGCAATTATTTGCCTGTTAGAAAAATGTAATCGAGCCCATGTTAATAAAGATTGCCTTATTTCTGACAGGTTTGATTTTTTGCAAGCTTTCTGTAAATTCTGAAGCGCTTTATCCGCGCTAAGTTGATTCGAATCATTATGAGCTGTCGATTTTTTATTGGGCACTGTTGATGGTGTTAATAAGCCAGAAGCAAATTGTTTTAGAGTCAGTTTGTTGCGATACCACATAAGCGTACTGAACAGCCAGGCAATGGCAAATATGCTAGTAGCCAGTATCCAAATGCGTTCAGTATTGCCTTGGTTGCTTACAAGCGGGCGGTTTTGTATTTGAGCCGTGTTGGCTTCAAATTGATCAGGTATGAGCCCAGTGGCAGGGATGTTCCCCGGCATTACACTCAGTGTATGTTCGGGTAATCTTGCATACTCAAGCCTGTCTGTAAGTGTATTCCACCAGGGGATTTCTAGTGCTGGCAGAGTAAAATTTCCGCCTTCGGTTGCCACTATAGCGGTGCCTTGAGAGCGTATTCCTGTTACGCCATTTTGATTAGCGAGATCTTCACGGTTGGCCTGATCCGGATAAAACTTTAAAGTTTCTGTTTCGGAATATTGAATATCAGGCAATAAAGAGCTGCTTAGGCCATCTGCACGCATTCTGAGATTACGTGTGATTGCTTCACCAGTTTCAAGGTTTTGCAGACTGCCACTCCAGTTTTCTTCCAGTTCCAGATTGCTGGAAGGTAGCCAAGTAGCATCAATCGGATAACTATCTGGCTTGCCCAGGACGGTGATTAAATGAGAGTTGCTGCTTAAATTGATAGCACGACCACCGGTCATTTGTCCCGAGAAGATACTGCCACTTCGGCGTCGACCGACAGTTGCAGTGAAAGTGATAGGCGATATTTCCAGGCTGCCACTACTTTGTGGGAATATTACAAAACGCCGTTCTATAACGTTATAACGCAAGCCGTCTATGACTTCTTGTGTGCTTATATCATTACCTAATTGCTGTATAACGGCATTTTCAGCATCAGGAGCACCGAGCTGGGCACCTTGATCGAAGGGCACTGAAAAGTAAATTTTCACGGTGTACAGCAATTGTTCCTGCACATAAATGGTTTCTTTACTGACACTTGAGGTCAGGAAAAAGTCTTCTGAACTGACTTGGTTTTGAATGCCATCTGAAACACTAACAGTGATTGGCATTGTTACTTCATTGCCTACGCGAAATGCGGGTATCGTTAAATTGCCCGTCGAACGGGCGCGAAGAGATATTCGAAATTCAGACCATTGCTGGGAAACGCCGTTAATAAAGGTAAAACTGTTTCTTTCGCTACTACCTATAATTTCAAAATCTTGTTGAAGCGAGTCGATGTCCGGTCTGCCGCCTCGTATTTCGGCATTTACCCGGATAGTAAGGGTGAATACATCGTTAACAGATACTTCAGTTCGGTCGACATAGGCACTTAGTAATCCATCCTGGGCGAAAGTAAGGAGGGGGAGAAATAAAAATATAAAAAATACAAGACGATTTACCATATCTGATCAGTTGTTCCTGTACCAAGAGTTCCTGAGTTTTGTAATTGCTCATAAAGTAATTGTTGGGTCTGATAACGGAATTTGTTCCTAAGCAACTCGCCGGGGTCATCTTCAATACGGCCTAGCCATTGTTGCATTGCCTGCTCTTCCTCAGCAGACTCTTGTGTTTGAGCTGTTTGCGGGTCGGGCCCTTCCTGTTCTTCTTCATTTTCTTGCTCTTGACCTGCATCTGAGTCAGTCACTTCGGACTCTTCTTGTTGTTCGGGTGGCTGATCAGAGTTTTCCTGATCCTGTTCGCTTTGTTGGGCTTGCTCTTGATTTTGTTGCTGCTCAGATTGACTCTGTTCGGTCTCATTTTGCTCTTGTTCCTGACCCTGTTCATTTTCTTGTTGATCTTCTGGCTGCATCTTTTCTTGCTCTTCCAATAAATTCTGGACTATGGCTTTATTGAAAAGTGCATCAGCATGATCAGGTTGTTCTGCCAGTACCTCATCATAGGCAGCAATAGCATCCTCATAACGTTTTAATCGGGCTAATGTATTGCCCTTGTTATAGGTCGCATTAAGTCCTGTCTGCGCATTTAGTTCATTTAAGGCGGCCTGGTAATCGCCATTACGATAGTACGATGCAGCCCGCCAATTGCCATCATCAAAAAGACCGGCAGCATTATCGAATTCATCGGTATTGAATGCCTCAACGCCCTGTTGGTTTTTATTAGCCCAGAGATCTTTCCAGCCTAAAGCATAAGCCTGTTGCTGGGGAGAAATGAAAATCATCAAGCAGATGCTAAGCAGCCAGCCACGACGAAAGGAAAGGGCAGCAAGAGGTAAAACCAGCAATAGCAGCCACGGGCCAGCTTCAGACCAGGTATCAAATTCTTGCTCTACATCGCGCAAATTACGGGTTTCATCCAATAAGGTTTGTTCCAGTAGGTAATCAATATCATCGTCTGATAGGACGACATCTGCATAGCGTCCATTAACCGATTCAGCCAGTTCTTCCAATAAACTACGATTCAGGCTGGGAATGACGATAGCATTATTTTGGTCACGTAAGAAACCATCATTCGTTGGTATCGGAGCTCCCTCATCAGTACCAACGCCCAGTATAACCAGATTATGGAAGGTCCCATTCAAGATGTCTCTGATGCCTGCCAGGTCAGCTCGATTAATGCCATCAGTCACCAGCAGGATTTTAGCTTCATTTAATTGGGCATTTTCCAATAACTCAACCGCAAGTCTTATGCCTTCTTCTGGTTTACTGCCCAATAGCGGCATGATATTAGGGTCGAGTGCAGAAACCATATTGGTGATAGTTGCTATGTCATCTGTTAGCGGGGTGACCGTGTGTGCACTCCCGGCATAAACAACCAGAGCTGTCTGGCCTTCTTCTTTGCGGCTGTTAAGAATATCAATTAGCTTACGCTGGGCACGAACAAGCCTGCTGGGATTTAAATCCGTTGAATACATGGATAAAGACAGATCTTGTACGATAACCATGGCATCTTCGCGCTCCTGTACAGGGGAGGGAAGCTGTTGCCAGGCAGGCCCAGCAAGTGCGATGATTGATAGCACCCAAATGCTTAAAAGGCCGTATAAAGGAAGGTACTGTCTGGAGCGCGTATTTTGTTCCAGCAAAAAGGGTAGTAAAGTGGCATCGACTGCTTTATGCCAACTGGAATTCCGACTGTGAAGAAAACCCAAGGTTGCTACCAGAATAACAGCAGGAACCAGCCCCAATAATAAAAGAGGGCGAATAAAATGAAAATTTTCGATAAATGTTGGCATAAAGTCCATCTAGATTTTACTTTCTGTCATAGACATTGGGGCGACTAGATCTTTTTTCCAGAGACTTAATACAGGTAATCGGCTTAAAGCAATAAGAAAGCTTAGCAACAGACATAAGCCCAATGGCCAGTAAAACAGCGCAATAGTTGGCCGAAAAGTTTCGTCTTCCTGTTCGACAGGCTCCAATTCATCCAGCACAGCATAAATTTGTTCCAGTTCTTCTATATTGCGTGCCCTAAAATATTGTCCACCTGTATTTTCAGCGATTGCGGTCAGGGTTTCTTCATCAAGATCAGCCGAAGGGTTAACGGCTCTGGAACTGAAAATTGAAGATCGTGCAGCGCTTTCTGCGCCAATCCCAATCGTGTATATCCTAATGCCTTCTCTAAGCGCTAGCTCGCCCGCCTGCATAGGCGATACCTGGCCTGCATTATTGACCCCGTCAGTCAGTAGAATCAATATTCGGCTGGCTTCAGGGCGCTCACGCAAGTGTCTAACACCCAGGCCTATAGCATCACCAATGGCTGTAGCATTTTCTTCTATGATGCCAATTTGAGCCTCTTCCAACAGTATGCCGACTGTTTCTCTATCAAATGTTAATGGAGCCTGCGTATAAGCTCTTGCAGCAAACAGAATTAAGCCTAAGCGATCACCACTTCGTCTTTCGACGAAATCACCGACAACTGACTTAACAACCTCTAAACGTGTGGCATTTCTACCTTCAAGTTGTATGTCCTGAGCTTCCATACTGCCGGAAATGTCCACTGATAGCATAAGATCTCGTCCTGTTGTAGGAAGTTGTACGGGTTCTCCGACCCATTGCGGTCTGCTGGCCGCTATGACCAGCAAAATCCAGCACAGCAAAGCAAAAAATGAAAGAATCCAACTGCGACTGCCTAACCTCGGGCTAGAGTTTACGACTGATTTTAATGAGTTGAAAAAAGGGACAAATAAAGGGGCTTCAACTATTTCAGCTCGAGGCATCAGACGATTTATAAAATAGGGAAGTGGTATCAGGATAAAAACCCAGGGCCATTCAAATTCAATCATGCAACCACCTCAATGTTGGTTCTGGCAGCGGGCTTATCTTTACCTTTATAGCAGGCAACTATCCAGATTTGTGCCAGGCTGTACAAACTTTCCACTTCACCTTTGAAAATCGGGCGGTATTGTCCTTCAGCAAGTACCTTACCTGGGCCCTCACGAAAATCAGTGCCACCATAAGATTGGTCCAGATATGCCAGCCACGGTTTACCAGTCAATTTGGCAATTTCACGAGAATGTTTAGGATTTGTATACAGTGCAACTCGATTTAGCACTGAATTAACAGCATATAGGTAGTCCAGACCAGCCTTATTGTGATCGCTGTTGTCCTTGCTGGTTTGATCTCGGTAAGCTTCTATGGCCTTTTCAAGTTCACTCTGTGCAATTTGTAAGCGCCTGTTTAGGATAAGTTTTTTTACTGATAGAAAGACTAACCAGCATAGCCCCATTAAAACCAGAACAATAAGAACCCACCAGCCTGGTGCAAGAGGCCAGAAGCTAACGGGGTCAGGTAGATGAATATCTGCTAACTGACTTAAGGGGTCTTCTGATTCCATGTTTCCAGTTGTTCCAATACTATCTGATCTGTTCTCAAGCTTATTAGGGGTACTTTTAACAAATTAAGTTCTGCTCGCAGGTTTTGTAATCTGTCTTCAAAGGCCTGGTGGTAAGATTCCCTGATTTCAGTGGTGTAGGTGTCAATAGTATCCATTTCGTCACCATTAGTTATGTTGTACACACCTGGTTGTGGCAGTTGCGTCTCTAGAATATCGTAAATAAAGATGCATGTTAGGTTGTTATGTAATGATAATTGCTGCATGTATTGAAGACACAGCTTATTCATGTCACTAAAGTCACTGATTAGATATATAGTAGACCCTGGACGGGTAATTCTATAAATATGCTCCAGAGCATCTTGAAGACCCGATTTGGCTGCTGGAGCGCTTGGCGGTTTATGTTGCATCAGCAGATTCTGGTTGTAATCGGCTACCAGACTTAAAAAACGTAAGGCTGAGCGCTTACCTCGTCTGGGTTTAACCATTTCGTTATTTGAGTCGGAGTAGACTACACCGCCGACCCTATCGCCGTTATCAACCGTCATCCAGCATAAAATTGCTGCGATTTCGGCAGCAACGACTGATTTGAAACTTACCTGGCTACCAAAAAACATACGGTGGCTTTGATCGACACCAATAATAACAGGTCTTTCTCGCTCTTCTCTGAAGATTTTTGTGAAAGGTCGACCAGTTCGAGCAGTGACACGCCAGTCAATACTCCTGATGTCATCACCAGCCTGATAAGCTCGGTGTTCTTCAAAATCGACACCGCGACCCTTTGCCTTGGAAATGTGGGAGCCTGACATACCCAGCCGGGAGCGTGATTGATAATAGAGTTCAAGCGCTCGAGCAACATGGCGTTGATCGAGTAATTGCTGCAAGTCCAAAGAGGCTCCGCGACATCGAAACTGATCATGCTGGAGGTTTAATTCTCTTTTGTGTGACATAAGCGCCCTGGTCTTTACTTAAATTAAGCTGAAGGGACCAGTGTTAGCACTTCATCTAGGACCCTGTCAGCATCTATACCTGCAGCTTCTGCTTCAAAACTGATCAGTACACGGTGACGTAAGACATCATGAAAGATTTCATGCACATCCTCTGGGCTAACAAAGTCTTTTCCTTTTAACCAGGCATGAGCCCTGGAGCAAATGTCTAAAGAAATGGTGCCACGTGGGCTCGCGCCGTAATCAATCCATTTGGCGAGATCTTCACTATAAGGTGCAGGATTTCGAGTCGCCATGACTAACTGTAGAATATATTCTTCAACAGCCTCAGCCATATGCAAATTGAGAATATCCTGACGGGCAGCAAATAAATCTTTTTGCGGAACGATGGCCGGTGGTGTTGGGGTCAGGTGCTTGGCCTCATCTCTTACCAGATGCAGAATTTTTCGTTCAGCATCTTTATCAGGGTAATCTACTGTCACATGCATAAGAAAGCGGTCAAGTTGAGCTTCTGGCAGTGGGTAGGTGCCTTCCTGTTCAATTGGGTTTTGTGTTGCCATAACTAAAAATAGCTCAGGCAAATGAAAGGTTTCCCTACCGACACTGACCTGATGCTCAGCCATCGCCTCCAAAAGAGCAGACTGTACCTTTGCCGGTGCACGATTGATTTCATCCGCTAAGACCAGATTATGGAATATAGGGCCTTGTTGAAATGTAAAGCTGCCATCTTCAGGACGATAAATTTCTGTACCTGTGATGTCACTAGGCAGGAGGTCAGGGGTAAACTGGATGCGGTGGAAATCGCCTTCAATAGCCTCAGATAAATTTTTGATGGCTTTGGTTTTGGCGAGCCCAGGAGCACCTTCGACAAGGAGATGCCCGTCTGCTAACAGGGCAATTAATAATCGATCTAGTAGTTTCTCTTGTCCAATAATTTGCTGAGAGAGCCATTCTTTCAAGGCTCCAATCATTTCTTTTTGCGGCATAATTTGATCTCTTACTGCAGTTAATATTTAAGTATTATTTTTGTGCTTTAAATAAAGTCGCACATGATACCCTAAACATCCACAAATGGCCTGATTCTATTAAGATAAATAGCAATCCAATTCATGCTTGTGACTTTTTTATTCAAGCACTATATTGTGAATTAATTATGGAGTAAGACTATTTTGTATACATTGATTCGACGCTTTCTTTTTCTTTTCCCTGCAGAGTTTTCCCACCATCTTGGCCTGGCAGGATTGAAGCTTCTTTATAGGCTTGGATTGACAAGGTTTTTTTCACCTTCGGTGCCGAGCAATACCATTGATGCTTTTGGCTTACAGTTTAAAAACCCGATTGGGATTGCCGCAGGGCTGGATAAAAATGGTGATTACATTGACGCCCTAGGCTCCCTGGGTTTTGGTTTTATAGAGGTGGGAACAGTCACTCCGCTGGCACAGCCAGGCAACCCCAAACCTCGCTTATTTAGATTGAGTAAAGACAGAGCTTTGATCAATCGCATGGGCTTCAATAATAAGGGGGTGAGACACATGGTTAAGCGCCTTAAAAGCAGGCGTTTCAGTGGCATTGTCGGTGTGAATATTGGAAAAAACTTTTCAACACCCCTAGAGCAGGCTCACGAGGATTACTTATTTTGTTTGCGAGAGCTCTATGCCTATGCAGATTACATTGTGGTCAACCTGTCTTCTCCCAATACTCCGGGTTTAAGGGCTTTGCAGTTTGGTGAAGGGCTCAAGTCTCTGTTAAGTGTGATTAAGGCTGAGCAGGCTCTTTTAGCCGGGCGGCATCAAAAATACGTGCCGCTCTTATTAAAAATAGCCCCTGATCTCAATGAAAAAGAATGCAAGGATATTGCTCTGGCCCTGCTTATGCATGGGATAGATGGTGTGATAGCCACCAATACGACGATAAGCAGGACCGATTTACGTGAATCAGAATCAAGCAATGAAACTGGAGGATTAAGTGGAGCACCGTTGGCATCCAGATCTACCATTATTATCAAAATATTAAATCAACATTTGCAAAATACTATTCCCATTATAGGAGTAGGGGGAATAATGGATACGCTGAGTGCCCAAGATAAATTTAAAGCGGGGGCCAGTTTGCTGCAAATCTATACAGGTTTTATCTATCATGGTCCGAAATTAATCGAAGAAGCACTAAAGGCAGGGATCGGTCCGGACTAATGAGAGTTCTGAATCTTTATACAACTCTAGGTTGCCATTTGTGTGAAGAAGCTGAGTACATGGTAAATAAACAACAGGTATTTGACGTGACGCTTGCTTTAGTAGAAATAACTAAATCTGAAAGTTTAATGGAAAAATACGGAATTCGGATTCCCGTGCTTAAATTTGACGATGAAGCAGATGATGAGGGTGTCGAGTTGGCTTGGCCATTTTCAGAGGAAGAATTAACGACTTTTCTGAAGCGGGTTTAAAGGGTTTTACTGCAGGTTTTGCTAAAGCCAAAATCAAGCGATTTTTATATGCCAGGGTTCGTATCTGACCCCATAAAGGTTGGTATCAGTGTAGCGGATGTCGATATAACCAAGATTTACCATTCGTCTGAATTCTTCGGTACGAGAAAAATCTTCGGTGAAATTTAATTCTCCCAAGCCAATTTTCCCCACATCAAAATCACCAATGCAATGAAACGAATGCCCCGGTGGAGCCAGTGAACGCGAAGCTTTAGATAAATTAAGATCTGATTGAAGTGCCTTGCCTAAAAATAAATGCATTTGTTTAACAACATTTCTAATGCCGGAGGTTAACAGTAATTGCTTGCCGACATCTTGCCTAATTTGCTCATAGAGGTTGTAAGAACTTCCTTTTAATAAGTAGTGACCACTGCCATGGATTTTAACAACATCAGGGATGGGAATGCGGCTGGTCAATTCAGGCGTAACCTTTTCCCCAAAAAACCCATATTGATTGGCATCTGTAAAGAAAATCTCTTCCAGGAGGTCCAGTTCGGCTTTTTCAAAATCCTCTATTTCCGAATAGTTGCGTGCAAAGAAAAGCATTTCATCAAAGCCAATCAAATTGAAATTGCCATGTCCCACATATGTTTGCACACGTTCAAGACGGTTTATGGTATTGGTAAGAAGCGTTTTCTTTTCAGTAGGTAAATAAATGTCATTACTAAAATCGGCATCGAAATTACGGATTTTTGACAGGTAATCACCAATCTCTTTGTCTTCTAGATCATTTAAATCCACATCTCTTTCTGTGTGTTTAAATCCATCTTCAAGGACAGTTGCTTCCGTAATAATAGCTTCGGGTTCTGGGGGGGCTCTGGTCAATTATCATTCCAGAAGGGCTTTCGATGATGGCTTGCTCAACCACAGGGACTATGGTGGAGTCAGGGTCTTGCGTCACCAGTACTCTGTTGCTCCCTAATCTGGATTGCAATGGGCGGTTAGATACTAGTGAAACAGCACCGCCGGCAACAAGAGCTTGTAGGAAACGTCTTTTTTTCATAACGGAGGGAATATAACAAAATTCATAAAGCAAAAAAATCCCTGGCATTACTAGATGTTTGTTCTGCCACACTTTTAGGGCTTTTACCCAGACATTCTGATACTTTAGCCAGAACAAACGTTAAATTGGCCGGCTCATTACGTCTGCTTTTAGGTTTTGGCAGGATATTTCGAGGCATGAGATAGGGAGCATCAGTTTCCAGCATTAAACGATTTGGAGGAATTTCATGGAGCAAGGCATGTAAGGAATAACCTCGACGCTCATCACACACCCAGCCGGTTATTCCAATATATAAATCCATATCAAGATAATCAAAAAGTTCATCTTTGGTGCCGGTGAAGCAATGTACGACCAATTTAGATAACTGCTCTCTAAATTCTTTTAAAATTGGTAAAAAACGCTTGTGGGCATCACGCTGGTGTAAGAAAAGCGGCATCTGTAACTCGGTGGCTAAAGTTAATTGTTCGATGAAAGCGTGTTCCTGGTCTTTAGGACTGGAAAAATTTCTATTAAAGTCTAATCCCGTCTCGCCTAGGGATTTTACACAAGTATTAGTCGTTTGTTTGCGTAAAATTGATTTAATTTCGTCGTTAAAATGACTCGCTTCGTGCGGGTGTAAGCCAACAGTGCTGTATAAATATCCGGGATAGCGTTGGCATAGCTCAATGGCTCTTTGATTACTAACAATATCTGTCCCCGTAAGGATAAGCTTTTCAATTTGGGCTGCCTTAGCACGAGAAATCACAGCATCAAAATCTTCACGAAAGCTTTCATGGCTAAGATTGGCGCCGATATCTATCAAGGTAGCTGTTTCTGGATACACTTGCAGTCAGGTTCAATAAAGTAAAAGGCGCAATATTATGGTGATGTCGCCAATAAATCTACTGAAAGTCGAAGTCAAAGTTTATTTTTGAAGATTTAAATACTGCTATACCTGAGAGCTGCTCGGGATGCATTTCTAGGCTTGAACTTCTGTTTATCACGCTAAAATATTTCTGTGAAAAATAAGCCATGTCGCTATAATGCCTCTTTTTTTGAATGAGATAAGGTTGCAACTGTGTTAGCAAATGGCAAACAAGACCTCGAATGGCAAAAGCTGGGTTTTGAATATACAAAAACGGATTATCGCTTTTCTGCGATATATGAAAATGGCGCCTGGTCTGAGGGCGACCTTACAGACTCCGAAATTATTCAAATTCACGAAGGTGCTCCAGCATTGCATTATGCCCAGCAGTGCTTTGAAGGACTTAAAGCCCAGACTGCTGAAGATGGCAGGGTGCTGTTATTTCGTCCTGAGTTAAATGCCCAACGTATGGCAATAACAGCAGAACGTTTGTCAATGCCAGCGGTACCTAAAGAGTTATTTTTGCGAGGTGTGGAACGGGCGGTACAAGCCAATCATTCCTGGATTCCACCATATGGGAGTGGCGCTTCTTTATATATAAGACCTTTATTGATTGGTATCGGTGAAAATATGGGGCTAAAACCGGCTAAGAGCTATGAATTCAGAGTCATGGTTTCGCCAGTTGGGCCATATTATAAAAGTGGAGGGCTGGCTTTAATTTCATTGGCCGTTTCTGATATAGATAGAGCAGCCCCTCATGGTACGGGCGATGTAAAAGCAGGGGCAAACTATCCTGTTGGTTTGTATGCGACACGCAAAGCCAAAGAACTGGGAGCCAACGAAGCATTGTATCTGGATGCAGCTGAGCATCGATACCTGGAAGAAGCAGGATCAGCCAATATCATTATTGCACAGGCTGATAATAAGCTTATCACGCCTAAATCTGATGCGATTCTGCCAAGCGTCACGCGTCGTTCCATTATGACAATTGCCGAGCAGGAATTGGGCATGCAGGTAGAAGAGCGAGCAATTGACCTTCGTGCAGAAATCGATAGTTTTTTGGAGGTTGGTGCCTGTGGTACAGCGGCAGTGTTATCGCCTGTGGGTAAAATCTGGCTAGATGAACACTGGCATACTTTTTATGGAAATGGCGAACAAGTCGGTCCCGTCATGCAAAAGCTTTATGACATGCTTTGCCAGCTCCAGTGTGGAGAACGCGAAGATCGTTTTAATTGGATCCACGAAGTTAAGATATAAAGTCGAGTATTCAATCCTTCTGGACTTTCTCAGTACTAAACCTTTTCTTTTGCCAATGGCAGTGTTTTAATGCCGCCCTTTTCCGGGTTGGCATTCTGTTGTAAAACAAAATTAATTTTAAGCAGGTGTTTATCCATAAATATCAATAGGATATAAGATATTTGTTAGGCTTAAAGACTGTTAGCAGATTAAGTAAGGCTTGACAGAGTAGATAGAGAACCTTTATTTATGTCGCCCTTGGCACTATTCAGTTTTAATGTAAGCAGGAATTAAATCGAGTTGTAATGGAAAAATCTCTGGTAATTGTCGAGTCACCGGCTAAAGCAAAAACGATTAATAAGTATCTTGGAGATAACTTTATAGTTAAATCTAGTGTTGGTCATATCCGAGATTTACCTACCAGTGGCTCGGGGTCTGTTATGGATCCAAAAGCCCGCGCCGAAGCCGCAGCCGAAACACGCAAACTCAGTCCTGAGCAGAAAGTGATTCATAAAGCTCGCAAAGCCAAAGAACAGCTAATTGCCCGTATGGGTATTAATCCCGAAAAAAACTGGCAAGCCAATTATCAAATTCTTCCCGGTAAAGAATCGGTTGTAAGAGAATTAAAAAAATTGGCAAAACAGGCTGATAAAATTTATCTGGCAACGGATTTGGACCGAGAAGGAGAAGCTATCGCCTGGCATTTACAACAAGCGATTGGTGGTGAACCTGAGCGTTATCATCGCGTTGTATTTAACGAAATAACCAAGAAAGCAATAGAAGCTGCTTTCGCAAAACCTGGTGAATTAGATATTAAACATGTTGAAGCCCAGCAAGCGCGACGCTTTCTTGATCGTGTCGTTGGTTTTATGCTGTCGCCTTTATTGTGGGAAAAAGTTGCTCGTGGCTTGTCAGCAGGACGTGTGCAATCAGTTGCAGTGCGTTTAATCGTTGAGCGTGAAAAAGAAATAAGAGCATTTATACCAGAAGAATACTGGGAGCTGTTTGCTGACCTGACCCAAAATAATCAACAATCTGACAAATTGAATTTTCAGGTGTTAAAGTTTCAAGGCAAGGAATTCAGACCGGTCAGCGAAGAAGAAGTACAGAATGCTGTAAGTCAATTAGCCAAAGAAGCTTTTAATGTCAGCAAGCGTGAAGATAAACCAACGTCATCAAAACCAAAAGCGCCATTTATCACCTCCACATTACAACAGGCTGCTTCTACTCGTTTAGGATTCAGTGTAAAGAAAACAATGATGATGGCCCAACGTCTATATGAAGCCGGACATATCACCTATATGCGTACAGATTCTACTCACTTGAGCGCTGATGCTGTTGCTATGAGTCGTGACTATATTAGTAAAAATTTTGGTGAAAAATATTTACCTGAAAACCCTATTTCTTATACAAGTAAGGAAGGGGCACAGGAAGCTCATGAAGCAATCAGACCTTCGTCAGTTAATGTTACTGAGAATTCTTCTGTGCTTTCTCAAATGGAGCGCGATGCGCAACGTCTTTATAACCTAATCTGGCAACAGTTTGTCGCCTGCCAGATGACTCCAGCGCGTTATATAAGTAGTACGATTACGGTTGCGGCGAGAGAATATGAGTTGCGAATTAAGGGTCGTATTATGGAGTTTGATGGTTATACGCGAGTATTCCCGGCCACACTTAAAGAAGGGGATGTTGAATTACCGGATATAAAGGTAGGCCAGTTATTAGTATTAAAGCAATTGCTACCAAAACAGCATTTCACCAAACCTGCTCCTCGTTACACTGAAGCCAGTCTTGTCAAAGAGCTTGAAAAACGTGGTATTGGCAGACCTTCCACTTATGCTTCCATTATTTCAACCATTCAGGACAGGGGATACGCGACTCTTGAAAACAGACGGTTTTATGCCCAAAAAATAGGGGATATTGTCACAGAACGCTTGGAAGAAAATTTTACCAACCTGCTTGATTATGGTTTTACCGCGCAAATGGAAGAGCAACTTGATGATGTTGCTAACGGAAAAAAAGACTGGATAGCAGTGTTAGATGATTTTTATGACAGCTTCACAGAACAATTAGCTCAGGCTAAATCAGAAGAAGGTGGCTTACGGGCTAATAAACCTACTGATACTGATATTCCTTGTCCTGATTGCGGTCGCAATATGCAGATACGAACAGCCAGTACCGGAGTTTTTCTTGGTTGTTCTGGTTACTCCTTGCCACCCAAAGAACGTTGCAAGAAAACAATAAATTTAACGCCCGGAGATGAAGCAATAAGTATTGATGCTGATGACGAAGCTGAATCCCGTTTGTTAATCAGCAAACACCGTTGCAAGATATGCGAAACGGCAATGGATTCTTATTTAATCGATGAGCAGCGTAAATTGCATGTTTGCGGGAATAATCCTGAATGTCCTGGTTGCGAAATAGAAAATGGAAAGTTTAAGTTGAAAGGCTATGATGGCCCGCTGCTTGAATGTGACAAGTGCTCATCAGAGATGCAATTAAAAAATGGCCGCTTTGGGAAATATTTTGGTTGTACTAATCCTGAGTGTAAAAACACCAGAAAACTATTGCGTAATGGAGAAGCAGCCCCCCCTAAAATGGACCCGGTACATATGCCCGATTTACTTTGTCAAAAAGTCGACGACTATTATGTCCTGCGTGATGGTGCAGCGGGGATATTTCTGGCCGCCAGTAAATTTCCTAAAAACAGAGAAACTCGTGCACCATTAGTTGAAGAGTTATTGCCTTATAAAGACAAAATTGATCCAAAACACGATTATATTCTTAAGGCACCAACACAAGATCCAGAAGGAAATAAAGCTATCGTGCGTTTTAGCCGTAAAGCTAAAGAGCAATATGTATTGAGCGAAAAAGATGGAAAGCCGACTAAATGGAAAGCTTTTTATCGCAAGGGTCGCTGGGTAAATACTGATGAACTTGTCACAGAATCCTAGTGGCATAAAACATAGTTTTGAGAAAGTTATAGAGCATAGCAGGGAGATAGCTGGTTAATGTTTGCCTGGCTGGAAATTATTAATAATAGCTGGACCATCCAAGTTTTTTTGGTTGTATTTGCAACCGTGGTTTTGAATTTTTTCGTCAGGTTTTTATTGCAGAAGGCTCATGAAAAATTAAAACTCACTGAAAATGTTTGGGATGATGCTGTTCTTATTGCAGCTAAAAAACCTTTGGCTCTATTTGTGTGGGTTATTGGCTTAAGTATTGCGGCAGAGATTATTCAGCCCGTTGCAAACAGCGATCTATTTGAATACACCCCATTAGCACGTCGCATTGCAATCATACTATTGCTAATGATGTTTTTGATTAATCTAATTAAAAATATCGAAGAAAATTTCCTGCATAAAACTAAAAAATCTGAAATTGAAGCGGATGAAATAACCATTCGAGTGTTAGCACGCTTATTACGGGTGTCTGTACTGATTACCGCCGGATTGGTTATTTTGCAAACTTTGGGCATAAGTATCACAGGTGTTGTGGCATTTGGCGGTATCGGGGGTATTGCAATTGGATTTGCTGCTCAGGATTTACTAGCGAATTTTTTTGGTGGTTTGATTGTTTATCTAGACCGCCCATTCTCAGTGGGAGACTGGATAAGGTCCCCAGATCGTGAAATTGAAGGTACTGTTGAAGATATAGGCTGGCGTGTCACGGTAATCAGGACTTTTGATAAAAGACCTTTATATATTCCTAATTCCATTTTTACCAAAATATCGGTAGAAAATCCATCCCGCATGCTAAATCGACGTATATATGAAACAATTGGTTTACGTTATGGTGATGCAGCTAAGGTGCGTGAAATTATTGCAGCAGTGAAGGTGATGCTAAGTCAGCACGATGAAATTGATCAGGATGTAACCTTAATTGTAAATTTTAATTCAATGGGAGCATCGTCCCTGGATTTCTTTATTTATACGTTTACCAAGACTACGGATTGGGTGCACTATCATGAAGTCAAGCAGGATGTCTTATTAAAAATAATTGATATTGTGCATGAACATGGCGCTGATATTGCTTTTCCAACAACCACGCTTGATGGAGCTATTGCAGTTAATATGTTGGAAAACAACTAACATATTATTTCACCGGGAAGTGCTTTGTTTAATTAATTTTTAGTATTTTGTAGGTATTACCAGCCAGGCCTTACGCTCAACAATAAGGCATAAGAATTTTGACTGAATCGCATTTTCTATGCTTCTGCAAGCGCTCGTATCACGTCGAAAGTTGTCGTTAAATCAATACAGGCGTCAGTGATACTTTGACCGTAGGTCATCATCTCACTTTGCGCCTGACGGCCCGCAACCAGATGGCTTTCTATCATCACCCCAACTACACGTTTGTCGCCACTGGCACGCCTGGCTGCTACAGAAGCCGCAACCTGTTTTTGCTGTTCATGGTTTTTACGGCTGTTAGCGTGGCTGCAATCCACAATAATGCCGGTATTGAGCTTGTGTTCAGCCAGTAGTTTTGAAGCGGCATCGATGTCCTTATCTCCATAGTTAGGTTCACGTCCGCCTCGCAGCACCAGGTGGGTGTCATTGTTGCCTGAGGTTTCTAGAAGTGCAGGGGCACCTTCTGCAGTGAGTGAAGGAAACAGATGCGAGCCAGCGGCAGCAATCATGCCTTCTATCGCCACCTGCAAATCGCCATCGGTACGGTTCTTAAAGCCAACCGGCATGGACAAACCTGAGGCCAATTGCCGGTGAATCTGGGACTCAACTGTTCGGGCGCCAATAGCACCCCAGCTGACGAGTTCCGCATAATACTGACCGAGTGTGGTGTCTAGAAATTCAGACGCGCAGGGTAGCCCGATATCAGTAATATCAGCAAGCAGACGCCTGGCAGCACGTAAGCCTTCATTGACACGGTATGAGCCGTCCAGGTGGGGGTCGTTGATATAACCCTTCCAGCCAATGGTTGTACGTGGTTTTTCAAAATACACGCGCATAACTACTAATGCTCGCTCGGCAACTTCTTGTGCCAGTGGCTGTAGTTTTTCTGCATATTCCAGTACCGCAATCGGATCGTGAACTGAACAGGGTCCAGTGATAATTAACACACGTGGGTCGCGTTTGTGAAGAATATCAGCAATTGCATTGCGTGCCTTTGCAACTGCAATCTTTGAATTGTTACTCTGAGGGACTTCTTCAGCAAGTACTGCTGGAGAAATAAGCGGGTGTGTCCGATAAATTCGTAGGTCGCCGGTATTCATACTAACGCCATAATAGGCTGATCGACTACAAGATACGGATTGGCTTGCTTAAGCGAGCCATCAATATTGGCCAGTGGTTCAATACATAGATAGTCTTGCGGTCTGATAATAAAAATTAAACGATGTACATAGAGTTCAAGAATATAGTTGATCATTATGTCTGCCTGATGTAAAGGTGGGCATTATAAAGACTTTATAGCTTGATTTCATACCAATAGGGCAATGAGGTAAAGAAAAGTGCAGTTTTGATGGGGCGATCATCCATTGTCTGAAATAGTTCAGTATAACGAGAGAGTTGAGAAGAATATTCTTCTTCCTGAATTTTTAAAAAAGAGGCCTGGCTTTGATTTTCCATTAAACGCGATGATTTGTAATCGATGATCCAGCGCACCCCTTTATCAATGAATGTCCTATCAATAATATGTTCTTTCCGCCATTGTTGGCGGTAATCACTTATAGCGAGTTCACAAGCGCTCGCTTCATGGGAATGATCAAAAAGCCAGTCTGCTTTTTCATGCTGCAAACATGATTCGAGATTGCTTATTATAATTTGTATGGCATATTCCATACTTCGGGAATTAGAACATACTGGCTTCAAACTGCTGCGCCAGACTTGCTCGTATTTACTTTTTACATTTTTATTAAAAATATCAAGATTTTTTTCAACAACCAAGCGCAAGGTTTCATGAATAAGCTCTCCCACTTTTTTTTCAACAATGTTCAGGTGGGGGGCTTCTTTTAAGCTGAAATTATCTGAATGAGCTGTAAAAACTGAGCTAACTGGACTTTCCCATTCAGATTTTAATCGGCGAGAGATAATGCTTTTGTGTTTTTCTGTAATAATATTTTGTGTTTGCGGAATTAAATCAATAGTCTCAAATAATTCAGCTTTTTTCTCCAGTGCTGGCCAGATTGTAGCAAGAAGTGAATTTTTAGGAGGTGACTTGAAGTTATTGGATTTATCAAGCTGAACTTTCCCAAATAAAAAAGCTCGCCGTTTTGCTCTGGTAATTGCAATATACAGTAAGCGTGTGTTTTCCAGATCGGTGCGGATTGCTGCTTCGTTTTTTAAGTATTGATAGGTAGGATTATTACTTTCACCAGAAGCATTCAATGGGGCAAGCAGTAATTTACCAACAGCTGCTGCGCTGTTATGTTCATGCCACAGAAAAAGCTGTTTATCACTACTTCGAGGTTCACGGTCGAGTCCAGGTATAAGGACATAATCAAACTCCAGACCTTTAGCTTTGTGAATAGTCATTATCTGCAGAGATGCGTTAGCATCATGGGTTGTTCCAAGATATGTCTTGCTACATTTTCTTTCAAATAAATGAATATTATCTAATTCGCCATTAATTGTTTCAGCCTCAAGCAATAAGAAAAAACGTTCTATATACTGTAATTCGTGATTACTCTGTAAACTGGCTGGCCCCCCTAATAATATCCAGCACTGTTCAAGCCAATTACGTATAGCTAGAGTTTGTCGTTGTTGGCGCGCTTGCTCAAGAATAGGCATGGTTCTGCTTAGCCTTTTTCTAGCATCGTCGCTTATTTTTATTTGCTCATTAAAACTCATTAAACTTTGCCAAAGGCTTAATCTATTTTCTTCAGCGTAGCTTGCGAGTTCATGAATATCTTGTAATGTAATGCCGATAAAAGGTGCCCGTAAAAGTGAAAATAAAGCGGTTTTATCAGCAAGGTTGGTCAAAGCACGTAATAAACTTAATAAATCTGTGACGACAGAAAAAGCACTAAGAGGGTCAATTTCTGATGCATTCCATGGAATATTTTCTTGCCTAAGCAGGGGGATGATCGCTTCTAAATGACTTCGGTTTCTAACCAGAATGGCGATAGTGATATCAGGTTTTAGCAAGAGAGGCTTGAGTTGGTCTAAGAGTAAGTTTGCCTCTGTATTACGTATCTGCACCAATTCGGTAGCAGCTTCGTTATTGGCATCCGTCAAAAGTGTTGTTTTTACACCAGAATCATTCATCGAGTTAATAGCAAAACTATTACTATATGTGACAGCACCACGACTGATGTTATCTTGTTGAGGAAAAGACAAGCTAAAAATATTATTTACCCAGTCAACAATTTCGGCGCTGCTTCTGAAGTTCATTTTTAATTGGAGGCTATTGAGTTTTACACTGCCGATACCTTCATCGCGAGCCTTGAGGAAGAGGCCAACATCAGCGTTACGAAAGCTGTAACATGATTGCATGCCATCACCGACTATAAAAAGGGTGCGGCCATCATTATTTTGCCATCCACTGGTAAGTCTTTTCAGCAATTCAATTTGCTGCAGGGAAGTGTCCTGGAACTCGTCGACCAGGATATGCTTAATTCGATAATCCAAACGTAAAGAAAGATCACTTAAGCTATCTTCGTAGGATAAGGCTTGTAATGCACTTGCACTGACATGTATGTAATCTGCTTGATTTGTTTGATTAAGCAATAAGGTTAATTCTGATACTAAATCTAGCAGCACCTGGGTTAATGCTTCCAGGAAATCCCATTCTTCATCACTATAATTTAAAGAAGGTAATATCAGCAGGTTTTGTAAACTGGACAGACAGTTAGGTAGCCCTTTTAATTTTTCAAGAAGTGCCAAGAAATCAGCTTTCATATTTTTATAAAGTGTTTTTTCTTCAGGGCTCTCTGCATCGGCAGGTTTGGGGAAGCCATTCCTGATAGTAACGGTTTTACGGAATTGCAGATCCTGAGTAAGAAAGAATTTGGCCAAAGCTTTCCAGTCTTCAGTTTCTTCCAGTTCGGCATTGGGTAAATTATTGTTAATAGCCAGCTTGTTCAGAGATTTGTCGTCGTTGATGGCAAGCTTGCTGGCCGCAAACTTGATAAATGTGCTGATTTCAATATCGTAGGGTTTTAATACAAGAAGTGCGCTTTCAAGAGATTCCATGATCACCTCTTGTAAATTTAAGCTGAGCTCTAAGCGTAAGTCTTCGTGTTGTAAACGTATAATATGGCTTAACCATTGGTCACGTTTATACAGTAGAGAAGTCAGCAGTTTTTTTGCTTGATTAAGGTTGTTATCCAGGTGAACCAGAAATTTGGCTATATTTTTGCTTTGTTTGGTGTCGGTATTAAGTTTTCCCAAACTTGATTCTATGGCTTGTTGATAAATAGTTTCCATATCTTCAACAATATCCACTTGCCCACCCAAACCACTGACTATGGGTAACTGGGCACATAGCGATGCATTGAATGCATCAATTGTTTTTATCTGTAGACGCTGAGGGTTTTCCAGTAAGTGCCATTCGTGCTTTAGATTTTTATCAAGAACCTGAGTAATCAACTCTTGGGTTAATTCGGTCAAACTGTGAGTATTTTCCTGCCGTAAACTTGTTAAGAGACGTTGACGCATCTCAAAAGCAGCTTTGCGTGTGAACGTGAAGGCTAAAATATCTTCCGGTTGTTCACTTTGTATTAACAGTTTCAGAAAACGTTGTATCAGTAATTCTGTTTTGCCTGAACCGGCTGGTGCCTGCACACAAAATGATCGGCTTATATCCAGAGCCTCGTTTCTTTCTACTTTATCTATCAGTGCACGGTCAGTCATGAGCGCTAGAAAATTCTTGATGCTGTTCCTGAATACGACAAAATGAACTGAGATGGCAAGAACGGCAGATCTGTGGGCCTTTGGGCTCTACAGCTAGATAACCTTCAAGAAACTCTTCAGCAATATTGGATAAAACATTTTGCCAATGCTGTTTTAGTTCCTCCCAGCTATATTCAGATGATATGTTTTTTTGCTCTCTAAAATCAGTTTTGGGATAGGTGTCTTCATTCAGGCTGATGCCGTGATACGAAGGAGAGTTGATATTGACCTGGGCGTACAGCAATGCATTAACCGGATTAAACTGATTTGATTGGCCTAGTGCGCTGTCATAGAGTAATAACTGTGGATTAGATGGGCGAGCCTCATCCGTCACTGTTACTTTTCTGGATCCGCTTTTATAGTCTATCAGGGCAAAACCATTTTCGATTTTGTCTATACGGTCAATCTTAAAATCGAGTTTCAAAGTGGCATGTTCCCATTGGACCTTAAATTCCTGTGCAACGACTTCAAAACTTGAACGCAAGTTTTCCTGCTCTAACCACTTTCTTATAAGTTTAATTAAACGTAGTTTTTCCAGTGACGCATAGGTCGGATGCATGAAATATTTATGTTTTTTGCGTAAATATTCGATGCCTGTTTCACATGAATTGATAATAATGGTTTCAAGTTCACTCTCATTGAGAGTACTTATAGCCGATTGATTTTTTAAACTTGCCCAGAGTTGTTCAAGAACAAGGTGAAGCATGGTCCCAATATCTTTTGGAGGAATGCCATAAGTAAATTCAGATAGCTCAAGAGCCTTTAATCTATGAACTGCAAAAGCCTTGAAAGGACAGTCAGATTGATCAGAGATCAAGTTAATGCCGCCTTTTATTTTATCGACGCCTGTTACTTG
This sequence comes from Gammaproteobacteria bacterium, assembly GCA_030831165.1. Taxonomy (GTDB): domain Bacteria; phylum Pseudomonadota; class Gammaproteobacteria; order Pseudomonadales; family Pseudohongiellaceae; genus UBA5109. The sequence continues at coordinate 143,632 of JAURLP010000012.1, read as the reverse complement.
AATATTGGGTTTTTCTTCAAGTAATTCGGTAGACTTGCTGGCAGTTGCATCTTCATATTTTTTTAGGCTTAAAGGGTGTAGTTGCAGTGAAGGGGTATTAAGAGGCTGCTGTTGAACTTCAGAATGTGTTTTGATTAATGAGATTATGGGGCTTGGGGTTAGTTCTCCATTAGCATTGGCACGTGGATAGCTAAGTATTACTTCATCAGAAGTATTGGTGACAAATTCTGACAAAATATTAAAAGCGGCTTCATGAATTAGCTTGGGTGAACTTTCTGGCAGATTGAGTTTTTTTTGTAATGCGATTGGGATAAAGGGATTTGTATATTTGCTTAAAGGCCAATGCAAATCAGTTAAGCCCATAAACCATAAGTGTGTATAGCGTAATCCGGCTGCGTCATTAGAGCTAGATATTTGTATGGGTGCTTCTTGACGGTTTTCGTTGTATTTAAAATTTTGAATCAGTTGTTTTAAGATGTCGAGGGCTTGATGGAATGTTAAAGAATGATATAAAAAATCAAGTTGCTTAAATTCCGCTAAAATCTGATGCCAGCAAAACAGCAGGAAATCATTTTCTTGTGTTAGTGTTTCTTTGTATTCTTCTTTATCTCTGCTGGAGTCCATGCCTAATATTTCAAATTGCTTTATAAAAAAATCCGCCCAAGCCCCAAGATTTTGCGAGTATGGTTGTTTACGTCGAAGAGTCTCAGATTTCATTAGAGCCTGAGCGAGCAAAGGAGAGTGCCAGTCTTTATTTACATCGGCAAGTAAGCTGCGTAAATCAGCACTGCGAATATACATTTGTGATTTATTTCTTAAATATAACTCCAGTGAGGCTCTGGCGTTTTCTTCTTCCTGCCCGACTAAAAGTGGAGAGCGTAAAAGATAGCAAAGCTCCAGAGAAGACATTTCTTCATCGTTGAATTTTAATATTTTCGGAATTTCCAATAGAAGTGGGTATTCTTTAAAGAACTTGCTGGTTGATGCAAAGAAATATGTAGAATTATTCTCGGTTTTCAGGTTGAAAGTAGATTGAAATATATATTTAAATACTGAGTGGTAATTATGGATGTCATTGCTAATAATTCCTATCTTTGCCCTTGGTGATTTTTTTAGGATAGCCTCGCTCCATTCAGCAGCTGCTTTAATTTCACTTGGGGCATCAGCATAGCTTTGTTTAGCTACCATTGGCCGTAAACTCTCCCACTGCAAATGTTCCACTAAAGTATTATTCTCCAGGAGTTCGAACAAGGCCTGGTAAAGAGGAGGAGGCTTGCTAAAACCAAACAAAATAATTTTATCAGGCAACTCTAAGCGATCAGCTTTCAGGTAAGGCAAAATTTCTTGCAGCAGTTCGGAGAAATTTATTAGTTTTTCACGACGACAATATTGTTGATACTGTTTTGCCCACTCTAAAAAAGCACTGGTATCATCAATATATTCGGAAGATTCAATTTTGCTTTGATAGGTTTCCAGCATTTTCAGGCTAACTTGCCATTGAGTTATTAGTCGATAGGCTTCCAGTATATTTGGCGCGGCATTTTCAAGGCTGAGCAGGGGAGAAGATATATCGCTTTCACGAATGATCTTTTTCCATAAAGTTAATTCCTGGTAACTATCCAATATAGTCTTTGCTTCCAGGCCTTCTTGTTCAAGAAAAAGCTGGTTAGCAAGTGTTTTCAGCCAAATATCCACAGGGCTTATATGAGGGGTGGGCCTGACAGTATTCTTGTTTTGATGGTTTAAATGCGCGCCGTAACTTTCTTGAACTTGAACAGCAGTTCGATGATTAGGTGTCAGAATGATCCAACCATCCTCTATCCTATCGCTTAATCCAATTATGTCAGTATAAGTGTCGAGCATGAGTCATAGTTTATTACATATTTTGGCGTTTGAATCCCTTGGAAATCTGGTCAGCACAAATGCAATAAATTTAAATTATTAGGCGTCTTATATTCTTTAAATTTCAATAAGGGCTAGAGCTCAGCTTGGCAGACAATCTCTGTATAAAATACTTTGATTGCAAACAAACTGAGTCGAGAATAATTTAATTTCAAGCTCAAAAAAGCAGCCAGTTAAGAACTATTTTCCTGCTCTACAGACTGCTGAGATACGTGATCTGATGAAGCCTCATTGTTGGCTGTATCAGACACTGTATTGTTAGATGCTCTGTTCCTTGGATCGTTCGGAGCACGCTTCACTGTGGCAGTATTGTCAGAGCTAGTTGTTGCAGGTGCCTGAATTGGAGAAGCTTCGGCTGTCTTTTGCACTTTAATAGAGGCTTCCACAACAGGTTTCTCGACTTTAGCAGTGTTGTTTGACTGGGCATCAGCTGTAGGTCCTTGATCTGAAGAGTCTTTGATTGAGGCCTCGATAGTTTTTCCGCCTACTTCGTTATTGACAGGTTTACCCATAGGAGCAGACATTTTATCAGTGTTAGCTGGTTTAGGTTCAAGCACAGAAGAAACCGCCCCTGAATTGGAAACTGAAGCAGCTTGGTGAGATCTGGCTGGATCTGTACTATCAATCTTTTTTGCCTCTTTATGAGTTGATTCTTCCTGAATTGGCGCTTCAACAGCCCTTGTTTTAGGCTCATTGATTTCAGAACTAGCCTTAACGCCATCATCATTAGCTGTTGATTTAGTCGCTTCTAGCGAGTCGGCATTAAGATCAGCAGTTTGATTATTTTTGAGTTCAGCGCCGTTCGTCTGTGTTTCAATCACGGCTTGATCCAGATTACTAACTGCGGTAACGACTTTTTCTATTGTCTCTGCATGGACAGTTTCTTTTATGGAAGCAGAGGTATTGTTACTTTCAACGGTTTGACTCTCCGTTTCAGTAGGCAGATTTTGTCCAGGTCTGTCTCCACGCTTTCTTTCCTGCATATTGCGCTTTGGTTTGTCTGATGGGCGGCGTTTCGCATTGTTGCTGTTGCGTTCTGCTGTATTATTTTCCTTGGCCTCAGTTTTAGCTCTGGAATCCTGGGGTTTAGACTGGGATGACTTATTATTTCGATTACGCCTGCGTGGCGGGCGTTCGTTATCATCTGCATTATTTTTAGTAGCAAGTTCATTTTGCTGTTTATTCCCAGTAGATTTTGTATTTCGTCTATTCTGTTTCTGATTTGATGGCCTTTCTTTACGATTAGAGCTCGTTGCAGGTTTTGGCTTTTCCTGGTTGGCAGCTTTAGGGCGTTCTTCTTCACTAACACCTGTAAATAAGCTCTTAAGCGCTGAAGAAATGGTAGCTGTTAGGCCTTTGCTCTCTTTGGTGCTTGGGGTCGCTACAGTAGGGGCAGGTCGCATATGCGGAGCTTCTACAGCGGCTTTATCCGCTTCAATAGCCTGCCGTGGTAAAAACTCATCTACTTCAGATGTTTTTTCAGACTCAATTGTGTAACTACGGGCAACCTCTTCTTCATTGACGCTTTGAATTTCATAATGAGGTGTTTCCAAAGAAGGGCTTGGCACGATAACGAGTTTGGTCGTGCTTTGACTTTCCATAGTAGTAATAATTTCACGTTTTTCATTTAACAAATAGGAAGCCACACTGACAGGCACAATGGCACGAACTTCAGTTGAGTTATGCTTGTTGGCTTCTTCCTGAAGGATACGCAATATAGACAGCGCTAATGATTCGATATCCCTGATACTGCCTTGACCATCACATCTAGGGCAAACGATAGCCTGAGTCTCTCCCAGAGAAGGTCTTAAACGCTGGCGTGACATTTCCAGAAGCCCAAAACGTGAAATCCTGCCGACTTGTACACGAGCACGATCCATTTCCAGAGCAGTACGCATACGATTTTCCACTTCCCTCTGGTTTTTCTGAGAAAGCATGTCGATGAAGTCAATAACAACCAGGCCTCCCATATCACGCAGTCGAAGCTGTCGAGCAATTTCATCAGCCGCTTCCAGATTTGTAAGAAACGCTGTTTCTTCTATATCGGCTCCACGAGTAGCTCGAGAAGAGTTAATGTCTATCGATATTAAAGCTTCTGTTGGGTCAATAACGATGGAACCACCAGAAGGCAGTTTAACTTCGCGCTGAAAGGCGCTTTCAATCTGACTTTCGATTTGGAAATGGGTAAATAAAGGAACTGAGCCATCATGAAGCAAAATACGATCTTCGTACTGTGGCATGACTTGTTGTACAAAGCTTTTTGCTTCGTCATAGCTAGTTTGGGTATCAAGAATGACTTCTCCGATATCTTGGCGTAAATAATCCCTGATCGCTCGGATGATGACATTGCTTTCCTGGTAAATTAAAAAAGGAGCCTCTTTTTGGGTGGCGGCCTTGGTGATTGAGTCCCAGAGCTTTAATAAGTAATCAAGGTCCCATTGAAGTTCTTCGGTAGCTCTACCAACACCTGCAGTGCGGACGATCACACCCATGCCATCAGGCAAGTTTAAATCACTAAGAACTTCTCTTAGATTATCACGCTCATCACCCTCAATACGCCTTGAGATCCCTCCAGCCCTGGGGTTATTTGGCATAAGTACTAGATAGCGACCGGCCAGACTGATCATGCTGGTTAAAGCAGCGCCTTTATTGCCTCTTTCTTCTTTATCTACCTGGATGATGATATCTGTGCCTTCTTTGACAACATCTTTAATATTGATGCGCCCACTTATTTCAGAAGGTTGTTTGGTGAAATATTCTTTCGATATTTCTTTGAGTGGCAGGAAGCCGTGACGATCTGCACCAAAATTCACAAATGCGGCTTCTAAACTTGGCTCGATACGTGTGATTTTAGCTTTATAGATATTGGCTTTTTTCTGGATTCTTGTTCGGTTCTCGATATCCAAATCATAAAGACGTTGACCGTCAACAAGGGCGACTCGCAACTCTTCTTTTTGAGTTGCATTAATAAGCATTCTTTTCATAATTTTCCGCTTTTTCTCTGTTAGGGCAGAGGCGGGTAACGGAGAAGAATATATCAATAGAATGATATATTTATCAGAATATGGGTGAGGTTTATATAATAACTATCTGTTTTTATTATATTTATACAAGTTTTTTGCTTCGGGATGTTTAGTTTATCCAGCCTTTAGCCATATTTACTCAAGCCATAAATTTCATTTTACTCTTGAGCTGTTTTGTTAGAACTCTGTTGCTGAAGCAATATTGCTCCGGCGCCAGTGTGCTTTATATTAACTTGTTACTGCAGCAAATAAGTTTACTGCTTCTCACTTCCTATATGCTAATTCTGTTACCCGGTCTGGCCGAGTTAATAAGCCTGCATTAGCAGGACTGTTAAATATGTGTTAATCCGGACTTGAGATTTTGACCTTTTATTGGCCATTGCTTTTTAAGAGCTACTTTTAGCTAAATATTTGTTTAGTTAGCTAATGCCTGAATTAACGTTTAATTCTTTCTTATTTAATAATTTTCTATTTAATAAGTTTTTATCTAATTCTTTTGTACAAGTTTTTTAACTTAGTCTTATATTTCTTACAAAATCCTGTGTTTAATTTGTTGTGTTATTACCTTCAATATAAATTCTGTGTTTGATTACATCTATTAGGGCATATAACCGGGGGTGTATCTAATACAAGTACTAATAACAGGTACTAATAAATTATAAATTCATGTTACTGAGCTTAATGTAATAGGGCAAGCTCCGCCGTAACGGAATATAACAGTAAAATCTAGGCACTTCAATTATTTATAAAGCTTTACTAAGGTTCATCTTAGGGTATTTAGACAATTATTATCTGAGATTTTCAGTTGGATTTGCTACAATCCGCGCATTTTCCACTGGCAGACTAAGATCACTATGGCAGATGAGGAATTAGCGTCACGAGTTCAAAAACTGGAAGTTGATGCAAATAGCGTTGGCCAAAGGCTTGATAATTTCCTGATTTCGCGATTGAAAGGCGTCCCTAAAACACGTATTTATCGCATAATACGTAAAGGGGAAGTAAGGGTTAACGGGAAGCGCATAAAGCCTGAGTACAAATTAGTTCTCAATGATATTGTCAGGGTGCCACCCATTCGGGTTTCTACTACCGAAAAGCATATTCCCACAGTCGAATTATCTCAGTTAATCAAAGATTCGATAATCTATCAGGATGGAAGTTTACTGGTTGTTAACAAGCCCTCTGGCATTTCGGTACACGCAGGCACTGGTGTCAAAATCAGTCTGATTGAAGTATTGCGCCATATTTATCAGGATCAATATCTGGAATTAGTACATCGTATCGATAAGGGTACTTCGGGTTGTCTTCTAATAGCCAGGAACTCTCACACCCTAAAACGCTTACAAAGCGATTTTAAAGCCCGGACAATTAAGAAAGACTACCATGCCTTAGTGCACGGGCTATGGCCAGAGCAACTTGAGGAAATCGGTGTCAATCTGCAGAGGGCTCCTGAAGCAGGAGGAGAGCGTAAAGTTTATGTTGACGAAGAGGGGCAAAATGCTCTTACAAGATTTGAGCTTTTACGGCATTACAAACAGCATAGTCTGATTTTAGCTCAACCCAGGACAGGGAGAACTCATCAAATAAGAGTTCATGCTCAGTTTGCAGGCTTTCCGCTTTGCGGCGATGAAAAATACAGCACATCAGAACAAAGAAAGCAGCTTTTCCAAATAGGGATAACACGTCTATGTCTTCACGCTGAGAGCATAGAGTTTAAGCATCCAGTTTCAGGCGATTGCATTAAGGTGTCTTCACCCTATGATGCTAAATTTAAATTTGCTTTAAAGACGCTTGGTGCTTTATAAGTCATGGAACAGATAATAAAACTCATCCGATAATCAGGCGTTTTTAGTGCAAAAAGTCTTATTTTTCTTTGACATAGAACAGATCAATCCCTATTATGCGCGCCTATGTCGCAACAGCCATTTCCCGAGATAATTGATGTTAGAAAATTTTTCTCGCAGGGAGTGCTCTTAAAGGCTTCATTGCCCTTGCAATCATGCAAGCGCCTTGAGCCATATTTAAGTAATGCTGAAGGATTTATAAAGTCTAAAATAGATGTCAATCTAGCCTTTAATAAAGATGATGAAGGTAGATATATTTTAGATGGAGAGATAGAAAGCACCCTGTTTCTCCCATGCCAACGCTGTATGCTAGGCATAGAGCACGCTTTGTCATCAGAGTTTAGTGTCCAGGTGTTGGATGAGCTAAAAGTGAGTGGTGACAGAGAACTTGCTGCAGACGAACTTGAAGTAGTGTTAAGTTTTGAAGGCAAGTTGGATTTATTGGCATTGGTTGAAGATGAGCTGATTTTAAGTTTGCCGCTAGTGATTTATCACGACAAGCTTGATTGCAATCCGAAACTTGTCAGTATTCAGCAAAGTGCCAGACAGGCATTAGACAGCAAGCCATTTGCTGATTTAGAGGTGTTAAAGCAGCAGCTTTTATCTGCTAAGGGTGAAACTGAATAATCAGGATAACATTCATCAGTTCAGGCAAGTACGGATTAAAGGCAAAATTCTAAAGAACTTGGGGACATGGACAAGTATTTAGTAAAAAACGTAGTTATTGAAGCGAAATTTAAAGTAGAGGAGTAGCCCGCATGGCGGTCCAAAAAAGTAAAGTAACAAGATCAAGACGTGGCATGCGTCGTTCACATGATTCATTGCCGAAAGCAACTATCTCGACGGATGAGACTACTGGAGAGCGTCATAGAAGACATCATATGACTCCAGATGGTTTCTATAAGGGTCGACAAGTAGTTGAAGTTAACGACGATTAAGTTCTATTGTTGACCGGAACCTGGATTTCTCTCTAAAAGCAGCTTAAATAGCTGCTTTTAGTTATGAGCAAAGCAATAATCTAACTAGAATTTTTTCAGGATAAGTCGATGGTGCAAGAAAAAACAGCTTTTATTTTTCCAGGGCAGGGTTCCCAAAAAGAAGGCATGCTGGCTGAGTTAGCAGCGAGTTATCCAACAATCCAATCCACGTTTAATGAGGCTTCTGAAATTCTGGGCTACGACTTATGGGCGCTATGCCAAACAGACCCGGATAACAAACTGTCCCTGACTCATATTACCCAGCCTGCTATTCTAAGCGCATCAATAGCGCTTTGGCGCTTGTGGCTTGAACGAGGCGGATATGAGCCTGCGTTGATGGCAGGGCACAGTCTAGGGGAATATTCAGCGCTTGTTAGCAGCGGCGTTATTGCCTTTGAAGATGCTGTGATGCTTGTGCAAAAACGCGGTGAATTTATGCAGTCAGCTGTTCCGATTGGCGTAGGCGCTATGGCTGCAATTGTTGGACTACTCGATGCCGATGTCATAGCGGCTTGTGAAAACGCTGCTCAAGGTGAGGTCGTCAGTGCCGTGAATTTTAATTCACCAGGCCAGGTTGTCATTGCTGGGCATGTCGATGCGGTAAATAGAGCTATCGAATCTTGTAAAGAAAAAGGGGCAAAACGTGCATTGCCTTTACCAGTCAGTGCGCCATTTCATTCAGCCTTAATGTTGCCAGCTGCTGAAAATTTTGCAGAAGTGCTAAAAGACATAAACTTAAATACACCAAAGATCCCAGTGCTGCAAAATTACAGTCTTACATTAACCTCTGATGATACTAATTTGATAAAAGAAAACCTTATTAAACAGATATATAGCCCAGTCCCCTGGGTCGAGACTATTAGCAACTTTGGCAAAAAAGGGATCAATAAGGTTGTTGAAATAGGTCCAGGCAAAGTGTTATGTGGTCTGAATAAAAGAATCGCACCTGAGATGGAAGCCCTGGCAATAAATGATAGCGCCAGTTTAGGTGCAGCATTATAAGCAGGTCTTAAACCGAGATTTAGATATGAGTATTGAGGATAAAATTGCAGTTGTTACCGGTGCCAGCAGAGGCATAGGCAAAGCAATTGCTCTTGAATTAGGTCAGCAGATAAAGTGCAAGGTTTTAGGTACCGCAACCACAGAAGCTGGTGCTGAAAATATTTCAGCCTATTTAGCTGAAGCCGGAATTGTTGGCAAAGGTTATTGCCTTAATGTCGCCGATCAGGCGTCAATAGAAAGTTTCTGCGCTCTGGTACAAGATGAATTTGGAGCGCCCCAAATATTAGTCAATAACGCCGGGGTAACTAAGGATAACATTCTCATGAGAATGAAAGCTGAAGAGTGGGAAGACGTAATTAATACCAACTTAAATTCCATTTTCAGACTATCAAAAGCCCTGGTACGAGGTATGACTAAAGCACGCTGGGGAAGAATTATCAGCATAAGCTCAGTCGTTGGTTCCAGCGGCAACCTTGGTCAATCTAATTACGCAGCTTCAAAAGCTGGAATAGAAGGCTTTTCACGAGCCTTAGCGATCGAGTTGGGCTCAAGAAGCATTACGGTTAATTGTATTGCGCCAGGCTTCATTGACACAGATATGACGAAGGAAATTAGTCAGGAACACAGTGAAATTCTGCTCAGCAAAATCCCTCTAAGCCGTTATGGAAAACCTGAAGAAATAGCTGCAGCAGTCAGCTTTCTTGCTTCTGAAGAAGCCTCTTATATTACCGGAGAAACCATCCATGTGAATGGTGGCATGTACATGGCCTGATGCATATAATTGCAGATAATTTAATTACAATTTGTTGTAAAAAAGGTAAACTGCTAAAAAATTATTAAGCGAATTAAAATTAAAACAAATAAAAAGTCATAATCAAGATTTAAGATAAAAAGAATCAACTGAATAAGCCTGGTTTAATTTCTGGAGCTAAGCTTATTTACATACTTAAACTAGGAGCACAAAAAATATGAGTAGTGTTGAAGAACGAGTAAAAAAAATAGTTTCTGAGCAACTTGGAGTTAAGGACGAAGAAGTTAAAAATGAGGCTTCATTTGTAGAAGATTTAGGTGCTGACTCTCTCGATACTGTTGAATTGGTTATGGCTTTGGAGGAAGAGTTTGAAACTGAAATTCCTGACGAAGAAGCTGAAAAAATCACTACTGTGCAACTTGCTATTGATTATATTAACGCCAATTTATAATAGTGTGCGTTAAAAAAGAAAAAAGCTACTCTTGGATATTCCAGGTGTAGCTTTTTTATTTTTCCTTGAATAATTAAAGCACTGAAGCCTGAATGTGAGGGGCTAAAGTTGAGCAAAAGAAGAGTTGTAGTTACCGGTTTAGGTGCTTTAACCTCGGTCGGAAATACTGTCGAAGATACCTGGGTTAATCTCAAGGCTGGGAAAAGTGGCATTGCCACAATTGAGCACTTTGATGTGAGCGCTTATGGCACTCACTTTGCCGGCTGCATCAAAGAGTTTGATATCTCAACATACATTCCCTTGAAAGAAGCCAGACGCATGGATACATTCTTGCAGTATGGGATGGCGGCTGGAATACAAGCTGTCACTGATGCGGGGCTTCAAGATGCGCCCTATGATCCAACAAGAATAGGGGTATTTGTTGGATCGGGTATTGGCGGTATTACCAATATTGAAGACGCAGTTCGTACCATTGATAGTTCTGGTCCAAGAAGAATTTCCCCTTTCTTTGTTCCTGGCTCGATCATTAATATGATTTCAGGCAACCTTTCAATTCATTTTAACTTTCAAGGGCCGAATCTGGCCATTTCTACAGCCTGTAGCACTGGGACACATACGATTGGCCTGGCAGCCAGAATGATTGCCTATGGTGATGCTGATGCAATGATTGCTGGAGGCGCAGAAAAAGCCTCTTCACCCATTGGTATTGGAGGGTTTGGTGCGGCTCGAGCATTATCAACACGGAATGATGATCCGCAGGCGGCAAGTCGTCCCTGGGATGCAGACAGAGATGGTTTTGCTTTGGGAGATGGAAGCGGAGTGCTGGTTCTTGAAGAGTATGAGGCTGCCAAAAAACGTGGTGCCAGAATTTATGCTGAACTGGTTGGTTTCGGAATGGGGGGGGATGCATACCACATTACATCTCCATCAGAAAACGGTGACGGTGCCGCAAATTGCATGCAAAATGCTCTGAGGGATGCGGGTATGGATGCTAAAAAAGTTGACTATATTAATGCCCATGGCACTTCCACTCCGGCGGGTGATTTGGCTGAAACGAGGGCAATCCACTCTGTATTCGGTGCAAATGCAAATAAGCTGGCTGTGAGTTCAACTAAATCAATGGTGGGACATTTACTTGGAGCCGCGGGGGCAGTCGAAGCAGTGTTTAGCGTTTTGAGTATACGAGACCAGATTGCACCTCCAACGATAAATCTAGATAATCCGGGTGAAGGTTGTGATTTGGATTATGTGCCAAATATCAGTAGAGAAATGAAAATTGATACTGTTATGACTAATTCTTTCGGTTTTGGAGGCACTAACGGGACTTTGATTTTTTCAAAAATTTAGTTCTTCTAGTCTGTAATCTTTCTCGCCATCTTGGTTAATTACTTTCGATAGCAACATACAGATACGCTAATCTATTAGTTACGCTCATACCCCGGTTCAAATAATCTTAAGCATAGTTGTTGGCAGACAAGCTTTTCCTATGTAATAGTGCGTAATGAGTGTGTAATTTTTAAAAACAAATTTAAACAAGTAAAAAAAGATCATTTCGCTCCAGTTAAAAATAGTGATTTAGCAAAGTGGCCACTTAGAGAAGTACGTGAAATCTTCAAATTCAGATAAGCCAGGTGCCTGGCACAAACAATTGCTCCTGTGGAGCTATATTATTGCTGTTTGTTTGTTGTTAAGAGGCGGCTTTTTTTTTCAGAATCTACATTCCCCGCTCAATATTTCTGACAGCCAGCAAGGGTCTTTTTTATTTACCGTTCAAAGCGGTCAAACTTTCTCTCAAACCAGTAAGCAACTTTATGCTCTTGGTGTATTAAATTCAGATTTTGATATTCGCGTCTATGCCAGATTAAGTGGTAAGGCTGACCAGATAAAGGCCGGAGAATATCAATTAGAGAATGGCATTACTGCTTTGGGTTTACTGGATAAGTTAGTCTCGGGTGATGTTTACTATCAGCGAGTAAGAATTCTGGAAGGGTGGACTCTTCGGCAGGCTATTCAGGAGATTCAATCTCATCCAAATATCAGGGTTACTCTAGATGTGGATAATATGGATGAACTGCAAAGGTTGTTTGGTACAACTTACTATCCCGAAGGCCTGTTGTTCCCCGATACCTATAATTTCAATACAGGTACCACGGATAAAGAAATTATTCAGCGGGCATCAATTCTGCTTCAGCAAATTCTTAATGAAGAGTGGCAGCAGAGGGCAGTGGGTTTGCCATTTGAAAACGCTTATGAAGCTCTCATATTAGCTTCTATCATAGAAAAAGAGACGGGGCAGGCTGATGAACGTGATTTAATTGCCGGGGTGTTTGTTAACCGCTTACAAAATAATATGCGTCTTCAAACAGACCCCACAGTAATATACGGGTTAGGTAGTCGTTTTAATGGAGATTTAACCAAGGCACATTTACAAGAGTTAACGCCTTATAATACCTATAGAATTGATGGTTTACCCCCAACCCCTATAGCATTAGCTGGTAGAGAGTCTATTAAAGCAGCACTAAACCCGTATATAAATGGCTACCTGTATTTTGTCGCCAGAGGTGACGGTAGTCATTATTTTTCCAGTACATTAGAAGAGCATAATACTGCTGTGGATAGATTTCAGTTGGGAAATGAGAATTGATGTTAAGAACTAATTCGCAAACAACAGGCTTAATTGTATTTGAAGGTGTTGATGGTGCCGGCAAGGGTGTACAGAGCCGCGCCTTACATCAGGCTATGCTGGATGCTGGTTGTCCAGTTATTTTGACCAGGGAACCCGGGGGATCTGATTCTGCGGAAGCTATTAGAAAACTAATCGTGGAGGGAGATACTGATCGCTGGGATGATATAAGTGAGTTATTGCTGATCTATGCTGCTCGCCGTTCTCATCTAAAGGAAACAATTTTACCTAATATTGAGGATGGGAGGTGGGTCATTTCAGACCGCTTTGCTGATTCCTCAAGAGCTTTCCAAGGTGTCGCTGGAGGCCTTGGTCTGGATTTGGTTGAGCAAATACATCAGATAGTCGTTGGAGACTTCAAGCCCTTGTTAACAATAGTCCTGGACATAGATCCAAGTATATCTTTGCAAAGAGCAGTACAAAGGGGTGGTATTGAAGACCGTTTTGAGCAAAAGGGTTTGGCTTATCAACAAAAAGTGCGTGAAGGCTTTCTTCAAATCGTTAAAGCATCGCCTCAAACACATGTCTTAATAGATGCCAGCCAAGCCATTGAAAGTGTACATGCTTCAATAAAATCAGTTGTAAAGCAGCATCTTGGATTAGACCTATGAATGAATATGCCTTACTGCCATGGAATCAAGTTCATTTTGCTAAATTGGCCAAATTAGAGCGCTCACAGCATTTGGGTCATGCCTATCTGATACAAGGTCAAAAAGGTTTAGGTAAAGAAAGCTTGGTGAAAGATTTTTCGGCCTATCTATTTTGTCAAAAACCGGATAAAAAAAATGCTTGTGGAGACTGTCAACCTTGCCATTTGTTTTCAGCCGGAACACATCCGGATTTTAAATACATAGGTCTAGAGGAGGGGGCTAGTCAAATTAAAATAGAGCAGGTGCGTGATAGCCGGAACTTTTTAGCTAATACCCCCCTAATGGGCAAATATAAGATATTGCTAATTCATTCAGCTGAAAAAATGAATATTAATGCAGCCAATGCCTTATTAAAAAATCTTGAAGAGCCTGCATCAGGCACACTTCTATTTTTGTTAAGTCACCAACCAGGTTTGTTATTGCCAACCATCAGGAGTCGTTGCCAACAACTTAAAATTACTCGGCCAAATGAAGATGTTGCTTTGCAGTGGTTACAAAAACACATTAGCGAAGAACAGGCTAAATTATGTTTGCAATTAACCTTTGGTGCGCCTTTACTGGCATTAAACTATGCAAATGAAGAAAGGCAGCAAGAAAGAAGAGAGATACAGAAAAGCCTGCTAGAATTATTAAGGTCTGAATTAGTGATTAATGATGCGGCTGCGACCTTGTCTACATATCAAATAGATGATGTGTTAGAACATTTAATGCTCAGCCTGCAGCAAATATTACGCAAGCTTCATTCCGATGGAGGCAGCGAAGAGTTTGGGCCTGGCACACTAGAATTAAGGGATATTGTTAATATATTAACTGCTGATGCAATAAAGCCTTTACATAAATTCCATACTAAACTTCTCCATGCTCGTAGCGCAGTGCAAAGCACCGCAAATCCGAATGTTCAATTACTGCTAGAGTCTTTATGCTATCAATGGGTAAAACTTCTAAGGCTAAAAAAACCAACAGCTCTGGCTGTTTGAGCAATTCAACAAAAGAAAGAAAATCTGCACATGATGTTTTATCAATATGCATTAAAGAACTATCGGTTTTATATTCCTTGTATATGACTTTTTTAATTAATGGAGGAATATTTATTCCAACAACAAAGGCATATGAAATAGATGATAAGGTTTTTTTATTATTAAAATTGATAGAAGATAAAAAGCAAATCGCAGTAAATGCAAGGGTGGTCTGGATGACGCCAGTTCACGCTCAGGCAAATAGGCCTGCGGGTATTGGTTTGCAGTTTTTAGAAAACAATAGTGAAGCGAAAAACACGATTGAGGCTCATTTAGAGTGCATGACCAAATCAGATAGGCCTAGACTAACACTCTAAAAGCCGGCAACACCGCCTTCATTACGTGGGTCAGAAACACCTTCCAGCGTATTTTCAATCAACATGATTGAATTAGCGTCTCCGAGAGAGAAACGTGATCGTGACAATCCTTTATGGCCCATACTGTTTAGCTCATCAACCACTTGATCCGTCATTGCGCCAACTTCATAGCGGACAATGTCGGGCTGCCATTGGTGATGGAACCGGGGGCTTGTAACGGCATCTTCAATATTCATCCTGTGGTCGATAGCATTGACGACTACTTGAAGTACTGTATTAATAATCGTTGAGCCACCAGGCGAACCGGTTACTAAAAATATCTTGTCTTCATAGGTGATTATTGTTGGAGTCATGGAGCTCAACATTCTTTTTGAAGGTTGGATCTCATTAGCGACACCTCCTATCAAACCGAAGCCGTTAGCGGTATTTGGCTTGCTGGAAAAGTCATCCATTTCATTGTTTAACAAAAAGCCTGCCCCAGGAACGACAAACTTATTACCATAAGAAGCATTTAAGGTTGTTGTTACAGCAACAGAATTACCTTTTGCATCGATAATGGAATAATGTGTAGTCTGCATGCTTTCCTGTGGCCAGCTACCAGCCCCAATATCTTCACTTGAGCTCGCAGCATCTGGATTAAAATCGCTGAAACGCTGTTGGGCATATTCCTTTGAAGTCAGCATGGCTGTGGGTACATTATAAAAATCAGGGTCGCCAAGGTGCTCAGCACGATCTGCATACGCTCGTCGCTGTGCTTCAATCATAAGATGAACCGTCTCTGTTGAACCCCAACCGAGTTCATTAAGATCATAGGGTTCAAGCATGTTCAGCATTTGGACTAACAAGATGCCACCAGAGGAAGGGGCGGGCATGGACCAGACATCATAGCCTCTATAATTGCCGTGTATGGGTTCACGCCAGACCGGCTCATAGTTTGCTAGATCTTCATGTGTGATCAGCCCTCCATTGGCTTGCATACTTGCAACTAGATTGTCGGCAACTGGTCCTTTATAGAATCCATCACGCCCATTTGCAGAAATCAGTTTAAGTGTTGCTGCTAATTCAGGTTGTTGCCAGAGGTCGCCATTCACATAAGCTTGGCCCTTGTTTGAGAATTTCTGGAGGCTCGCAGGGTATTGCTGGAAAGTGGATAGATTATTCTGAAATTGGTTTGCTAAATCAGCGTTCAGTTGAAAACCTTCTTCAGCAAGTTTAATCGCTGGAGCTATTACCTCTGCACGACTCATAGTTCCGAAGCGCTCTAATGCATCTAATAAGCCTGCCACAGAACCAGGCACGCCTGTGGCTTGCAGGCTATTTCTGGAAAGCTGACGATCAAATTCTCCATTGCTGTCTAAAAACATATCCCGACTTGCTGCTAAGGGGGCTTTTTCACGAGCATCTTGAGTGTAAACCTCTCCTTCAGCGGTTCGAAAAACCATAAATCCCCCACCACCTATATTGCCAGCCGAGGGGTAGGTGACGGCAAGGGCAAATCCAACTGCAACTGCTGCATCTATTGCGTTTCCACCTTGCGCTAATATGTCTTTTCCAACTTCTGAGGCAATATCAGAGCGAGAACTGACCATGCCATTTTCCCCACGTTGGAATTCAGCCAACACCCATGAGGCCGGGAACAACAGGATAACGAGGAAAGCCAGTTTATGTAGTAGAGACATTTTCATAATTTTTGATGTTTCACGATAAGCAAAGGAAGGATGCTCGCAACATCTTGCCAAATGTGAATAGATGCTTGCATACAAAAATAAAGAACGAAATTAGCCCAGCAATTCTAGTAGAGCCTCTTTTTTTTCAGCAGGCAATGCTTCAAGACGTTCTTGTAAAACCTGATCTGTTAATTGCGCTTCTTTATGTTGTGTATGTTCAATACGATCATTGCGCTCATCATTACGAACTTCCTGGAGAAGTTCCTCAGCTTTAAAATCACGAATATCTTCTTGTGAAAATTGTTGGATATGTTTTCCCAAAACCATGATGATTTCTGAATTCATGGATCGTCGATTCTGCTCAGAAATCGCTTTTATCTGTTCACGCAATCCATTGGGTAATCGAATAACAAACTTCTCAACTAGAGCAGGGGGGCTTTTGTTAGAGTCACTCACTTAGTACATTTCTCGTCTTATCCTGAAACAACGCTAATTTTTTCATGAAAGCTGACTAATAATAACGTTTTCAGCTAAAAGAGGGTATGCTTTTTTGTTAAATTAAGATCTTAATAGTTTTTATCTATAAATTGGTGGTTGAGGAGTACGCAATTCATGCAGAAATATGATTTTTTTGTAATTGGCGCAGGTTCAGGTGGCGTTCGTTCAGCCCGCTTGGCTGCAAGTTTTGGCGCGAAAGTGGCAATAGTTGAGGATCATTACTTGGGAGGTACATGTGTTAATGTGGGCTGCGTCCCTAAGAAATTGTATACCTATGCCAGCCATTTCAATTACGATTTTGAAGATAGCCGTGCCTATGGATGGACAGTCCACCCCCCCACATTTGAATGGAGCACGCTCAGAGATAATAAACAAACAGAAATTAAACGTTTAAATTCTATCTACCGCTCAATACTGGAGAATGCAGGAGTGGAGATTTTAACGGGTCAAGCCAGCTTGCTCGATGCACATACCGTCGTTGTTGAGGGAATGAATTATCAGGCAGAAAAAATTCTGATAGCGACAGGAGGTTGGCCTTTTATCCCTGAGTTTCCTGGTAGTGAATTTGCTATTACATCTAATGAAATTTTTGATTTAGAGCGTTTTCCAGAATCTATATTGATAGTCGGAGGAGGTTATATCGCCGTTGAATTTGCTGGTGTTTTTGCCGGTTTAGGTGCACAAACGACACTATCTTACCGCAGTGAATCACTGCTTAGGCAATTTGATAAAGACCTAAGAGAGAAATTCACTGTTGAATTGAGTCGTCACGTTGATGTTCTTCTAAATTCAGAGATTGTTGAAATAAGTGAAAATGACTCAGGTTTGCGCAAGGTTCGTTATGCCGATGGCTCTGAAGCTTATTATGATTGTGTACTTTATGCGACAGGACGAAAACCCCGTACGGATAATTTAGGTCTTGAAAACACTCTCGTTACCCTGGATTCTCGCGGTTTTATTGAGATTAATGAAGATTTTCAAACCAAAGAGCCTTCAATTTATGCTCTCGGTGATGTTATCGGACGAGTGGCTTTAACACCTGTTGCTTTGGCGGAAGGTATGAATTTAGCCAGAAATCTTTTCGCTGAAAAATCTGCACGGGTTGATTACAGCAATATTGCAACAGCTGTGTTTTCACATCCTAATTTAGCGACTGTCGGTTTAACCGAAGAAGCTGCTTTAGATGAAGGTATACAGATTGATGTCTATGAGAGTGATTTTAAGCACTTAAAACACACTGTTTCTGGCAGAGAAGAGCGCACTTATATGAAAATAATCGTTGAAAAGAGTTCTAACCGGGTTCTTGGCATGCATATGATGGGTGCTGACGCCGGAGAGATCATCCAGGGTTTTGCAGCAGCAATGAAGTGTGGCATCACCAAAGTGCAACTTGATAGCACTATCGGAATACATCCAACAGCCGCTGAAGAGTTCGTTACCATGCGCACCAAGCGTAGCTGATACTTTTGCTTTGATAACAATAACCCATTCATAATCATCCTTCACGAAGCTGAAAGAGGCTTAGAATGTTTCTTTAAAATGTATTGGCTTGGTAGTTCTAATAGACTTTTTTAACTTTTAATTATTTTGCCCAGAAGAGGTTGTTATTGTATCATTCTCTATTTCCGGTAATCTTTATTACCGGAAATAGCTATAGGCTAGATTATATGCAGTATGCCTTAAATATATTAATATTAATCCTTTATTTACAGCATGTTAAAAGAGTTTATTGATGTCGTTTATTAAAGTCCCTGTTCCTTTTTTTGATACCTTATCTGAAATGCCTAACCCATACAGGCACCCAGTTAAGTCTGTTAAACATTTGCTTGAGGATGAGCCGCCGAATGCTATTGATGACTATCAGCATGCCAGTGAATTTTTATACTCCTATCGTGGTTCACCGGATACGTTTTCTACATACAGACGTGAAATTGAACATTTTATGCATTGGAGTTGGTTAATAGCTGGTAATTCTCTCAAGGACAACCGACGAGAAGATATTGAAGCTTATGTGGAATTTGCACATAAACCACCAAAAAACTGGATAGGAGAAAAAAACGTCGCGAGATTTATAGAAAAACAGGGTGCTCGGGAATTCAATCCAGAATGGAGGCCCTATGTGCTCAGCAAGCCTAACCAAGCTTATTCGATGTCCCAGAGCGCTGTGCAGGCTATATTTGGTGTATTAAGTAGTTTTTATAACTATCTGATACAGGAAGAATATATAGATATGAATCCTGTGGCTCAAATCCGTCAAAAAAGTAAGTTTCTTCGTAAAACGCAAAGCCAAAAGCCAATCAGACGCCTGTCTGAACTTCAATGGTCTTATGTGTTGGATGCTGCAGAAACATTGGCAGATTTGGATCCCAAACAGCATGAAAGGACGCTATTTATCATGCAGGCCCTATTTGCGATGTATCTGAGAATATCGGAATTAGTCGAAACTGAGCGTTGGAGCCCAACTATGGGTGATTTTGAACGTGATTTGCAAGGAAACTGGTGGTTCAGAACCGTTGGAAAAGGTAATAAGGAACGCCAGATTTCGGTAAGTGACGCCATGCTTAAGGCCTTAAAACGATTTCGCGAATCAAGGAACTTGAGTCCCCTACCTGTCCCTGGTGAATCTACCCCGCTTATTCATAAAACCCGAGGCCAGGGAGGCATCACCAGTACTCGGCAGATTAGAGGTATTGTGCAACAATGCTTCGATACGGCACAAAGCAGGATGAAAAATGACGGCTTTTCCGAAGAAGCTTCTCAACTCTCAGCTGCTACCGTTCACTGGTTAAGGCATACCGGCATATCGGAAGATGTAAAGCACAGGCCGCGTGAACATGTCCGAGATGATGCAGGCCATGGATCAAGCGCTATTACAGACCGATATATCGATGTTGAGCTCAGTGCACGCCACGCTTCTGCCAAGAAAAAAAGCATTAAACCTGAGTAGATTTCTTAATGGTGAATAAACAATCCATAATAATTGCAAAGTTCAACATAGAAAAACGATGAAAGTTCCATATAAATAGGTTAAGTTTGTTCTCGTTTGATCAGTGTGTCTGCGTAAATGGATTAATAGTAATGATTAAAGTTCTGCATACTTCAGTTAATAAAATTTTTGAAGCCGTGGTTATCGGTCTTGGGCTAACAGCTCTGGGCTTGTTACCCTTATATGCGCAACAAGCGCCATTATCTGCTAGCGATATCCCCCTGGATGTTGACGCTATTTATCAGGAAATTCTCCCAAGCGAAGAATACACAACGATCACTCGGGCTGTGCTTAGCCAGATGGTAAGAAATCATTATTCTGAAGTGAATGTTAATGATGATTTTTCGAATACCCTATTAGACAGGATCATTGACGGGCTGGACCCCTCACGACTCTATTTCACTCAAGCCGACATTGCTGAGTTTGAACAGTATCGCTATGAACTTGATGATTTATTACGAGCCGGCGATGTTGACGCAGGCTTTTTGATGTATAACCGTTACCAAAAACGGGTGATCGAAAGGTTGGTGTTTTCCTTGAAGCGTCTTGAAGAGGACGGCTCCCCTTTTGATTTCACACTTGATGAATATCTTATTATTGACCGCTCAGAAGAACCTTGGCCGGCTTCGCAAGAAGAACTGGAAGATCTTTGGCGTAAAAGAGTGAAAAGCAATGTGCTTAGCGCCCTGCTCGCTGATGATACTTTTGAGGAGGCAAAAGAAAGTTTAAGTGAGCGTTATCGTGCCCAATTGAGTCAGGTTTTAAAAAATGATCAACGTGAGGCTTTCCAATATTATATGGATGCAATGACCATGAGCGTTGATCCTCACACGCAATACTATCTGCCGCAAGCTGCTGAAAACTTCACTATGAATATGAGTTTGCAACTGCAAGGAATTGGTGCAGTGCTTACCACTGAAGATGACTATACTGAAGTGGTGTCTATTGTTGCAGGCGGTCCGGCTGATATGGCTGGCCAGCTTCAGCCAAATGATCGTATCACGGCAATCGCCCAGGGTGATGGAGAATTCGTGGATGTGGTGGGTTGGCGTGTTGATGATGTAGTGCAGCTTATTCGTGGAGAAAAAGGCACGGTCGTCCGCTTGAGTGTGATTCCAAGCAATGCTGATAATGATTTTGATCGTGAAATCATCAGCATCACTCGTGATACAGTACAACTGGAAGATGAATCCGCCAAAAGCGAGATTGTGGAAATTGAACGTGGTAGTGAAACCTATAAAATTGGTGTCATCGACCTCCCCACCTTTTATATTGATTTCCAGGCATTACAAAATCGTGACCCAAATTATCGCAGTACTACACGCGATGTTAGAGCATTACTTGAAGATTTGAAGGCTCAAGACGTCGATGCTGTGGTAGTTGACCTGAGAAATAATGGAGGCGGCTCATTAAGTGAAGCTAACTCACTGGTTGGCCTGTTTATTGATCGTGGCCCTACTGTTCAAGTCATGGATGCCGATAATAACAATAATGTTTACGGTGATTCGGATCCCGGGTTGGTTTATGACGGCCCAATGGCTGTGCTGGTGAATAGACTGAGTGCTTCAGCGTCTGAAATTTTTGCTGGAGCTATTCAGGATTATCAAAGAGGCCTGGTTTTAGGCAGCCAGACTTTTGGCAAGGGAACTGTTCAGGAGTTAATCCCATTAGGCGATGGCCAACTGAAAATAACTCGATCTAAATTCTATCGGATTTCAGGCGAAAGCACTCAGCATAGAGGGGTCTTACCTGATATCAATTTTCCTGATTTATACGATGTATCAGATGATATTGGCGAGGCTGCACTGGATAGCGCTCTACCCTGGGACACCATCGAAACTACCAGTTTTTATCGCCCTTTCGCAAATTTAAAACCGGCGCTTTCGACTCTGGTAAGTCGGCATGTAGAACGCTTACAAAATGATCCAGATTTTAACTATATTGAAGCGCAAATTGCTCGCGCCATTGAAAACAAGGAAGATAATACCTTGAGTTTGAATATGGAAACGTTGTTAGCAGAGCGTGAAAAAAATGATGCTTGGCGTCTGCTGATAGAAAACAACAGACGTATTGCCAAAGGAGAAGAACCCTATGAGTCAATTGGGGCAATGGAAAATTCGGATGAAGATGAAGAAGAGATTGTTGCTGTCAATATGCCGGGTTTAGACGAGGAAGAAGCCATTGAAGATGAGGAAGAAACCGATCCTTATCTACTTGAAAGCGCTAATGTACTACTTGACCTCATCGAGTTACAAGGCAGCAGCGCGTTTAGTATGGCTCAGCAGAGAAATTAGAACGGGAATTTATCAAAATTAGAAAGACAAGAAATAACTGGACAAAAAAATCGGCGCTAAAAAAGCGCCGTTTTTTTGGTGAACACATTGAAAGCCTGAATCCTGGGATGTACTGAAGATTGAAAATGGCGGAGGAGGAGAGATTCGAACTCTCGATAGGCTATTAACCTATGCCGGTTTTCAAGACCGGTGCATTCAACCGCTCTGCCACCCCTCCGCGCCGGGTGTGAATCTTACAGTAATTATAATTTCAGTCAACCAGGAATCACTGTGATCCCGGGTTTCTGCCCTGCCCTGAATGTCTTGCTTTTAGTGCACGGCGGGGTATGATGTATCCCATTGAAATCCTCTGTTTTGCCCATATTATATACAGAGGCTATCTCTTTCTTAATGACATATTGGAGTTCAAAAATGAATGAATTTGGTTACGGTGTAGAACGCAGTCAAGAGTCGGTGCTGGCCACAAACAAGGTATTGAAAAATACTTATATGTTGTTAGCAATGACGCTCATATTTAGCGCATTTACAGCAGCTATTTCAATGGTAGTTGGCATTGGCCAAGGTTTAGCACTAATTTTGATGCTGGTAAGTTTTGGCTTGCTGTTTTGGGTCCATAAAGCGGCCGAAAGTAGTCAGGGCATTATTGCGATTTTTGCCTTTACTGGTTGTCTAGGCGCATCACTAGGGCCAATGCTGAGCTATTATGTCGCTTTGACTAATGGTCCAGGCATCGTATTACAGGCTTTAGGTGGAACAGGCCTTATATTTTTCGCCTTATCTGGTTATGCGCTAACCACGCGCAAAGATTTTTCTTTTTTGCGTGGATTCCTTTTTACTGGATTAATTGTCGCGATAGTCGCAATGATTCTGAATTTGTTTTTAGGCATTCCTATATTAAGCCTGGTTATTTCAGCGGCAGTCATAATGATCATGTCCGGGTTAATTTTGTTTGATACCAGTCGCATTATTAATGGTGGTGAAACTAACTATATTCGCGCAACGGTCTCGTTATACTTGAATATTTACAATATTTTCATCCATTTACTGCACTTGATCAGTGCCCTATCTGGACGAAATTAAAATTCATTCCTGGTATTAAAGCCCTGCTGGTATCACAATACCCGCGGGGCTTTTTTCTTTCAGAGGCTCTTAAAGGAAATGCAAAGTTTTACGTTAGTCGTCTATGGCTCTCCTGATACTCAGGCAGCAAGCACCGCTTATAACTTCGCTCAGGCTTTATTAAAAGCCGGCCACCAGATTTATCGCTTATTCTTTTATCAAGATGGTGTATTTAACGCATGCAGTTTTAATACCCCTCCCCAGGATGAAGAGAATTTGCCTGCTAGTTGGCAAACCCTGATACAGGAATATGATCTGGATGCTGTTGTCTGTGTGGCCTCTGCTTTAAAGCGTGGCATTGTTAATGACGCTGAAGCAGAACGTTATGATCTGGCTGCAAGTAATTTAAGGAAAGGCTTTGAAATTAGCGGCCTTGGTCAGCTGATAGATGGAGTAATTCAATCGGATCGAGTTATAAACTTTTTACCTTGAGTTGTTCTTTATGACACCCAAAAATATTCTTGTTATTGTCAGACAGTCCCCCTACTCTTCAATATTATCTGCAGCTACGTTAGATATTGTTTTGACGGCAGCCGCTTTTGAACAGACCCTTACACTAATATTTATGGGCGAAGGTGTTCTACATTTATTGAGTTCTCAAGATTCAAAAGCCAGCGGTTTGAAAAATATCAGTAAGGCATTACCGTCTCTTGAACTTTACGAGGTTGACCAAGTGTTTGTGGAAAAAGACGCATTAAAAGAAAGAAATCTTAAAACCGAAAATTTAGTTATGCGACCAGATACATTGTCCTTGTCTCAAATAGCCGAAACCATTGAAAAAGCAGACCAAGTATTTAATTTTTAATTACTTTCTTTAAAGCAATGACCTTACATCTAATCAATAAATCGCCCGCAAGATCTTCTGCGCTCAATGACTGCTTATCAGTATTGGAATTTGATAATAATAGCGCTAGCGCCATTTTATTAATTGAAGATGCTGTTTACGCTGCTTTAAATCGTTCTTCTTATGCTTATTTGCAAGAAAAAATTAAATCGCTGGCGATACCTTGCTATGTATTAAAAGAAGACATGCTTTTGCGGGGATTACACGCTGGACTCATCGAGAGTTTTTCAATTGTTGATTATGCAGGATTTGTACAACTGTCTATCGACTACAACAAAGTACAAAGCTGGTCTTGAATTCAGTAGGGATAGGCATGGCTAATACGCTAAAAATTAAGGGCAAACAGCTAAAACTGGACAAGCATGGTTATCTGCTAGAGCTGACTGATTGGGATCAGGTCGTTGCAGAAGCGCTGGCTGATAAAGAAGGTCTTAATCTGCATAAAAAGCATTGGGAGTTAATTAATTTATTAAGGAATTTTCATCAACAAAGCGGATTAATTCCTTCAACGAGGGTTTTGGTTAAATTAATGGCTAAAGAGTTGGGGGAAGATAAAGGTAAAAGCGTATATTTAATGAGCCTGTTCCCGGGCACTCCGCTTAAAACAATTTGTAAAATAGCTGGATTGCCACGACCTACAAATTGTGTGTAATGCCATCAGATAACGACTTTTGTCAGGCAATATGGATACAGCATCTCTCAAAACATACCTGTTAGATCATGCGTCATTAGCCCTGCCAGTGCTAGAAGCTGAGCAGAGATTGGCTGCAGTCTTAATTTTACTGACACCCGGTGATGATGGCCCAGAATTGATTTTTACCAAGCGAAGTCAGGAACTGGCTAGTCATGCTGGTCAAATTAGTTTCCCAGGTGGCACCGTGGAAACAACTGATAAAAACCCTATACATACGGCTCTGCGTGAATCTGAAGAGGAAATTGGCCTTAATCCCCAAAACGTTGAAATATTAGGTACACTGGATTGGCATACCTTGCCCACAGGCTTTGTGGTGCTTCCGGTTATTGGCCATCTTGATCAAAAACAGGATTTTGTTGCCGCTCCAGAAGAGGTGGAGGAAATATTCTCCATCCCTCTTACTGCTTTATTGGATACCAAGCTTTATAAAAGTGATTTTATATCTAGAAATGGGATTAAAAGACGATTTTATTTCTTTGAATTTAAAGAATATTATATATGGGGAGCAACAGCAGGCATGCTGCGCTCCCTGGCACTAAAATTATCAGGCTGAGATAACTCTATCACTGGCCTTAATAAACTCCTGCTTAAGTTCATCATAGGTAAACACCGCTGGGAACTGGGGAAATTCCTTAATGACGTTTTGTGGTGCTTTAAACAAAATGCCTTGATCAGCTTCACTCAACATAGTGGTATCATTATACGAATCACCGGCTGCAATAACCCGGTAATTAAGGCTATGGAAGGCTTTAACAGATTCTCTCTTTGGGTCTTTTTGACGTAATTTGTAATCAACTACCCTGCCGTTTTTATCGATTTCCAGACGATGACAAAATAGGGTCGGAAAACCCAGCTGTCGCATCAGAGGCTGCGAGAACTCATAGAAAGTGTCAGATAATATAATGACCTGGAAGTGCTCGCGTAACCAATTGACAAATTCTACCGCCCCTTCCAGTGGGCTTAAGCTTGCAATAACCTCCTGGATCTCCTGATAGCCTAATTTATGTTCATCAAGTATGCGCAAACGCTGTTCCATTAATACATCATAGTCGGGGATATCACGGGTAGTTGCTTTGAGTTCATCAATACCTGTTTTTTCAGCGAAATTGATCCAGATTTCAGGTATGAGAACACCTTCCAGATCAAGACAAGCTAATTCCAAAATATTTCTCCAGAGTTAAAAGTAAACCAGCTCTCATTTTCTATCTTTCACCGTTTACATGCAACGCACCTTTTTACTTTCAAACCAGCTTGTTTGACTTCGGGTATCTTGGTTACATGAAAATCTTCTTTCAACCACTAGATATAGTTCAATAAACTTAAAAGCCCACTATATATTCCAAATTTAACGAAAAAAACCATGTAACTAACTAATTTATAAGGTTTTTTTCACGTGAAACATGAAGTAACCTGCCTTTTAAGTTGAAGGGCTAAGTCATTGTAAAAATAGCGATTTCAAGTAAAAGTGATCAGAGGTACAATAAGCGGCTAATGAATATAGTTTATGAAATAGGTCGCTTGCGTGTTAGATAGTAAGGAAATAAACCGCTTGTCCGAAGAGTTTGCTGACAAGCACCCAAAGGAGATTATTGCTCTAGCCCTGGATACAACTCAGGAACTGGCCATATCTTTCAGCGGAGCTGAAGATGTAGTGCTCATTGACCTGGCCCTTAAGTTAAATAAGGATATACAGGTGTTTACGCTTGATACGGGTCGTTTGCATCCAGAAACTTACCTTTTTATTGACAAGGTAAGCAGGCATTATGCCCTCGCCATCGATGTCATGTCGCCGGATGCCGCTAAATTAGAAGCCTATGTTAAAGCCAAGGGCTTATATGATTTTTATAATACAGACCATCACGAGTGCTGTGGCATCCGCAAAATTGAGCCTCTAAAGCGAAAATTGGTAGATCTTGATGGATGGATCACCGGTCAGCGCAAAGATCAAAGTCCAAGTACCCGAAATAAGGTCGCAGTAGTCGAACTGGATTCCACATTCTCTAGTGCAGACAAGAAGCTTCTAAAGTTCAATCCTCTGGCAAACTGGTCTTCAGCTCAGGTATGGGAATATATCCGCATGTTTGATGTGCCCTATAACAGCTTGCATGATAGAGGTTATATCAGTATCGGTTGTGAGCCCTGCACCAAAGCGGTTAATCCCGGCCAACATGAGCGTGAAGGACGCTGGTGGTGGGAAGAACAAACCGCTAAAGAATGTGGATTACATCAGGGCAACCTTATCGCTAAAGATTAATTTAGCTATAAAGCCCTTGTGGAATAGACTGGCACTTCTTTTTTAAATAAAGCTTCTCTCTTCTCCTCGTTATTTTCACTGGCCATATCCTGGTCAATGCGTGTTTTGCTTAAATGTGGCGCAAACATCTCAATAAAGTCCAGCATATATTTACGCAGGTAACTATTGCGACGATAGGCAATGCTTGTTGTGCTGTAGGCGAATAGATGGCTGGCATCCAGTGCGACCAAATCTTTGTCGCGTTCGGGCTCCCAGGCCATTGATGCGATAATGCCAACTCCCAAACCTGAGCGGACATAGGTTTTAATGACGTCTGCATCTGCTGCTGTAACAACCACATTCGGTGTTAAACCCTGTTTTTCAAATGCAGCATCAAGTTTGGAGCGGCCAGTAAAGCCGAAGAGATAGGTAATTAGCGGATATTGATTGATAGTCTCCAGGCTCAAGGTTTTTTCAGCAATTAAGGGATGGCCTATGGGCGCCAAAATGGATCGATTCCAGTGAAAGCAAGGCAGCATAACCAATCCTTCAAATAGCTCTAAGGCTTCTGTGGCAATTGCAAAGTCTACGGTACCATCAGCCGCCATTTGCGATATCTGCATAGGCGTTCCCTGATGCAGGTGCAATGAGACTTTTGGGTAACGCTGCGTAAATGATTGAATGATCTTAGGAAGCACATAGCGAGATTGGGTGTGTGTCGTAGCAATGCTTAAACTGCCCTGCTCTTCATCTTTATACTCATCAGCAATTCGGCCAATGGTTTTCACTTTTTTGAGGATCTCAGCGGCTTGAATAAGAATCTTCTCACCTGCTGGCGTAATTTGCTGCAATTGCTTACCGCTGCGGGTGAAGATCTGGACGCCCAACTCTTCTTCCAATAGGCGAATTTGTTTGCTAATGCCAGGTTGTGATGTGTAAAGTCTGTCTGCCGTGTGGCTAATATTTAGCTTATTTTGAGCGACTTCCCAAATATAACGTAATTGCTGAAGCTTCATTATGGGTGTTTGCTGTTGTTAAAAAGCCTAATATAACTAAATAGAATAATTAAATAAATAAATATTCTTTTTAAATATATCAAAGTGGCCTTACATTGCCTGTCTATGGATTTGCTCATGCTCATATTTTCTGGCGCCCTGGTTGGTTTTGCCATTGGTCTCACCGGCGTTGGTGGCGGTTCTCTAATGACGCCTATTTTGCTTTTATTTAATTATCCGGTAGCAGTGGCTATTGGTACTGATTTGCTATATGCGGCTATAACAAAAGCCAGTGGCATGTATTTTCACCACAGACACGGACATGTCGATTGGAAGACCATGAGCCTGTTAGCTTTAGGCAGTATTCCGGTCTCCCTGATAATTAATATTTTTATTATTGATGAAGCGCTGACAGATAATGCTGATTTTTCTGCTTTTCTCAGTAGTTTCCTCGGTGTCATGTTGATTTTGACTGCATTGGTGATGGTATTTAACCGGTTGATCCAGCGTCGTCTGGAAACAGACGAAAATGAGACTCAAAAGAAGTATTACAAATATCTGCGCAATCACCGCTCAAAATTGGTGTTTTTACTAGGTATTATTTTGGGGATATGCGTTACCTTGTCGTCAGTTGGTGCAGGCGCGTTCGGGGCAGCTATACTTTTTATGCTTTTCCCCAGTTGGCCTACCAAAAACGTTGTAGGCACTGATATTGCGCATGCAGTGCCCTTGACTGCCGTGGCTGGGCTAGGTTATTTACTGAATGGCCTGGTTGATTTCTCTCTTTTATTAGCGCTGGTAGTTGGCTCTCTACCGGGGATATATGTGGGAACCAGACTTGGATCTGTGCTGCCTGAAAAACTCTTAAGAACTGTATTGATATTCGTATTGCTATGGCTGGGAATCTATTTCAGTCTTGCTCAATTACATTAGCGACGCCGTGAGGCACATGCCCGGTAGCAACATGTTCCCGCGTGGATTCACAATGGCCTTCCTGGTCATCAAAAAACACATCGGCATTGTAAGCTTGTAAAAACTTACCCTTGTCAGACCCACCAAGAAATAAAGATTCGTCAATTTTGATATCCCAGGCCCGTAAAGTTCTCACGACCCTTTCATGTGCTGGTGCTGCTCGGGCTGTAACCAGGCAGGTTCTTATGGGGCAATTATCGACATCAAATTTACTTTGAAGTTGTTGAAGTGCTTTTAGAAAGGGTTTGAATGGGCCACCTGACAAGGGTTCATGAGCCGCTTCTCGCTCACTGCGTGTAAATTCCGCCAGGCCGCTGGCTTTGTAAATGCGCTCAGCCTCATCTGAAAACAACACAGCGTCCCCGTCAAAGGCAAAACGCAATTTGAAATCGTCAGTATTGGCGATACTTGAGGGCATAATGGTCGCAGCGGCGATACCATTTTCCAGGGCCTGGCGGACATCACCACCGTCAGTTGATAAAAATAAGTGGCTATTAAAAGCGCTTATATATCGATAAGGGCTGGATCCACCACAAAACGCAGCTTTACTTATTGCCAGTTTATGATGCTCTATTGAGTTAAAAATTCGGAGCCCGGTATCGGCGGTATTTCGGGAAAGCAGAATAACTTCAACCTGTTCTCGATCCAGCAAGGAATTTATATGAAGCAGTTTCTTTACCAGATTAAAGGCATCTCCGGGCTGCAAAGGCTCATCTTCACGTTCAATTTGATATTGACGATAAGCTTCAACTCCCTGATGTTCATAAACCTTATGACTTTCATTCAGGTTGAATAAGGCTCTTGATGAAATAGCAACGGTTAGTTTTTCAGTTTGCTGGTTCATGACAGATTAAATCGCCTATTAATGATTACTTTATAGGGGGTATTAATAACAAACTCCTGTGCCGCCAAGACCGCAATAACCATTGGGGTTTTTTGCAAGGTATTGCTGGTGGTAATCCTCAGCGTAATAAAACCTGGAAGCTGGCTTTATCTCGGTTGTTATTGCAGCATAGCCCTTTTCCTCCAGCATGCTTTGATAGTGCGCTTTAGTGTTTTGCGCACTCTGGTTTTGTGCTGTGGAATAAGTATAAATCGCTGAACGATATTGAGTCCCTTTGTCATTGCCCTGACGCATACCTTGGGTTGGATTGTGAGCTTGCCAGAACTCTTTGAGTAATTGTTCATAACTTAACTGTCTTGGATCGAAAGCCAACCAGACGACTTCAGCATGCCCGGTCATTCCGCTGCATACTTCCTGATAAGTGGGGTTGGCAGTAAAGCCTCCAGCATAGCCAACAGCAGTCGTATAGACCCCAGCTAAAGACCAGAATTTTTTTTCAGCGCCCCAAAAACAGCCCAGACCAAACGCTGCTTGTTCCAGCCCTTGCTCCAAAAGCTGCTCTGCTGACAGTTTTAAAGGAGTATTCAGCACAATATGACTTTCAGCAACAGGCATCTCTTCAGCGCGTCCCGCCAGGGCATTATCAGCACTTATTAAACTCTGTTTATCAAATAGGTTTAACATCAATAGTTTCAGTATTTTATAAATTTTTAAAACATTTAGGGCTTGCAGATTCTTAAGTAATCCGCAATAACTTTTTCAATGCCGCGATCTATACATTCTATTATCAGTGCGTGGCCTATAGAGACTTCTAGAATAGCAGGAATACTTAAAAAACTCGGCAAATTTTGAAGATTCAGGTCATGTCCTGCATTCACACCAAGCCCAAGTTCCTGTGCTAAAACTGCTGCACGTTTATATTTTCTGAGGATTTCTCCCGTGCCATCTCCTGAACTTTCTGCTGAAAAAATTCTGGCAAATTCTTCTGTGTATAGCTCAATTCGATCTGCTCCGGATTGAGCTGCGAGTTGAACTTGTCTGGGGTCAGGATCAAGAAACACGGCTACTCGAATTCCGCTATTTTTTAAACGCGCGATGATCGGGCGCAATATGTCTAGCTGCTGAGTAAAGTCCCAACCATGATCGGATGTTAATTGATCTTCTGCATCTGGAACCAATGTGCACTGTGTTGGCATGCAGGTCTCGACTAAGTGCAGGAATGCTTCTGAGGGATAACCTTCAATATTGAATTCAATCTGTGGATATTGTTTAAGGAGCTTTGCAAGATCATAAGCGTCTTGTTGTTTGATATGCCGCTCATCGGGTCTCGGATGAATCGTAATGCCCTGCACTCCCAATTCGATAAAACGCTGAGCATAATGCAAGATGTCAGGCTGATTATGACCACGAGAGTTTCGCAATAAAGCGAGTTTATTAAGGTTAACGCTAAGTGCTGTCATATTATTACATTGGTTCAACAAAAAGCTTCTAATTGTAGTGAGTATGTTTAAACAAAGTTTACGATAAAAAGCGAATTTGAGATTGCATAAAAGGGATCAGTATCATAAACGAGGACCAGCAGTTGAGCTACTCTTGATTATTGATTCCTTTAATTGTAGTGAATAAGCTCATTATTAGGGTTGTTTTGAAACCTATAAAAAAGCCGGGATAACCGGCTTTTTTATCTTGCTTAGTTGGAATGACGAGAATGATGTCTTTTTCATTTCTCGTTTACCTCATTTAATTACATCTCTCAATTACCTGGAGGAAGAGCCATAAATACGTCCTCAGTACTTTGTGTATATCCAGGGCTATGAACCCCGAGCATGTTATCGAATTCTAGGCCATTATCCCGAATATACTCTGCAAACTCTTGCCCTAGTGGTGTTTGGTTTTCATATGGCAGAGTGCCCCCATCAGCATCGCCTCTTATGGTAAAGTCAGCCTGCATTGCCAGACGATGATTGGGTAAATAAGCAAACAGCAACGAATCACTGTGTAAGCTTGGGATATGATGAATTTCCAGACGGTTCAAGGAGTCCTCTATGACCATCACGCCCTCATTGGGCACTGTTTGAAATTCGGGGCTTAGTGTGTCCTCACCCAGGAGGGTTCTTGGAGTACTCAACGCCATGCGCAGAAAGTCCACACTGTTTTCACTAACAATCAAGGGAATACCTGCATTCACCATTGGGATCAGGCTGGGCGTATGATCTGAGTGTGGGTGGGAGTTGATAACAGCATTAATTGGTTTTTCAGAAACGCTGGCGATCGCTTCTATAATAATGCCGGCATTGGCGCGAGGAGGAAAACCTCCACTTTCAAAGACAATGAAACCATCCTCAAATTCAACCGCCAAAGAGTTGTAATTTGTTGAGATGTGATACACGCCAGGAGCAACTTCTTTAATCATATCAGCCGGATTAGGTGCCGCCCCGCCACCTGGAGGGCCTCCGGGACCACCTCGACCAGAACCAGCAGGAGGAGGTGTAATCAGCTCTGCCAGATTAGCTGGATTAGCATCAGCTTCACGAATTGCAACACCGAATATGGCGCCACCACCCTGCCATATCTCTGAAGTGGCGGGCACCATGACTCCATCCATCTCTGTATAGTCACGGTAAACGGCAGACACATGCATGTCTCCCATAAATTCATCCTCAACCCAGGTTTCAGTCTTCTCTATCAGATTGTCTTCGTTGATATAGGCATTTACTGTATAACGCATGCCTGATGGGGAAGTCTGATCAACCGGCGACATCCAGCTTAATACCGTTTGACCATTACTCATCGATACTGAGACGCCGTTATCTTCGGCCCCTTGCAGAAAACCCCAGGGAGTCAGCCATATTTGCAGCTGCTGATCCCAGGCGCTCTGAGTTGCTGGAATATTTTGCAAATAGTTGCTCCAGGTTGGCGGATCATAAAAAAGATTGTGAGCAAATATCTCTCCTGTTGCTAAAGAAGCGGAATTATCAAGATCGATAGTTCGGGTATAGTCCATAACTTCGTTACGGTATATCCAGGGAGGGCTGGCTTTACGGGTTTGACGAAATCCATTTCTGATAGCCCAGGCTTCGCCTGAAACAGAAATGGAAGAAAGATTGCCAGTACCCATGGCCGCTTGAACGTCAGCCAGAACCTCATCAGCACTTGCAGGGGTGACGGGCATGGGAACGGAGCTTGCCATCTCCTCTTCTCCGGCACAGGCTGCTAATGCCAGTGCAGAAAATAAAATAATAAAAGCATTACGCATGAGTGATACCTCCATCGATATCTTTGTTGTCGTCGTGAAATTAAGGCCGATAAAAGCAGATAATCGGTTTCAGGTATTTGAGTATAGGGTTAAGTGAACTAAATTCAAGTATTACTGGAATTGAATGGCGAGCATAAAGACTAAATAAAAAAGCCCTGCATTTGCAGAGCATTTTTTGTAAGGGATGTTTGGGTAAGGCTTCTCTTAATAAGCAAGAGTAAACTGCGCACGCGAATGGGCAGGTGTTTCAAGCTCATTAACCAGAGCATCAGCATAATCCTCAGCGCTGATAGCGCTTTCCCCGTTACCATCAAACATTAAGGCAGTTGTGCCAAGGCGGTAATTGTCTTTCTTCTCGCCAGGTTGGATCAAGGCCGGGGGGCAAATCACCGTCCAATCAAGGTCGCTGTCACGTAATTTGTCGCGCACATCACGCATGCCCAGAGCTTCCCCTCTATGCTCTTCTGGCAATGTCTCAGCAACAGGAGAGCCGTCTGGCAATAATAAGCTGCCTGCGTCACCAACATAAACCAGACGCTTACCCGTGTTTTTTGCAGCAGTCATTGCTGCATCACAACAATATTGGCTTCCAGAACAGGATCACCACCATTACGGGGGCTTACCGTCATAACGATTACATCAACATCGCAGCGGCCTGAGAGATGGAATCAGCGTTTGTGGCATCAATGGCTACAGCACTGACATTCTCACTTATTGCAATTTTTTCGGGATGACGAGCGCCAGCAACGACTTGGTGCCCACGTGCGGCAGCTTCGGCCACGATACGTGAACCAATCATGCCGGAACCTCCTACTACAAGTATCTTCATGTGTTTTTCCTTTTTTTGTGGGTAAAGTAAAAAATGGGTAGACCCCATTCACGCCATATTTTATGCTTTACATACAAAATCACTAAAACCGACAAATTTGTATAATACCTACATTAATGTAAGTATTAGTAAAAATGATGGCTAGAGACTAGCCAAAGTATACAGAGGCGCTTTGGAGAGCATGCTAAGTCAGCTAAAAAATGGAGAACAAGCTATGGCTACAACAGCAAAATCTATTAAACAGGCAACCACACCAGTTTTTGGTGTTTGCCCGGTAGAAAATGCGTTAAAACTCATTAGCGGTAAATGGAAGCCGGTCATACTGTTTCAGCTCAGCAAGGGGACCCATCGTTTCGGTGAATTGGAACGCGCTATAACGGGTATTACTCAGCGCATTCTTATTTTGCAATTACGAGAGCTTGAAAGAGACGGCCTGGTTATTCGTAAGGTGTATACAGAAGTGCCGCCTAAAGTTGAATATAGTTTAACGAAAGCCGCGGCTGATATGGGGCCAATACTGACAACTTTCGGGGAATGGTTTGAAAGTCATGCTGATGACTTAATTCAATAACAACTTACTAATATGTGTGGTCGTTTCCAGTTAAAAGACGATAGTAAAACCAAGGCTCTAGTTGAGACTTTGCACGCAAGCGGGGTTTTACACTATGCCGACGATATTGCTCCGGGCGCGCAAATATCCATTATTGTAAAAGAAGCTGTCATCAAAACAGCAACCTGGTGGTTGTTATTAGATCAGGAAAGCCACAAACCTAACTATAAATACGCCTCATTCAACTCGCGTGCCGATAAACTTAATCAGCTACGTGCTATTGCTTATAAGCCCTTTCGTGAATCTCGCTGTCTTATCCCAGCTTCCGCCTTTATCGAAGGTCTGGGCGATAAGAAAACTTACTATAAAATTGAATTGCCAGATAAGGCAATTACCTTCGGTGGTTTATACAAAGAATATCTGGACAGCAAGACTGGAGAAATAATCTATTCTGCATCGATTATCACCTTGCCGCCTGTGCCAAAATGGGCGAATATACATCCCAAGTCCATTCCCTTGATGTTGGACTATGAAAACAAGGTATTGACCAATAAGTGGCTCGACCCTGCCTTTAGTAAGATTGAAGATTTTAGAGAAATTTTACAGCCGGATATAAACCAAACGCAGCGTGTCACGCCCATCGACAGACCCAGTCGCTGGCAGCCTGTTGGTAAAAGCTTCTTGTTAAGCTAGCAAATAAACGAACTAACAATAATGAAGATTACCCACGTTGAAAAACGAGAGGCAGCAAGTTTTTTGCCTCTGCCATTTTTTGCCAGCAGCGTTCCCGCGGGCTTTCCTTCACCTGCGGATGACTATATTGAAGGCAGTCTTGATCTTAACGAATACTTGATTAGGCACCCCTCTTCCACCTATTTTGCTCGCGCCACTGGCGACTCTATGGTTGAACGAGGAATTATGGATAAAGCGCTATTGATTGTTGACCGTGCTGTGGAGCCACGTCAGGGCCAAGTCGTGATTGCCGTTGTCAATGGCGAGCTGACCTGCAAGATTCTTGATATTCAA
The DNA here is from genome assembly GCA_030831165.1 of Gammaproteobacteria bacterium. Classification (GTDB taxonomy): domain Bacteria; phylum Pseudomonadota; class Gammaproteobacteria; order Pseudomonadales; family Pseudohongiellaceae; genus UBA5109. The sequence goes on along the minus strand of JAURLP010000012.1, from coordinate 108,212 downwards.
AATAAAAAACTGCTAGCAGCCAGCCCTGCTTATGCCCCTGTTTCGATTACTGAAGATAGCGATCTGTTGATTGAGGGCGTTGTTATTCATGTCATCAACACACTGTCCCCCTACTGATAACATGTATGCCCTGGTCGACTGCAATACTTTTTATGCCAGTTGTGAAGCTGTTTTCAACCCTGCTATTCGTAAAGCGCCAGTTGTCGTACTTTCTAACAACGATGGCTGTATTATCGCTCGCAATGCTAAAGCCAAAGCCTTAAATATTCCTGACATGGTTCCATTCTTTCAGGTGGAAAGCTTAGTCAGAAAAAATAATGTGCATGTCTTTTCCAGCAACTATGAGTTGTATGGGGATATTTCTGCCAAGGTAATGCGGCTGATGGAGCCCTTTGGTACAGCCATGGAAGTTTATTCTATTGATGAGGCCTTCCTGCACTTACCTGTTTGTGACTATCAAGACCATGGCGCAAAGATAAAAAAACTATTATGGCAGCAAATACGCATGCCTGTTTGTGTGGGTATTGCGCCAAGTAAAACGCTGGCAAAACTGGCGAATCATGCAGCAAAAAAAATGCAAAGGCTAAACGGGGTTTGCGTGCTGGATGAAAAGCATAAATGGGAATGGCTTCTGGCGCGTATAACAACGGATAAAATATGGGGAGTCGGCAAGCGCATCTGTCAACGCCTGCATCATTTAGGTATACATAATGCCCTGCAACTGGCACAGGCAAACCCAAAATATATGCGTCGTCACTTTAGTGTGGTGCTGGAACGCACCATACGTGAGCTGAATGGAGAAGCTTGTCTAGATCTGGAATTGGAACCTTCTCCGCGCAAGGAAATTATTTGTACGCGCAGTTTTTCTTACAAAATTACTGAATTACACGAATTGCAACAAGCAGTGAGTCTTTATGCAGATCGTGCCTGTGAAAAATTACGCAGGCAAAATGGTTTAAGCGCAACACTCTGGGTTTATTTAGAAAGCTTTGATAAAAAGGTTAGTTATTTTCGTCCGCAACGTATTATTAAACTGCCCTTTCTGACTAACGATACACGGCAAATTGCTCGAGCTGCCGCTGATGCATTAGCACAAATTTATCGCCCTGGGCTTCGCTACAAAAAATGCGGTGTCGGTTTGCTCGATGTGCGCACCCGCAAGTACGAACAAAAAGATTTTTTTAACCCTCAGCAGACGGAAAAAGCTCACAAGTTAATGCAGATAATGGACAAGGCCAACCAGCGTTATGGTAAGCACACGATTAAATTATTAAATAGCGGTATACAGAAAAAATGGATGATGAAGCGTGATTATATGTCGCCACGCTATACGACCCGCTGGCAGGATATTCCGCAGGTTAGATGCTCATGACAGTGAGATATGAAGTATATAATCGCAAAAATTAACAATCCCTGTTCCAAGTAATAAAATCAAACTAGCTTACTTGGGAAAAGACTTTTATACTTTTTCATATTAAAAATAATGCTGGAGTTATTGAACTAATGCAGGAACATTACATTAATAAGAAGACAATAAAATTAGGGCTGGTGTTAGTCTCCCTTGCATGGTTCTTGCAACCATTAGCTAATGCACAATCGGATGCTGAAATGCGAGAGTCCGTTAATATCTGTCAGCGCGTAGCCGACCTGTCATTCCGACTGGCCTGCTACGATCGTGCATTCCCGCCACCTTCTGAGACAACAGAGAGCACTGAATCAATGCCAGTACGGCAAGAACGTGTGGTGAGCGGTGATTTGAGTGAGCAACAACGTCAGATCCAGGCTGAGCGGCAGCAACTAGAAGCCGAACGGCAACAGCTTGAGGCTGAACGCCGTCGCGTTGCAATAGAACCTGAGCGAGATCGGGCTGGATCAGTAGCACGAATTATCGAGGTAGAACAACCTAACTTGCGCACATCTCGTTTTATCACTTCAGATGGGCGAGTTTACGTTCAATCGAATGCGACAAGGGTAAACCGGTTGCCTGAAATACCTTTTGATGTCGAAATCGAAAGCCTGCTAGCCGGCACCACTCTTCTTATTATTCCGGGACCAAATGGTAGTGGTGATCAGCGCATTCGCGTGTCTCTCGAAGACTAGTTGAGTATAAAACGTTCAGTGCTTATAGCGTCGACTCGACTTTGAGCTTAAATGCATAAGATTGTGATATTCCAAACTGAATGAATTGTGCGGCACTAGGCAATTAATGGTTTCAGTGCGGCATAGTTCGTGTTTAGCTCAATGCCGAAATGCAGAGCTAGCGCGTCTAGGTATGACTCATTCTCTTCTAGTTCTATCAAATCTTCGTCATTTCCCTGCCGTTTTTTCAAGGTATGGTTTAGCAGCGTTATCAAACCATTTTCTAATTTGAGTGATGCCACTCTTGAATGAACAAATCTCGATGAGTCATGCGTTGATGTAAAATGATTTCCAAATTCGATATCGCTTGCGCAAACATGGCCCAGATCGAAACTATATAGATTACTCCAATTGTCTTCATGTCTGCTCTGCAGCATATAGCCAAACAGTGCATCTTCAATGAGTCGATAAGTTTGTTGATTGCTTATTATTGGTTGCTTATAAATTAGAGGAATCGGTCGTGCTGGTGTAAGTGCTCCAAATCCGGCATCGACTAGCCATTGCTCTCCATTCATTTCTACAAGTGTGATTTGATGACTTCTTCCACCGGGCTTGCCAGACAGATGTACTCGGGCTAACAAAGTCCTAGCAGAAAAACCAAAAGATCGAAGTGCCATTAGCAGCAAGGCATTTAATTCAAAGCAATACCCGCCTCTTTTGTTTCTGAGCAGCTTCGCTATGATGGATTCCGGTTCAATACTGATTTTTTTATTCAGGCAAATGTCAAAATTTTCAAAAGGAATAGTCATCAATTGAGCATTCTGAATAGAAGCTAAAGATTCAATTGTTGTATTGACTGTTTCGGAATGCTTTATATGTGCCAGGTATTCCTCTTTAGGGAATGTATATTCGTTCATATCTTAAATCTCAAGCATGAACTTCTTTACTATCTGCAGGTGCGTCCTTGCGATTTGTCATGCTGTAATCTCTGAGTACTTCACATACTCTTAAACGATAGTCCGAGAATATATCTGAGCGGCCTTTTTTCTGTGCTGATCTATGCGCCTCCAGATTGCGCCAGTTTTATATGCTGGCTTCATCGCGCCAATATGAAAGAGACAGTATTTTCCCTTTCTCACTTAGGCTTTCAAACCTCTCGATAGATATAAAACCTTCAACATGTTTTAAATATTGCCTTAGCTCTGCGGCTATCTCGAGATAGTTTTTCTGCTTTCCTTCAGCAAGCGATACTTCAAAAATAACAGCTAACATTATTAAAATTTGCCACTTGTAGAATTATTCTTTATTGCTAGCATTCTCAGGGAGCCAGTTTTCTTATGACGCCATCACCCTTATTTAAAATGAATAGCTGTCCGTCATGACCTTCATCAATCCGTGTATCTGCTCGAGGAGCAGGATCCTTCCCTTGCATTCGGTTCTTTGCTTGAATGAGTTGCAACAGTGTTTTTGCCCCAGTGCCATTATCCAACAACACTCGACGGATAGGGTCCTGCCCACCATCGGGCAAGTTGTCTGCATCCACATAGAAAATCTCGCCACTTAGAAGATCGGCAAATAAGAGCTTGCCCTGCAGTTGGTTTATTTCATCGTCACGATACACTGCTAAACCTGAGGCGGCTGAGCGAGCCTGAAGTATAGGGTCATTATGATCCCATTCCACCAGGGGATAAGTAATACCAGTCGCACTGCGTGGGTTGTCTACATCGACGACACCATCGCTAAAACGATAGCTGGCTTCCCATGTATTCCAACCCAGATTTGCGCCAATGCTGATCAGACTTATCTTCTCTACAATATTCTGACCAATATCAGAGATAAACATATTGCCGTTAGCAGAATCCCAGATGAAATGCTGGGCATTACGTATGCCATATGCATAGATTTCCCCCAGAGTATTGTTATCTCCATCATTGGCGAATGGGTTGCTTGCAGGAATGCCATATTGACCATTTAGACTGTTATTACCCAATGGATCAATACGTAATAATTTACCAAATATAGAGTTCAAGTTTTGCGCCATGCTCAAGGGATCGCCCCCGGAACCGCCATCACCTACTGAAACATATAATAGCCCATAATCCTCATCACCTTGTGAAGCCAGACTGTTAAAACCTATTTGGCCGCCATTATGGTTTCTATAGGGTTGCTGTAAACGCATGACTTCACGTGGTGCGCCGCCATCATAGGTGGCATTCATGGGGTTGCTAGCGGTCCATTCATGTAATACGAGATCATGATCATCAAGATCGCCAGAGGGCATAAAATCTGGTCGAGGTCTTCTATTGGAACTGTCGGTCCAGGTATAGAATTTGCCATAGCCTGCTGTGCCAGCAAGGCCAAATTGCGGATGAAATACAAAACTTTGCATCCCGCCTTCTCTAAATTCATTGGCCCACACATCAACACCCCAGTCATCGATGTTAATGTACTCAATGACAGTCCGTCCGTCATAGCTGACACTGTAAATTGGCCCAGTCATATCATTCACAAATAGTCGTCCAGTGCCCGGTTCATCTATCAGCTGCATCATGCGAGCGGCAACACCGTCGATATCAGGCAAAGTAGCAAACTCAACAGCATTGACCGTTATGATCCCCTCCTCGGCTTCTATCGGAACAGAAAAAGGGTTATTTGACAGCTGCGCATATGATGTCGCTGTAATTAACACCATTGCCAGTGTAGAACTCAGTAAAATCAGACTTTTTCTTAACATGTAGACCTCTTTATCTGTAATTGCTTGTTTCTAATTAATCTCGGCTATACTTGACCGGGCAGCCTGCCATATAAACACCAATAGCCAGGTCTCTGGCGCAAAATTCTCTGGCCGCACTCACCTGACTTCCAATATTGGTGATGACTTCCTCCAGAGTGCTGACCCGGCCATGGACAGGAATATCAGTGATAGGATCAAGGTTGAAATGCTCAACGCTATCCATATAGTTTCCACCCCACCAATGCCAATCCCAGCCAATATCGAACATATCACCCTGCATTAATATTCTTTCTTCTGGGATATAGGCAAAAACAGCATCTGTCATATGCATATGACCTATTACTTCATAGACATCGACTCGTCTCATGGCATCTTCTAAAACCAAATGCTCATCAACCGGGATAAAATGCAGCGGTTGTGGATTACGAGCCAGTGCGTCGGGGAAATTAGGAGCTGGGCGTGAGACCATTTCTCTTAAAATGCCTTCGTTTTCACGCTTGGAGATAATAGTTAGTCCTCTGGAAACAGCAGCTCGAATCCCCCCAGAGTGATCAAAATGGTGATGCGACAATATAACCTGGGTCACTTCTTTGCCTGGCACGAGGGTGTTAGCCACATCAATTCGCGCCAGAGAATTCGCTTCATTGCCATAGACTTCAAACATTAATAAGTGGTCTTCAAATTCAACAACTGCTCCACCATTGCTACCGACTCTTAAATCCCAGACCCCATCTGCGACTTCGGTCACAACAACATCGGGACTGCCTCCCCCGCCAAAGCCACCCCCACCCGCTACAAACTCAGGCAATTCAACATCCAGCTCATAGGAGTCAACATGAAATACACTGACAACATTCTCACGCCAGTCAATCTCGGTGGTAAAACCGTTTGGCAGTCTGACACCATCAAAGGGGACATAACCCGTAAACCAGGTTGTATAAGTAACCTGACCAAGATTGGCATGCGCCCCCATCCAGCGAACCCATGCAGGCAATTTATTGAGTTGGTTGATGCCTAGCCATAACACAGTATCGTCGGCCAGTGTGAATTCAACCACGATATTATCGTCTTCAATACTGACAGCACCCAACTCAGTACTACTTGCTAAAGCTGCTCTCAACGCCATTAAAGGGTGGTTCAGAGCGTTTGCACCCTCTTGCAGCTGACTGCTTGGTGCCCAAGAATGGCCAAAAGCCAAGGCAAAAGGAAATAAAAAACCTTGTCGATGGGTTTGGTAGGCACTTAAGTCATCAAGATCGAAATAGCGTTCAACATCATTTTGAGCTGCCCATTTTTTGGGCGCCTTTGGATGTGATGAAGACGAGGAGCCTCCATCCTGATTGAGTGTTTGGCTGAAGCCTGTCATCAATAAGCTATCGACACCGCGAATACGATCCAATCCGCCCATTGCTTCAGCAGCATCCTCCAACACAGATTGTGCAGACATCATCTGAGCTGACACAGGCAAAGCGCTTATTACGATATAGCACACACTTACAAGTTTTATAATTTTTCGAAAAGTCATTGTCTCGTCCTCGAGAGTTTCTATTTTTGTAACGATTAAATTTTTACTCTACATCCATCCAGCCTTCTTTCAGAGTCACCTGATCCCAATGCTCCGTAAACTTTCCATTATTGACGCGAAAAGTTTCAAAGGCAAAGGCTTCATAGGTTTCCCCCGGATTATCAGGGTCAGGCAAATCGCCTTTATAAATAGCGGTGACCAAATCATCTTCTGCCATCACGATAATAGGGTTTGAAAGTCTTATACCACCAAGATCTACCAGTGGAATGCCGCCTCTTTCACGAGCCTCTATCCGGGCTTCGACCCAGGCACGATTACCACTAGCGCCTGTGAATTTATCCATCGCCAGAAACCTGGGATTATGCTGAACATAATCTTCAGCCATATATTGCTCCATACGTTCTATATCTGTGCCCTGAAACGCAAAAAAATCCAGCAGTAACTGTTTGTTAATTGCTTGCTCTGATTGGTCCTGTGCACTCAGATTTTGGTAAGTAAATAATGAAATCAATACCAGCAGGATTGCTACCGGAATATTGCTGATTCTCAGTGCCATGTTTTTCATAAGGATCACCAGTTTTATTTTTATTTTGACAAGCTGATATAAACAATTCTGCTAAACATATCAGCATCGATATAGGCATTATCACCTAGAAACTCAGCATCAAATTCGGCTGTTGGTCGCGCCGCTATTATTTGCTGCTGAGACATTCCTTGCTCAATCATTCCAGCAACACGATTACTCACAGCATGGAGCATAGCCAAATAGCTTTCAACATAAGCCGTGCCTTTCTCCGGGATTACTCCATGACCGGAAATAAATTGTGTATCACCATCAGCCAGAGCCAGGGCTTGCTCCACTGCACTGATAACGCCCTGAACTGATCCACCGCCATGTTGTACATCTATACGCGGATAGCTGCCAGTCCAAAGCAGGTCGCCCATATGTATGATATTGGCCTGTTCAAAATGCACGAAAGCATCGGTATCAGTATGAGCATTGGGCGCATGAATGACCTTCAAGCTTTCATTACCCGAGTGAAAGCTAATATTTTCCATAAAGGTCACTGTCGGTAGAGCGCCAATTGGTGATGGCATGACACGACTGTTATAAAGTGGCAAGAATACTTCCATGCTCATACGGCGCTTCACATATTCATGTGCAACAATGACGGCGCCATCAGCATTAAAGTTTTCATTGCCGCCAGTATGGTCACCATGCCAATGGGTGTTTATAACGAATTTAATGTTATCTCCACTAATACGGGCGATAGCATCAGCAATACGCCCAGATAATGGTGCATATTGAGTATCGATCATTATCAGGCCATCTTCACCTGTAAATACCCCAATATTTCCACCAGATCCATAAAGCACATAAAAGTTATCATCGATACGAACACTTTCTATCTGAACTCCGGAAAAATCCTGTGCATACAGAGGTAGGCTAAAACCCAACAGGAAAATGAATATTATTTGTTTAATCATAAGCCAATCTCGTTTTGCAAAATTACGGATATCAATCCTCGCAGCTTACAGGATTCCATTTACTGTCATCAGGCAGGCGTTTAAAACTGGAACTCGTATAATAGGGTTCCGTCAGATACTGAGGGTCCTCGACAATAACGGAGACAGTAAACCACTGATCGCCATAAACATCGTGTCGGTCAAAATATTCAGTTACTACCGCATTTTCACTATAGGGAACACCATTTCGACGAATGTAACCAGCTGTCAGGTTGCGTGTCACGACTTTTAGACTAGCACCTTCCCATTGTGCAAAGGAATCACCCTGCAGACTTGGCTCGCCCGACATTTCATCTTGAGCATTAAAATGAAATCGTCGGGTTTGCATGCCGTGATCAGTTTCCAGCAACAGGGTATCTTCATCTTCCCAGCTTATATTAAGCCGTATAGGCATGCGCATAATATTGCCAGCGCCATAAGCTTTGCAGCTATCACCGTTGTCAGTCGGGTTCCACATGTTTGCCACTCGGATCCCTTCCTCATTCAAGGGAAGGCTCACATAATCGCCTTTTGGTGGAGTAACCATACGCCAGCGCCAGTCTTCAGTAATCACTGTAGTCCAATTACCACTTAGCTCTATTGGTGCCACACCTCTAGGAGATACCCTCTCCTCTTGAGCGAAGCTAAAAGAGCTAAAAACTACACCTGCTGCGGCTAAAGGAAGATATATTTTTCTCAAGTTCATAGAGTTCTCATTTCAGTTGATCATGGTTTCTTAGCTATAATCTTGCGTTTTATTGGGCGCTTAGTTCGTTATAGACAGTTTCTACAAACTGCCTGGTTGTCCAGAAGCCAGAGTCAGCACCATATCTAACATCGTAATCGTATGTTGGTTCCGAAGCCAAGACTTGAACCAAACTGTCTCCCTGATCTATGCGATAGGCAATTCGATCTCTAATAATAGTTAACATGTCCCGGTAATCCAGAACATCTGCTTCATCGGATAAACGACCATGGCCCGGAATAATCATGGTGCCACCTTCCTGCCTGTCTGCTGGAACCGCCATATCTAAGATGTTGTTTAGACCGTCAAGAACACCCTGTAAAGTACCGCCGTTGGCGACATCAATATAAGGGTAACCGGTGGTATTAAAAATATCTCCAGCACTGATTACATCTGATCGTCTAAAGAAGATCAGACTGTCGCCATCGGTATGAGCATTCGGTTGGTGGGTGATCATAATAGCTTCACCGTTGAAAAATAAATCCTTTTTGGGGGTGTAATAGGTGTCAGTTGGCCAGCCTTCAATTGCAATTGGATTATCCTGTACCAGAATGTTGGCCATCACGTTTTCATGAGCCACTACTTTTGCCTGATTGCCAGTCCCTGCAAAAAGATCAATAGTGTTGCCACCTGCAATATTACTACCCATCAAGGCCAGATTAGCATTGCCGCCAATGTGGTCGGAATGAGCATGAGTATTAATAATATAGGTAATAGGCTTTTCACTGATACTACGAATAGCGGCGAAAATTTTATCACTCAGAGGGGCAAACATCGTATCGACAATCAACACCCCCTGCTCTCCAGCCTGCAGGGTAATATTCCCGCCGGCGCCAACCAGCATATAAATATTGCCCTGGACATGAAGCGCCTGTATTTCAACATCATCAAAATTTTGCTGAGCGACACTGATGGTGGGAAACAGTAGCAAACAAAAAGACAAGCTTGTGCTTACCCTTTTTATGAATCTATCCAATTGGATGGACATATCTAACTCCTACAATAGTCATAACTTTTTTAAAGTCAGATCACCAATAATTATTCAATAAATGATGGGTACATGGTCTGCGCACCACCCAAAACACCTTCAATAGGAAGGTTGTAGCGTTCTGCATGCTCACCCATAAACGGGTTTTGACCAGGTAAATAATGGGGAACTTCTCCCTGTGGCCGATCTATTTCGGTCACGGTTTCACACAAATAAGGTGGGATCTGCTGAAAAAGGTCTATTTTCCAGTTGTTGGTTCGAATAAATGGCTCTGTCAGATAAACCGGGTCATTCACAATAACGACCTGGGTCATGTAATCCCCATGTCTGAAAAAATGCTCAGTGAATTCGGCAAGATCACTTCGAGCGACACCATTACGACGCGCCCAGCCTTGTTTTAAATGGGTCGTCCTCACAACAAGAACATTACCTTCCCAGTGTCCTGTAGAAAAACCTTGCCAGGTATGAGCAGCATGTTCTGGCGGGTGTTCACGCCCATCCATCCAGATGGTTCTTTCAGGCGCTTGCCAGCGAATACGGGTATGGTAAGCGATTAACTGCTGGGATTCAGAATCAATTTCCTTCCATATGCGCATATTGCTTGGCCCACGGCTACCGTAGTCAGAAGGGTGCGGTTTGCACTGATGCTCGGGTAAAGTGAGTAATGAGGGGCTCCAGCTCAATGCCCGGCGCCGGGCAGCCTCATTAATGGGAATACCCTGATATTCCACCATTTCGGGACCGGGCCTGCGTTCATCAAAGTCTTCATGGAAAACAGCAGCCCATTCGCCTGATAAATCGATTTGAGCCTGTGCCGGAATGACCAGCACCATAGTCGCTAACAACAGGATTAAGCCGGTTTTACTACTGTTATTTATAGTCATTAATCCACTCCATTACATAAATGGTGTTTGGTATTTGCTCAAGAGAAAGTCCCAGCTCGTAACTTACCAGTTTGTATTTATCGGCATATCGGTGTCAGCGCTAATATTTAGTATGGCACAATGGTGGTAAGTAAAACCCCCTTCACCATGCCCGGGGTGCTCAGACATGAACTGGACTATTTGTAAGACACAGTTTTCACAATCGATATTAGGAATCCTAACTTCTGTGCTTATTGGTCCGGTTCGACGTTCATAATTCTCCAGTAAGCCATCGGCTAGTATAGGCGCCACAGGATTCTCTGTAATCGGGAAACGACCCGAACGTGGTCCACGTTCAGTATCAACCATCACCAGGGGCATAGCGTCAGCTGGCAGCATGTTTATGGTTCTTGCCAAAGCAACGCGGTAATGCCCTGGATGATAAATGGTTTCCTCAAGCTCAATCGTCAGCATTTGTCCGCCACTAATAGCGGTCACAGCACCTGTTCTGGTACCACCATCAGCCAAGGTGCCACCACAGGGCGCTATTTTCTGAGGATCACCTCTTTCATTTTCTTCTATCCAGGAATCTGGAGAGTTCAGTTTGAAATGTGCATGTGCCGTTGTCGCTACCAGGCCGATAGCTGCAGCTAGGCTGATTTTTTTGAGTAAGCTATTTTTCACTTTTTGATCCCCTGTTGAGTTAAACAATCATCAATAAGCGAATGATTATTATCTATTGTTCCGATATAAACAAGATTCATATAAAGGGGGAAGCATGATGACAACCTTTAGAAACACGCCCTTCTCCAGTTTCTGTCTGTGGGTCGCCAATACGATATGCAACTAGTAGGCTTGTTATTACTTCTGAGCTACTTGGGTCAGTAAATAAAATCAGGTTTTTATTATTGGTTAAGCACTATAAACTTGTTGTGCTTTGGTATAAAGGAAATCTACATGGCCAGATTGACATTTTATGGCGCCGCAAGACTGATTGCATTCATCGCGAGAGCCTTTTTGAAATCGGCATTTATCCAGATCTCGGGCCCAGTCTGAACTTAGTGAATTATCCCGGCTATAAATTCGCCTGATAAGTTTGGACTATTTATCTTTGGTTTCCGGATCCAGCTTGTCCTGGGTTTTAGTATCAAAATCACTGGCATCATGTCTTTCATGTAGTTGGTCTTCAGCCGGTCCGAAGGGGCGATTGACTTTACGACCCCGGACTACTGCTTGCCTTTGCCCGATTTCATTAGCCCACCTTTGGAGATGCTTGTAAGATTTTGCATCCAGAAACTCTGCTGCTTCGTAGGCCTCATTACTCAATACAACGCTGTACCATGGCCAGATCGCTATATCCGCAATAGTATATTCATCACCACACATATACTGCTTGTAAGCAAGATGCTTATCCAGTAGATCCAGCTGTCGTTTTACTTCCATGGTGAATCGATCAATACAGTATTTGATTTTTACAGGAGCATAGGCATAGAAATGTCCAAAGCCTCCTCCAAGATAGGGAGCCGCACCCATTTGCCAGAATAACCAGTTCATGCATTCAACCTTGCGAGCAGGATCTTTTGGAATGAAGGTGTTAAATTTTTCTGCCAGATATAGGAGTATTGAACCTGACTCAAAGACACGGGTTGGTTCAGGTGTTGTGGTATCAATCAAGGCGGGTATTTTGGAGTTAGGGTTAATAGCAACAAAATCACTACCAAACTGATCTCCTTTCATAATGTCGATCAGGTAAGCATCATACTCGGCACCGCTGTGACCAAGTGCCAGCAATTCTTCCAGCATTATGGTGACTTTTACGCCATTAGGTGTTGCCAGTGAATAGAGCTGTAAGGGGTGCTTCCCACGCGGAAGCATCTTGTCATGGGTAGCGCCGGATATAGGGCGATTAATACTGGCGAATCTTCCGCCGTTTTCACCATCTGTTTCCCATTTCCAAACTTTGGGGGGGGTGTATGAGCTCTCTACAGTCATGATATATCTCTTTAGAATATGAATTTAACTTTTTGATTTATATGTTTAATATAAATTTTATTTCGTTAGGGATATAGGATATTGCCTTTTTAGATTAAGCCTATGCAGTCTCAGATAGGCTTCAGTAATGCTTAAAGCTGGAATAACTTTGCTGGTTCTCCTTCATGAGCAAGTTCATACCAGTCGTTTAATAAATTAAGATAATAGTCGGCTGAAACGCTTCGACAAGTTCCCCTATCCTCCTCTCCAATGAAGGCAGCGTCATTGGATGTCCACAGATATTCTCCGCTCGAACGATTAATTTGATAATTTACTTTCAAGGGGTTGTTAAATTCATCCTCAGAGTCAGCTGCGTAACCAATATTAATGTTTTCCGGGGAGGCCAAGAAACTGTAGTTGAGTGCACTGCTAGTAAGATAGCTGAAAAATTCTTCGAAACTGTCATAATCCTGACCGAACAAGGCTTCAAGCCCGCCTAAGGAAACCGGGTCAAGCCATAAATGATGCTGGAAAGCCCTTCCAGTATCCGCATTTAGGTAAAATAAAGAGCCAAATGCGAGTTCATCTCTTTCACCACAATGTAAATATTTATGTTCATCTAAGCCATTAACAGCATAGACATCAAAAGCTGCGAACAGCAGCATAAATACACCTATTTTTTGAAGCATTGGGGTCCCCAATTAAGTTGAGTTGCAAGCTATATCTGATGCAAGCATCAAGGTTAAGTTCTATGTATAAAAGGGCTTTCCAAGAAAGGAATGCCATAACGATTCGCTATTCTAACTATAGCCTGCACCTCTTCGGTGGTTTCAGGCGCTACAGCTGCGGATGCGACTAGCTCATTACCTTCATTCCACATGGGCGAATAGGCGTCACGATATAGAGCCACATCTTCATCAGAACTAAAAACCCATTCTGAGCCGATGGCTTGTCGAAATTCTGTGAGGGCTGATTCGAATGAACGGGAATCTACACCAGGGGGTAAAGTTGCCATATTATTCCTCTCAATGTATTACATAATTAAAATCTGGGATAACTTTAACATAACGGAAAATAGATAATCCATAACCAAAAGTTTAGCTAAAAAGCGCCCTAAGTGCTCAAGTCAGAGGCGTTTTTACGGAAGATCGAAGCATTTAAGATGCCCTGTCTGATTCTTTATTTCGGTTATCCGGCAATATTTTGTTTTTGGGGTCTTCGAGACCACCAAAAGCATTGAATAAAGACTTAAAGAATCCACTTAACTCTAGTGTCATTAAGACAAATTCCTGATCAAACTTTTGTGCCGGGCTTTCTTCTTCAAAGCTGGCTGATTCTTCTTTTATGTCATCGAATCTTAAACGTTTAATACTTAAGTCTTCCATGATGCTGCAACTGAGTACATTGCCCCACATAACGCTAAGTTGTTTAGCTCTTTTACCCGCTTCAAGGTGAGTCTTGATCTCATCACTCTCAAGATCTTGGCCTTTAAGGCGAACAAGATTACTGCCATCCAGGGGATTAAAGAGTTCACACTCATTATGAAGTTCAAATTTGTCTGTGGCTTTTTGGTCGACCAACCAGCGGGTCATGACATCACTGGGTGCACGCTTGCTGTCGGGTAAGGCGACAGGAAATGAGCCCAGGCTATCTCTTAATAAATTGATAAACTCTTCAGCTTTGGGAGCACTAATGGCATCAACAACCAACAGATTATCGGCTCTTGAAATATAAGCGTAGGTCCGTGTTGATCGAGTAAAGGCTCTTGGTAACAAGGAGGCATACATATTGTCCTGAATCTCCCGCTTTTCTTTACGGTAGACCTTGCGAGCTTGTCGCCCTTCTATCTCGGCAACTTTCTCTGCAGTGGCTTCGCGAACAACGGATGCTGGCAGCAACCTCTCCTGCTTTTGGGCACACAACATAATGTAATCGCCCACTATATGCGTCAGCATAGGCTCTTGATCTTCACCTAGTTCCGGAGTGGCATCTCCCAGCGGACTCACCCAGCCTATTCGTGATTTTTCATAATTCGCGCAGGGAATAAAAGCATTGTCGGCAAGTTGGGATTCTAGGTCTTCAAACGATAAATCGAAGGGTTGGGTAAGGCAAAATACACGGAGATTCTTGAACCACATTTAAATAAGAGCCTGTTCTTGGTTGATAAAAAGCGAGGCTGATTATGCAGTATATGGGTGCGAATTAAAAACCTAATTGGGGAATTGGCGAAATAACAGGAGACCAAACTAAACTTTGGTTGAGTAAGGTTAAATTCTGACATCCCGGCTATTTAATTATTCAAATAAAACTGTCTTTAGCAACATCTCAGTCTGACTATAATATGCTGTATGGTGGAAAATTAAATTAATGCTATTGTTTGAAATGAAACAAGGTTTAAATAAAAAAACATAGTAAACTAACCCTTTAGTCAAGCCCTTTTAAATGTAATAAGAGCAGTTTTAAGGAATCCTATAACTAATGAGCGATAAAGTTTTTGGCGGTTTTAAAATTGAAAAAGCCAGTATACTAATTTCAGATTTAAGAGGCTTCACTTATTTTTCTGAAAGATATCCTTCACTAGAAGTAGCAGATTTACTCAATCGTTTTTTCAATATTATGATTCCTATCATAGACAAAAATGGTGGTGTGGTAGACAAGCTTATAGGTGATTCAATATTGGCCATCTTCTAATACAAGGATGATGACATCAACGATATATTAACTTGCGCCATTGAAATGCAAAATGCGATGCAGCAAATAAATAGCAAAAATATAGAGATGGACATGCCAAGCATTCACATGGGAATTGGCATCAATACCGGTGATGTCGCTGTAGGTTATTTAGGAAATATCTCGCATCATGATTTTACTGTCATTGGCAACGAAGTAAATCTGGCCGCCAGAGTTGAAGCCTATAGTATGGGTGGCCAGGTTTTATTAAGCGACAATTCCTATAATCTTTGCAAATACAATATCAAAATTGGTAGCAGCTACGATGTGCACCCTAAGGGAAAGATAAGACCTTTGACTATCTATGAATTGCTGGAGATCAAAAAGCCACAGAGACTTGCGCTCAATATAGAAAATGACAGGAGTGTGCCACGTATTAACGTCAACATGCTGGTTAATTACCGTATCGTCGATAAATCAAAAATATTTTCTGAGGTTTATGAAGGACAAGCGCTCGATATTAGTTATAACGGCTTGAAAATTAAAACGGCCAATAAGATTGAACTATTAACCGAGATAATTATAGAAGTGACATCTTCAATTTTCGGCGCGGACAAAAGCAGTGTTTATGCAAAAGTTAAACACTCAAATTTTGAAGATAGCTACTATATTTCCGGTTTGGAATTTACTGTGATTGATGATGCAGCGCTGATCTCAATGAAGTCGTTTATTGATAGTTCAATTTAGTGTAGGTGCTCGTCTATTCTCAGTTTGGCTCATGCATGATTGGTTTCCTTAAACCAAAGTTGTCTTTATGCTTTTCATGGGAATAAATTTGGCTCGCGGAAATACATTTAGCACGATTATTTAAGACTACTCTTTTCTATAAAGCTGTACGCGCTGATTGACGACATCTGCAATAAAAATATTGTCGTTACCATCCACTGCCAGGAAGTGCCCCTCACCAAATTGTCCGTTCTCATCACCAGGTCTGCCTAAAGAGCCAATAACATTGCCTGCTAAATCGACTTTGGCAACTTCTCCATCAAAACCTGTCGTCATGTACATAAAACCATCATCATGAAGATAGATTGCGCAGGCCATTGCATCAAAGTTCCATTCAGACAGATAAAGGCCATCAACATTAAAAATTTGAACCCTGAAGTTTTCGCGGTCCGCCACATAGATGTTGTCACTTGCATCTATTTCCAGAGAATGTGCGACAGCAAACTCTCCAGGGCCTGTTCCAAAGCTCCCCCATTGCGTGAGAAATTCACCGTTAGCATTAAATTTTAATACCCTGGGCTCGGCTCTGGTATGTCCCTGCCCCACATAAATATTTCCCTGACTATCAAAAGCCACATCGGTAGGTTCATAAAATTTATGTGAACCAATACTTTCATCCCAATCGCCTGCTTCTCCTTTACTGCCCAGACTCATTAAAATGTTGGCGTCTTTATCAAGCTTCATCACCACGTGGTTGATGACGTCAGTTACCCACATGTTGTCATCATCATCCAGCGTTAGTCCGTGGGCGCGCGCAAAGAGATCTTCACTGCCAAACGCGCGAATAAAATTGCCATCACCATCAAATTCCAAAAAAGGAATTGCAGCACGATGCAAGACAATTAAATGACCTTCGCTTGTTATCTCTAATGAACTCACCGAGGAAAACTCAATTCCGTTCGGCAGATTAAAAGCCTCCCTAACTGGGATCGGCGTGTAACCTTCAAGAGAATAGGCATTGAGCGGAACAAAAGGTCTGTCAGGTCGTTGTGCAAAACAAGGCATGGAAATTAAGAAAATAAGCAATGCCGCTAAGACATATTTCATATGAGTGTTCCTCAGTGAAGCTTTGATTTTTAGATTAAATAATAAAATAAAGCCCTGTTCTACTTCTCTAGATATTTGCTTCTTTCCTTTAGCTATTTATGGAAGATACGCACCGCCATTGACATGAATTGTCTGGCCTGTGATATATCGAGCTGAAGAGCCTGCCAAAAAGACCGCTGCCTCAGCTACTTCTTCTGGCAGGCCACGACGCCCTAACAAATTTGTCCGCGTGGCATGATGATGAGGCTTATTTCCTCGATCTCTGACAGTATCGATGAGACCTGGCGCTATGCAATTAACGGTAATGTTTTCTGGTGACAATTCACATGCCAGTGCCTTAGTAAAGCCCACTAATCCTGCCTTAGCTGAGATTACGTGAGCCCGATTTGCAGCGCCCGTATGTGCCGTCAATCCACCAATATTTATGATAGTCCCTTGATCACTTTGACGAAGTGGCTGCAGCGCAGCTTGTGAGATTAAAAATACAGCGTCCAGGCACACTCCCATGACCTTGCGCCATTCTGCATAGCTTATGTCGGCAATGGGTGTTTCGGGGCGAATCGCTGCATTATTGACCAGGATATCGAGTCGACCGAACTCAGCGATGACTTCAGTAATAATTTGAGTCGCTGTGTCAGGATTGGATAGATCGCCAAGTGTGACCATGCCTTTCACTCCATAAGACTCAAGCTGCTTTAAGGTCTGTTCAGCTTGTGCCTGATCTTGAGCAGCATGCACAACCACATTGGTGCCGTTTTTAGCTAAGGCTAAAGCTATGGCTCTGCCGATATTTTTTGATGAGCCAGTAACCAGGGCTACTCGATCTGAATTTGCTGCTGTCATTCAGTCTCCCCCATTTCTCGGATTAATTGATAGTCTGATTGCATCGTGGCAATGGCCCTGCAAATGGCCAGTAATTTATCCGGATCAGAATGTCCGCCATATTGGGAATTAGCGTAAAATTTTTCGTTTATTTCATTCTGGCTAAGCGGCGAATCTCGTCCGCCACGCATAAATCCCTGCCTAACTTCTTTATGAGAGCCGTCTTTGAACAATAACCTGACGTGCCCGGTAAAGGCTGCCGGATAAGGATTGTTCAAATCAATTTCGTAATTGACCTTCGCAGCAATGTTCAACAAATCAGGTTCAGTAATAGATTCTTCATTATAGTCACCAAGATTGGCATGCCCTCGCAATAGACCCAGAGCAACCCCGAAAGGCACGCTGAATTTGGCTGCATATGAGCTGGGTGGCGCGCTCTTTATTGCCTTTGGCTCCCACAGTCTGTGCACATAACCTTCTGCGGTTTCACAAAGAATTGATTCAATATTACTGACATTAATTCCTTGTTCCCTGAGATGTCGGGCACAATCGATGTAGGGCTGGATCATGGTGCCGCAGGGATAAGGCTTGAATGAAATTGCATCACTGACATATTGCTGTCCGAGCTTGTCAAACAGACAGTCCAGTTTGGGATCCACCGATGAAGCAAAGACCTTGAAAGCCCCATGCTCCCCTTCAAAGACAAATTTAGGCCCCTTGAATCCGGCCTTGGCCATGGCAAATGCCCGCAAACCGGATTGAGCGGCCCAACCGGGATGCATGCGCTTGGTCCAGCTGCCATCGCCCAAATATTCTATTATCCCTGAAGCCATGCTGCCGGCAATCCCTAGGGCGTTGGCAATGATCCTGCTGTCTGCTTTACAGGCCACGGCTATTCCGAAGGCCGCCGCGAAAGACCCCAGTACTGCGGTAGGATGAAATCCTGACTTATGGATAGCTTTAGGCAAGGTTAGAGCAAGACGACAAAGAATTTCATTGCCAGCAGCAAGTCCTAACATGGTATCTGCCGAACTCAACTGATAGCGTTCAGCTGCTGCAAGCATGGCGGGCACCATGACTACGCCGGAATGGACAGGTCCACCTTCAAAAGTATCATCAAAATCTTCACCATGAGCTGCAGTACCATTAATGATTGCAGCACTAGCGGCTGATGTTCTCAGGCTATGGCCGATGAGAGTGTGCTCTCCTGGCTCCGAAGCCTCAATCACTGCCTGAACGTAGTCTTTATTGCGTGAGGCTATGCACAAGCCAACGATATCAAGCAAGATATCCCCATTTTTTTCCAGAGTTGTTTTGGGCAAACTTGCAGGCTCTAGCTTCTCACCCCAATTACCAAGCCTCTGGGCAATACTTTCTTCAATCATGAAGTCTCCTTTTAACGACCGGTATTTTCAGCAAATTTACTTTTTAGCTTAGTAAACAGAAAACCTATGAAACGCTTGGCTAGCGAGCCAATAATAAATAATACTGCAACAGATAAAAGCACCAGGGAAATTCTGTCATTGAAAAATATGCTTAACTCATCTCCGGACAACAATAATGATCTGCGAAAGTTACTTTCAATCATGAAGCCAAGCACCAGGCCCAGAACGGTGGGTAGAAATGGAAATCTTAGTAATCTCATAAAATAACCAATTATGCCTGCTACCAATACAACTGAAAGCTCAAACAGACTGTTATTAATCGAATAAATACCCGACATAATTAAGACCATAATAAAGGCATTAAGATAAGGTCTCGGCTGATTCACTAACCAGATACACGCCGGCATAATTGCAATGCCAATAAAAAGTAAAGCAATCGCGGCAAAAAACAGACCGACATATAAATCCCCTACAATATCGCCTGAACGAGCAAATAACATAGGTCCTGGGATCAGTCCGTGAATCAGAAACCCACCTAACAAAATTGCCGTGGAATTAGACCCGGGGATTCCAAAACTCAACATTGGAATAAGCGATGTTTCTGCGACAGTATTATTGGCCGTTTCCGGCGCAGCGATCCCTTCCGGTGAACCCTTGCCAAACTCATGCTTTGACTTAGACCACCTTTTGGCTTCGTTGTATGACATAAAGGAAGCAATTGTTCCACCAGCACCGGGCATAAGACCTTCAAATCCGCCAAATAAAGCACCTATACACTGCGGCAGAATCAATCTTTTTTTAAGTTTATTATCAGGAAACTGGATTCTAGGAATAGTCTTTAGTCTTATTTCATATTGTGCCGAAGCCTGTTTCAATAATTCACTCATGGCAAATAAACCCACCATGATCAGGATGGGCTGAATGCCTGATAAGAGGTCGGAAACCCCAAAAGTAAAACGGCTTATGCCAGAAACAGGATCCGTCCCTATGGTGGAAATCATCAGCCCAAGTAAAGCTGCAATGAGCCCTTTTACCAGTGACTCCCCAGATAAACTGACAATAACGCTCAGGCCGAGTATGCCTAAGGCAAAATAAGCTGGGGGAGTGAATGCCAGCGCAAGCCTAGCCAGTGGCTCACTGAATAAGACCAGAGCTGACAAGCCTACCAGGCTCCCAATCACACCCGAATACAATGATATGCCCAGAGCAAGACCAGCCTTGCCCTGTTTGTTCATTTCATAACCATCAATAACCGAGGCTGCGGCAGCATTGGTACCTGGTGTGCGGATAAGAATGGCGGGTATCGATCCTCCATATTCTGCACCCACATAAGTGGAGGCCAATAAGACAATGGCTATGGATGGCTCCAGGGCGTAGGTGAAAGGTAGCAACAAAGCCATAGTAATTGAAGGAGATATGCCAGGCAGAGCCCCTCCAACTATGCCCCAGGCAACACCCAGCACTGCAGCTAATACTAAATAAAATTCCAGATTAGCCAGTGAAGTGAGTATCGCGTCCATATTAGCCCTGAGAAAAAATTCCAGCAGGCATAGGCACTCCCAGTAAGATCACAAATATCGTCCAGAGTAATACGGCGCCTGCTGCTGCAATAAGTATCATTCGCAAGTTAAAGGCTGCGCCTAAATAAAAGGCAACGGCTACAAGTAAAAGCGCGATCGATAACACATAACCGAGAAATGTCAGCATGAAGATATATATCACACCAATAACAACCAGACCGAATGCGCGAAAGATTTTTCTGGCTTCGCCATCCCATTCTGTTGCTGCTGGCACAACGGATTTACGGGTTTGAAAGATAGCCTGAGCGCAAAGTATGATGCCTAAAGACAACATCAGAATACCCAGCACTTTAGGTATGCCTGCCGGACCGATAGTGTCCGCCAGAGCACTTACCCTCTGTCTGAATGAAAAAATCAGATACAGACTGCCCAAGGCTATAGCAACTAATCCACCAACAAAATCTCTGGACAACATATCAGCCCTCTTTTCCAATCAACAAGCACAAACTATGCAGCATCAAAAGCTCTGTGCTAATGAAATGTTTAACTTATTCAATAATACCGACTCTTCTCAGGTAGCTTTGTGTTTCTAGTGCAAAATCATCAATGAATCCCTGGTAATCAGCATGATTGATGTAATTTAGTCTTAAATTGTCAGCAAGGTAAGACGCCTGATAGTCAGGATTTTCTAGAACGCTTTGGATAGCTTGCTCCCATCGAAGAATTAATTCAGGTGCTAAACCTTTCGGGGCTGCAATGCCCCTGAACTTGCGAACGACCACTTCATAGCCCAATTCCTGCACCGTTGGAATTTCAGGAAACTGAGCCAAACGCGTATCACTTAATGTAGCCAGAATACGCAAGCTTCCTGCTTCTATTTGAGATTGCAATTCCTGAGCTTCACCAACACCGATATCCAAAGTGCCATTGAGGACATTGATTATTAAATCCCCTCCACCTTCATGACTTATGACTGCGGCATTCAGACCGGTAGCCAGTTTCAATTGCTCTAATGATTGTCTTTCCATAGAGCCAGGATTCGCTGCACCCCAGAGACCTCGAGAGCTTCTAGCTTTGTTGAGTACATCTTCCAGAGTTTGAAATGGACTGTTAGCTGCGGTGTAAATCAATTCAGGATCAAAAAACAGATTAACCAATGGATCAACATCCTGATAGGTATAGGCCGGTTGAGAAAGTAAGGAGGTATAGATAAACGTTGGTGTCGTTGCGTAGAATTTTGAACCATCAGGCTTCGCTCTGGCCAATTCAGCAATTGCGCTGGCACCGGACCCACCTGTGACATTTTTAACAATAATATTTGCGCCCAATTCAGGCCCCAGATAGCGTGATAATTCACGAAGAAATACATCGCTTCCGCCGCCAGGTCTTGAGTGTGTCAGAATGGTTATGGTATCAACGGGATAGTCTTGGGCATAGATGGAAAAACTAAGATTGAGAATTAATACAAGAAAAATTGCGGCTTTTTGTTTTGTGAAAATCATAATCTCGGGCTTTATTCTCACGCTAGTTATCTCTCTAGATCTTGTAGCCTAGGTTTTCTTAACCAAAAACCTTACTCTTTATATGAATAGATTCTAACTGAAAAATGCTGAAAAAGCGCAAGAAGAGCCAATCCATAGTTTGGATAGAGAGTCTAGATTTAATTGTTTGAACAGGAACAGTCGAAAGCTGATTTTTAAGAAGAATCTAATTGATTTATATGGTGCCTGGGGCCGGAATCGAACCGGCACGGTATTTCTACCGAGGGATTTTAAGTCCCTTGCGTCTACCAATTTCGCCACCCAGGCAATGGGTAGTCAGCAGTCAGGTCCTTAAAGTTGGAGGCTGGAACCGGAATCGAACCGGTGTGAACGGAGTTGCAGTCCGCTACATAACCACTCTGCCATCCAGCCTTGTAAGGGACTTTGGCTACTATGGATAAAGGCCTAAAATGGAGCGGGAAACGAGATTCGAACTCGCGACCCCGACCTTGGCAAGGTCGTGCTCTACCAGCTGAGCTATTCCCGCACTTGTACCGTAAGTGACACTTTATCTTTGCTTGGGGACCCTATTTCTTCCCCAGCCAGAGTTCCATTATTTCAGGCTCTTTGGCTTTGTGAGCCTGCTACAGAAGCATGGCTTCAAAGAGGACGCTATTCTAATCAGATCACCTGTGAAGTCAAGTAAAGAGTGGATTTCAGCACATCATGAAGATTTTTGTTTGAGATCGCGACTCAACATTGGCCAGGCGCTTTTCAGATAGATAAACATTGACCATAAAGTCAATATTGCCGAAAGGTAAATCAGCACATAGCCGGCAACCAGCAACACATCAACCGTGTCAGGGTGAGCAGCTAATAAGGCAATAATTGCCAGCATCTGGGTTGTTGTTTTTACTTTACCTATATAGCCAACGGCAACTGCATCACGTTGATTATTACTGCTCATCCATTCACGTAACGCAGAAACCAGCACTTCTCTGGCTACCATAATGGCTGCAGGGATAACAAACCAAGGACTTGAATAGTTTGCTGCCAGCAAAACCAGGGTGACTGTGACCAGAAGTTTGTCAGCAACTGGATCTAAAAATGCGCCAAATCCAGAACATTGATTGAGCTTGCGTGCCAGATAACCATCCAGCCAGTCAGTGATACTGGCTAAAGTAAAAATAAACGCTGCAATGAAATTGTTGCCGGAAATATTCGAGTAATAGATAGTGATAAATACTGGAATTGCCAGTACGCGTAAAACAGTAAAAAATGTCGCGGTATTCATGAGCTCATTCTACACCAACTGGATAACTAGTTATGAATAATGTCATAAAGTGATTCCGCCAAAGCATGGCTGATGCCAGGGACTTTCTGCAAATCTTCAATACTGGCTCGCTTGATTTCCTGCTGGCCACCGAAATGCGTTATCAGTTCCTTACGTTTTTTGGGTCCAATACCCGGGATGCTGTCCAAAAAGGATTCTGTGCGTTTTTTACCGCGACGTTGACGATGAGCCGTAATAGCAAATCGATGCGCCTCATCCCGAATATGTTGAAGTAAATGCAGTGCTGGCGATTCAGGCTCTAGTACAAGCTCTTTACGTGTATCACCAAAAATCAAGGTCTCCTGCCCTGCCTTTCGGCTGACCCCCTTGGCGATACCAATTAAAAGTACGTCTGGTATCTTCAACTCTTCCAGCACCTTTTCGGCCTGGGTTAATTGGCCTTTGCCACCATCAATCAATAGTATATCCGGTAAACGTGCTTCACCTTTTTTTAATCGGGTATACCTGCGCTTAAGCGCCTGGTCCATTGCTGCATAGTCATCACCAGGAGTGATATCTTCAATATTGAAACGTCTGTAATCACTCTTTAAAGGGCCGTTCTGGTCAAACACCACACAG
The DNA here is from genome assembly GCA_030831165.1 of Gammaproteobacteria bacterium. GTDB lineage: Bacteria > Pseudomonadota > Gammaproteobacteria > Pseudomonadales > Pseudohongiellaceae > UBA5109. The sequence continues at coordinate 84,178 of JAURLP010000012.1, read as the reverse complement.
GATGCAACTGTTGCTTCGCCTGAACTATGACTAATATCAAAACACTCAAGTCGTGTGGGTAAATGATCTCTGTGTAAGGCTTCCTGCAGGGCAATGAAACGCGTCTGCATGCTTTGTTTACTGTTCAGTTTGCTCATCAAACCATGTTGGGCATTGGTTTGCGCCAACTGCAGCCATTGCTGTCTGTGCTGCCTGACTCGATGCTTGATGTCGACTTTATGCTTGGCGCAGTATTCCAGTGCAGCAACCAGGCCTCTGACGTCTTCCGGCGCATCACTGACAATTATTTCCTGAGGAATACTATTTAAACCCAGTTCCTGAAGGTAGAATTGAGCAATAAAAGCATGCAGTATGCTTGCCGCAGTGTTTTCAATAACAAATTTTGGGTAATAGTTTTTATTCCCGAGAACACGACCGTCGCGAATAAAAACCACCTGTATGGAAACAATGCCGGCATCACTGCACATAGCTATAACATCAACATCGCCTTTACCACCAGAAACATATTGACGTTCCTGTATCGTCCTTAAGTCTCGTATTTGGTCACGAACCCTGGCAGCTTTTTCAAACTCTTTTGCATCAGCCAGCCTTTGCATTTTTTCTTTCAATTCGTCAGAAATCTGATTACTTTTGCCTTCAAGAAACATCACAGAATGACGAACATCTTCGGCATAATCTTCTTCACTAACCAGATCAACACATGGACCAGAACACCGTTTGATTTGATATTGCAAACAGGCACGGCTCCTATTACGAAAAAAAGAATCTTCACACTGGCGAACATGAAATACTTTTTCCAGCAGGTTTAAACTTTCTCTGACTGCGCCCGCCCCGGGAAATGGCCCAAAGTATCGCCCCTGCTTTTTCTTTGAACCACGATGGATAGCTAAGCGCGGGTATTTATCTTTAGTGGATAAGAAAATATAAGGATAGGATTTATCATCCCGCATCAAAATATTATAAGGAGGTTTTCGTTCCTTAATCAGCGTTTGTTCAAGAATAAGGGCTTCAGTTTCAGTATTGGTTATAGTCGTTTCAATACTCTGAATTTTTGATACCAGTAATATGGTTTTACTATCTAAACCTGAAGCGCGAAAATATGATGTGATTCGATTTTTTAGGTTCTTGGCCTTGCCAACATAAAGTATTTTACCTGCTTCATCATACATTCGATACACACCAGGACGTGTGCTCGCATGCTTGAGAAAATTATCACTATCAAAAACTGAAGACTCCATGAACTTATTCTAACTGATGAAAAGGATCTGGGAGAGTTAAATAATTCTTACTTCTGGATGCAGCTTGATTCCAAATATTTCCAGTACTGATTGCTGGATGCGAACTGATAAATCGTATAGTTCTTTCCCGGTAGCTTCTCCGAAATTCACAAGCACCAGAGCATGCTCTTTATGAACGCCGACATCGCCTTCCCTGTAGCCCTTCCAACCGGCTTTATCTATGAGCCAGGCTGCAGCCAGTTTATACCCCTCCTCATGTGGATAGGCCACAATATCGGGATAGATCTGCTGAAGACTTAAAAATTTTTCTGCCGGAATTATGGGGTTCCAAAAAAAACTTCCTGCATTACCAAGCGAGGCAGGATCAGGTAATTTAGACATTCGAATATTACAAACAGCATTACTGATGGTTTGGGGATCAACCTTATCCTCTGCAAGATCTTTTAAGGCATCGCGTAAAGCCGGATAACTGAGGTTGGGCTGGGCGGTTTTTAATAGTTTAAAAGTGACATTCGTTATTACAAAACGGTCTTTCCAATCTGCTTTAAAAATGGAATGCCTATAACTCAGCTGACATTCATCTTTGCTAAAGGTAAGCAATTTGCCAGAAGAAATCTCCAGTGCTTCAAGCTCATGTAGAAACTCAGAAATTTCTACCCCATAAGCTCCAATATTCTGAACCGGTGCTGCACCGACAGTGCCCGGTATTAAACTTAAGTTCTCCAGACCGTAATAACCATGCCCCAGGCAATACTGAACAAATGAATGCCAGTTTTCTCCACACTGGGCTTTTACATAAAAATGTTCTGTCGTTGTTTTAACTAATTCAATACCTTTTATATTTAACTCAATGATCAGGCCAGTGTAGTTTTGCCTGAATAACAGATTACTACCTTGACCTATCAATATAAAAGGCAGATTTTTTTCCTGACAAAAGGCTAAGGCTTCTAATAAATCTTCAACACTCAATACTTCACAGAAATATTTAGCAAGCGTGGAAATATGAAATGTATTAAATTTTTTTAGATTAACGTTTTCTTGGATGAGCATGCAATAAATCCAAATAAAAAATCAAAGTGATCAAGCAAGCTGATGGGTATCGACAATATGATCAAGGATATCTGCACTTGCTGCGACCACCAAATCCAGAACCAGTTCAAATTCATCTTCATTTGAATAAAAAGGATCGGGCACCTCTTGGTAGCCATTCTGTCCGCCTTCCTTGTCTGGCCAGGTCAGGAAGAGTTGTATATTCGACTTCGAAGAAGTCGGCTGCATTGTTTTTAAGTCACTAAGGTTTTGAGCATCCATAGCAAATATGTAATCAAAATGATGGAAGTCTTCAGGCGTTACCGTGCGCGCTTGCAATGATTCCAAATCCATATCTCTCTTTGCTGCAGCAGCTCTAGCTCTACTATCCGGCTTCTCGCCGATATGCCATGTGCCAGTACCCGCAGAATCAATATCAAATAGATGCTCGAGTTTTCGCTTGGCGACTTCATGTCTAAAAGCAACTTCTGCCGTTGGAGAACGACAAATGTTACCTAAACAAACCATTAATATTTTGACTTTTTCTGAAGGCATTATTTTCCAACTTTTAAGCTAACTATTTTTCCAGCAGGGTTTTTATCTTGGCTAGATCTGATTCGGTATCTACTCCGGGCGGAATCTTTGCCATTGCTTGTGCCATATGTATTTTTATTCCATTTTCCATAAAACGTAATTGCTCAAGATTTTCCAATTGCTCAAGTTCTCCTTGAGACCAGTCAACAAAATCGTGAAGTATTTTCACTCTATAGGCGTAAAGGCCAATATGCCTTTTATAGACTGATTGTTTCGAATTATCCCTGTCAAAGGGAATGACAGATCGGGAAAAGTACAAAGCCATGTCCTGATTGTCCGTTACCACTTTTACGGCATTCGCATCATTAATTTCAGTTTGCTGGTCAATAACTTCAAACAGAGAACACAAGCCCGCTAAAGAATTGGCTTGCAAATTAGTTGCAACCTGATCAATGACCGCTGGAGGAATCATTGGCTCATCTCCTTGTACGTTAACCACGATATCGTCATCTGATAATTTTAAAATACGGGTCACCTCCTCTATACGATCACTGCCCGAAACGTGACCAGCGTCAGTCATGCAAACGTCAGCGCCAAATTGCTTGCAGACCTTTTTTATTTCGCTGTTGTCTGTTGCGATATAAACTTGGCTAGCAGCACTTTGCTTGGCTCGTTCATAAACATGCTGAATCATAGGTTTTCCTGCAATATCCAATAAAGGTTTTCCAGGCAAACGAGTTGATTGAAAACGTGCAGGAATGACTACAATAAACGACATCAACGTGGCCTGTTTTCTTTCTCTTCAGCAGTAAGAGGACGGGCGTCATTTTCCAGCATAACCGGAATTTCATCACGAATAGGAAAGGCTAATGCATCTGCATAACAAACCAGTTCTTGTGATTCCTGATTAAAATGTATTTTTCCCTTGCAAATTGGGCAAGCAAGAATGGCGAGTAATTTTTTATCCATAACGATTCATACCACTTAAATTTCAATGCTAAATGTATGTAATTTAGATAACAGAATATTGATAAATGCATCATCGATAACGGCGTCTACACGTAAATACCAGTCAGTGTTTCTAGCAAATGCCATACACTTAACAGCATCTTTTTCGGTCATGATCACTTCATAATCATCGTCGAAACTAATATCTTCCAGAGTGTAGACGTGATGATCATCAAAAACGTGGCTTATAATATCAAAACCACAATCACAAAGAGAGCTAAAAAAGCGTTCAGGATTGCCAATCCCTGCAATGGCATGCACTTTGTGTTTGGCTGCTTTAGACTCTGTGTTGGCGTTGTCAATATTGCTGGCTACTCTGGAGTTTGCCATTTCCTGAACGATGTCAGCAATGGCAAATATTTGACCGGATTGTAGGTGGCACAAATGTCTGGGCTCTAGTGTCATCGAATAAACCGGCGTATTGAAATTTAATTGGCTAGTGCCATTACAAATAATTAAATCAACTTCATCCAACCGTTCCGGTTTCTCCCTCAGAGGGCCGGCTGGTATTAAATAACCATTGCCAAAACCTCTGCGCCCGTCGACAACAGCAATCTCAATATCTCGCGCCATAGCATAGTGCTGGAGACCATCATCACTAAGAATCACATTGCAGTCATAATGTTGTTCAAGGCTTCTGACGGCTTCCGACCTGTCCGCATCTATTACAACTGGACAATCAGTATTGCGGGCTATAAGCAAAGCTTCATCGCCACTATAAATTACCGGCGAATCAGCTTTAACATGAAAAGGATATTCAGGTGCTTTTGAACCGTAGCCTCGACTGACAATACCCGGTCGATAACCGGCGCTGATTAATTTTCGAGCCAGATAAATGATAAGAGGTGTTTTACCTGTGCCACCAACACTGATATTGCCGATAACAATTAGAGGTACGCTGGCACGATAAACTTTCTTTCTGCCACTCGCGTAAAGTTTACGACGAGTTGTGCTTATTAGTGAAAATAGATAGCTAAAAGGTTTCAACCAGGATATGGCAGTTTCACCGTACCAGGTATCAACAATTTTCTTCATGATGGGACAAATTGCTTCTTATGTAGTTTGGCATAGTATTGATCAAGTGCCATAAGTTCATTGTGCTTGCCACTTTCGATTATCTCACCTTCCTGCATCACAAGAATTTGATCAGCTTTTTCAATGGTAGATAAACGATGAGCGATAACAAACGTGGTTCTGCCTTGCATAAGTGTTTCCAGAGCAGCCTGGATATGTTGCTCGGATTCACTATCCAGTGCTGAAGTTGCCTCATCAAGAATAAGAATGGGCGCATCTTTTAATAAGGCCCGTGCGATAGCAAGCCGTTGCCTTTGGCCACCTGAAAGCATGGTAGCGTCATCCCCTACTATAGTGTCTAATCCTTGAGGTAACTGCTCGATAAATTCCAGCGCATGTGCACTTTTCAGTGCCTCCATTATCTCTTCTTCACTTTTATCAGCGAGTTCACCATATGCGACATTTTGGCGAATAGAAGAATTAAAAAGAATGACCTGCTGGCTTACCAGGGCAATCTGCTGCCTAAGGTTATCCAGAGTGAAATCAGTATTGGCAACGTCGTCAATTAAAATCTGGCCGTGCGACACTTCGTAAAAACGCGGAATCAGATTGACAAGGGTTGATTTCCCGCTGCCAGACTTGCCGACAATAGCAGTTACCTGACCAGGACTGGCTTCAAAATTTATACCGCTTAAAACATCTCTACTATCTTCCTGATAGCTAAAACTCAGATCCCTAAATACAACCTTGCCCGTAACCCGTTTTGACTCATAAGTCCCATCATTAGCTTCAATGTCTTCGTCCAGTAATTCAAAGATGGAACTTGCCGCAGCCAAGCCACGCTGAATAGCCGAATTAACCTGGGTAAGTTGTCTGATAGGTGTAGAAAGCATACCGGCAGCGATGATAAATGATGCTAAATCGCCGGTACTCAGATTGCCAATCATTTGTGGCGATAAGACCAGCCAGACCATGATTGCTAGAGAAATTGTCACAACCACCTGAATTAACGGGGTGCTGATATTAGACACGGATTCCAATTTCAGGCTTTGCTGACGGTTTCGCGCACTGGCTTCTGTGAAATTGTCTAGCGCCTGCTTCTCAGCACCAAAGCTGCGAATAACCCGCATACCTTTAATCGTTTCAGACAATATATGTGTGACATCACCAATTGATGACTGGATTCGATGACTGTATTTACGAAAAAGCCTCGACGCATAATTTATTAATCCGGCTATCAGGGGCATGACAGCGATAAAAATTAAGGTTAATTGCCAACTCTGATAGAACATGTAACCCAGCAATCCGATAACCGTTAAACCTTGTTGAAGTAGAACTTTTAATGAATCGCTTACTGCAGAGGCAATCTGAATGACATTGTAAGTAACCGTCGACATCAGTTTGCCGATTTCACTGCGATCATAAAATTTGAGGGGCAACTGTAAAAAACGAGCAAGCAATTGAGAACGAATTTGATGAACAACTGTATTGGCGATATAAGCCATGGAATAGCCGCCCAGATAACCACCAATCCCTCGTGTGGCAGCCAAAAGGACCAGCAATAGGGGAATGCGTATTCTTTCACTAAAATCAATTTCTCTGGCTACTTCGATGGTATCTACCAGCTGCCCTGTTAGGTCCACAAACCAGAAATTAGTGCTGGCGAACATGGCAAAACCAACAATGCTGATAATGGCAACAGGCCATAAAGGTCTTAAATAGGTCAGTAAACGACGGTAGATGGCCAGACTATCTTCTTTGGAAAGTTTTGCCCTTGCTTGACTCATTGTTCTTCGCTTTCCTGACTGGTTGCTATATTTAATTGACTAAAACCCAGCTGTGCGATGGCATCCATTACGGTTACGACAGATTGATAAGAAGTATTCGCATCAGCTGTAATAATGACCGGCAAACTGCGATCACCACCAGACATTGCTTCAATGGCATCCATTAATGTCGATAATTGGGTGTTAACCAGACCCCTGCCATTAACTGCATAAGAGCCATTTTGTGCCACCATGACTTCGATCTGTTCAGGTGAGACATCCATTAATTCACCTGAGGCTTCAGGTAGATTAATCAGTAAATTGGTGTCACGGGTAAAGGTAGTTGTCACCATGAAAAAAATCAGCAACAAAAAAACCACATCAATAAGAGGTGTTAAATTGACACTGACCTCTTCATTTAATTGACGTTCAAATTTCATGCAGACTGTTCTTCATTATTATCGTTATTGTTATTGTTTTCGTCTCTGTAATCTACAGTGCGCGATGAATGCAGGGCATCAACTAACTTGATTGACTCGCGCTCTAACTCAACTACCAAGGTATCAATGCGACGCTGGAAAAAGCGATAAAAAAGCAGGGTCGGAATTGCCACTGTCAAGCCTGCGGCCGTCGTTATCAGGGCTTCAGAAATTCCACCAGCAAGCACATTAGCATTACCAGTTCCCTGAGCCATAATCTCGGTAAAGACCCGAATCATGCCAAGCACGGTCCCTAAAAGTCCTAGTAAGGGTGTAATCTGCGCAATTGTCCCCAGCAGGTTTAGATAACGTGACATATCGTGGATCACATGACCGGCGGCCTGCTCAATGCTTTCAACCATGATAGTGCGGCCAGACTTGGCACTGACCAAGCCGGATGCCAGTATTTGGCCTAATGCTGATGAGTTTCGGAGCTCTCTTAGCTCTGCTGCATCCAATTGATTTTGTTTTATTTTGTTCCAAACTTCAGGCAGCATATTCTTGGGTGCAATACGTGATGGATTGAGTGTCCAAAATCGCTCGATAATAATCGCAATAGCTAAAACTGAACAAAGAATAATTGGCAGCATCAATATGCCGCCAGCCTGGACTATTTCAAACACTAGGACTCATCCCCTTACTTAAAAGTCGGTCAGCTTAAAAAGCTCGTTCTGCAACCCGCAAAGGCCAGATATTAGCATATCTGAATCCCAAACCTCAGTGATTAAAATAGCATTCATCACTTGTCTATTGACTTGCTTGTCCGGGTAAAACTCGCCAAAAGCGTTTATTAGCTTGCCGATAGAGTTGCGTTTCAGGCAAGTCATTATCCAACCCAATTAACCAACTGATTGTGCCATTTTCAGCTGTATTTAGGCTAATTGTGCCACTGTTTGTATAGAGATTCACTATATCCGAGTGCGGATGATTAAATTGATTCAAATAACCACTTGAAAAAACCACATAATCAGGCGAAACGGCCTATATGATGAAGTCTTTGAGCCGTGATGAGCTGCAATCAAGATATCGGCATCTAAATTGGATTCTGTTTCTATTAAATATCGTTCAACTTGCTCTTCAATATCATCTGTGAGCAATACTGAGTGCTTCGCATTGCTTATACGCAACACACAAGAAGAATTGTTGCTGCTATAACCAGCTTTATCTGGATGCAGGATTTCGAATTCCACACCATCCCAGCGCCAAGATTGTCTTTTTCGACATTCGCCAACGTGGTGCATACTGGAAAATATTGATAAATCACTGGAGAAATACTCTGTAGCCGGGTGTGCTAAAAGAATTGATCTTAAGCCCCCGCTATGATCATTATCACCATGACTCACAATAACCCTGTCGACATGTTTAATGTTTTGTGAGCGGAGAAAGGGTAAAACAATACCCCCTCCAGCATCAAAACTATTACTATAAGCGGGACCCAGGTCATAGAGCATGACATGCTGGCGAGTCCTGATAACAAGCGCCGGACCTTGACCGACGTCGAGCACATCTAACTGAAATTCACTGTCACTAAGCTTATCTCCTCTGACAAATACGGGAGGCACACAAAATAACAACAAAACTATTGCCGGCCAAAAGCCTCTGGCTCTGGTTGGAACCCATAACACCATGGCGATGAGCATGAGCAGAATCATCCATTGCCAGAGAGTTAATGCTGGCAACTCAACGAGTGCTTGCGGCCAATATTGACTTATTAGCTCAAGCATTGAGACAAAGATTTCGAGTAAGCGCTCAGCGAAAAAACATAAATAAACCATTAACTCGGTAGAAAAATAACTCATTACTAGAATCAACAAGCATAGTGGCACAACAAAAAAGGTGACATAAGGAATGGCGATCAGATTGACCAAAGGCGCACTGATACTTGTCTGTTGAAAAAACAGCAGCATGAACGGCAATAAGCCCAGGAATATAAAGACTTGGGTTCTAAACATCAGGGTTAATTTGATTAAGCCTGCTGATCGCTGCCTGTCTGGGTGATTTACAACAAAGACCAACACGGCCACTGCAATAAAAGACAACCAGAAACCGCTACTGACAGGCGCCAAGGGATTAAATATGAGCACCAGCACTAAAGCCAGACAGTAACTGTTAATTACAGAACTATGCCGGCAACAACACTGAGCCAGCATAAAGGCAGCGACCATGATCAATGCACGTTGTGCTGGCAAAGCAAAACCAGCCATTCCTGCATAAAAAAAAGCAGCAATGATCGCCATCAGCGCTGCTATTCTGGTGCTAGGGACATGTAAAGCAAGCGAACCTATTCGTTTCAAACCTAACTGGCACAAGTGGTAGAAAATTAATGCAACAAAACCGACGTGCATGCCGGAAATAACCATTAGGTGGTTGGTGCCAGTAGCGCTGAATAGATCCCATTCCTCGTTGCTTATGCCTTGTCTGTCACCAATGCTTAAAGCTTGTATTAAATTTAAATGCTTTAACCCCCAATCTGGAAAAAGCCAACTCAGTTTTTGCCGAAAATGGTTTCGCAGGATGGTAAAAACAGGGTCTGGTTCAGTTTTATATAAGAAGTTAGCCTCGTCGGAACGAACATAGCCACTGGCACGAATCTTTTTTTGCCATAACCATGCTTCATAATCAAAGCCACCCGGATTAGCGAAGCCATGCGGGCGTTTCAGTCTAACTTTAAATTTCCAGTGCTGGCCCGGACTGACTTCAAGCTTTTCATAAGTGCTTAATTGAATTAATTGATTCTGTAATAATTCATTGGAAAATTCACAACTTGCCAGGGGTTTCAGGCAACTTTTTTCTACTTTAAAGAAAAATTGACTGCCAGTGTCATTTACTTCAGGCAGGCTAACTACATTGCCTCTTACCCAAAAGTCCTTTCTTTCAAGCTCTGCTGGTAGAAGCTGCGCTAAACTATTAAGCGTCCAGTTAAGCACCCAGAATAATCCAAGACAGTATGCGGCTAGTAAACGACAAAGAGGGAAACGAAAACTAAGTATTAAAGGTATCACCAGTAGCGCTAAGTACTTCGATTCAGGCAGACCAGGAATGATTCCGCCCAATAACACACCCAGACTAAAAGCGATCATTAACGAACGCATAGCCTACCTAAAAGTAAAAGGAAGATACTTTTAGTTTAGATGCTTACTTTGAATTCGCCAGTTTTCATATCAAGTATTTATGCCTTGCTCAGGGGCGAACAAGCTCTAGGTAACAACCACCATGGACATAAGCATCACTGCCCATTTTACCCACCGTATCTATCCCCTGCTGATTAATGTACCCGTCGGTATAAAGGTCATCTCGAACATAAATACATTGAACATCCAACAACACCAGCGTTCCGCCGGAAGGTTCATCACTGATGCGAACGACTTCTCGTAATGTGCACTCATAACGAACAGGCGACGCCTTTACGGATAAGGGGCTTACTTTATAACTGGCGCTAGTATCGATATTGGCATATTCAAACTCGCTCTTGCTAGTTTCAATACTGGCACTGGTCATATTCATCTTTTCTAACAAAGGCGTATTAACAATATTGACCACACATTCTCCAGTGGCAATTAAATTCTGTAAGGTATCCTTATCCAGCCTGCTGCGTTGTGTCACTTGTGTATAAAGAAGAACAGGCGGCACACAGCTTGCTACTGTAAAAAATGAAAAAGGGGCCAGATTATCCACTCCACCACTGGAACGTGTACTGATCCACGCGATAGGTCTGGGAGTAATGCCGCCATTGAGGAGACGATATTTTTCACGGTTTTCTAATATGGAAATATCAAAGATCATATTTTCATCTTATTCATAGCGTAGCGTCTGGGCAGGATCTACCCGAGCAGCTGAATAAGCCGGATAAAGTGTGGCCAGCAAACTTAAAATAATAGAGATACTGCATACCAGAACCAGATCACTGACTAGTAATTGCGAAGGCAAATAATTGATAGGATAAACATCCGCACTAAGAAGCTCCATGCCTGAGGCATTTTCAAACCAATTAACCAAATCACTAACATAGATAGAACCCAGGATTCCAAGTATCAGACCGAGAAAAGTTCCAACCAGAGCAATAATAAAACCCTGCACTAAAAAAATTTTTCGAATATTGCTTAACGATGCCCCCATGGTTCTGAGTATCGCTATGTCTCCCTGCTTATCCCTGACCACCATAAACAAACTGACCACTACATTAAATGCAGCAACCGCGATTAACAAGAACAGCAAAAGCCCAACCATTGATTTTGAGAGTTGAATATTGTTATAGATATTGCCGTAATCCAGCGTCCAGTTACTAAAGGAATAATCTCCCGCTATGCGATTTTGAAGATCTCGAATAACCAAGGAGCTGCTAAACAAATCCTGTAATTGAATTCTTAAGCCATGAATATTATCGCCCAGCCGATAAAGTAATTGAGCATCATTCATGTGCACCAAGGCCAGATTACTATCCAATTGAGAGCCAATAGTGAATATCCCGCTTACAGTGACAAGTCGTTGTCTCGGGAATTCCCCCAATGGCGTAATATTTAAATAACTGGATACCAAGGTGAGTTCGTCGCCAACAACAACATTCAAGTGCTCTGCAATTCCAGAACCAATTAAAATAGAAAAATCGCCTGGCTGCAGTGAACCCAATGTCCCTTCATCCATAAAATCCTGGAGGATAGACACCTTTGCTTCGGCAATGGGATCTACGCCATTTAAAATAATGCCACGCGATTGGCCATTGGCCAGCAGCATGCCCTGTAATTGTATTAAAGGTGCAAAGGCAGCTACTTGGGGATTCTCATTCACGCTGGCTTGAATAACTTGCCATTGCTCCAGATTCATTAAAGCTTCATTACGCATTGTCGTCATCGTGACATGAGGCACCAGTGCAAGAATGCGCTCTTTCAGCTCTCGGTCAAAACCGTTCATAACAGAAAAAACTATAATTAATACTGCAACGCTAAGACTCAAACCGATAACGGATAAGCGCGAAATAAAACCAACTAACAAATTATCAGAAGCAATAGAGGCGTAACGCCTGCCTATAAAAAATGCCTGCCTGCTGAACACCTAAGCCCCTTCCTGATTAACGAGCTGGCCATCAAGCAACACCAGTCTACGATCCATTTGATTAGCAAGCTCTTGATCATGAGTGACAATAATGAAACTGCAGGTAAGGCTTTGTTTTAACTTCATCATAAGCTGCTGCACACTTTTTGCAGTTTGCCTATCAAGGTTGCCTGTCGGTTCATCCATCAGAATACATGCAGGACTGTGTACCAGAGCTCTGGCGATAGCCACACGTTGTCGTTCGCCTCCAGAGAGCTGGGATGGCTTATGGTTTAAACGCTCTGCCAGACCAACTTGGCCAAGGATATTGGCAGCTTGATCCATCGCTTTATTAAAAGCTTGCTTTGCTATAATTAATGGCATAGCAACATTTTCCTGAGCACTGAACTCGCCAAGCAAATGATGAAACTGGTAAACAAAGCCAAGGGTGCGATTACGTAATTGGTCCTGTGTCTTGGCATCCAATTGATGGACATCTTGCCCATTGATGAGTACTTTGCCGGAAGTCGGTGTATCCAGTCCACCCAGTAAATTAAGCAAGGTCGTTTTACCTGAACCAGATGCCCCGATTATGGCAACGCTTTCACCCTCCTGCAGATTAAAATCAAGATCACTGAGAACTTTCAGTTCATGCCCGCCTTGCTGAAATGATTTGCTAAGTTTGAGGCATTGCAGGATTAATTTACTCATAACGTAAAACTTCCGCTGGCTGGATACGCGACGCTTTCCATGCCGGATAGAGCGTGGCTAAAAATGAGATCAGTAAGGCAAACAGGCAAGTAATTACAACATCCATACTTTGAATGTCCGTCTCAATAATACTTAGCATGAACATGCCGTCAGGGATAAACAGCATTTCAATTATTTGCCCGATACTGTCGAAATTTGCTGCGATCAAAAGGCCCAGAACTGCCCCTAAGATAGTCCCGCTAATACCCACAAACAATCCCTGTACCATAAAAATAGCCATAATGGTTCTCCCCCCCGCGCCCATGGTGCGGAGAATTGCAATGTCAGCTTTTTTTTCTGAAACAACCATCACCAGGGTGGAAATGATATTAAAGGCACCAATGGCCACTATCATCATCAGCATGAACCAAGTCATGATTTTTTCCATCTTGAGTGCGTTAAACAGGCTTGCTTCACTGACACTCCAGTCTTCACCTTGATACTCAAGCCCGGGGAATGCATTTGCCAGGAGGTCGAGGCTTGAGCCAACAATATTGGCAGCATTGAAAATATCATCAAGCTTCAAGCGTAAATGCACAGCTTCAGCAATGCTGCCGAGATTAAGTAATTCGACGCTGTCATCTAGATGAATAAGAGCAAGTTCAGATCCAATGCTGAACTGGACATCGAAAACCCCAACTACTGTAAAGGTATGCATATTCATTTTCAGGCGAGAAGAATTACTGTTTAATTCAGGAACAATAAGGTTTACAGCATCTCCGGGAAGCAAGCGTAAGGCGCTAGCCAGTCTGCGTCCCATGATGATCCCGCGTTCGCCGGCACGTAATGCACTTAAACTGCCTTGCAACATGCTGGCTTCAATATCTGAAGTTAGCGCTTCAGCTTCTGGAATGATGCCCTTCACCTCGGTGACCTGGTGAATACCATTCTTGCTGAGCATGGCCTCAAGACTAATATAGGCGGAAACACTCTCGATACCATTTTGCTGTGACAATAAATTGGCGGCTTCTTGCCATCGTGTAAAATTGTTGTCGGCATAGATGTCTGCGTGAGGTACTGTTATGAGCGTCCGCTCTCTTTGCTCGCCTTGGGCGCCGTTAAATACAGCCAGCACAAGAATAATGACCAGCACACCTAGAGTTAATCCAGCCATAGACACCAGAGAAGTGAATGAGATGACCCGATTATCTTTCTTCGAAAGTATGTAACGCAGACCTATAAATAACGACGTGTTTTTCAGCATTCTTGGTAATAGCGCCTGGTTGAAAGCAAGCAGCAATTTTGCAGGCATGATGCTGGCAGGTCAAGGAAGCTTTAGTCATTAGAACAAAAGGTGAAAATTGAGGCTTTTACTATACTGAAGAGAGACATATTTCATAACAAAGAGTCAGCAACAAAAAGCTTGATGATTTCCCACAACACTCGCAGCTGGAATTTCGGGAATTAGCGCTTAAGCCTGTTTGTGAAGCAGCAACTAGCAGAGGCGTGAATGTCGAGTCTTATATCTTATCTGGTTATACCGATGGAGATAGCCTTGAACTATTTTTATGTGCACAAGTTTTGTTTAGTCTGTATTGCCAGACGCACTGGAAGAGGAATTTCATTCAGATGCAAAAACACTGCCTTTTCGTGAAGAACTGAAAATCTTGTCTTACCAAAAGCAACTCAGGCAAGAAGCAATAACCCAGCCAGGCTAAGCTCAGGCTTACTGATTATCGGGACGTGTGGGTTCTTTATCTGAATTATTGCCAGAATCGGGAGTTGATTCATATGCTGCTTCATGTTTTTTTAGCAGGCGTTGCACTGTTTTAAAGGAGACAGGGACCATCGGGGTGCTGACTTCTGAGGAAATTGCCCGCAAGGATTTACCTTCTTTCTTCATTTTGATAATTTTTTTAAGCACTCTTTGTTCCATTGGGTTTTCAATCAAACGCCCATTGGAATGAATCATGTAGCCGAAGGGCCGACTACCACCCAGGAAGCGACCTTTATTACGCTGGTTTTGTTTGACTGTTTTGATACGCTCAGTTGATCTGCGTTTTTCCAGACTATGAAAAACATCGAGCAAACGATTAAAAGATGGATTAAATTCTGCGGCGGTCACTTCCCCACTAAGTTCAAGAATGAATAAACGGACTCTCTTTTGTTTTAACAGCTTAAGAGCCGCCAGCATGTCGTCACAACTACTAAAAATTCGTTCTACTGAGCAGGTGAGCACCACATCACCTGGTTTCAGTATTTCAAGCATTTGTTTAACTTTTGAGCGCTTGGCAAACTCTACAGACCACTTGAGATTGCTATCCAGAAAGCTTTTATTAATATGCATGCCATGAGCCAGGGCATAAGTTTGCAAACGGAGATTTTCCTGCTCAAGCAGACTTTCCAGATCCTTTTCTTCTTGTTCTTCTACGGTAGATGTTCGGCTATAGCTATATACAGACATGGTTTTTCCCTGATAGTAGAGCTTTCTCTTGAGCTTTTAATTAATAAAGCTATTCAACTTGTTGTTTTATAACGATTTGTTGTGTCTCTGTACGGGCAATAGAGTGCTTTTTTATCACTCTGAGTTTAGCTTTGCAAGATAAATATCAGAAAAATAGGATAATTACGCCAATTTTAGGCTTGAATATCGATGAATAGTCGCTGTTTCAAGCTAGATAAAGCTTAGAGCACAGTTGACAGATAATAAGAGCCCTAAAACGCAGCGGCTAGTGACTGCAGGATATTTATCATAGGCATTGGATAAACACCCAAATAAATAATGATAGCCGTCATGCTCCCTAGAACGGCATGAGTACCAAAAGGAATAGCCTGCATGGCAGGATCTTGCTTAGAAATTTTGCCAGGTTGTTGCAAGATGGCATAAATAATTCTCAGGTAGTAATAAAGACCAATAGCAGAGCCGATAATCAGCATAGTAAGCAGGAACCAGAGCGAACCCTGCAGCCCATTGGTAAATACATAGAATTTACCCATAAAGCCAGCAGTAAGCGGAATACCTGCCAGTGAAAATAAAACGGTAATCATGACAGATGCTAACCATGGGTTGCGCCAAAACAAACCTTGATAGTCACTAATCATATCGAGTTCTTTACCTGAGTTAGATATGGCACTGATAACAGCAAAGCCACCCAGAGACATAATGAAATAAGCCGCAACATAAAAACCCATGCTCTCCACGCTCAAAATCCCAGGAATACTTGCCGCCGCAATAATAACGATTAGTAAATAACCCAAGTGAGCAATGGATGAATAAGCCATTAACCTTTTAACATTGCTTTGCAGTAGCGCTAATAAATTACCAAGCAACATTGAAGCAGCGGCCATAACGGTAAGCACCAACATCAAGGCTTCATACTGGAAGGC
The DNA here is from genome assembly GCA_030831165.1 of Gammaproteobacteria bacterium. Taxonomy (GTDB): domain Bacteria; phylum Pseudomonadota; class Gammaproteobacteria; order Pseudomonadales; family Pseudohongiellaceae; genus UBA5109. Next base: position 68,005 of record JAURLP010000012.1, on the reverse strand, counting down.
ATCTGAAATCAAGAGTAAGCGCAAGGTTACAGCTAACATGGCAGCTTTTGACACCGTTGCTAAATAAGCTGTTACCGGAACTGGCGCGCCCTCATACACGTCTGGCGTCCAGATATGAAATGGCACTAAAGATAGCTTGAAGGCAACTGCAGAAATTATCATCAGCCATGCAGCAATAATTACAGGGCTAGATGCAAGATCCTGAGCCTCAATAGCTGGAGATATTTCATTGAAGAACATAGTGCCAGTTAAGGCATAAATAAGCGCGATACCAAAAAGCATCAGACCAGAGGTCAGGCCTGACATAATCAAATATTTGAGCGCAGCCTCTAATGGAAATTTTGCACTTTTTTCAGCATGCACCGGATAAGCAATCATGGCATAAAGGCTGACACCCAGCATTTCCATACCAATAAAGAAGCTGACAAAGTGTGTGCTACACGCGAGGACAACGGCACCCAGGGTTGCGGTCATTAAGAGAATGTAAAATTCTTCATTATGACTGTTATGGGATTCAAAATATGGATAAGCCAGTATGCTGACTGATAAAGCACCTAAAGTAATGAGAGCAGAGAAAAACAAACTGTATTCATCAAAATATAAAAGCTCAGTAGCTTGTAAAGGCAGAACGGGGTCTACAAACACAAAAACCAGTAAGGATGCAGCTAAACCAGCAGTGGTCAGAACATTGACTAAACCATGCTCGCGTTTAAAACCAGCAACTAGCATGACAACCACTGTAGTCAGGGTTAGCATGATAATTTGCAGTAAATCTATAAGAACATCAGTACTCATTTAATCTGTTGCACCATCTTAAGTTGCACTATTTCAGCTGTTCTATCATTTATGGGAAAGCCACACCAAGGCTTCTCAGCGTCGGCTCAGCCATATCCAGCATACTTTGCGGATACAAGCCCATCCATAACAAACCAACCATCATTAAGGCAAAACATGCCATTTCTATAAAGGTCAAATCGTCAAATTGGTAGTTATTTTTATTCTCTCCATGAAATACTTTTTGTATAACAATTAAAGAATATACAGCCGCCACAACCAACCCGAGGGCTGCGAAAGCGGTTGTTGTAATACTTACTTGAAAACTACCAAGCAGAACTAAAAATTCACCGACGAAATTACCAAGTCCCGGCATACCTACGGCTGCAACCGTAAAGAACAAAGCCATAAAGGACATCTTGGGCGCCACACCCCAAAAGCCACCCATCTTATCCATGTCTCTGGTATGAATACGATGTTGCAAACCTCCAGCCAGCATAAATAGTGCAGCAGCACTGAACCCATGAGCTAGCATGGTCATCACGGCACCCTGCAGAGCTTGTGCATTCCATGCGTATACCCCTAGCACGACAAAACCCATATGACTAACGGAGGTATAGGCTATCAAACGTTTCAAGTCATTTTGCGCAAAAGCCACTTTGGCTGTATAGAGAATACTGACGACACCAAGTGTCATTGCAATTGGAGCAAAAGCCATGGAAGGTTCCGGAAATAAGGGCACAGTAAAGCGTATCAATCCATAGGCGCCGGTCTTCAACAAAATACCGGCAAGGATGACTGAACCCGCGGTTGGAGCTTGTGAGTGAGCATCAGGCAGCCAGTTATGTATCGGAACAACAGGTAATTTGGTCGCAAAGGCAATAAAGAACCCTAACATCAGTAACATGCCAAGCACGCCAGATAAGTTGTTATCAAGCAAGTCAAAGTAACTAAAGGTAATGACTTCTGTCGCTTCATAATTGAGGAATACCAGCATCAGTATCGACAATAGCATCAAGAGCCCGCTAACCTGAGTGAAGATAAAAAATTTCATGGCCGCATATTCTTTATTTTCATGCCCCCAGATTGCGATGATGAAATACATGGGAATTAACATAACTTCCCAGAAGAAGAAGAACAGGAATAAATCCAACGCGGTAAACACGCCGATAACACCCGCCAGGGTCCACAATAAATTAAAATAGAAAAAACCAGAACGTTCTTTTATTTCATGCCAAGCAGAACCAAGCGAAATAAGGCCAAGGAATACGGTCAAAGCAATCAGTAATAATGAGAAGCCATCGGCCCCAAAAATAAAACTAATACCGAAGCGGGGAATCCAATCAGCCTGGAATAATACCAGCCATTCGCCCTGTTCACTGGCCACCGGAGTGAGTCCAATCGATTCTGGAGCCAGCAGCATAAAGATAACCAAAGCTAGATCAAGCAGAACAGCCACTAAAGCGATAACTCTTGGAACCCCCACGCCGCGACTTTCTGAAAGCCAGGCGCCTATTCCACCTGCAAAAAGTATCAACATTAACCAGACTAGTATCATGCGAATACTCCTATACTGATTACCAGGAGAACACCTAATGCCATAGTCATGGTATACCAACGAATTTGACCAGTCTGGGTTTCAATGACGACGCTGTGGAGATAACGAGTAAAACTGGCTGTTCCGTTATATATACTGTCGATAAAATCTTTCTTGTTGAGCTTAGCCAACCCAACATATGGGAACACGAAAACGCGGTCATACAACCAGTCCATCCCCCATTGGGTAAAGAAAAAGCGATGCATCTTGGCACCAAAACCTGAGCCCGCCAGTTTTTCCACATCCAGTTTTTGTTTTATAAAAATCAGGTACGCACAAAGTACGCCTAATAAAGGCAGGCCAATCATAATCGCCTGATAAAACAATGAAACGTGATGCTCTTCTGCATGCGCATGAAACACTTCTTCAACTGGGATATGAATAAAACCACCAATTAAAGAAAGAATGGCTAACGCAACCAAAGGGCCTTGCAGATGCAGTCCCATAACTTCATGGCCGTCATGAGTTTTCTTACCAAAGAACACTAGAAAATATAAACGAAAACTGTAAAGCCCAGTCATGAAAGCGCCAGCTACACCGCCGAGCCAAAGAAGATAGCCTCCATGCTCGTTAGTTAATGCAGAAGCGAGTATTTCTTCTTTACTCCAGTATCCAGCGGTTGGGAATATTGCTACCAGTGCTATAGTTCCGATCAGGAATAAGGCATGACTCCAGGGCAGGTCTTTACGCAAGCCTCCCATTTTGAAGATATCCTGCTCATGATGCATAGCCAGAATAATTGAGCCGGCTGTTAGAAACAGTAAGGCTTTAAAGAAAGCATGCGTCATTAAATGAAAGATCGCTGAACTGTATGCCCCTACCCCTAAGGCAAGGAACATATAACCGATCTGACTAACTGTAGAAAATGCCAATACTTTTTTGATGTCGTTCTGGACTAGTGCAGTAAAGCCGGCCATGATTAAAGTAATCATGCCGATCACGCCAACCAGATATTGCACACTTGGTGCCAACTCATAAAGCACATGGGTGCGAGCAATTAAATATACGCCAGCTGTTACCATTGTTGCAGCATGGATCAAGGCTGAAATCGGTGTAGGTCCAGCCATCGCATCAGGCAACCATGTTTGAAGGGGTAATTGTGCTGATTTACCGACAGCGCCTCCGAGCAGTAATAAAGTGACTGCTATTGCTATACCACTGCCAACCACCCACTCTTCTTCAGCCAGCACCATGAGTTCTTGGATATTCAAAGTGCCAAGACTGGCAAACAGCAAGAATAAGCCTAATGCCATTGAAGCATCACCAACACGTGTCACAACAAATGCTTTACGTGCACAGTAGCCATTGTATGGATCTTTAAACCAGAAACCGATCAAAAGGTAAGAACATAAACCAACACCTTCCCAACCCATAAACAATAATAAAAGATTGTCAGCCAGCACCAGAATCAACATCGCTGCAACAAACAAATTCATGTAGGCAAAGAAGCGTGCAAAGCTGGGGTCATCATGCATATAACCCGTTGCATACACGTGAATCAGGAAACCAATACCAGTAATAATGAACATCATGACCAGCGATACGCCGTCAAGATAGAGCGTAAACCCTGCTTCAAATGAACCAACAGAAATCCAGGTCCATAAAGTTTGAGAATAAGAATGAATTCCTGCTTCAGACATGGACATGAAATCCACTCCAGCCAGAATAGCAAACAGGAATGACAAGCCAATAGAACCGGCCCCGATTATACCAGCTGGAATTTCAGGCAGTTTTCCACAACTAAACGTCAGGATTAAAAATCCGATTACAGGAATGGTCGGGACTAACCAAAGTAAATCAATCATGCGGCCCTTTCCTACCCTCTCATCTTATTCAAAGTGTCTAAATCCAGAGTTTTATGCTTGTTAAAAAGCTGCAACACCAGCCCTAAACCAATAGCAACCTCTGCAGCTGCCAAACTTAAAATCATTAAAAACATTACTTGCCCATCAGCTTCACCCCAGCGAGATGCGCCAACGACAAAAGCCAGGCCAGCAGCGTTCAGCATTATTTCCAAAGACATCAATACAAATATTAGATTACGTCTTGTTAGAACCCCAACCAAACCAAGCAAAAACAATATGGTGGCCAATATGAGACCATGTTCCAGAGGTATAGCTTGCATCATGACCGTCATAAAGTTATTTCCTTGCCAGGTGGAATGCGCCCACCAAACCAGCCAACAACAACATGGAAGCCAACTCAACAGCCAACACATAAGGACCAAAAAGTGCGATACCTATTTCTTTGGCCTCGACCATTGTATGAGCGATAGTGGCATCAGTTGTGATTAAACCAAGCAATAATTCAACCAGCAGAATAGCCGCTAAAATACTAGGGCCAATCCAGATGTTTGGCGAAAGCCATACTCTCTCCTGGTCAATAGTTCGCTGGCCCAGATTAAGCATCATCATGACAAACAAAAACATCACCATAATGGCGCCTGCATAAACAATAACCTCCAATGCTGCTGCCATTGGGGCTCCTAAGGTATAAAAAATCACAGCGACAGCGAGTAAGGATACAATGAAGTAAAGTAATGCATGGACGACATTAACTCGCGTGATCACCATGATGGTCGACAACACAGCAACCAGCGCTGAGGCATAAAACAAAATACTCATGGCAACAGGCTCCTTCTATCAGTTGGAGGCAATTCATTTTGCGCTTCACCCTTGCCTTTACCACCAATAGCTTTCCCAGCGACTTTGTAGAAGTTGTAGTCGTGATATTTGCCGGTCCCTTGAATCAGCATATGTTCTTTTTCCCAAACCATGTCTTGTCTGACATATTCGGCCATTTCAAAATCAGGCGTTAATTGAATAGCGTGGGTTGGACAAGCCTCTTCGCAAAAACCGCACATAATGCAACGAGAAAAGTTGATGCGGAAAAATTCCGGATACCAGCGACCATTTTCATCTTCGGTTTTTTGTAAGGAAATACAGTCAACCGGACAAGCAACGGCACAAAGATTACAAGCAACACAACGTTCTTCACCATCAGGGTCACGAGTCAGGATGATGCGTCCACGCCAACGTGGAAACATATAAGGCTTAACATCTGGATACTCGACCGTATCGGCTTTCTTGAACAAATGCAGAAATACCAACCACAGAGTAACTATTTGTGACCAAATAATATGTATCTGTTTGCCGATCGCCTTAAACATTTATCTTAAATCTCCAATATCCCAACATGCTTTTTGGCATGTGAAAATTTTAACCCGCCTGATATAAAACCACTGCACCGGTAATTAACAAGTTTACTAGTGATAATGGCAGCATCACCAACCAACCGTAACTCATCAACTGGTCATAACGAGGCCTAACTAGAGCAGCCCTGACCAGCACAAAAAATAATAGAAAAAAGGTCGTCTTTGCGCCCATCCAAAATAGACCGGAAAAGATTTCATTACCAAATTCCAGTCCAAACGGTGCTAACCAGCCGCCAAAAAACAATACTGGAATAAGCGCAGACATCACTACCATGCCAATGTATTCGCCAATCATGAACAAACCAAATTTCATCCCGGAATATTCAGTGTTATAACCGGAAATAATCTCGGCCTCGCCTTCAGGTAAATCAAATGGCCAGCGATGAGACTCAGCCATGCCGGCAACCATAAACACAATAAACCCAAAAAACTGAGGAATAACAAACCAGCCGTCACGCTGAGCTTCAACGATTTCACGCAAACTAAAACTGTCTGATAAAATTACAATGCCAAGAATGGATATCCCCATGAAAACCTCATAAGAAATCATCTGTCCAGCGCCACGTAAAGAACCCAATAAGGCAAATTTATTATTGGAAGCCAAACCTCCAAGCATTGTTGAATAGGAAGCCAGACCAGCCATAGCGAAAATCCATAACAGGCCAATATTCAGATCCATGACGCCTACACCCGGCCCGAATGGAATTACCGCTAGGCTTAGCAACATCACAATAGGCAAAATCATCGGAGCAACGACAAAGGTAAACTTATCTGAAAATGGCGGGATCCAGTCTTCCTTGGTGAGCATTTTGACGGCATCAGCAATAACCTGAAACAAGCCGAAAGGCCCGACCCTGTTTGGACCCAGACGATCAGAGAAGAAGCCGAGGAATCGTCTTTCGACCCAAATCATCATAATCGAAACGACCAAGCCTGCACCAAGTACAAAAGCGATATTGAGCAAGGAACCGACTTCGAAACTAAACATTAGTCAACCCTCTCTTCACGCTTATCACTAACAATGATATTTGCTGCACGCCATAAATCGGGGTTTTTCCATTCTGCAGCTTTATCCAGAGCAATGGCAGCACTCATATCTTGGAAATTAAGTCCTTTAAGGCCAACAGATACGCCAACCGTTCCGGGTTGAATAGCTTTTCTGACAACAAAAGGAACAGCGCCATTATGTTCTACCTGTACTCCATCACTGGCTTTTAAACCAAGTTTTTCAGCATCTTCAGGACTAAGAGAAACGTAAGCAGATGTGGCTTTTTCCTGAATGGCTGGCGTGTAGGCACTGAGCTCTTCAGAACCAAATAAGTGATATACAGGAAACACTTTATAGCCCTCAGCCGAGAAATCTGAGGTGCCAGCTTCATACCAGGTCTTCTCTGTGCTGTTATTAGCAATTAAGCGCTGGCCCTTGGAGCCCTGCTTAAGTGGGCCGCCGGCAAACTCCTGAAATTTAAATATGCTCTGATTAGAGTTCCAGCCTGGCACCCAGGGAGAATTCAAAACAGCGGCATCTTTAATCGCAGGGACACCTTCCATGGAATAAACCATGACCCCATCTTCATCCTGTTCCTGTTTAGGCTCATGCACATTGATATTGGCTCGCATTGAAGTACGACCACTATACCGATGATGTTGCCTTGGGACTTTAAGCCCTGCAAAATTATAGTTTTCACCTGGAGTCAGTTCAAGAATAGCGGCACAATTAGCGATGGCAGCTGCACAGTCGGCAGTAATTTCATTAAAGTGCTTGTCTGATAACCACAATGCACTTGATCGAATATTGGAATCAGGCTTGAAGGTAGAGTAATAATGTTGAGCTCGTCCTTCATAATTAACGAATGTGCCTGAACTTTCAGCAAATGTAGCGGCTGCTAACACCAGGTTTGCCTGTTCACCGGTACGGTTTTTAAGGTGATCGAGCACAACCAATTGATCCAGACTATTAATAAAGGCATCAACCTTAGCAGACGCAGCACGACGGTATAAATCATTTTCCAGAACGATCGCTGTCTTGGCGCCAGCACTCATGGCCTCATCAATCGATTTTCCAGAGCCTTGCATCATTAAAGCCAGTCCCATGCTGTTAGATTCAGAACAAACCAGAGCCAGGTTAGCTTTACTGTTTCCACTATGCAGCGCCGTGGCGATATTGCTAGCGGCATCTAGTAAAGCAGGTTCAAGACTGCTGGTGCCACTTATAATCAGCGCTTGCTTGGCAGACTTCAAGGTTTCTGCTATTTCTAGTGCCAGTGCCTGCTCTTCTTTATTCAAGCCCTCTACTGCAGGGGCAGATGCATCAATCGCATGGGCAATGGCCATCCCTATTTTGGCGCTATTTTCGGCTGAACTAATATGAGAAGTATGAGCAATATCATCCAATCGTGTTGTATGCGGGCTCAGAATATAAAGCGGGCTCAATTTGTCCATGGCCAATTGGCGTATAGCCGCGTCATGCCAGATCGGAAAATTCAGGTCAGCACCCATTTGGCGACCCAGATTCTTTGCAGATTGGCGAACCCCCAATGCAAGCCGGGCAGCTGTATTGGTCAGGTCTTCACCCAGAATCAGGACAGCATCAGATCCCTCTATATCTTTAACACTGGCAACGTTAACCGGCTTGTTCTGATAGATATCAATGATTTTGTTAAGCATGCCAAGCTCATTGGCTGAAATTCCGGCATAAAAGTTCTCTTCACCGACCAGTTCACGTAAAGCATAGTTGGCTTCCATTGAGGCACGGGGGGAACCTATAGCGACAGCGCCCTTGGCTGCTTTTTTAAGTGCATCTTTAGCCAGAGCTGGTTCAATTTGAACTGGATCAGAATTATGTGAATCTCGAGTCATGCTCACAGGAATACGTTCTGGGCTATTCACATATTCGGCCCCGAAACGACCTTTATCGCAAAGAAAATATCCATTCACTTCGTCGTTGAAGCGATTAACTATTCTTCTCAAGGTGCCATAACGTTCACCCGGATTGGTATTGCAACCAACACTGCAACCAGTACAGATCGATGGCGAAGACTGTAGATCCCATTTGCGGCTGTAATGTTTGCTAAAAGGTTTATCCGTAAATACACCCGTTGGGCAAACTTCGACTAAATTTCCTGAAAACTCGCTTTCCAGAGGACCTTCCTGCCAGCGACCAAAATAGGTATTGTCATGAGAGGCTTGAGGACCAAAATCAGTTCCACCAGCATAATCCTTGTAATAACGAACACAACGATAGCATGTTATACAGCGATTCATCTCATGATTGATGAATGGGCCAAGATATTGATTATTATGGGTTTTCTTTTTGCCGTCATAACGTCGATAGGTATGACCGGACATCACTGTCATATCCTGCAAATGACACTCGCCACCTTCTTCGCATACTGGGCAGTCATGCGGATGGTTAATCATGATGCTTTCAATCGCTTGAGCCCTGAATTTGGCGGCTGCTGCAATAGAATATCTCGCCCCTTCACGTGGCTCAGTCATACAGGCCATGACTAAACGGCCTTTTTGATCTTCCTCATTGGCATACTCGACGACTGCACATTGGCGGCAAGAACCTACTGACCCCATACTCGGATGCCAACAGAAATACGGCAAATCCATCGCATGAGAAAGACACTCTTGCAAGAGATTGTTTTTTTCGTCTACTTCAAAGACTTTACCGTCTATGGTGATGGATGCCATCTTTTAACCTAATTTATCCTTATATCAATATAAAACAAGTATTTAAATAATTATATTAATGTGATTTATAGCTACAACCATGCTTCACATGACTCTCATATTCGTCCATAAAATATTTAAGACTGCTCTGTAGTGGTTCGGCTGCACCAGGGGCTAAGGCACAGAAGGTGTTTCCAGGCCCCATATAACCGCACATCTCTTTCAAAATCTCAATATCCTTCATTTCACCCTTACCCTCTTCCATTTTATTGAGGATATGTTCAACCCAGGGCAATCCATCTCGGCAAGGGGTACACCAGCCACAAGACTCATGAGCAAAAAACTTAATAAGATTGCGGACAGTTCCGACAGGGCATGTTTTATCGTCTAAAACCATTATTAATGAAGTACCCAAACGAGAACCTGCTTTAGCAACCTCACCAGGAATCATTGGTAAATCCAGATGTTCAGGCATTAAAAAGTCGGTTGAACCGCCACCAGGTAAAAAGGCTTTTAATTCATAGCCGTCCTGCATGCCTCCGGCATAATCTTCTAACAAAGTGCGGAAAGTAGTTCCGACAGGCATTTCCCAGCAACCAGGATTTTTTACCCTTCCACTAACACCAGAAATACGTGTGCCACATTCATCACCTAGACCCAGGCCTTTAAACCAGTCAACACCATAGGTCAAAATGCCGGGGATGTTACAAATCGTTTCCACATTGTTCACCAAGGTAGGCCTTCCCCAAAGACCACTGACTTGAGGAAATGGTGGTTTAAAACGCGGATTGGCCCGTTTGCCTTCAAGCGCATTAATTAATGCAGTTTCTTCTCCACAAATATAGCGACCAGCACTGGTATGTAGATAAATGTCCAGGCTAAAGTCAGAACCCTGAATGTTTTTACCCAACATGCCATTGTCATAAGCTTCAGCGATAGCTTTTAATAAATTTTCTTCTGCAACGGTATACTCGCCTCTTAGGAATATATAGCCAGTTGTCGCCTGAATGGCATAGGAAGCAGTGATCATACCTTCTATCAATAAATGAGGATCACTTTCCATTAATAGTCGATCCTTGAATGTACCCGGCTCCATTTCATCAGCATTGACCACCAGATAGCGGGGCAAGCCATCAGGATCAGGTGAGAAACTCCATTTCAAGCCGGTATTGAACCCAGCACCACCACGTCCTCCAAGACCAGCATCTTTTACTTGGCCCATAACATCCCGAGGGGCCATTTTTATGGCATTGGCGAAACTCTGATAGCCACCAGCAGCCTTGTACTCGGCAAAAGTAAAGGGGGCTCTGCCTTTTTCTATATTCTTGGTTAATGGGTTATTTATGCTCATCTATATCTGCTTTAAATCTGCTTAAAATCTTCAATCATCTACTATTCAGGCTTTTGCTTTATAGTCTGCGATAATCTGATCAATCTTTTCATTAGTCAGATTTCTGTATAACTCTCTTCCCACCATCATACTCGGAGCTCTGTCACAATCACCGAGACAGGGCACTGGAATTAAAGTAAACAGGTTATCTTCAGTGGTTTCCCCATACTCAATTCCCAAGACGCTGGTGATGTGGGCTTTTAAATCATCACAACCCAGCATCCAGCAGGCCACGGAGTCACATAAAAGAATAACGTTCTTGCCAACTGGGCGGCGAAAAATCATGTTGAAAAATGTAGCAACTCCTTCTAGATCATCCGGAGGGATATCCAGATACTCTGAAACAGCCAGCAAGCTTTCATCACTGACCCAACCCTGATATTTCTGCACGATTTTCAACGCTTCAAGACCCACTGCCTGGGCATAGGGATAATGCGTCTTTTCATGCTCTATCTCATGAATTTCTTCATCGGTCAGTTGCCGTGCTTTAAGGGCTGTACTGGCAATAATATTGTTCATTTTCTTTCTGCTTACTCTACACTCTTGGTTGGTCTGGTTAGCCTTACTGTTTCCGCTCTTAATTTGTTATTTATCAACATCTGCCATTACAAAATCGGTGGTTGCCACTACGGCAGTAAAGTCTGCCAGCATCAGCCCTCGACTTAAGAATGGAATTGCCTGAATATGTATAAAGGATGGCGTACGAATACGCGTGCGATAGCTGCCACTACCGCCATCATTAATTAAATAGTAGGAATTAATTCCCTTCGTAGCTTCAATTGCCATGGAAACTTCACTTGGCTCCATAACCGGCCCCCAGCTAACACTTAGGAAGTGATTAATCAGGGTTTCAATGTCTTGTTTACTGTCTTCTTTTAAAGGCGGTGTAGTTAAGTGATGATCAGATTTATAGGGCCCAGATGGCATATTTTCCAAACACTGACGAATAATCTCACAACTCTGACGCATTTCCTCAACACGAACAGCAGCACGGTCATAACAATCTCCGTTGACAGCAATAGGCACCTCAAATTCAAAGTTTTCGTAGCCTGAATAAGGTCGGTTTTTACGATAATCCCATTCCAGACCTGTTGCGCGAAGAGCCGGTCCGGTCATACCCCAATCATAGGCATCCTGAGTGTTCATTTTACCAACGCCAATAGTACGCTGCTTGATAACAGTATTTGCCATCACCATTTTGTTGTATTCAAGCAGCTTCTTGGGAAACATATCGACAAATTCGCGAACACGAACTTCCCAACCATTTGGCAGGTCCTGGGCTACACCACCAATTCGAAACCAGCTCGGATGCATTCTTCCACCCGTGATTGATTCAATAATGTTGAACGCTTTTTCACGATCAACGAAGGCATAAAACAGCGGTGATAATTGTCCTAAATCGACTGCCCATGTGCCGAAAAATAATAAGTGACTGCATATACGGAAAAATTCCGCCAGCATGACGCGAATTACTTTGACCCGCTCAGGGACTTCAATGCCGGCCATTTTTTCTACGGCCATTACATAAGGCAGGTTATTCATTACACCACCCAGATAATCAATTCGATCCGTATAGGGAATATAGGTATGCCAGGTCTGGCGCTCACCCATTTTTTCAGCACCGCGGTGGTGATAACCAACATCTGGGACAACATCCAAGACATATTCTCCATCCAACTGCAGTGCAAAACGGATAACGCCATGGGCTGCCGGATGGTTAGGACCAAAATTCAGAAACATGAACTCACTGGTGTCGGATTTACGTTCAAGCCCCCACTCTTCGGGTTTGAACTTCATGGCTTCCTGCTCAGTATCGACAATATCATCATCTAAACGATAAGGCTCCATTTCTGTCGCTCTGGCTGGATGATCTTTACGCAATGGATGTCCAACCCAGGTAGGCGGGGTATAAATACGGCTTAAATTCGGATGGCCGTCAAACACCACACCAAACATATCCCAGCATTCACGTTCGTGCCAATTGGCAGCTGGCCATAAAGAAATAATAGTAGGAACTTTTAAATCAGGTTCTTTAAGAGCAACCTTAAGACGAATGTCGCAATTACCTGAGTAGGAAATCAACTGATAGACAACCGTAAAATCACTCTCTGGCTGACCGCCTCTGTGAACACGTAAACGCTCATCAATAGCGGTGACATCAAGTAACATTTCATAGCGAGGCCGGTAGTCGTCACGTAAAAACTTGAGAACTTCCAGCAGTTTTTCACGGCCCAGCCAAAGTGTTGGCATACCTTCGGCGGTGTGTTGACGCACAAAAGCAGACTCACCAAATTTGAGATAAAGCTCGGCAATGACCGCAGGAGTCTCGGCCATACTTTGCTGTAAAGAGGTGCTTGCAGTGCTCAAAAGTAATCTCTTCTTAATTTAAATTATCAGGTTTCATCCGGACTGGTTAATTCAGTCGCGGCTATTCTATCTTTCAGGCGTGCTTCGCGCTGAATAATATTTTTCTCTCGCTCGTATATTCCTTGATCATTGATCATCCAGCTTACTGGACGTCGCTTCTTTCCTATGGAATCTTGCAAGAGATTCAAGCCCTGTAACAGGGCTTCAGGTCTGGGTGGACACCCAGAAACATAGACATCAACAGGCAAAAATTTATCAACGCCCTGAACAACTGAATAGATATCATACATTCCGCCTGAGTTTGCACAGGAACCCATGCAGATTACCCAGCGTGGCTCCATCATCTGTTCATAAAGGCGCTGAACCACCGGTGCCATTTTTCTAAACACAGTGCCGGCAATAATAATCATATCTGCCTGCCGAGGTGTCGCTCGAAAGACCTCGGCACCAAAGCGAGCAATATCGTGACGACTTGAGATTGCTGTAGCTGCTTCAACATAACAACAAGACAATCCGAAGTTAAATGGCCACAGAGAATTTTTTCGACTCCAGGCTAGCATATCTTCAAGACGGGTCATGATGACATTCTTACGAATATGATCATCGAACTGATTCATCCCAGGACTGGGGGAATATGTGTCTTCAGGTTTTACCAGTTCCCAGCTCATTAATGCGCGCCTCCTTGTTTAGGCTGCTCTGTTTTATGTGCTTTACCCGTTTTTTTATCAATATTGACGACACCGCTCTTACCAATGGTATGAAGACGATCATCACGTTGGCGCTGGCTTCTCCACTCCAAGGCGCCAGCACGCCAGAGATAAACCAAACCGGCAATCAAAATTGCAATGAATATAAAGACTTCTGCATAACCCAGCCAGCCAGTTTCACGAATTGAGATGGCCCAGGCGAAAAGGAAAACGGCTTCAAGATCAAAAATGATAAACAGGATAGCGGTAAGATAGAAAGGAACTGAAATTTTTAATTGCGCAGACCCAACCGATAACATGCCTGACTCATAAACCTCGTCAGTGGCATGATCTTTACGTTTCTGCCCTAACAGATGGGACACAGCTGTCAGAGCAACAATCAGCACAATAACTATGACGGAATACAAAACCAGTGGAAATAAGTCGACGTTCAAACTGCTTACTCGTTTATTAGTTATCTAGACAAAAAAAATCGTGAGAATTATATGCGAAGCTGCTGCTCTATTCCATTTGTTATGAGAAGTTAATTCGATTTTTTTCAAGTTTATCGTTTAAAAAACCCTGTTATATCCATCATAGGCGGCAACCTTATAAGCCTCTGCCATCGTCGGATAATTAAAAGTTGTATTCATAAAATATTTCAGCGTATTAGCTTTGCCCTTCTGGCTCATGATCGCCTGACCAATGTGTACAATTTCAGAGGCCTGGGAACCAAAGCAATGTATGCCAAGAATTTCCAGGGTGTCAAAATTAAATATTATTTTTAACATCCCTACTTCTTCGCCAGTAATTTGTGCACGGGCAAGATTTCGAAAATAGGCTTTGCCAACTTCATAGGGAACTTTCTGTTCAGTCAATTCCTGCTCGTTGAGCCCAATCGTGCTGATTTCAGGAATGGTATATATGCCGGTTGGGACATCTCCTACCCAGTTGAACTCATTGGGATTAACTATTGCGTTGCATGCAGCCCTGCCCTGGTCAAAAGCAGCACTGGCTAATGATGGTCTACCAATAACATCTCCAACCGCGTATATTTTCTGATGCTTGGTTTGATACTTGTTGTTAACCTCTAACTGACCTCGACTGTTCGCTTCCAGCCCTATAGCCTCAAGGTTTAACTTATCCGTGTTGCCGGTTCGGCCATTGGCCCATAATACGATATCGCTTTTTATTTTTTTGCCCGAAGTAAGGTAGGTAACCACAGAATAATCATTACATTCCATTCTTTCAAAATGTTCCTGATGCCGACATCGAACCCCGAGATTACCAAGATGATAACTAAGCGCATCGGTAATTTCTGCATCAAGATATGACAGTAAGGTTGCTTCCGGATTGATCAACTCGACATTAATGCCCAGGCCGCCAAAAATTGAGGCATATTCACAGCCAATAACACCTGCTCCAATAATAGTGACTTTATTTGGTGTGTAATCCAGTTTCAAAATAGTATCGCTATCAAAAACTCGCTTATGATCAAAATCAACAAACTCAGGGCGATATGGGCGTGAACCTGTTGCGATAATGAAATGATCAGCCTTTATTCTAGTAGTTTTTTTAGCGCCACTTACGGCAATGGTATGCTCATCAATAAATTGAGCAGTGCCATGTATAACCGGAATATTGTTTCTCTCGTAGGCCGCACCCACCACATTAAGATGCTCTTCTACGGCTTTCTCGGCATGTTTTATGATTGTTTCAAAACCTATTTTTCCCACTTCCGCCAGGTCTCGAAACATAGGGTTGTTATGTAGATCCAGAAATTGGCGGACTGAGTTTCTCAATGCTTTGGAAGGAATGGTGCCATGATAGGCTGAGTTGCCCCCAACCTTAGGTTTGTCGCAGATCATTGCAACACTGTATTTAGACTTAGCGGCGTTCATAGCCGCCGACTCACCCGCTGGGCCGCTGCCTATAACAATGATTTCATAGTGCTTGCTTGCCATTTTAGTCTCAGTGGCTATGTTTAAATCAACCTGAGGAAAGATAGTGTGATCTAGATATACATGCTTTCGTTTTCTGGGTATGACTTGTAACTGACGCCTGCCATTTTCCCAACCATACGAACAACCTGATTACTATAACTGTATTCATTATCGTACCATAGGTACAACACCATATTTTTGCCTTGGACTTTTGTTGCCGTGGCATCAAGAGTGGCAGCTTCACGCATTCCAACAAAATCACTGGAAACCGCATCAGGTGACTCAGTATAACCGAGCTGGTTCTGAAGTGGTGAATGCAGCGCAATAAGCCTTAAATAATTATTAATCTCTTCCTTCGTGGTTTCTTTTACAAGGCTAAGACTAAGTATCGCCATGGAAACATTAGCTACCGGAACCCTGACCGCATTGCCTGTTAGCTTTCCTTCTAGTTCAGGTACCGCTTTTGCCACTGCAGTTGCAGCGCCGGTTTCTGTTAACACCATGTTCAAGGCAGCACTGCGTCCACGCCTATCTGCCTTATGATAATTGTCAATAAGGTTTTGATCATTGGTGTAGGCATGTACCGTTTCAACATGTCCGTGAACAACACCAAAGCGCTCATTAATCAATTTAAGAACTGGCGCGATTGCATTCGTGGTGCATGAAGCCGCTGAAATAATCTGGTCATCTGGTGTAATCATATGGTCATTAATACCAGAAACAATGTTTTTGAGATCACCTTTTCCAGGCGCTGTCAGCATCACTTTACTCACGCCTTTAGATTTCAGGTGAAGTGACAGACCTTCTCTATCACGCCACTTTCCTGTGTTGTCTATAACCAGAGCGTCATTGATTCCATATTCTGTGTAATCAAGTGTATCTGGCTCATCTGAATAGATGAAAGGGATAACATTACCGTTGGCGATAATACGGCTATTTAATTCATCGACTCGGATGGTTCCCTCAAAAGGCCCATGCACGGAGTCGTTACGCAATAAGTTCACACGTTTTTCCAGGTCATTTTCGCCAGTTTTACGCACAACGACGGCACGCAAGCGCATCACTTGCCCATTACCTGTTTGTTCGATTAATAAACGGGTTAATAAGCGTCCTATTCTACCAAAGCCATAGAGCACGATATCAGTTGGCTTTGCTATGGGTTTGTAATCAATATCTATTAGGTGTGCTAATTCTTTTCTAACAAATTCAATGACATCAGGCGTTTCTTTCTGGGTTTGGCAATACTCCATATATTTAACGGTCAATTTGCCTAAGTCTATTTGGCTGGGAGCCAGATTAAGTGTGCACATTGCAGAAAGCACTGGATGGCTTTCAAATTCAGACAGCTCATTTCTGGCAACTTCGCGGACGCGACGGTGATATTGCATAATGGCAACGGTAGAACGTTTGTTTAATGTTCTACCGTAAAGGAATATCTGAACCCCTTTCTCGTATTCGAGCTTCCCAATCATGGGAATCATCTCGCGGGTTAAAGCTTCTCTTGCTTTCCAGTCACCAAAATAATCATCTAAGCTAGGTCTTACCACAATGAAATCCTATATTTGTATTATGCCGATAAATAAACAGCGTTGTTTCAGACGGCGCGTATTATCTTAGGTCAGCCTTAATATGTCCAACCTTAATCTCTTTGCTAGAATTAAACTGCAATTTTATGCCATGATAGCGGCCCTTTTACAGGCATATTAATTAGTTGTGACAGCGTTTTCTATTTTTTCTCCTGCTTTAGATCACTCCCTCCTTAGGCCTGGCAATCGGCAGAACTGGGGTGGATTTTCTGGTTCGGCCTCTGCTCTTTGTATTGCCAATTGTGCCCGTGAGCATGCCGGATTGGTACTGGTCTTGACTGAGAACAGCCAACAAGCTCAGCGTTTAAAATCTGAGTTAGCTTTTTTTTATAAAAAAGGGAAGGAAGATAGGCCTGTTTACCTTGAAGAACTTCCTGATTGGGAAACACTTCCATATGATAATTTCTCGCCTCATCAGGACATTATTTCGCAGCGGCTCGACATACTTTCTCAACTCGACAAGGTTAACAACGGCATATTAATTGCCTCTATTAGTACGGTATTGCATAGATTAGTCCCGGCTTCATATATCCATGGTCGCTCGTTAAGTTTTTCAATAGGCGAAGAAATTAATCTGGGCACTCTACGGTTAAATTTGGAAAACGCAGGTTACAGAAACGTCGATGCTGTTTATGAGCATGGTGAGTATGCCTTGCGCGGTTCAATATTTGATATTTTCCCAATGGGTTCAAGAAAGCCATACAGAATAGAGCTATTTGATAATGAAATTGAAAGCCTGCGCAGCTTTGATCCCGAAACCCAAATTTCTCAAGATCGAATTAAGCAAATAAATTTATTGCCAGGTAAGGAATATCCTCTTGATCAAGCAGGGATAGAAACATTTAGACAAAACTTTAGAGCGGAATTTGATATCGATTTGCGTAAATGTCCTATGTATGAAGATGTCTCACAGGGTATAGCCACAGCTGGAATCGAATATTACCTCCCCTTGTTTTTTTCTGAGCTAGCAACAATTTTTGATTATCTGCCAGAAAATACGCTTATCATGAGCAGCGGTTCCATTCAAACAGGCGCAGAACAATTTTGGCGTGAAATCAATAGTCGTTATGAAGATCGCCGTTACGATCAACATAATCCTCTGGTAAAGCCTAGTAAAATTTTTATACCGCTTAATGATTGTTTTAGTGCACTTAACAATTATCCACAGATAAACCTTAACACCAAACAAAAGCAGCATATTCAGGTTAAAACCCGAAGCTTTCCGGACATTGCGGTTGATCATAAGAAAGAAAAGCCTTTGGGCGCTTTAGAGAAATTTCTAAGAAAAAATGCCGACACGCCTATTTTATTTTGTACAGACTCTGCTGGAAGACGAGAGACTTTAATTGATTTATTAAAAAGTATTCAGGTATACCCGGAGGTGATCGACAAATGGGAAACATTCATCACGCAAAAGCCGAAACTGGCCATCACTATTACACCAATAGAATTCGGTTTTTGGCTAGCCGAACCAGAAATTATTCTTATTACTGAAAGCCAGTTATTTGTCCATCATGTTAGTCAATATAGGCGACGTGGAAAAGCTAAGGATAATACGGACTTCATTGTAAAAAGCCTGACTGAACTAAACATCGGCTCGCCTGTCGTACATATTGACCACGGTGTTGGTCGATACCATGGTTTGGAGAACTTTGATGTTGAAGGTCAGCAAACCGAATTTCTTGTGCTTGAATATGCCGATCATGCAAAGTTATATGTCCCCGTATCTTCACTTCATCTCATCAATCGCTACAGTGGTGCTGACGCAGCCACAGCCCCCTTACATAAACTAGGTAGTGACCAGTGGATAAAAGCAAGGCGTAAAGCTGCAGAAAAAGTCGTTGATGTTGCCGCTGAACTACTTGACATTTATGCTCGGCGTGAAGCTAAAAAAGGTCAGCTATTTAAACTCCCTACTGAGGATTATCAGTTATTCAAAAACAGCTTTCCCTTTGAAGAAACGGATGACCAGGTAGACGCAATTAATGCAGTTATCAATGATATGACCACAACAAAAGTAATGGATAGACTTGTTTGTGGAGACGTCGGTTTTGGCAAGACAGAAGTTGCCTTACGAGCTGCGTTCATAGCAGTGAACAATCATAAGCAAGTGGCTATTCTGGTGCCAACCACCCTGTTGGCTCAGCAACACTATGACAATTTCAAAGATCGTTTTGCTGATTGGCCAGTAAGAATTGCATTAATGTCACGCTTTGTTGCCAAAGAAGACCAAGACAAAAATCTTGCAGAATTAGAAAATGGCAGAATAGATATCGTCATTGGCACCCATAAACTTTTACAATCAAATGTAAAATATAAAAGCCTTGGGCTTTTGATTATTGATGAAGAACATCGCTTTGGGGTACGTCAAAAGGAAACCTTAAAAGCCATGAGATCCAATGTAGACATCTTGACCCTGACTGCCACTCCCATACCAAGAACTTTAAATATGGCAATGTCGGGTATGCGTGATCTCTCTATCATCGCCAGCCCTCCTGCCCGAAGATTATCTATAAAAACCTTTATCCGGCAATCAAACCCTCCGCTAATAAAAGAAGCTATTTTGCGTGAACTATTACGCGGCGGCCAGGTCTTTTTCTTGCATAATGAAGTTAAAACTATTGAGAAAGCCGCTGAAGAAATTCGTGAACTTGTTCCTGAAGCCAGAGTGGCAGTTGCCCACGGTCAACTAAGGGAACGCGAATTAGAAAGAGTCATGTCTGAGTTTTATCACAAACAATATAATGTACTTGTTTGTTCAACAATCATTGAAACCGGAATTGATATACCAAACGCCAACACAATTATCATAGAAGGAGCGCATAAGTTTGGTTTGGCGCAATTGCACCAGCTGCGTGGACGTGTAGGAAGATCGCATCATCAGGCTTATGCTTACATGTTAACTCCCTCACCTAAAAGCATGAGCAACGATGCCAAAAAAAGAGTTGATGCTATCGCCTCTGCAGACACATTGGGTGCAGGCTTCACATTGGCCAGTCATGATCTTGAAATTAGAGGTGCAGGCGAGCTACTTGGCGACGAACAAAGCGGACATATTCAGACAATAGGGTTTACTCTTTATAGCGAAATGTTGGAGCAAACCATAAAATTAATGAAAGCAGGCAAACAATTAAACCTCGACAAACCTTTACAGGAAAGCACTGAAGTTAATCTGCGTATTCCAGCTTTAATTCCTGATTCATACTTGCCAGATGTCCATCTACGCTTACTTATGTATAAGCGTATTGCCAACGCTCAATCAAACGATGAGTTGATAGAATTAAAAGTAGAAATGATAGACCGCTTTGGTCTACTAACTGAGCCTGTTAATTTTTTATTCTCAGTAACCGAATTAAAATTACAAGCTGAGCGCCTGGGTATTGCTAAAATTGAAGCCAATGTAAAGGCCGGTAAAATGTATTTTAAAAATGATACTGTAGTTGACCCCTACTCTCTTGTTAAGATAGTTCAGGAACAACCTGAAATTTATAAATTATCAGCAGGCAATGAGCTGAAATTTTTTCACGATAATCTGGATCCAGCTGAACGCCTAGAGTTTGTAAAAAATACATTAACCTTATTAAAGAAAGCCGCTTAAATGTAAAACATGAAATCTATATTAACAGTAAGCATTCTTTTACTTGCACTCATGGCAAAGTCCTATTCTTACGCCCAAACTTTTAGTTATGACGGTAACCGCTGGTATGAAATTGAAGTAAGTATCTTCACAAATCAAAGCAGCTTATCAATTAATCCAGAGTTATTTCTTCCTGATTATGTAGAGCTTCTATACCCAGAGCCCATATTAAAATTAACTCCGGCTTTAATGAACTATTATGTGGACTTCTCAACTGCAGACAATAATCGAGCTGAGAATAACAACATTCAAGGCCAAATTTCTCTTTCTGAATTACCTATCATAAGCACAGAGTTTGGCCCCGAGTTGCGTGAGCCAAATTCGGATTTCAAATTAATAGACAAAACACGCGATCCGTTTATAGCCTTGCCTGAGACAGATCACCAATTTACGCGCTATAACAGAAATTTAAATCTCAGCCCTGATCATCGCGTTCTGTTTCACGCCGTTTGGCGCCAACCGGTGTTAAATAAAATTCAGGCTTCTGCAGTATTTATCCACGGTGGCGACCGTTACGGTCAGCACAATGAACTTGAAGGTAGTTTATTAATTAGTTACAACATCAATCGAGTCGATGTTGAAGCAAGGCTTTGGCGCAATAGTTTCAATGTTGTCAGCAATCTGGACTGGAATGTTCCCCCACAACCCTTTACTGATGTATTTGAAGATATCTCCCAAGATAACGTTGATTTGGTAATAAACCAGGTATATCCAATGCTGGAAACCCGACAAATGATCAGTAATGAGTTGCACTATCTAGATCACCCGGCTTTAGGGATGTTAATAGAGGTCCGCCCTTATGAATTACCCGCCTTGTTCGATTTCTCCTTGGAATAGATTTTTATAGTTTTACCACGCAGGCTCCGAGCAACTTACGTACATCCTGCAAGCCTTCACTAAGTACTTTTTTAATTTTATCGATAGTTATAGTTTCTTTACTAAGTCCTGCCGCTGGATTTACCACTAAGGTAATGCACGCATAAGCAATATTTAACTCTCTGGCCAAAGCCGCTTCTGGCATGCCTGTCATACCAACGATGTCACATCCATCGCGTTTGAGTTTCTGAATTTCTGCCGCGGTTTCCAAACGAGGTCCTTGTGTACATGCAAAACAGCCCTTGCCAAAAACAGGCAGTTCTATCTCCTTGGCTTCCTCAATTAGCAGGTCACGAAGTTGAGCATCATAGGGATAGGTGAAATCTATATGATCGTGAAGAGAATTTAAGCCATCAAAAAAACTATGCTCTCGCCCCCAGGTGTAATCAATTATCTGATCAGGAATGACCAGAGAACCGGGGTTCATTTTTGGATTTATACCCCCGACAGCATTAACGGCAATAATTTTTTGTACACCAGCTTCTTTTAAAGCCCAAAGATTTGCACGGTAATTAATTTTATGAGGTGGCAATGTGTGTTCCACCCCGTGCCGTGGAATGAAATAAACATTAGTTGTGTTTACTGCTTCCTGGCAAAGCCTGATGGGCTCATTGGTGAAGGGTGTGGTTATATCCAGGTAAGTAGTTTGTTGAGTTTCTTTATCCGCACGGTGAGGATTAAGATGGTAAAAACCACTACCCCCTATAATGGCGAGGTCTATGGCAGGATTAAGGGAAACGCTCATGGCTGCTCACTTATAGTAAGCATTTTCCTGAATACTATGATCGGTAATATCTTTAACTGCTGACAACTCTGGCAACTGCTCTAATAAGGTTTTCTCAACACCATCTTTTAAAGTGACATCTACCATGCCGCAACCCTGACAACCACCACCAAATTGTAAAACAGCGACATTATCCTCTGTCAGCTCTTCCAGCGTCACATGACCACCATGGCTCTGTAAGCCAGGGTTTATCTCGCTATAAAGTATATAATTAATTTTATCTTGCAAAGAGCTGTCATCAGATATTTTAGGCATCCGTGAATTCGGAGCCTTAATGGTTAGTTGTCCACCCATACTGTCTTTAGAAAAATCAACAACGGCCTCTTCCAGATAGACTTTACTCTTTGCTTCTACGAAAGCCTTTAAACCATCATATTGAAACACTTCATCATCATCCTGCTCTTCACCAGGACGACAAAAAGCAATGCATGTTTCAGCTTTGGGAGTGCCGCCATCCAGCACAAAAACCCTTATAGCAATACCTTCACAATCTTGCTTTGCAAGAAGATCTCTTAGGTATTTTTGTCCTGACTCTGTAATTTTAATCATAGTAATAAACCAATTTATTTTTAACTAATTAAAGTAATCCCACCAAGCTAATAACAATTATATTAAAGCTACTTAGTTTATAATGCACCGAATAGAAGTACGGAGTGTAAAGCTATTAGGATTACTATATAAGGTTGAATTATTGTGAATCAAGCTTCTGATAAAACTAAAACTACCAATACAGCTTATAATGCCCCCTCAGGACAGAAAATATTCCGTTCTGGCGAGTCATGTTGAGCGTAATACAAGCAAGTATTGGTGTTCAAAATTCAAAGAACAGAGAACGCGACTTTAGTCAGGGCAAGCTCTTACCCTTCATTGTTGCAGCCCTCATCTTTACAAGCTGCTTTGTTCTGGCTGTTATGTTGGCTGTCAATCTGGCTTTAGGCTAAACCTGCAAGGAGAGCTGGAATAGCCCCCTGGCATATTAGGTGTTTGCCAAATAAACCATAGCGGCAACGGCTATCAAGACCAAGCAAAGCATAGCAATCGCATCTGCTTTACTATCGGCTTCGTTAAATTCAGATTCTCTAGAATTATTTTCTGTATCGCTCATGATTATCTGACTCGTTTGATGCACTTAATGGAAAACATGAATGATCATTTGTAGCGCCTAAAACTCAAGCACAGATGGCGCTTAAACTTATGATTGTGTATTATCCCGACCTCTGTTTTTAAATTCTTTTTGATTATGTATATTTATGACGAATATGATCACAAAATGTTGGAAGAACGCATTATCCAATATCGTGACCAGACCCAGCGTTACCTAGACGGTAAATTAAGCGACGAACAATTTCTTCCCCTACGTTTGCAAAATGGCCTTTATATCCAGCGCCTTGCTCCGATGATCCGTGTTGCCGTGCCATATGGTCTCCTCTCCTCTACTCAGCTAAGAAAGTTAGCTTCTATAGCCAGGGACTATGATAAGGGTTACGCGCATTTATCGACTCGTCAAAACATCCAGTACAACTGGCCTAAACTGGAACAAGTGCCTGATTTACTTGCTGAATTAGCAGAAGTCAGCATGCACGCCATACAAACCAGTGGAAACTGTATAAGAAACACCACTACTGATCAGTTTGCTGGCTCTGCTAAGAACGAAATTGAAGATAGCAGACCCTGGTGTGAAATCATTCGCCAATGGTCTACTTTTCATCCTGAGTTTGCCTATCTGCCAAGAAAATTCAAAATTGCGGTTTGCGGGACTGAAATAGACCAGGCTGCTACACAAGTACATGACATAGGCTTGTATCTGCTTAAGAACGACCAGGGCGAAATTGGCTTTAAAGTACTGGTTGGGGGTGGTTTAGGGCGAACCCCGCTTATTGGCCAGGTGATATGTGAATACCTACCCTGGCAGCATTTATTAACCTACCTTGATGCCATTATGCGCGTATACAATATGGAAGGCCGCCGTGATAATAAATACAAGGCCCGCATTAAAATTTTAGTGAAAGAGCTAGGGATAGATGCCTTTCGTGAAAAGGTAGAAGCTCAATGGCAATTCTCTAAAGGTAATCAAGCGACCTTAACCGAAGCAGAAGTTAACCGTTGCAAGAGCTTTTTTAGCACACCAGATTTTGAACAGTTACCTGATGAAGACGAAGTAATAAACGCAGCTTTGCAATCTGATTTGCTCTTTAAGAATTGGGTTGACCGCAATGTTGCTCCCCATAAACAAGCTGGCTATTGCATAGTGACTTTATGCATAAAAGATATCGGCGCGGCTCCAGGTGACGTCACAGATAGACAAATGGAGTTTGTTGCTGATCTTGCTGAGAGATATAGTTTTTCTGAATTACGAGTCACACATGAACAAAATCTGACCTTGGCAGATGTTCGTATTAAAGATCTATATGAAATATACAAAGCATGTAAGACAGAAAGTTTGGCGACTCCTTATCTTGGTCTTCTGAATGATATTGTCTGCTGTCCCGGCGGTGACTTTTGCTCTTTGGCTAATGCCAAATCCATTCCTATTGCTGAAGCGATACAGCGCCGTTTCAATGACTTTGATCGCTTAAATAATATTGGAGATATAACTTTAAATATATCAGGTTGTATGAATGCATGCGGTCATCATCATGTAGGGAATATCGGCATTATTGGTGTTGATAAAAAAGGTGCAGAATTTTATCAAGTAGCGCTGGGCGGCGATGCTGGTAGAGAAGCAAAATTAGCTAAAATTTTAGGCCCGTCATTTTCTCAGGAAGAAATTCCGGATGTTATAGAAAAAATCATTCAGATTTATCTGGATGAGCGACAACATAACGAGAAATTCATTGATGCCTATGAACGTCTCGGAATGGAGCCCTTTAAGGAGAAAGTTTATGCCAAAGCTGATTAAAGATGGTGCGTTTATTGAAAATAAGTGGCATCTGTTTGATAAGGAAACTGACGTAGAAGCAATAAACTCAATCAATGATGGTAATTACATAGTCCCATTGAAGTTATGGCTGGATAATAAAGAGCTTTTTAGCAAAAAAACTGTCGATATCGGAATTTGGCTTGATAGTGATGAAAGCCCTTTATCCCTAGAAGCAGATGTTAATGATTTCTCAGTTATAGCTTTGAATTTCCCGATATTTCGTGATGGTAGATCTTTTTCCCATGCTGCGATATTGAGACAACAGCTCAACTTCAAAGAAGATTTAAGAGCTATTGGCGATGTGCAAAGAGACCAGCTTTCTTACATGTTGAGCTGTGGCTTTAGCAGTTTTCTTGTCCCGGAAGAGGCCAATGAAGAAGTATTATTAGCAGGCTTTCATGATTTTTCTGAAAATTACCAGAGCACTGTCGCCAAACCAACGCCCTTATTTCGCAGGCGATAAGCTGCTGAGCGGCTGTGAATAATTGAGAAATCAGCAAGTCCCTACTCTGTTTAAGATGTAAGATCCTTTGGTGTTTTGTTGAGCCATTTCAGTAAAGTTGTATCTAGAGCGCTTTCCATAACTTTACCAAAGCGGTCCGCCATGCTGAGTTTTTTCTCATAAGACACCAAGTACACATCTGCATCTTTACACGCCTCGACAATACATTCATCACTGGTTTTAATTTCATCCACTAAATTTTGATCCAGAGCTTTTGTGCCAAACCACGTTTCACCTGTAGCCACTTTATCAATATCTAGTTTTGGGCGATTTTCTTTAACAAACTCTTTGAACAAATCATGAGTCTGTTGTATTTCTTCAGTTACTTTTTCTCGGCCATTGTCTGTATTTTCACCAAAAATTGTCAAGGTACGCTTATACTCACCAGCTGTTATCATTTCATAATCTACATTTTTTTCTTTCAGCAAACGATTAAAGTTGGGCAATTGCATCAATACGCCAATAGAACCAATATAGGCAAACGGAGCTGCAACAATCTTAGACCCTAGACAGGCCATCATGTATCCCCCACTAGCTGCCACCTTATCAACACAGATAGTTAATGGGATATTGAGCTTCTTGATTCTTGCCAGTTGTGAAGCAGCTAGGCCATAGCCATGGACCATGCCTCCAGGGCTTTCCAAGCGAAGAATAACTTCATCCTGCTCTGGTCTGATAATACTAAGCACTGCAGTAATTACCTTGCGCATGTTTTCAACTTGTGAGGCTCTAGCATCACCATTAAAATCGAAAACGTAATAACGCTTTTTATCACTTGAAGTTTTATTCTTCTTTTTTTCTTTTTGTTGTTTTTTTTCGGCTTTCTGACTCTCCTTTTTAGCTTTTTTAAAACTTTCCTCATCTTCGACTACATGTTTTATTTCATCGCCGAGATCATTAATTTCTTTATTAAGGTGCAGCACTGAAATTGAACCCTTTGATTCTTTTTTTGACTTTACTGCGCTACCTACTGCGGTCACAATGATTACTATTACTGCTACAGTAAACGTTAAAGTTTTGGCCAGAAACATGCCATATTCTGCAATAAATTCCACAAGCTACCTCAATAATTGTTAAATAAATAAGTTTTATGTGCTTTTGATTAAATACTAAAATTAATTTTCTTTTGGTAATTGCCACAATTGTGTATCAGACACTTCTTGAATTCTCTCTAAAGTTTTTTGATGCGCAGCCTGCTCTTCTTCTGTTGCCATAAGAACCTTCAGCGGCGGCCGATTTTTATCAAGTCTTTTAATTCTATTTGCGGCAGTTCCTTCAGCAGCATTCTCAGAGCTAAGCGCAAAACTTGATTGCCCTCCGGTCATGATTAAATAAACATCAGCGAGAATTTCAGCATCAAGTAATGCGCCATGTAATTCTCGTTGCGTATTATCCACAAAATAGCGCTTACAAAGCGCATCCAGATTATTTTTTTGGCCTGGATGTTTTTTACGCGCCATAGCAAGAGTGTCTAATATCTTGCAATATTCATCCATACTTTTATAGCCACGATTTAAATCGGAAAGTTCAGCATTCAAAAAGCCGACATCAAAAGGAGCGTTATGAATAACTAACTCAGCATCTTTAACAAAATCAATAAACGTATCTGCAATATCTGAAAAAAGCGGTTTATCTGCAAGAAAGTCACTGCTTATACCATGCACTTCCAGAGCGCCAGCATCAATTTCACGCTGAGGGTTAATATAAATATGCAGATTATTTCCAGTCAGGCGTCGATTAATAAGTTCAACACAACCAATTTCAATAATTCGATGACCCTGGCTTGGTTCTAGCCCAGTTGTTTCAGTATCAAGTACTATTTGCCTCATAGCTCATCAATTCCTTTATTTGCTAATTGATCTGCCAGTTCATTTCCTGGGTGACCACTGTGCCCTTTTACCCAATGCCAATTAATGTCATGTTCAGATACAAGTTCATCCAATTCTTGCCACAAATCAACATTTTTAACCGGTTTCTTATCCGCGGTCCGCCAGTTTCTTTTTTTCCAGTTCGCCATCCAATCTGTGATGCCTTGCAAGACATATTTTGAATCGGTATAAAGTTCAATCTGACAATTGAATTTTAAGGCTTGCAGAGCCTTGATCACGGCCGTTAATTCCATTCTATTATTAGTTGTATTCAATTCCCCGCCATATAGGAGCCGTTGGTTGTCACCATACTCTAATGACGCTCCCCATCCCCCAGGACCAGGATTCCCTCTACAAGCACCATCGGTATGAATTGTGACGACCATACTCATAAACTCAATTAACTCGCATAAACTATATTAATGCCGTGTTTCATTATGCGTTTGAGTTGGGGCAATGCTGACATTATCCCCCAGAGCTAAGCCCTTTGCTTTTCTGGGAATAGCTTTCCAGGGTTCACGTATTGGCGTCATGGGGAAAGCCTGTTTTTTAGCAGAAATAATATATATACCGCCTGTGGGCCAATTTAGTCGTTGGGCCAGCTTGCCCATAAATGACGAATAACGAATTAATTTTGAGCTATTAATAGGCAATGAATAAAGCCCGAAATGAACTTGCTCTATTTTAAAATCTAAAAGTTTCAACCAGTCACTCAGTCGCATACTGGAAAGTAAATTCGACTGCCAGGGACTTTTCCCAGCACTTCTGCCAAATTTATGCCGTATACCCCATGTGCTAAATGGGTTAAAGCCAATAATCAGTAGATGTCCGCCAGCTATCAGCACTCTATCGGCTTCACGTAATAATTGGTGGGGATGCTCAGAATAATCCAGGGCATGATGTAAAACCACCATATCCACAGATTCTCCAGCCAGAGGGATGGCTTCGGCTTGAGCGACCACGCTGCCGTTTTTTACTTTGGTAGAGGGCGTTAGGCTAAACTTGTGACCAATCGGACTATCGTCATACATCTTGATATCGGCACAACTTAATTGTAATAAATGATAACCAAAACGACGGTTTATCATATTTTCTATCAATGAAAGTTCAGTTTGCAAAAGGTTTTCACCCAGTGGCGTCTGCAGCCAATCTGTCATGTCAAAGAAACTTTTGGACTCATTGTATTTTTTCTTAGTCATGCAGTCATGATACCCTATTAACAAACTGGCCTAAAATGAAATACTGTCACTATGTTAGAAATACATCCTGTTAAAGCTTTTAATGATAATTATCTATGGATATTCAAGGATTCAGAATCCCTAAACGCCTGTATAGTGGATCCTGGGGATGCGACTCCTGTAATAGCTTATCTTAAAAAAGAAAATTTAAGCTTGTCTGCTATTTTACTAACACATCATCACGCGGATCATATTGGTGGAGTAAATGACTTACTTGCGCTTAAAGATGTGCCTGTTTACGGCCCCCAGTCTTCCTATATTCCGCAGGTAACCAAGCCCTTATTTGAAGGTGATGTTGTCAACCTTGCCAACACTAATTTTAGCGTCCTGGAAATTCCCGGACACACCCTGGACCATATTGCCTATTATGCAGATACAACAAGCAATACAAACAATGAAATCCCTGTTCTATTTTGTGGAGATACTTTATTCGCTGGAGGTTGTGGTCGAATTTTCGAAGGGACTGCTGAAATGATGTATGGCTCGCTACAAAAGCTAGCCGCTTTAGACCCACAAACGCAAGTTTTTTGCGCGCATGAATACACCCTCAGTAATTTAGCCTTCGCAGCAGCTGTAGCACCCGAAGATTCAGCACTGCAACAACGTATCCAGCAGGAACAAGCCAAACGTAAAAATGATATTCCGACCGTTCCCACCAGCATTGAACTTGAACTAAGGACAAATCCTTTTTTACGCTGTTCTGAAGAATCTATAGTAGAAAACTTTCCGGAAAAGGCAGAGCAGCCAGTAGCAATATTTGCAGCTTTAAGGCAGTGGAAAGACGGATTTTAGCCTACTCCAAGTAATGACTTACCGGGTATGGCGTCCAACAAAGCTCGTGTATAAGCTTCTTGCGGGTTGTTGAAAATTTCGTGGACTGCCCCTTCTTCAACTAATTTTCCGTCTTTCATGACCAGCACACGATCAGCCAGATATCTTACAACACCCAGATCATGCGAGATAAATAACATGGTCAAATTAAATTCATTGACAAGGTTCAATAGCAAATCAAGTATCTGTGACTGTATAGTGACATCAAGAGCAGAAACGGGCTCGTCTGCAACAATAAATGCAGGCTTAGTGGCTATTGCTCTGCCTATCGCAATGCGTTGACGTTGGCCGCCTGAAAACTCATGGGGATAGCGTAAAACACTTTCACGAGATAAACCAACTGAGTCCATCAAAGAAAAAACTTCACTATCCAGGTTTTTTTTTGCAACTATTTTGTGCAACAACAAAGGTTCGGCAAGCGTGTCATAAACTGACGTCCTGGGATTTAAACTGGCGTAAGGATCTTGAAAAATCATCTGCATTTGTCGACGTAAAGGCTTCATTTCCGCCCTAGAATAATGGCTTATATCCTCGTTATTAAAGACAATTTTTCCATTTGCCAAATCTAATAAGCGTAAAATGGCACGGCCAGTGGTCGATTTGCCTGAACCTGATTCCCCTACGAGACCAAGAATCTCATGTTGCTTAATCTTGAGAGAAACATCATCGACGGCTTTTAAGACCCCCTCGCCTTTATTACCAGAAAAATGCACACTGATATTATCAGCACTGATTAAATAAGTGTTCTCATGTTGTTGATTCGTCTTTTCAGAATCTGGCACAGCTGCCAATAGTTTTTTGGTATATGCATGCTGAGGATTAGAAAATATTGCATCGCGAGTTCCTTGCTCAACAAAGATGCCATTTTGCATAACGGCAATTTCATCTGCGATATCTGCGACAACACTTAGATCATGACTAATAAAAATAACACCAATATTTCTGCGAACCTGTAGCTCTTTTAATAATTTCAAAATTTGCGCCTGTACTGTGACATCCAGAGCCGTAGTGGGTTCATCCGCGATAATAATTTTTGGCTCGGTGACCAAAGCCATCGCTATGACAACACGCTGACGCATGCCACCAGAAAACTCGAAAGGCCATGACTTCATGCGTTGAGCGGGGTTCTTTATCCCTACTTCTTCGAGGATCTGTACTCCTTTTTGCCAAGCATCCTTTTTACTCATACCAAAATGTAAGCGCAAAGGCTCTATCAGTTGATCCCCTATTTTTAAAAATGGATTTAGCGTCGTCATCGGGTCTTGGAAAATTATCGATATTCCTTTTCCTCGTATTTTTCTTAATTGCGATTCACTAAGCTTGAGTAAATCCTGATTCTCAAACCATACTTCGCCTGATTCAATTTTTCCTGGCGGCATCGGCACGAGACCCAGCATGCTGTAACAGGCTACAGATTTACCCGAACCTGATTCCCCAATAATTGCGTAGGTTTTGCCTTCCTCGACAGAAAAGCTGATGCCATCAACCGCTTTGACCAGCCCATTTCGAGTATGGAAATAAACGCGCAAATCTGAAGTGGTTAATAAGGCCATATCAGTCTCTGGAGGCCTTGGGGTCGAGCGCATCTCTCAAACCATCGCCCATGAAGTTCAAAGCAAACAAGGTCAAGGTCAGCGCAAGACCAGGGAAAATCAATAACCATGGATATTCTTCCATACTTTCCACCCCGTAAGAAATTAGCAATCCCCAGGAAGACTGAGGAGGCTGAATGCCCAAACCAAGAAAGCTCAGAAATGCTTCCAGTAGCATCACATTAGGAATAGTTAAGGTGGTATAAACAATGATTGGACCCAGCGCATTAGGAATAAGATGTTTGCGAATAATCGCGCCAGGTGACAAACCAAGAGAGATTGCGGCTTCCACAAATTCCTGCTGTTTTAAATTTTGAATCTGCCCTCTAACAATACGAGCCATTACCAGCCATTCGACAGCGCCTATGGCTAAAAAAAGCAGCAACAGATTTCTGCCAAAAACCACCATTAACAGCACAATGAAAATCATGAATGGCAATGCATAAATTATATCCACTAGACGCATCATTAAAGCATCAACTTTTCCGCCAGCGTAACCGGCAATGGCCCCGTACGTTACACCAATCAACAATGCAACAGAGGTCGCTATAAAACCAACCATCAATGACACCCTGCCGCCATAAAGTATTCTGGTTAGCATATCTCGACCAAAAGTATCAGTGCCTAGCCAGTGTGTTACTGATGGAGCTGAAGCACCTAAACGTAAATCCTGCTCTTCATAACCATAGGGGGTAAGTAAAGGTGCCATAAGACAAACGATCATCATAAAAATCAAGAAGCATAAACCTACCATAGCCAACTTGTTTTTCTTTAAACGTATCCAGGCGTCATCCCAAAGAGAAACGCCTTTAGGCATCGCATCAATGTTTTCTATTTGCGTTGTCTGATTACTCATTATTTTCTAAATTGATAACGCAGTCTGGGGTTTAGCCATGCTGCCAACACATCAGATAATAAATTGAATAGCACAATAAGGGTCGCCAGAAAGACAGTAGTACCCAGAATCATCGTGTAATCGCGGTTAAATGCTGCCTGTATATAAAAACGGCCTAAGCCAGGCACCTGAAAAACAGTTTCAACAACAAAGGAGCCACTGAGAAGGCCAGCAAAAGCTGGCCCCAAAAAAGCTACGACAGGGATCAAGCCACCTCGAAGTGCATGCTTAATGATGACTTTATATTCTGGCAGACCTTTTGCTCTAGCTGTTCTTAAATAATCCTGTGACAAGACTTCAAGCATGCCCGCACGACTGAGACGTGCAATATAAGCGGCGTACATTGCCCCTAGAGTGATACTGGGTAATATCTTGTCGCCAGGAATACTGCCCCAGCCAGAAACAGGCAACCAGCCTAGCCATATTGAAAATACCAGCACCAAGGTTGGCCCCAGTAAAAATGAGGGCATACAAATGCCCACCATGGCAAAGCTCATAGGAATATAATCTTGCAGTGAGTTCGGTTTCAACGAAGCAATAACTCCTGAAAGAGTCCCTACTACAACGGCAATTAATAAAGCATAAAAGCCCAGCTCGGCAGTAACGGGTAAGCCCTGAAAAATAAGCTCATTGACGCTACGGCCGGGGAAGTTAAATGAAGGGCCAAAATCACCTTTGATCAAATCAGTAAGATAAGCAAGATATTGCTCATGGGGAGGTAAATCTAACTGAAATTGTGCTTCAAGCGCTGCTTTTACCTGTTCAGAAACGGCTTTTTCGCTTGAAAAAGGTCCCCCTGGTGCGGCACGAACCAGAAAAAATGTAATGGTAATAACTGCAAAAATGACAGGTATTGCCTGAAGGGTCCGGAATCCAATAAAACGCCACATGAGATTTACGCCTGCTTTTGCTTACTGATCTGATTCCAGATAGACATACTTCCAGTTGTAATGATCCATAATATTTGAAGGAGCGCCCTTCATATCAGGATTTTTTAAATTTTTAGTCTGATAAATATAAATTGGGATGATCGGCATATTATCCATTAATATGGTTTCTGCTTCGGTATAAAGCGCAAATCGTTCTTCATTATTGAGCTTAAGAGGCGCTTCGTTAAGCATGATTTCATCATAGCGGGCATTTGAAAAACCGGTATTATTATTGCCTCCGCCAGTGATAAACATATCCAGATAGGTATTGGGATCCACATAGTCTCCAACCCAACCTCTTCTGGCAACGTCATAGTTTATATTACCAACGCTTTCCAGATAGACCTGCCATTCCTGATTAACAATGCCAACATCAATATTCAAGGTCTCTCGCCACATCTCCTGTATGGCAACGGCTATTCTTCGATGATTCTCTTGAGTGTTATAAAGTATTTCAAAGTATGGAAACCCTTCCCCATTAGGGTAGCCTGCTTCTGCCAATAATGCTCGAGCTTGCTCAGGGTCATAAGCAAAAGTAACCGGAGGTTCATAGCCGACGGTACCTGGAGGTGTCAGAAAATATGCTGGCACCATAATGTTCTCTAATACTGTTTCATTCAATAGATCCCGATCAACAGACATTGACAGTGCCCTTCTCACTCGCAGATCGTCAAGGGGCGGCTTAGTAGTGTTTATCATGTAATAATAACTACTCAAATAAGGAGCAATTACAATCGTGTCAGGATCCTCTTCCAAATAAACCGGAACTTTATCAAGGGGAACGTCTTCAGTCCTGTGAATTAAGCCATCCCGAAACATTCGTTCTTCGGTAATCAAATTATCGGTAGGATAAAAAATTATGGAATTTAATTTAACTGAGTCTGTATCCCAGTAACTCATACTTTTTTCAACTCTAATATGTGAATTGATTCTCCACTCAGCCAATTGAAATGGACCATTAGAAACGATATTGCCTTCTCTGGACCACTGCGAGAGTTGATCTGTATAACTACCAAAGGCTTCAATAGTGGCTCGATGAACAGGAAAGGTGCTGTAGTGATCCATCAATTGCAGAAAATAAGGTGTGGGGGCTCTTAATTGAACTTCGAGAGTTAGTTGATCGAGGACTTTTACGCCAACCTGATTAAAATCGGGAATTCTGCCTTTATTAAAATTTTCAGCATTGGCTATAGGATAGAGCATATAAGAATACTCTGAAGCCAGTTCTGGAGTGAGAATTCTCTCCCAGGACCAACGAAAATCTTCAGCAGTAACAGCATCACCATTGCTCCATCTAGCATTTGGCCTTATATGGAAGATATAAGTCTTGCCATCCTCGCTGATGTCCCAGCTTTCGGCTACCCCCGGTTCTGATTCGAGGGTATAGGGGTTTTTAGTGGCCAAGCCTTCAAAAAGAGCTGTAATAACGTGGTGCTCTGGAACTCCAGTAGCTATATGGGGGTCAATGGTTTGAGGCTCAGTTCCATTTCCGAAATGTAACACTCCATCGATAGTTCCCTGGTCAACTCGGCTTAAACTTGAACCTCCGCCACAGGCGCTGAGTAAAAGGCCAAAAAGTATAATTAAGCAATTACGGCGAGTTGTTTTCATACGCTAGTTACGCTCCTAAACCCTGTAGTTTATATACGACAAGCGCTGAATATCTCAGGGATTCAGCTCAGTTTCAAATGAATTATACGAATTTTGCAGCTGGTTCAAAATTAGGAGGCTTATCGCTCAATATCGGCTTTAAGCTGAACCCCACTCATATAGGCGCTAAAGTCTGATGATGCTCCCATCTGCATGAGATAATTTTGTAAGGCCAGTTGGTTCTCTTCAGTCATTTCGTCCAAAGAACCTGGAGTGACTTCTTGTAACTCAGCGATAACATAGTCTCCGGAAGACAGCTGCTGCCCCTGGTAGACCGGATCTGAATCAGGCTTAGAAAGCGAAAAAATAATCTGCATAATTTCGGGATTCAGCGCCGTGCTGGTACGGCTAAGATTTTGCCCTCCATCCCATTTCAGGCCCTGAACAGTCAGTAAATTGTCGATATTCTGATCATTATTTAAGTTATTGAGAAAAGTTTCGCCAAGTGAGACTGCCTGCTCTTCACCTTTCTGCATTTTAATTGTACTGATAATTTCACCCCTGACTTCCGTCAAGGTTTTTGATTCGGGTTCCCTGAATTCCAGCAGTCTGATGACAACACTTCGAGAGTCATCCAGAGCAATTAATTCACTATTGAGACCTTCTCTGACATCAGAACTAAAGGCAGCGGTAATTACAGCGCTCTCAGCTGCGATACCAACGCCGCCGGCACTATCAAACAATTCTGTTGTTTGAATATCCAAGCCTAATATATCAGCAGGCTCTTGCAGATCAACAGACTCAAAACTCAAGTTATTCAGTTCTTCTGCACGTGTAACATAGAGTTCATCAACGGCTTGATCTTGTAATTCCCTCACTATTCTCTCTCTGCTTTCCTCAAGACTTGGCGCTTCATTTTCACTGATCTCAGTGAGTTTAATTAAATGTATACCGAATTGAGTTCGAACAGGCTCTGAGACTTCATTTAAGGCAAGCTGACTGAGTGCTGATTCGAATTCTTCTGCAAAAGTTTCACCCGTTGTATAACCAACATCGCCACCAAATTGAGCGGAGCCACCGTCGTCCGAAAATTCTGCTGCAAGATCATCAAAATTCTCACCGGAATCCAGCCGGGCTTTTATTTCCAGGGCTTGAGCGGTAGCTTCTTCAATCTCGTTACCTGAGGCCTGTAATAGAATATGAGAGGCACGTCTTTCGGTCTGAGCCTGCAATGCACTTATCTCAATATCATACTGAGCTAGAATTTGTTCTTCAGTGACCTCTATATCAGCAAGCAAATCATTTTTGTTCAATTCAAGATATTCAAGTGAAACACGTTCCGTTTGCATAAAGAGCGCTGAATTAGCATCGTAATACTGTGAAATCTCTTCTTCACTGACTTCTTCTGTCTGAGCCAGATCAGCTGCACGAATAGAGATATACCGAAAATTTCGTTTTTCCTCATTAATTCTCGCAAGGTTTTCTAATTCCTGAGGAGTAGCAAAACTTGAAGCGCTGTAAGCAGTTAACATCTGATTGACTAAGCCTTGTTGTTGCAAGGAAGCCCTATAGGAAGCCGGTGTTAAACCAAAACTGGCTAATAAAGCTTGCGCTCTTTGATTACTAAAGACCCCGTTAACCTGGAATTCGGGTGTGCGTGCAATCTCTCTATCCAGCGTGATAGATGAAATCAACATGCCATTTTCCAGTGCAGTCTGAAGTACGAGTTCACGCTCGATGAGGTTGTTGATTGCCTGTTCCCTAAATTGAGTAGTATCGATACCCGATATATCAATTTGAGCACCAAGTGAGGATAGAAGATCCTGTGTAATTCGTTGTGCTTCACTTTCTATTGCAACTTCATCGATATTCACACCATTCACCGATACAGTCGATTCCGTATTTACAAAAGTAACAAGACTATTCAAACCAAAAATAGCAAAAATAAATATAACAAAACCTACAAATATTTTTGCCAGGAAACCTTGTGAATTATTTCTTATCGTCTGCAACATGAGTAATCTAATCTCTTATACTGTTATCAGTAAAATCAAAGATATAACGTAAAGAGGCGCATCAAAGATGCGCCCCTCATTTTTGTAACAATAGAATATTTTATCTTCTATAAAACTTGCTTATTAAGAATTCACAGAATCTTTTAATGCTTTACCGGCTTTAAAAGAAGGGACTCTGGCAGCAGCGATTTGAATCGGGGCACCAGTCTGTGGGTTACGGCCAGTACGCGCGGCACGATCTTTTACATTAAAAGAGCCAAAACCTACCAAAGCAACAGAATCCCCAGCTTTTAAAGCTCCTGTTATGGACTCAGTCATTGCATCAATGGCACGTGCTGCTGCGGCTTTTGGTAAATCTGCACTTTCAGCTACTGCATCTATTAGTTCTGATTTATTCACATTATCACCCTTCTCTTAGTTTTAAAATTAAAGTTAATAGGAAATTCTTCTTACAAACTCATGAATACAAATAAAAAAAACTGCAACTTTTAAATTACGAATTTATTATACTTGTTAATTAATCTCATTCTGTTCAACAGCTTAACAAACCTGCTAGCAATTAACACTTAATCCAGTATCTCTGCTGCATACAAGCTCAAGGACTTTATACCAACTGTGGAAAGTTAATGTCAAGAAATACACTGTATTTAATGTGTATTTATTTCTTTTTTACTTTTATTCTTGATTTCGTTCTCTTTTGACTCCGCTGCAGCTTTTTCTATGGTAGTCGTTTTATTTCCTATAATGGGTTCTGGTAAATATTGCAATGCTATTTCTAAAACCTCATCAATCCACTTTACTGGTTTTATCGTCAAATCTGACTTGATGTTATCTGGAGTTTCTTTCAAATCCCTTTCATTTTCTTTTGGGATAATAATCGTCTTTATATTACCTCGATGCGCTGCTAGTAGTTTTTCCTTTAATCCGCCAATCGGAAGAACCTGCCCACGTAGTGTAATTTCTCCAGTCATTGCAACATCTTTCCTGACGGGCACCCCTGTTAGTACAGAAACGATAGCCGTGCACATACCAATACCAGCACTAGGGCCATCTTTGGGTGTTGCTCCTTCCGGAACGTGAACATGTAAGTCTTTGTTTTCATGGAAATTATTTTCAATTCCAAGTGCATTTGCTCTGCTTCTAACAACAGTGAGAGCTGCTTGTATAGACTCTTGCATGACATCGCCCAGAGACCCAGTCATGGTAATTTTACCCTTTCCTGAGGTGGCAACAGCTTCAATTGTTAACAGTTCTCCACCAACTTGTGTCCAGGCAAGACCATTGACCTGTCCGATCACATCTTCTTCATCAGCTTTTCCGTAATCAAATTTTTGCACGCCGGCATAATGCTCAAGGGCTTCAGAATCCACTCTGATAGCTTTCCCTTTGTTTGCCTTGGAAACTTTTTGACTTTTTTCTTCCATGCTTTTTTCTTTGACAACTTTACGGCAAACTTTGGCAATCTCTCTTTCCAATCCCCTTACACCTGCTTCACGCGTATAGTGTCTGATAAGGTCCAGTAGAGCCTGATCAGGGAAATCAATTTCATCCTCTTCCAAACCATTATTAGTTCGTTGTTTTGGAACGAGATAACGACTTGCAATGTTAAGTTTTTCTTCTTCCGTATAACCTGGCAATCGAATTATTTCCATACGATCCAACAAAGGACCCGGAATGTTCATCGAATTAGAAG
This sequence comes from Gammaproteobacteria bacterium, assembly GCA_030831165.1. GTDB lineage: Bacteria > Pseudomonadota > Gammaproteobacteria > Pseudomonadales > Pseudohongiellaceae > UBA5109. Next base: position 29,400 of record JAURLP010000012.1, on the reverse strand, counting down.
TGCAAATAAACATCACGTCACTTAGGTCATAATCTACTTCAAGATAGTGATCATTGAAGCTATGGTTTTGTTCGGGGTCTAATACTTCAAGTAGTGCAGAAGCAGGGTCTCCACGATGATCCATACCCATCTTATCTACTTCATCCAGAAGGATCAGCGGGTTTTTAACGCCTACTTTGGCAAGCTTTTGTAAAACCTTACCCGGTAATGAGCCAATATATGTTCTTCGATGACCGCGAATTTCAGCTTCATCACGCACCCCACCAAGAGAGATTCGCAGGAACTTTCTACCTGTGGCCCTGGCAATCGATTCTCCTAAAGAAGTCTTACCAACTCCTGGAGGCCCAACTAGACATAGAATTGGACCTTTCAGCTTCTTAACCCTTTGCTGAACAGCAAGATACTCAAGAATTCGTTCTTTAACTTCCTTCAATCCATAATGATCAGCTTCTAAAATTTCTTCGGCCTTATTGAGATCGGCGCGGATTTTAGTCTTCTTTTTCCAAGGAATATTGACCATCCAGTCAAGATAGGTTCGGACAACTGATGCTTCTGAAGACATAGGTGACATCATTTTAAGTTTATTTAATTCAGCAGAAGCTTTGTCTTTTGCTTCTTTTGGCATGCCGGCTCCTTCGATTTTCTTAGCCAACTCTTCTGCTTCATTAGGAACATCATCAAGCTCTCCCATTTCCTTCTGAATAGCCTTCATTTGTTCGTTGAGGTAATACTCCCGCTGACTTTTTTCCATTTGCTTCTTGACGCGACCGCGTATACGTTTTTCTACCTGAAAAACATCAATTTCAGCTTCAATTAAGGCCATAAGATGTTCAATACGAGGCTTCAACTTTGCAAGCTCGAGTATGTTTTGCTTTTCTTCTAATTGCAAAGACATATGGGTAGCAATGGTATCTACCAGTCGACTTGGGTCATCAATGCTAGTGATGGAGGTCATGACCTCAGGTGATATTTTTTTACTTAATTGCACATATTGATCAAATTGCGAAAGCAAAGATCTCACTAAAATATTATTATCTTTTTCTTCCATGACACTGCCAATCATCGAACTAACTTCAGCCGTATAAAAATCATCATTAAAATGTAGCTGCTTGATTTTTACCCGTTCAACACCTTCGACCAGCACTTTAACTGTCCCATCATTGACATGCATTAGCTGGAGGACTGATGCAAGGGTTCCAATAGTAAAAATGTCGGTTTTGCCGGGATCATCTTCAGCATGTTTTTTTTGAGCGGCCAAAACGACTCTTTTACCGCTACCCATAGCAGCTTTTAAAGCTGCGATTGACTTGTCTCGTGCGACAAACAGCGGATGCACTATTTGTGGATAAACCACAACACCTCGTAAGGGCAGAAATGGTAATTGGTTACTTGTAACTGGTTGTTCCTCAGTGCTCATATTTCCTACTTTCTCTGAACTCATTTCTGAGTATTAATGCGATTGACAACTACAATTACTTATACTAAAGATTGCAATATCTGGATTACTCCAGATAACAGCTACCTCGCCTAAAAGTAATATTATGAATCTTTGCTGGCAGTTTTATTTGGTAGATTTTCGTCTATCGACTCATACATCAAGAGCGGATCGGATTCGCCATTAATGACGGCCTCATCTATAACAACCTTAGTTACACCTTTTTGTGAAGGGATGTTGTACATAGTATCCAGCAATACTGCTTCCATGATCGATCTCAATCCACGTGCTCCGGTCTTGCGCTCCTGCGCTTTACGCGCAATAGCTTTCAGGGCATCAGTTCGGAACTGGATTTCAACACCCTCCATCTCAAACAATTTTGCATACTGCTTGGTTAAAGAGTTTTTAGGCTCAGTCAATATCTTAATTAAAGCGTGTTGATCAAGCTCATTTAGCGTAGCGATCATGGGTAATCGACCGACGAATTCTGGAATGAGCCCGTATTTCACTAAATCCTCAGGTTCGACATCTTGCAAGGCCTTGCCAACATTGGTTTGCTGTTCGACACTACGCATCTCAGCTGAGAACCCAATACCACTTTTATCTGAACGATCTCTGATAATTTTATCGAGTCCTGCGAATGCGCCCCCACAAATAAACAAGATATTGGAGGTGTCTACCTGCAGGAATTCTTGCTGCGGGTGCTTACGCCCACCCTGAGGTGGTACTGAAGCAACAGTTCCTTCAATTAATTTCAATAAAGCTTGTTGAACTCCCTCACCGGACACATCTCGAGTAATTGAGGGGTTATCAGATTTACGTGCAATTTTGTCGATTTCGTCTATGTAAACGATACCAATTTGTGCTTTATCGACGTCGTAATCACATTTTTGAAGCAATTTCTGAATAATGTTTTCAACATCTTCACCAACATAGCCAGCTTCAGTCAGAGTTGTTGCATCGGCAATAGTAAAAGGTACATCAAGCAAGCGCGCCAAGGTTTCGGCTAATAGCGTTTTGCCTGTGCCAGTCGGACCGATGATCAAGATGTTGCTCTTGCTCAGTTCTACGCTATCTTCTTCTGCCTGGAAGTTTAGACGCTTATAGTGGTTATAAACGGCAACTGCTAGTGTCTTTTTAGCTTTATCCTGATCAATGACATATTCGTCAAGGGTATTACGAATTTCTTCCGGACTCGGTAAATGTCTTTGCTCTGAATCGTCAGATTTTTCCTGTATCTCTTCACGAATAATGTCATTACAAAGGTCAACACATTCATCACAGACAAAAACTGAAGGCCCAGCAATGAGTTTCCTTACCTCATGCTGACTTTTCCCACAAAATGAGCAGTAAAGTAATTTACCTGAATCATCTTTGCTGTTTTTATCTGACATCTGAAGGCTCCGTTAATAATCGAATGAAGAGCATATCAGGGATACCACCCTTCACAATAAGATGAAGGTATTTGATAGATATTACAAGCCCTGTAGAGATATTTTTAATCGCCTTTTTTCTCAGTTGGAATAGCTCTTTTTGATAGAACTTCATCAATAAGTCCGTAACTGAGTGCATCCTCTGCATCCATGAAGTTATCTCTTTCAGTATCTTTACTTATCTTCTCAATACTTTGACCAGTATGCTCCGCCATGATTTTATTGAGCTTTTCACGGATTTTTAATATCTCCTGGGCGTGGATATGTATATCTGATGCCTGACCCTGATATCCGCCACTTGGCTGATGAATCATCACTCTGGAGTTTGGCAAGGCATAGCGTTTACCTTTGGTCCCGCCAGCCAGCAGGAAGGCACCCATACTAGCTGCCTGACCAATGCACATGGTACTGACATCCGGTTTTATAAATTGCATGGTATCGTAAATTGACATCCCGGCAGTAACAGAACCCCCAGGAGAATTTATATAAAAATGAATATCTTTATCCGGGTTTTCAGATTCAAGAAATAGTAGTTGCGCAACAATAAGATTAGCCATGTGATCTTCAACAGGCCCAACCATGAATATAACCCTTTCCTTGAGCAGCCTTGAATAAATGTCATATGAACGCTCTCCACGAGCAGTTTGTTCAACGACCATCGGCACCAGAGTCGATGATTCAATCAGGTTACTGTCTCTTTCGTAGTTCGGCTTACTCATTAATTAATCTCGTTATCGTAGATACACTAACCATTAAATTCTTTGTTGCTATTCTTTAGATTCTGGCTCTTCCGGTTTTGCTTCAGCCTTTTCCTTGGGCTCTGCAGTATCGGCTTTAGCCGCTTTTTTCGCCGATTTTTTCTCTGGCTTCTCTACCGGTTTTAATGCTTCTTCATAACTGGTTTCTTTTTTAGCAACTTGAGCTTTATCTAATATTAGGTCAATAACCGTTTCTTCAAGTGCTAGACCTTCAATTTGTTGCAGTTGTTCCTGGTCTCCATAGTACCAGGCAATAACCTCTTCAGGATTTTCATACCCAGCAGAAAGCTCTTCGATAATTTGCCTCACCTTGGCCGGGCTTGCTTTAAGGTCATTCTGCTGGATGATTTCATTAATAATCATACCAATAGAGACTCTTTGCTCTGCTTGGGCCTGAAACATCTCTGCAGGAAGCAATGATGGATCTATCTTTTGGTTGCCGCCATAGCGCTGGATAGTCTGCTGACGCAGGTTATTAACCTCAGCTTCTACCACTGACTTGGGCAAGGTCACTGAAATGGTCTCAAGCAAGGCATCCAGCACTTGCTGTTTGACGTTATTCTTAACAGCATTATCCAACTCCCGGCTCATATTTTGTTTAACTTCATCCCTGAAGGCTTCTAAGCCGCCTTCTTTAACCTCAAAGGACTTGAAAAAGTCCTCATCCAATTCCGGTAAATGAACTTCAGAAACTGAATTGATTTTTACGTCAAAAACACAGTCTTTTCCGGCAAAATCTGCTTTATGGTAATCTTTGGGAAATTTTAGCTTTAATTGCTTTTCTCCACCGGCTTTGCACCCCAGCAGTCCATCTTCAAAACCAGGTATCATGCTGTTTGAGCCTAAAATAAGCTTGCTTCCCTTAGCTGCACCGCCTTCAAATTCTTCTCCTGCAATTGAGCCTGTAAAATCAATATTCAACTGATCATCTTTTTGGGCTGCACGATCTGTTTTGTGATAATGTTTTCTTTGCTCACGTAAAGTCTGAATCATGTTGTCGATATCTTTCTCAGTAATCTCTGCCTGACGCTTTTCTACTTTTATTTTGGAAAAGTCGCTTAAGGTAATTTCTGGATAAACTTCAAAGATAGCAGTGAATGCCAGGTCTTCACCCTCTTTCATATTAGTGGCTTCAATCTTGGGCTGCCCGGCGGGCCTAACTTTCTTCTGCAACAACGCTTCGTAATATGAGCGATTCATAACATCGCCCAGAACTTCCTGGCGCATGCTCTTGCCAAAGCGACTTTTTATAACACTGACAGGAACTTTCCCCTTGCGGAAGCCCTTCATCTGGAAAGTTTTTGCAGTCTCAGCTAAACGCTTTTGTACTTGCTTATCTATTGTTTCAGCAGGTACTTCAATTATTAATTTACGCTCCAAACCTGAAAGCGTTTCAAGGGAAACTTGCATTTATAAACCTCAAATATGGAAAGCAGAGAATATGGATGATGAAACCAAAATAATATATTAAAAATCAGCAGCTTATTATTCTTGGCTAACTGGCAGAGGCGGATTGTGCCATAGCCCCAATACAGTTTCAACACTTAAATCCCCAACTACTTTTGCAAATTTTAGCATTACAAAAGCGGAGTATTTATTCGTTTTTTCAAAAAATATTTTTTATTTTTTAATAAAAAAACTAAGTCTTTATCCAATAAGCATTTTTTTTCAAATTGCAAACGATTTTTCTTATCAATTAAGTAAATTGTTTGATTTTTTTTCCATTAATTAACTGGGCTAAGTATCTGAAAATAAACTAAATTAAGAAAGCTGATAACCTAAAAATAACGTTTATCTACTTGATTTTATTAGCTTTATGCTTAAGTCTTTGAAGCTTGGCACATTAACGCTGAATTAAAAACTGGCATAAATTTTGCGCTATTTATTCTGCTGCTTTGGGTCTATATCTTGATCCGACTCGCTAGTTCAAGGTGAAGTACGAAGACGCTCGTTTTTTTCATATAAGATAAGATCTTATATGAAACATTAAAGTCATCCATCTTGAACTAGCGAAGACCACTTCCAGTTATCCCGCAGCCGTCGAAACTTCATTAGCCCCCAGAGTCTCTTATTAGACTTTAAATAGTAATTACACAGCTTCTTTTCCCAGAGGCTTAAAGCTTATTAATAACTGCGGTAATAGAGTTAAAGCCCCGGTTAAGGCTATAAACATTGCCAAACTAGTCAGTAAACCAAAGTAAATGGTTGGTATGAAATTTGAAAATACCAATATCGAAAAACCCACAATAATCGTAAAACTCGTGTAATACATAGCCTGCCCAATGCTGCCGTGACAATATTTCATCGTTTCCAGATAGTTCTGATGTTGCGGATAGTAATCCTTGAAGCGGTGAATATAGTGAATAGTATTGTCAACGCCAATTCCAACTGATATCGCTGCAATCGTAATTGTCATCATATCAAGAGGTATATTAAGCCACCCCATCAAGCCTAATACCGATGATGCAGCAAGAATGTTCGGCAATATTCCTAAGAAAGCCAATTTTAGTGACCTGAACAATATAATGAACATGACGAATATAACTGCCAGAACCAGACTTAAAGTGAGAATTTGGGAATCGAACAAACTAAGTAACATATTGTTATATAGAACAAACATGCCAGTTAGTAGCACCTGATCTTCACCGAGCCCGAATTCTTGCTGAAGGCCTTCTCTGATTTTGATCAGCAATTCATTTCTAATCAAATCCGGATTGGTTTCAAGCACTCTGATGGAAAATCGGACCTGATCATTTTCGATAGAAACATAAGGAGTGATTAAAGCATCTTTATAATCTTGCGGAATTAATCCATAAAGTACCGCTAATTCAAGGTTATCCAGCGGCTCATTATCATTAAGCTCATAGACAACCTGTAAAATCGTTCCTAGGGAAAGAATTTTCCCTGTTTCAGGCAAGTCATCAAGGTAATTGTGTATGGCTAAAATTAAGGCCATTTTGTCGGTGGTAAACCAGTAAGCCTGCTGATCTTCCTCGCTAAAGTCTTCCTCTAGGAAGAAGCCATCATCTTCCAGGAAAAAATCATCGATGGGAAACTCTTCTTCTGATGCATTGGCAATTTCAGCATTATTTACTGCGAGTTCTTCATCATCAGGATATAAATTAATAATGACATCAAGTGGCGTTGTACCACCCATATTCTGATCTATTGAAACCATGCCCTGATAAATTTCCGTACTTTCATCAAAATAATCAATAAAACTGTTTTCAACCTCTAAACGATTCATGCCCATCACACTTAAAACAAACATCAAACCAGCAACAGCTAATATGCCTTTACCAAAATGTTCAGTGAGTGCTGCCATATAGGGCGTCACATCTACAATGCGTTTACCTGATGATGACTTGTTAGTTTTCAACAAACTCATCAAAGCCGGAAAAACCAAGAAGGTAAGCAGGAATGCCAAGGCCACACCCATCACCATCATTAAGCCAAAATTAATAATGGGGGGAATGTCACTACTAAGCAGCGAACCAAACGCTACGATTGTCGTCAAACTGGTGTATGCACATGGTTTAACCATATTCTGCAAGGTCATGCGAATACGATCTAGATGAGCCATTTCAGCATCTATGCTCTCCAATTCCCGGTAGCGCACGATTAAATGCACATTCAGTGAAATCGTAATGATTAACAATAGTGAGATGAAATTTGATGAAATAACTGTCACTGGCCAGTCCAGGAGTCCTAAGAGACCAACAATACAAATGGCAGTGACTGCGCAAGAAGTTAAAGGAATTCCTATATAACGAATCTTCCTGAACAGATACCCTAAAGTGATAATGATGAATAGTAAAATTGCCAAACCAAATGTTTGCAAATCGTTCTGTACGAAGGTAATTAAATCGTCAGCAATCATGGGAACACCGCCCATGACTATTAGGGCATCAGAGCGATACTTATCCAATATAGATCGAATCTCTGCAATATCGTTGTGTTGGTTTATATCGGCTTGTGTATTTAGTTCTCGGTATTTGATTTCAAGAGTGGCTAGTTCCTGTTTTTCTTGCTGATTAAGTTCTGCTTCCGGGATAGCTCGCAGAATAGCTCTTTGATCCGCGACCTCATCCAGTTGAGTCGTTGCCGTGAAATTTACAATCAAGGCTGTAGTTTCTGCATCTTCACTCAGTAAAACGTCTCGATAGGCAACACTACTGGCCAAGTCATCCCTCGCGGCTTGCAGGTCGATATCCGGATCATCAAGTGTCTTTATATTGTCAGCCAGTTCGGTCAAGGGCACCCCTGCCACTTTAAGCAGAGGAACACTAAAAATACTGTCAACAGAGCGCACTCTTTCCATTAGCTCCAGTTCGTCCTTGAGTGCCCGCAATTTTGCCAAGCTTGATTCTTCGAATAAAGGAGATTCCGGGCTATAGGAAATAAAGACAAAATCACTGGTGTTATAACGATCGTTAGTTTCCCGGGCAAGCTCCAGATCAGCATCGCCTTCCACTACCAGAGTGTCTGATGATGCATCTAGCCTGAAGTATTGTGCAAACCAGCCTAATGACAGAGTCAGTAAGAAAACCAGAAATAGGCAGGCTTTTGGATTTTTTAAAACCAGTTGCAGATAGAAATTGATCATGGTGTATTAATCCAAGAAAAGCATCATAAAAATCAAGCCGCGAATTATAGCTTAAGCTTTGGTTAAATGCTTAATATACTCAACAACACAGGCGCTTAGCTGCTAATAATAAATATAAAGAGAATTGAGTATTCAATTGGCTTTACAAAAAAATTTAGGATAATGTGACAAAGTCGAACGTTGAGACCCAATGAGAGTCTTGTTTTTTTAGATTTTATATACGAATTTCTATGTACCCATCAATGTTTAATATGAAATGTATATATTCCATAATCCTGTTTTTAAGCTTCCAGCTTACTTATTTAGGCAATGCTTTCGCCGCCGAGTCTCAAGCTGAATTAGTTGCCAAGATGAATGCTCTAATAGAGATGGGTCGTTACCAGGAAGCCTACGCGCTTGGTCAAACAGGTTTGTTTGATTATGAAGGCGAGCCTAATTTCGATTTTGCCTATGGACTGGCTGCATTAGAATCTGGTCGACCTGATGAAGCGGTATTTGCCTTTGAAAGAATTGCTTTTACTAATACCGGACAGCAGCGTGTAAGACTGGAGCTGGCTAGAGCCTACTTTCTTAGCGAAAACTATGCAGCCGCCGAAACTCTTTTTACTGAAGTTCTTGCAACCAATCCAACCCAGAATGTTCGAGCTAACATAGAAGCTTTTCTTCAACTGATTGACCAAGCTCAGAGCTCTTTTGACAGTATTCTTAACTTTAGTTTAAGTATAAATGCTGGTACAGACAGTAATATTAATAGCGCCACAGAGTTAGGCGTGATCGATACGCCTATTGGTGATGTTACCCTGAGTCCGGGGGGGCAGAAGATAAATGATTCTTTTACAGCATATACCGGGAACATCAGTTATACCCGTCCTATTGATAAAAGCCGAAATATCACTGCCCAGGCGAACTATAATTTGCGCAACAATCATGTGACTGATCAATTTGATTTAACCATATGGTCAGGTCAGGCCGGGTATAATTGGGGTCTAAACTCTAACCTACGTTATTCACATGCGCTTCGCTTGCAGCTGGTTGAACTGGATAAGAAAAAGTTTCAGAACAGCGCCACCTTCCTTAACTCATTACAGCGCATCGGCAGTGATGGCTGGTCCCAGTCATTGACTGGTGCTTACACAATGGTTCGCTATGCTACAGGACAAAACCCTAATGCTAATTTGCGTGATATTAATCAATTTCTAGTTTCTGGTGTAATAACAAAATCAAGTAACCGAAATCAACTCAGCATAAGCATTTTTTGGGGAGACGACAGTATTCAAAACTCCATAGGTAAAAACAATGAAACTCAATTTGTTGGACTTGCATTAGCTGACCAGTATTTATTGAGACCTCGACACCTAATATACGGTCGTTTATCAGTACAGATGAATGATCATGGGGCTGCTGATCCCATTTTTAACGTTACACGTACCAATAACACTTCTTCTGCTTCATTAGGCTGGATATGGCAGCTTAATTCTAATCTTACTGTAACAACAGATTTCACCTACTCCGATAATGAAAGCAATATTGATTTATATAGCTGGGATAGAAACAGAGTCCAAACAGGCTTAAGAGTCCTGTTCTAGCATTCTGTTGTAGGTTTAACCGGACAAAGATATCAATATTCTCTGTCTTCTCAGCTTCGAATTTAAAACCACCTAATCTTGATTTTCATCTGCTTCTTTAAACTCCAGCGAAGCGGAATTAATGCAATATCGCAAACCTTCCGGTCCTGGGCCGTCTGGAAAAACATGACCGAGGTGAGCATCACATTGCGCACATAAGACCTCAGTTCTGGCTCTCCCCAAACTATGATCGGGCTCTTCCAGTATATGCGCGTCTTGCAATGGATTAGTAAAACTAGGCCAACCAGAGCCTGAATCATATTTTTTATCAGAAGCAAATAGTGGGAGGCCGCAACAGCGACAAAGATACTCACCAGCACTATGATTATCTAAATACTCACCAGTAAAGGGCCTTTCAGTAGCCTTCTCTCGGGTAATTTGGTATTCATCAGGAGTTAAGGTTTGTCTCCACTCTTCTTCAGTTTTGCTAATTTTCTTCATAAAAATGCCATTTCGATTAATTAGTAGTTTAGGGTCAAGTCGTCAGTTTCATCTTTAAGATGGTGTTTAATGTAGCGTTTAAGTACAATTCGCAACCCCTCATTTGGGCGTAGGCGATGATCAGTATAATCTGTCTATTAACACGACTAAAGTAATAGACGGCCATGGTGACACAAAATGCACGCAATAAAGCAATCGAACAAGCTAAAACATGTCTGCTATGAAATCAGAGGCCCTGCCCTGCAAGCTGCCAAGCAACTTGAAGAGGAAGGGCATAAAATAACCAAGTTAAATATTGGTAATCCTGGTGCTTTTGGTTTTGATGCCCCCGACGAGATTCTGCAAGACGTTATTTATAACTTGAGCGAGGCACAGGCTTATTCGGATTCGAAAGGTTTATTTTCCGCCCGCAAAGCGATTATGCATGAAACACAACGCATCAATATCAAAGGCGTTGAAATCAATGATATTTATCTCGGCAATGGGGTTAGCGAGCTAATTGTAATGTCGATGCAGGCTTTACTTAATAATGATGATGAAGTCTTAATCCCAGCGCCGGATTACCCGTTATGGACAGCTGCTGTCAGCCTTAGCGGTGGTAAACCGGTTCATTATATTTGTGATGAAAGTGCCGACTGGTTTCCTGATATTGACGATATCAAAAGTAAAATAACTGATCGTACGAAAGCGCTGGTTATCATCAATCCCAACAATCCGACTGGCGCTGTTTACAGTAGGGAGCTTTTGCAGCAAATCATAGAAATAGCTCGCGAACATGAATTAATTCTTTTTGCTGATGAGATATACGACAAAATTCTTTATGACGATGCAAAACATGTTCCACTGGCATCTCTTTGCAATGACCTCTTGATTCTGACCTTTAATGGCCTATCTAAAAATTATCGCTTGGCTGGTTTTCGGGCAGGATGGATGATCATCAGCGGCAATAAATCAATTGCAAGGGACTACCTCGAAGGGCTGGAAATACTATCCAATATGCGTTTATGCTCGAATGTGCCTGCTCAATTAGCCATCCAAACGGCTTTGGGGGGCTACCAAAGCATTAATGAATTAATAGTGCCGGGCGGAAGACTTCGTGATCAGCGTGATCTAGCATATCAAATGCTCAATGATATCCCGGGAGTCAGTTGCACACTCCCTAAAGGAGCTATATACATATTCCCAAAACTTGACCCAAAGAAATTTAAAATTATCAGTGATGAAAAATTAATACTGGAATTTTTATTACAGGAAAAAGTGTTAATGGTTCAGGGAAGTGGTTTCAATGTTGCCGACAAGCAACATTTCAGAATTGTTTTTCTGCCCAGAGAAGATGTCTTAACAGACTCCCTAAATAAACTGGCTCGTTTTTTGAGCAAATATTCACAAGCTTAATTAAACCCCAGGCTATGCAATACTTTTTTTGCAGCAGCTGTGTAGCCAGTTTTGCCCAAACAGAAAAATTGAAACTCTCTGCGTAGAGGATATTTTTTCCTTAGCTCATCAAATGTAATTAATGGTTTTTTTTCGCGCAATTTCAGCATTTGTTTATGATCAGCAGAGATGGCATAAGCCATCAAGATACTTTGGTTAATTTGCTCTAGATCCATTTTGCTATTGGGCGCTTTCAAAACTTTTTTATCAGTATTTATTGGGAATGGTGGCGCATTTTCAATGTTAAAAAAGTCGATGAAGGCTTGATATATTTGCGCACTACCCTGTTCTTTTCCTTCATAGCTATAACCCGCGATGTGGCAGGTCCCAATATCAACTTGTTTTAATAAGGGTGTAAATATATCAGGCTCGTTTTCCCATACATCCAGCACACATTTCCATGAGTGATTTTCATATTCCGTGTAAAGAGCCTGATTATCAAATACAGCTCCTCTTGATGTATTGATGATCATGCTGTCCACGGCCAAGCCCTGAAGAACAACTTTATCAAAGAGATGTCGCGTTGGGAAAAGCCCTTGCTCAGTTAAAGGTGTATGCACAGTAATTAAATCTTGCCTAAGCGCCGTTTCAAAATTTGAAAATTTCTCGCAATGGGGATGACTACCATCAAGAAAGGGATCATAAATGACAAAATCAACACCCAGTTTATCTAAATAACTGGCCAGCAGAGTACCAACATTACCTGCGCCAACAATACCAATAGATAACTCTCGCCAATCAAAATGATATTTTTCTGATAGAAAGGCCAGGCTTGCAAAAACATACTGCACAACAGAATTTGCATTGGAGCCAGGGGCGTAAGAAAAATGTATTTTCTTAGCTCTTAAAAATTCCAGATCCACGTGATCAATACCACTGGTTGCACTGGCGACAAACTTGACATTTGAGCTTTCTAGAAGCTCTTTATTAACGGTTGACACAGATCTTACCAACAAGGCATCAGCATAGTTCACTTCCCGAGCAGAGAGAGAACGACCAGAGACTTTTGAAACTTCTGCGATGTTTTCGAAATATTCAAGTCCGCTGATGTTTTCATCAGCAACAACCTTTATTTTTTGATTATTCATTCAGTTTAGGCTTCATGATTTAATACTATGAGAACACGAGCTATGAACTTGGGGTATCTGCAGCTTTAACAATAACAAAAATAAATTCTTTATCTTCCGTCTTATTCTTTATCAACTCATGTCCCAGGAAATGGCAGAATTTTGGTATATCTCTGGTTGTTGAGGGATCTGTTGCTCTTACTAGCACTTTTTCGCCAGGTTTAATTTCACGAATTTTTTTATGCAGCAACATCACCGGCTCAGGACAAAACAAGCCTCTAGCATCCAGGGTGTATACTTCTATGTCATTTTTTTGAGCCATAATAGTGCCGATTTTTTTAACAGATTAATCCTCTTTGCACGGCTTATTCTATTTTGTATTTATTTGCGTTTAACGATATTGCAGCTACTACTTTGGGCATCATATTCTATAAAAACACTACCTTTTTCCAGCTGCCGCATCACATGATTAACTTTATCCTGAAGATCATAAATATGAAGTCCGTAGTCTGTACCTTCGCGACTAACAAATTCTTGCACAAGATTTTGTAAAGTATTCTTATCTAATTCTTTAAATGGAATTTCCACAGATATTAGAACAGGTTAACAAGGTCTAATTTTTCATCAAGAGTCTGTTTCAATTGCTTTGACTGTTGCCGCTCCACTTCAAGATTTTTGAAATCAAAAAGTCGGGTGTCCGCCAAATGCGAAGGCGCAACATTCGTTATACTTTTAAACAACACTTCCAAACGGCCAGGGAATTGTTTTTCCCAGCCATTAAGCATTTTCTTAATTTCCTGACGCTGAAGGTTTTCTTGATTACCACATAAGGTGCACGGAATGATTGGAAATTCTTTATATTGAGCAAATTCAGCAATTTCACTTTCCTTGCAATAAGCCAAGGGCCTTATGACAATATGTTTTTTATCATCGCTAAGTAATTTAGGGGGCATGGCTTTTAATTTTCCACCAAAAAACATGTTTAAGAACAAGGTTTCCATTAAGTCATTTCGGTGATGCCCAAGGGCTATTTTGGTCGCGCCAATTTTTTCAGCATATGAATATAAATTTCCTCTTCTTAATCGCGAACACAAGCCACAAAAACTTTTGCCTTCGGCCGTCTTTTCTAGCACAACAGAATAGGTGTCTTGTTCTATAATATGGTAATCCACCTGTATGGACTCCAGATATTCTGGCAAGACATGCTCAGGAAATCCGGGTTGTTTTTGATCCAGGTTAACCGCATGTATAGAAAAGTTGATTGGAGCATGTTTTTGCAAATTTAAAAGAATATCCAGCATGACATAAGAATCTTTGCCTCCAGACAGACAAACCATTACCAGATCACCATCTTCAATCATATTAAAGTCAGCGATAGCTCTGCCGCATTCTCTGCGCAAATTCTTTTGCAAGCGATTCATTCGCAAATTAGTTTTTCGTAAACTGGTTTCCACAATCATCTCTTTTTAAATAAATAGGACAAGAAATAAGTCCGACAGTATAATTCTCTATGAAAAGTAATACCATGATAGGCATCAGTCTAGAGAGTTATCATTATGAGAGTTTCATTTGCCATAAAATTGTTTCTTTTGTTGACCCTCGGTCTATGCTGTCCTTTTATTACCCAACAGTCCAATGCCCAAACAACAACCACCTTGGCCAACTCAAGCAAGAATCAGGCAGTAATCCTGCAATATCATCATGTATCAACCAGCACCCCCCCTATTACCAGCATTGCTCCTGAAGACTTTAAACGCCATATGGACTATCTGGCTGATAACAATTTCAACATCCTGCCTCTAGAACAAATTCTTGACAGCTTACAAAATGGCGAAGAATTACCAAATTACACGGCGGCTATAACTTTTGATGACGCTTACCTTTCAGTCTATACCGACGCTTTCCCAATTTTGAAAGAACTTGATTGGCCTTTTAGCATCTTTGTCACGACAGGCCTGATTGAAACAAACGCCAGTCTTTACTCAAGCTGGAATCAAATTCGTGAAATGGCAGCGGCAGGTGCCACAATAGCCAATCATACCGTTAGCCATCCCTATTTTCTGGAAAGAAAAACAGATGCATCAGAAGTCGATTGGCTCGAAGGCATCCGTGAAGAAATAAGTTTAGCCGAGGAAAAAATTCTGCAAGAAACTGGACAAAGCCACCGTTTAATAGCCTATCCCTATGGTGAATATGAACCTAGAATTCAAGACTTAGTTCGTGATATGGGCTATATCGGTATCGCGCAACATTCCGGGCCAGTTAACGCTGATTCCGACTTTTCCGCCCTTCCTCGTTTTCCGTTTTCAGGTATATACGTTTCAATGAACACTTTCCCCAATAAGGTCAAAAGCCTGGCCTTTACACTGGATAATATAAGTCCGTCATCACCTTTAAGTTCAGAGCAAAGCCCTGCCGCGGAGATTGATTTTAGCAACGATACGCCCGGTTTAAGCCAACTTGCCTGCTTTAATAATGGGGACTCAATAAATGTGGAAGTGTTAAATGCAGATTCAGCACGTTTTCGCGTGAGCACACACATACAGAACCGTAGTAGACGTTTTCGCTACAACTGCACTGCTCCGGGGCCAGACAACCGATATTTCTGGTACTCCATTCCATGGATTAACCCGGCAGTGCCGGAGTAGATTTATCAGGGCTTTTTAGATCAAAGCTTGAAGGATGTAACCGAGTGATAAGCCGAAAGTGCAATTAAGCGCCCCGACGATCCAGTTCAAGTAAATTATTGGAATAAATCATCGACTGCAATTCGAATATGTAGTCATCACCACGAGAAGAGTAGGTATCCAGTCCTTCAGACAGGCTAATACCATCTATAAATCTACCTGCTTGTCGAACTTGCTGTCTTATATCTCGCAATTTTTGATAATTCGGGAAGGTGTTCAGATTCATGATATAGGCTTTAACGGACTCGTAGACATTATCAAACTTTTTGACTTCGTGCCTTGCTCCATCAAGACGCCTGGCTGGAATAATTCCGCAGCCTTCAGAATAACACCACTGGCCATAAAAATTATTACCTTCTATGGCAAAACGGGAAGTGCCCCATGCTGACTCGTTAGCGGCTTGCGCCAGGGCCAAGGAGCTCGGAATGATATCTGCACGTCTAAGCAACCTGTTAATCAGGTTCCTGGTGTTTAAAGCCTCATTTTCCAGGTCATACTCTACTCGTAAACCTGATAAATAGCCCATCTCATTCCGGCTTAGGGTTAAGCCATTATCCATCTTTTCACGCAAAGTCATCAGACGTTGCCGCTGCAGTAAAATTTGCTGGTTAACAGTTTCAATATATGGACTTAAAAATTCGAAAAAAGTGGCTTTTTTTTCTGACACATCCTTAATAGCAGCAAAATCAGGAATATTTTGAGGTAATTCAGGGGTTTCAATCGTTACTTCAGGCTCTTGCTCAATGACTAGCTCAGCGTGCTTAGGTTTTAGACTTAGAGCAACTATAAATAGAATCAGGAGAAAGAAAAGATAACTAAACTGGGGGCGGTAGCTTTTTGAAGTTTGTTTCATCTTTATTGTACCTAGCTATACCTAGCTATATCAATAATCCTGCAAAAAACGCCTGCTTAAGACGTCTCGATTTTAGCATAATTACAAATCTTCACAAGCAATTATAATCTATATATTACTTTAATAAATTAATATAAATATATGTATTTTATATATTTTTACCTTCACAATTTGGTGAGGCATGAATTTCTTGCTTGCCAGCAAGCCACTCGTCCGGACTATACAGATGCAAGGCCAAAGCATGTACCGGCCCCGATAATTCTTTCTTAAGCAGCTTATACACAGCCTGATGTCTTTGTACTTTTTTTAAGTCCTTAAAACGTTGGCTGACAAGCAAGAGATTAAAATGCGAATCGGTAGCTATTCCCGCATGCATGTGACTCTCATTTAATAGTTCAAGATGCTCTGGCTCAAATTCGGCTTGCAATTTCGATATCATTTGCTGTTCTAGATTCATTGTAATCATTCTCTTTCTTGATAAGTTCATGCGCATGGTTCACCCAACCTTATATTAGTTCTACAATAGCCCGTCTTTTAATAACAGGGAAAGCACATGACTATCGGTTGGTATCCAGGCCATATGAATAAAGCCAGAAAGGATATCATGAAATTACTTTTACAAGTTGACCTGGTTATTGAGCTAGTAGATGCCCGCTTACCCTACTCCAGTGAAAATCCTTTACTAAACTCTTTAATAAAAGAAACTGCCAGATTAAAGGTGCTTAACAAAACCGATCTGGCTGACCCGGCTACAACAAAATTGTGGATCGACTTCTATGAACAAAAAAATATTACCCCCTATGCTCTCGATAAAAACCAGCCAGAAGCCATCAAAAAAATATTAAAAAATGCTCGTAAAGTATCAGGAAAAAAACCAGAGCAAATACTGAGAATAATGATAGTTGGCATCCCCAATGTAGGAAAATCGACTTTTTTGAATATTTTATCTGAGAGGAAAATCGCGAAAGTTGGCAATGAACCTGCGGTAACAAAACATGCGAGTGAAATCAGCCTCGATGAATCCATCAAATTAATTGATACCCCAGGCGTATTGTGGCCAAAAATTGAAGACCAGCAATCTGCTTACAGGCTGGCGGTTACTGGCGCCATTAAAAATACTGCCATAGAATTTGAAGACATAGCTTTGTTTGCAATCGATTTTCTCCGAAGAGATTACCCTGTGCAATTGGCTGAACGTTACCAGTTGCCTGATGTTTCCCTGGAAGCCTCTCTATTACTTGAGGCTATCGGTATAAAAAGAGGCTGCCTGCGCAAAGGTGGAGTCGATTATCATAAAGCCAGCGAAACCCTGCTTAATGACATCAGAAATGGGGCTTTGGGCAGAATCAGTCTGGAAAAACCTGAACAGATAGCCCTAACCTAAACTAATCCACTATTTCCTGACCTTTATCTTCGAATAAGCTAAAATTAAGGCTTTGTCGTCATTCGAGATAGATTTAATGCAGTCAGAAGCAAACCACTCTCTAGATTCTTCCTTTACACAATTACGCAGTCGCTTTCTTGAAACGCTCAATATCACCGTAGAAGAATATGAGCACAAAGTCACTGGTGCCAAACACTTCCATCTAGCCAGCGAAAATCCGGAAAATGTTTTTATGGTCGCTTTGCGGACTGTGCCAATGGACTCAACAGGGGTTGCCCACATCCTTGAACATACCGCCTTATGCGGCAGCAAGAAATTTCCGGTTAGAGACCCTTTTTTCATGATGATTCGGCGTTCAATGAATACTTTCATGAACGCCATGACCAGTAGTGACTGGACGGCATACCCCTTTGCCAGCCAAAACCGAAAAGATTTTAATAATTTGCTAGAGGTTTATCTGGATGCAGTTTTCTTTTCACGACTGGATCCCCTGGATTTTTCACAGGAAGGTCATCGCCTCGAGTTTAGTGAAGCAAGCAAGCCGGCGACAGAACTGGAATACAAAGGCGTGGTGTATAACGAGATGAAAGGAGCCATGAGTTCTCAAAACAGTCTTATCTGGCAGCATCTCTGCAAACATTTATACCCAACGACAACTTATCACTACAACAGTGGCGGTGACCCAGCAGACATTCCAAACTTGAGCTATGAGCAATTAGTTAAATTTTATAAAACTCACTACCACCCCAGTAATGCCATCTTCATGACTTTCGGAGATATCGCTGCCAGCGAACATCAGAACAAGATTGAAGCACTGGCCCTTTCGCAATTTGACAAACTGGATGTTCATATCGCCGTTGGTGACGAACAGCGGTATCAGGAACCCATTAAGGCCACGGAATATTTCCCATTGGATAATGATGAAGCGGACGATGATTTAAAACATAAAAGCCACGTGTTAGTTGCCTGGCTCTTGGGGAAAAGCACCAGTCTGGAAGAGCTGTTTAAGTCACAACTGCTTTCTTCTGTGTTACTCGACAATAGTGCCAGCCCTCTACTTCAGGTTCTTGAGACTACAAAGCTTGGCGCGTCGCCATCGCCGCTTTGCGGTTTGGAAGATTCTCACCGTGAAATGAGTTTTATTTGTGGTTTGGAATCCTGCGATGCAGCCGACACTGACGCTATTGAGGAACTTATCCTGAATACCTTAAAGACTGTCGCAGAACAGAGTGTTGAGCAGAGCATGGTCGAAGCTGCCCTGCATAGCCTTGAGCTTCATCAACGTGAAATAACGGGTGACAGCTATCCTTATGGCCTGCAATTAATTCTTTCGTCGCTTTCAACAGCGACTCATCGAGGAGACCCTATTGAGCTGCTGGACATAGACCCTGTCTTGAAACAATTAAAAACGGACATTCAGGATCCGGCTTTTCTGCCGAGCTTAATCAACGACTATCTGCTTAATAACCAACACAGAGTGACACTAACGGTCATTCCTGATACGGAACTGGCCAAAAAAACCAGAGATGAAGAAAAACATAAACTAGCGCTTCTCAAGAGCCAACTTAGCGCTAGTGATAAAGACAAATTAGTTTTGCAAGCCGAGGCTTTAATTCAGCGCCAACAGCAAATTGATGACATGAGCGTCCTGCCAAAAGTCGATCTGGAAGATGTCCCTGCCGAGATTAACTGGCCACAAGCTGAAGCGTCTATGATCAATAACATCCCTTTTGCATTTTATGCGCAAGGAACCAATGGCCTGAGCTATCAGGATATTGTTATCCGTTTACCAGCCTTGCCTGAAGAGCTTAAATCAATTTTGCCTGTCTATAGCGCCTGCTTGCCTGAATTGGGAGTTGGGAAATCCAGTTATCTTGATATACAAGCTTTACAGGCCGCCATAAGTGGCGGAGTTCACGCTCATGTCAGCATGCGTAATCAACTTGATGACGAGCAAGAACTGGATGCCTATATGATCTTGGCCAGTAAAGCCCTTTATGCCAATCAGGCAAAGTTAAGTAAGCTAATGCAGGATATGCTTGAGTCCTGTCGTTTCGATGAATTAAACAGAATAAAAGAACTCATGCAGCAAATTGCCAGTCACAAGGAACAAAGCGTGACCAACCAGGGTCACGTATTGGCCATGGGAATCGCGGCTAGCAGGATGAGTTCAATTGCTGCCTTGAATTATGAAAATACCGGCATGCAGGGCATCCTGAATTTGAAGTCTATGGTTAAAAATTTCAGCAATGATGAGCAGCTGGCAATATTTGCCAATAAATTACAAACCCTGCATGAGCTGATTACTCAGGGAGATAAACGCCTTCTTTGTGTGGCTGAAGCCAGTCAAAAAGAAAAACTGGTCAAACAGCTTGAGGTGATCTGGGGAAAATCAGCTAATACAGCACCTACCGGGCATTTCAAAATGGGCGCAGTTCGTGAGAACGTAAAAATAGCCTGGCTTTATAACACCCAGGTCAATTTTTGTGCAACCGCTTATCCGACAGTTCCTGCGGCTCACAAAGACGCAGCAGCCCTTACTGTTTTGGGAGGATTCTTGCGTAATGGCTACCTGCATGGTGCCGTTAGGGAGCAAGGCGGCGCCTATGGCGGCGGCGCTACCCAGGATTCAAGTTCAGCCAGTTTCCGTTTTTTCTCGTATCGAGATCCGCGCCTGTCTGAAACGCTGGACGATTTCGATCGTGCCATCAACTGGTTGCATGACAAGCAACATGAATACAGCCAACTGGAAGAAGCCATACTAGGGGTTATATCCAGCCTGGATAAACCGGCTTCCCCGGCCGGCACAGCCAAACAGGCTTATTTCAATGAATTATTTGGCAGAGATAAACAACATCGAGCTAAATTTCGGCAACAAGTGCTTGAAGTGGATATCCCGATTCTGCAAAAAGTTGCCGCTAAATATTTAACACCAGATAAACGCAGTATTGGCGTTATCAGCAACAAGGAACATCGTGTTGAATTAGAAAAGCTTAAACTTGAAATAAATAAACTTTAATTATCATGCAGTTATTAAACTATATTAATGTTAATTATATATTACGGGTTTGCTTGATCAGTTCATAAGCCGCTTTGATATCCTGGGTTTTCTGATTAGCAATATCCATCATTTCCTGTGGTAAGCCTTTCGAAACCAGCTTATCCGGATGATGCTGATTCATTTGTCGTCGATAGGCTTTTTTCACTTCTTGGTTGCTGGCTGAAGCCGTTATCCCTAATAACTGGTAGGCATCGGTTAAATTCAACCTGCCTCTATCAGAGCTGCGGCTGCTATGGGTTCGCCGATTCTGCTGGTAATGCTGTTGAGCCTGCCCTCTTCCCAGAATATGCTGAAAGTCTGAGTTGGAAAAACCCAGGGTTTGAGCTGTTTCCCAGAGAGCCTTTTCCTCACTTTTATGCAGTGCGCCATCGGCTAAAGCCGTCATGACCAGTATCTCAAGAAACATCTGCATCAGGTTTCGACGACGATGACACTCCTTGCGAAACTGATCAAGAACTTCATCTACCTGAATATCCTGATTTTTGCCCTGCTCAAATAAGTTAATAGCAACTTTTTTTTGTTCAGTATTCAGATTCATTTGTCGCATGACATGCTGGGCGACCTGAATCTCATCCTGGGACACTCTTCCGTCAACTTTCGAGATATGCCCCATCATGAAAAAAGTAGCCGTAAAGAAGGCAGACTGGATAGTTTCTACCTGGTCGGTATTCCTCATGCCGCTGATGCTATCAAGGCGCCTTATACCGCGGTCAAAATTATGACCCAGTGAAGCACCCAACAAGGCTCCTAGAGGCCCCCCAAGCATAAAGCCAAAGGTGCCCCCAAATACTTTACCCCACCAACTCAGAAGAATAGCCTCATGAACCAATTACGACCTAATTCGCGTTCACAGCCCCGATACTGATTTTCATAGACATTGGCAGTGTTCTGAACGTTCCTGGCTACATCAATCAGCCAGCCTTTGCTGTTATAGGTTCCTCTGGCCCAACCACCGTTACCTTCATGGTAAGCCAGATAAAGATTATAGGCGTCGGTTCGGGCGATTCTATTCTGACGCCTCGATGAATTCGTATACCAACCGACAAAGTCCATTGCATCAGAAAAATCAGCGCGACTAGCACCCCAATTGCCTGCATTTTCCTTATAGTCAGTCCAGGTTTCATCCAGAACCTGAGCATAACCATAGGCTGAAGATGGGCGGGTCCAGGGTATAAAACCCAGAAGCTTGGTCCTGGCTGGTTTGGCACGGGCCTGAAAAGAAGATTCCTGCTCCATGATTGCCATACTGATATAGACGGGAGTGCCCCAGCGGTCTTCAGTTTTCTTAGCGGCTCGATACCAGCTGCGACGGTCTTCAAACATGCTGCAGATATTGCCGGTATTCTCAGGATGTGGCGACACGCAGGACGTCAGAAAAGCCAGCATAACGAATACAAAAAATATACGCATTTTTGAATTCTCATTTTTAAAAAGTTAAAGTAAGCCACAGATACTCGTAAGCTATACTTTACACTGTTATGCCGTGTTGTGTAAGCAATGACACAAAATCTTCTTCATTTATGACCTTAATACCTAGCTCCTCAGCCTTGCTCAACTTACTGCCTGCGCCGGGGCCAGCTATCAGGCAGGATGTCTTGGCGGACACACTACCGGCCACTTTTGCGCCTAACTGCAGTAAATACTGTTTGGCCTCTGATCTTCCCATTATCTCAAGCGTCCCTGTCACAACATAGGTAAGCCCGGCAAGAGGCAGGTACTGTTTATCACTAACTTCAAGTTCCGAAGGTTTAACACCGGCATCCAGTAAAGCCTTGATTACGGACAAATTATGCTGTTCAGCAAAAAAAGCAACAATGTGCTGGGCCATGATCTCTCCAATGTCGGGGATCTCGATTAAACTCTCGATATCTGCCTGTATAATAGCTTGCAAGGAACCCATGTGCTGCGCCAGTGCCAAGGCTGTGGCCTCTCCTACTTCACGAATTCCCAATGCATAAATAAACTTTTGCAAACTAATGTCTTTACTATTTTCAATAGCTTGCAAGAGCTTCGTCGCGGATTTTTCCGCCATACGCTCAAGCCCAAGCAATTGTTCAAGTTTGAGCCCATAAATATCTGCGACGTTCTCTATTAAGTCTTCATTAACCAATTGCTCTATCAACTTCACCCCTAAACCGTCAATATCCATGGCACCACGAGAGGCAAAATGAATAATTGACTGCGTCCGCTGGGCTCTGCAGTAAAGCCCTCCAGAGCAGCGTATTAATACTTCACCCTCAACTTGTTCAATATCTGAATGGCAGATTGGGCAATGTTTGGGAATAACGATGTCCCGAACCTTCCTGGGTCGTTGCTCCAGAATAACCTTAACCACCTTGGGAATAACATCACCGGCACGCCTTATGATGACTCTATCGCCTATTTTTATATCCAGCCTTTTGATCTCATCTAAATTGTGTAAAGTGGCATTACTCACCGTGACGCCGCCAACAAAAACCGGCTCCAATCTCGCTACAGGCGTTATTGTGCCAGTCCTGCCCACCTGAAATTCAACATCATTCAAGGTGGTGCTGACTTCCTCTGCTGGGAACTTATAGGCAATCGCCCAGCGTGGGGTGCGAGCATTCATGCCCAGCCTTTCCTGCATGGCAAAGTTATTTACCTTGAGTACCACGCCATCAATCTCATAATCCAGATCAGCGCGCTGGGACAGCAGCCCATCACAATATTCAAAGCAGGCCAAGGCACCTATTACAACTTTACGCCTAGGATTGACCGGCAAGCCCCACTCATCAAGTAGCTCAAATACCTCACTAAGTCTGGGGGGTAAAGACATACTGCTTTCACCGAGGCTATAGCAAAACATGGTAAGCGGTCGTGAAGCCGTTATGCGAGAATCTAGTTGACGTAGCGTACCTGCAGCAGCATTTCTGGGATTAACAAAAGTTCTTTCTTCTTTGCCAAGAGCAATATCATTCATGCGAGAAAAACCTGACTTGGTCATAAATATTTCTCCGCGCACCTCCAGCACATCAGGAAAATCTTTACCTTGTAAGCGAAGGGGAATGTCTCTAATCGTTTTTACATTATGGGTAATATCCTCGCCAATTTTGCCATCTCCCCGGGTTGCTGCTTGCACTAGCAAACCATTTTCATAACGTAAACTTACTGCGACACCATCAATTTTTGGTTCACAACTGTACTCGATGGGCACGCTATTTTCTGGCAGGCGTTTGCTTAAACGAATTTCAAATTTCTCAATGCTTTCAATATCAAACGCTTTTTCCAGTGAAAGCATTGGTAACTTATGTTCTATCTGAGTGAATCCAGGCAGTGGTTCACTACCCACTCGCTGGCTTGGTGAATCTGGGGTGACTAACTCAGGATGTTCTTTTTCAAGGGCGAGCAGGCGTTCGAATAAACGATCAAATTCCTGATCAGGAATCTCGGGATTGTCTTGTCGGTGATAAAGACGATTATGATATTCAATCTGCTCTCGGAGCTTTAACAGTTCAGACGTCAGATCATCTGGCGATGCCTTCATAAGGTCTATTTTTTTGACAGTTGTGCTAGTTCAAAATCCTGAATACGCTGACGGCAATGTTCGATAGTTTGACGCGTAATCACACTGCGGTGCTCATCCTTCAAGTCACCGTTCAAACTGGCTTTTATTGAGTCAGCGGCACTCAGCATCTGCTCGAAGCTCTTCATATTTCCGTTAGGGTTAGGTAATTGCAAAAAGAAACTTACACCTGGGGTAGTAAACTCTTCCATTTGAGCAACATCAAAGGTGCCAGGTTTTACCATATTAGCCATACTAAACACCACAGGCTCCTTGTCACTATTACCAGTATGCTTGTGGAAAATGCTCATGCTACCTAGTCTCATGCCATGCTGCATAAGGATAGGGAGTAAATCAGAACCGGCAAATAATTCGCCTTTTTTCGCCATCACATTAATGACGATAACCTCTTCCGGCTCTAAAAAACCATCCTCACTACCATCATGTTCATCTTCATTTTGAATAAAATCTTCCGGGCTCTCAGAAAACAATTCTGCTTGAACAACGGTTGGCACTTCATCAGTATTTTTTTTCTGCTTTTTACTTTGGGATGGCATTGTACGAGCAGGCCTGTCATCTAGCTCTGCTTCAGAAAAATTCTCCATCTTACCGAAAGTAGGCTCTATTCTCTGTTTGCCAGCTTTCCCTGTTTTGCCTATGTTACCCGTTGATTTAATGGGGGCCTGACTGGCTGAGCGCTGTTCTGCTCTAGTTTTAACACGTACCGACGAGATTTCTTCATCGTCAAAGGAGCCCTCATAGTCTTCATAATCGTCTTCATAATCGTCATCGTCATCGTCATCGTCATCGTCATCGTCATCGTCATCGTCATCATAATCCTCTTCTTCCCCATCATCATGATGAAAGCCAGAATTATGCGAGCTTATTTCTTTCCGGTCTTCCTCTTCTAAGGATTCTTCATCTGCGTCGTCATCATCTTCATAGTCATATATATCGAATTCGTCATCTTCCTCTGTGGACTCTTCAGCTGCATCTTCTTCGTCATCTTCAGAATAATCCTCACTTGCCCAATCGTTGTCTTCTTCTAGATCATCCTCTGCATCTTCTGAGTTTTCCTCTTCAGAGTTTTCGCTGTTAATAGACAAGTCTCTTTTGGCTAAGTCTTTGTCTAAGTCTATAGCATCCATTAGCACCGGGACTATTTGATCATGATCGTTTTCATCATCATAATCCTGATAATCATCATCGTCATATTCTTCATCATCAAAAGTCTTGCCACGCGGAATAACCCTGGCTCCGCCGTTAGGTAGCTCAGCAGCCTCTAAAAGGTCATCATCAAGAGGAGGAATATTCTTATCAAGTTTGACGCGGATGCTATCTTTACGTTTTCGCCGATAACCATCCAATAAAATCAAAATGATCCCGACGATGACGATGATGATTAACCAATCTCTCATCCCCATGACTCAACTCCATCAAAAAAATAGTGCTTTTTATTATTGTTAGGATTCATGACCCTGGCATATTTTGACATAAGCTTTGAAAGATCTGAATGCTTTCTATACCTTTCCAAGTGTTCTTAATATTTTTTTGTTTTTTTAAATTAATCTCTTACCTTACTAGAAATTACCAGCCTACGATGCCGCCATTTCTGCGGCTTCTTCAACGTCCACAGATACCAATCTTGAAACCCCTGGCTCCTGCATGGTGACCCCCATTAACTGATTCGCCGATTCCATGGTTAAACGATTATGCGTAATGAAGATAAACTGGATCAAACCTGACATTTCTTTGACCAAATTGGCATAACGCCCAATATTGGCATCATCCAGTGGCGCATCAACCTCATCCAGCATACAGAAAGGTGATGGGTTTAGGTGGAAAATTGAAAACACCAGGGCGATTGCGGTCATTGCCTTTTCACCACCGGACAGCAAATGAATGGTGCTGTTTCGCTTACCAGGCGGCCTGGCCATAATGGCGACACCGGTATCCAGCAGATCATCTCCAATCATATCCAGATAAGCATGCCCCCCGCCGAATATTTTGGGAAATAACTCCTGCAAACCCAGATTGATCTTGTCGAAGGTTTCTTTGAAGCGAGTTCTGGTTTCGCGGTCAATCTTGCGGATAGCATTTTGCAGTGTATTCAGTGCTTTTTCCAAATCTTCATTTTGCTGATCCAGATAAACCTTGCGCTCTGACTGACTGGTATATTCATCAATCGCCGCCAAATTAATTGGCCCCAGGCGCTGAATACGAGCAGCGAGTTTTTCCAGCTCTTCTTCACAAGCCGCAACCGTTAAATCTTCCGGCAGTGCCGCGATGACTTCTTCCAGTTTATAGGATGCCTGCGCTATTTGTTGTTCAAGCGCTTCACGTTTAACACTGGCGCCTTCTATATTTAGACGTCTGGTCGCCAATTCATCTCTAATACCCTGGGTGTTTTCCTGAGTTTCAGTGCGTCTTTTTTCCAACTCACGAAGTTCATGCTCAACCTCATCCACTTTACTTTTTGCTTCGTTCATTTCATTTTCAATGGAAACACGCGAAGACAATTTCTCCTCAAGCGCTTGTTTTAAAGCCGGAATCGGATCATCACTTTGTTTTAAATTAAGCTGGATCTGCTGCTGACGATTCACATAGGCCTGAACCTGCGTCGTGATACGTTCAAGTGCTGTATTTAAGGAACCTAGTTGAGTCACTTGAGTCTGATGTTGCAAAGTCAATGCATGGCTGGCATCTTTATCCTGACCGGCTTTTTGGCGAGCACGTTCCAAGGTTGAGCGGACTTCTTCACGCTGTTGCAGAAGCTCTTCTCTTTTTGCGGTATCTTTCGCCATGCGATCAAGTGCATCCTGTAAATTCACTCTGGCATTAGCGATGTTGGTCTGTTCTTGCTTAACCTGTTCCTGCAGCTCTTCGACTTCTTTGCGAATACGCTGTTTGCGTTCATTAATCTGTTCGATTTTTACTTTTACAGCAGAGCGCTCTGCATTCAGATTGGCGGCTTCCTTGTTAAGGGCTGTTAATTTATCCAGATAGTCTTCTTTTTCCTGTTCGAATTGGCTCAAATTTGACTGCAAGGTTTCAGTATCGTCTGTAGTTTGAGCTATCTGCTGATTCAAGCTTTCTATCGAAGATGCCAGCGTAGTTAATTCTTTCTGGCGTTTAAGCATACCGGCTTCTTCATCAAAGCCTTTTGCTATTCGCAGCCAGCTGCTGCCGAGCCAGACTCCATCGCGTGTGACTAATGACTCATGACTCATTAACTGCGAACGTAACTCCATCGCTTCAGCCAAGGACTCGGCTACATAAATGCCATCCAGCAAAGAACCCAGATTACGCTGACTTTGCACTTTCGAGATTAAGGCTCGATCCTGCAGTGAATTTGTAGAGCTGGTAGATGCACTGGCGCCATTATCCACAAACTGCATCAAGCCACTAATGTAATTACTTAAGAGCTCACTTAAGGAACTCAGGTCATCCACGCAAACGGCCTGCATATTTTTTCCCAGAACTGTCTCTACGGCTAACTCCCATCCGGCGTCTACCTTGATTTCATCCAGCAAACGCTTATTGCTGCTCAGCCCATGTTGCTCCAGCCATTCAATCGCCTGATCTTCCTGTTTACCCAGTGCCGATTGCTGTAATGCTTCCAACGAGGCCTGACGGCCAATTTGGGTCTGTAATTCACTACGTTTTTGCGCCAGCGTGCTATTGGAGTCTTTTAACTTGACTCTGATCTCATCAATGTTGTCTAACAAGCTATGATTTTCTTCCTGTAAGGCCGCCGTATCCGCTTCAATGGCACTGATTTTTTCGGATAAACTAACTATCTCCTGCTCATCATTATCAGTGTGTAAACCTTCCAGCTCTGCATTCAAACCAGACTGGCGCTGAATACCGCGCTCAACGATATTCTCAAGATGCCTGATCCGTTGCTGTTCAACTTCCGCAACACGAGTTGCCTCGGCAGAATCCGTATTAAAATGATCCCAGTCCTGCTGCCAGGATGACATGGCTTTTTCAGCTTCCTCGAGTGCAGCCGATGAGGCTTTAGCCTGTTCGGATGCAACACTTAACTCTGGCTCAATTTCAGCAATAGTGGACTGTAGCTGGGTGATTTGCTCTTTGTCTTCAAGCAGTTCACGTTCAGCATTGGACAAATTAATCTGGATGTTGTTGAGCTCTTCAGAAAGCTCGAGTTGGCGTTGGCGCTGATGCTCTATGTTTTGTTCGATCTTGCTTATCTCACTGCCCAGAGAATAAAAGCTTGCCTGTACCTTCTGGTAGACTTCTTGCAGGTCTGAATTGGCCTCCCTGTGTTTTTCTATTTCAGCTTCGAATGAACGATAAGAAGCAATGCTGGCCTCCAGCTTAACTTCCAGTTCCCTGATGGTTTGCTGAGCCTTTTTAACTTCATGGTCAAAGTTACGCCAGCGAAGGGCATTTAAATTAGCCTGGTTATCTCGCTCCTGCTGTTTATATTCCTTATAGCGCTCAGCAGCCTTGGCCTGACGTTGCAAATGCTGCAACTGACGCTCCAGCTCTTCACGGATATCCGTTAAACGCTCTAGATTCTCTTTAGTGCGTTTGATGCGGTTTTCGGTTTCACGCCTTCTTTCTTTATACTTTGAGATGCCCGCCGCTTCTTCAATAAAGACCCGCAGCTCTTCAGGTTTCGATTCAATTAAGCGTGACACCATGCCCTGTTCAATAATGGAGTATGAGCGTGGCCCAAGCCCCGTACCCAGAAAGATATCGGTGATATCCCGACGTCGACACTTTTCGCCATTTAAGAGGTAAGTCGACTGGGCCTCAGTGTTCACCACGCGTTTAACAGAGATTTCGTTATAACTGGCGTACTGGCCTTTGATGGTGCGGTCACTGTTATCAAAGATCAGTTCAACCGTGGCCTGACCAACCGGTTTGCGACTGCTGGAACCATTAAAGATGACATCGGTCATCTGCTCGCCACGCAGGTTTTTGGCAGAGCTTTCACCCAGCACCCAGCGCACGGCATCAATGATATTGGATTTGCCGCAGCCATTAGGGCCAACAACGGCACAAAGATTGGTGGGGAGATTAACGGTAGTCGGGTCTACGAACGATTTAAAACCTGCTAATTT
>JAURLP010000011.1 GCA_030831165.1 Gammaproteobacteria bacterium | reverse complement strand
AGGGCTTAAAAAGACTTGAATATCGAGGTTATGATTCAGCCGGCATAGCTGTTCTAGATAAGAAAAAAGGCAGCATTAGCTGTATAAAAAAGCTGGGGAAAGTAGCCGTTCTTGAAGAGGCGGTTAATCAAAGTTCGATTAAGGGTACTGTTGGCATAGCACATACTCGCTGGGCTACACATGGCAAGCCTTCTGAGGTTAATGCGCACCCCCACTGCTCATCGGATAGTTTAGCGCTTGTTCATAATGGCATCATTGAAAATTACCTCTCTTTAAAAGAAGGGCTTATAAAAAGTGGTTATGAATTTATAACAGAAACGGACACTGAAGTAATTGTTCATTTGATTCATGCAGAACTGAACAAAAGTGGCTGTGACATTACTCAGGCAGTTAAAAATGTAGTTGATATATTGGACGGAGCATATGGGCTGGCAATTATTAGCAAAGATGATCCCAACAAAATAGTTGTTGCTCGCAGTGGCAGCCCACTAGTGATTGGTGTTGGCATCGGAGAAAACTTCATTGCATCAGATCCCTCTGCGATAGGTCAGGTAACTGACAGATTTATATATCTTGAAGAAGGAGATATAGCAGAAGTTACTAATAAAAAAATTACTATTTGGAATGAAGGCATTGAAATAAAGCGAAATATCATTCGCTTGCGCGATGAAATGGAAGATGCCATCAAAGGCGATTACCGCCACTTTATGCTAAAAGAAATATTTGAACAAAAAAGTGCAATAACTAATACCCTGGCTGGAAAAATAAGTAAAACACGAGTCTTAGAAGAAGCGTTTGGGCTTGAGGCACAAACCATTTTTGCAAAAACTAAAAGTGTTCAAATTGTGGCATGCGGCACCAGTTACCATGCCGGTATGATTGCGAAATTTTGGTTTGAGAATATCGCACGAATGCCATGCTCTGTAGATATTGCCAGCGAGTATCGGTATAGAAATATATTGGTCCCTAAAAATTGCCTTTTTGTCACAATTTCACAATCTGGTGAAACAGCAGATACTTTAGCGGCTCTTAGGTATGCAAAGGAATCTGGGTACGTTGGCACCCTGGCTATATGCAATGTGCCCAGCAGCTCCTTGGTCAGGGAATCAAACCTTTTTATTATGACCGTGGCCGGAAAAGAAATAGGCGTTGCTTCTACTAAAGCTTTTACAACTCAGCTTAGCATTTTATCCTTATTGGCCATTACGTTAGCGCGGCATGGGGGATTAGCGGAGCAAGAAGAGGCCCTGCTAGTAGAAGACTTGCATCATTTGCCAGGAATTATTGAAGAAACACTAGAACTGGATAGCTTAATAGCCAGGATATCTAATGATTTTGCAGAAAAGCAACACGCGCTTTTTTTGGGTAGAGGGGTCCAATATCCTGTTGCAAAGGAAGGGGCGCTTAAACTAAAGGAAATTTCCTATATTCATGCGGAAGCTTATCCCGCAGGGGAACTAAAGCACGGCCCCTTGGCGCTAGTTGATAACGATATGCCAGTGATAGCCATTGCTCCGAACGATGAGCTTTTAGAGAAATTAAAATCTAACTTACAAGAAGTGAGCGCTAGAGGTGGGCGGCTCTACGTTTTTGCTGATGCAGACGCCGGGTTTTCAAATGATTCATCAACAACAGTGATTGATATCCCACACTGCAGTGATTTCTTAAGCCCAATTGTATATACCATTCCCCTGCAGCTTCTTTCTTATCATGTTGCAGTTATTAAAGGAACCGATGTTGATCAGCCAAGAAATCTAGCTAAATCTGTAACGGTTGAGTAGCAGGAGCAATGAAAGTATCAGCAAAAATTAGCGTCACTATTGTTGTCGTGATTTTGCTTCTTGCTACCGTATTATCGGTGGTTGCTAGAAATCAGGCATTAAGTCTGGTTTACCATCCCTTGCAAGAGCGCAAGCGGCTGACTAAAACCCCTTCTGATTATTCTTTGCAATATCTGGATGTAAGCACTCAATCCACAGACGGAAATACGCTGCACGCTTGGTTTATTCCGCCTGAAAACGGTGCAGGGGTAATTCTCCAGCATGGTTTTAAATCTGACAGGGAAGAACTGTTGGAAGAAGCAGCAATGTTGGCAAAGAAGGGCTATGGTGTACTAGTTTCATCTATCAGGGCGCATGATGTTAACGAAGGTGAGCTTATTGCTTTTGGTTTGAGGGAAATGCCAGACATTGATGCCTGGGTAAAGTTTTTGCAAGGACAGGAAGGTATTGAAAGTATTGGCATGCTTGGTAATTCTTTAGGAGGCACACTGGCAATACAATATGCTGCGGTCAATCAAGATATTAAGGCCGTTGTTGCTCATAGTGCTTTTTCATCAATGCGAGATACTATAAATACCAGCGTAAGATATTTCACAGATCTCCCCGCTTTTCCCTTTGCTTCTTTAATTGGCTTTTGGGCTGAGCAGGAAATTGAAGGGAATATTGATGATATCGACGCTAAAAAATGGATAGGAAATATAAGCCCCAGACCAATTTTAATTTTACACAGCACCTCAGATATCGCGATATCTCCAGAAAGTGGCGATTTGCTTTTTGCATCTGCTGCTGAGCCAAAAGAGCTTTGGCAAGTAGAAGGCGTTCAGCATGCGGCTTTTGATACCCAGTTGCCTCAAGAGTTTGAGAATCGGGTGCTTAGATTTTTTGACCGTTTTTTATTAGGACGAGAATAAAAGCAAATTAGCGGCGTTTGCTGTTTTTACTAGTACGCAAAGAACGCAAACTCACACTTAAGCGTTTCAAATGCTCTTTAAGTTCAGCGCTACGATGTTGGGCAACTCCCATGGCAAGCACGTCAATTACTACCAAATGAGCAATACGCGAAGAAACGGGAGCAAACTCGAGATGGTTTTCTTCCATATTTATATGAATAGGGAAATCACAAAGGTCCGACAAAGGCGTATTTTCCGGAGCAAGACCAATCACAGTAGCGCCAGCTTCACGGGCCAAGTTTACACTTTGAATTAGTGCTTTGGAGCGACCGGATTGCGAGATGGCAACAATTACATCTGTTGGGTTTAAAGATATTGCTGACATGTGCTGTATATGAGGGTCAGTATAAGCTGCTGCTGAAACCTGTAACCTGAAAAACTTATGCTGGGCATCTATAGCTACTGAACCTGATGCACCAAAACCATAAAACTCTACGCGTTCTGCAGAGCTTAATGCATTAATGGCATTTTCCAGTGCTCCGGCATCTATCTCATCCCTTACATTGACAAGTGAGCCAATAGTGGTATCAAAAACTTTTTTATTTACATCAGCAATTGAATCATCTGGATTAACCTGAAACTGGCTAAAACTTCCGCTGCTGCCAATATGTTGAGCAAGTTCCAATTTAAATGCTTGAAAACCATCAAACTCTATAGCACGACAAAAACGTATAACGGTAGGCTCGCTTACCCCAGCACCCTTGGCCAGATCAATAATACGCATGCTTATTATTTTGGATGGATCTGCAAGAATAAACTCAGCAACTTTACGTTCTGATTTACGGAGCTTATCCAGATTCAAGCTAATTTTTCGAATTAGATTGCTTTTTGCCATAGTCGGATTTAACCGTTTTTTATTGATAAATAAATACAGAACAATTCTTTAGAAAAAAGGTGGTGAAAAAGGGGTAAGCAAAAATGTTAGAGAATTTTTTATGGCCGAACAAAAGCTATAGCTCTTACTATTTCTTTTGAAAGAATAAGACCTTAGATCAACTACATGCCCGAGAGGGCAAGACAAGCTAAAGCGATTTAGTCAGCGTTTGCTGGCTGTACGTTTTCCGCTTGAGGGCCTTTTTGACCTTGAGTCACAGTCATTGTGACCTTTTGTCCTTCATATAAGGTACGACGACCTTCACCAGTTATGGCGCTGTAGTGTACAAAGACATCTTTGCCGCCAGCCTGCTCAATAAAACCAAAACCCTTCTCATCATTGAACCACTTAACGGTCCCTTCTACTTGCTCTGACATATTTCTCTATTACTCTCTGATTTTCACCAATTACTTGGTATTTTTTATTATTTAAAGCTTAATTATAAAGCTTCAGTTGCTATTGTTAATGACGACCTTCAAGCAAAAATAATTAGCACAAAGACCAGCATTTTTGCTGCTTTCGCTAGTGAAAAACCAGCCAGCAAATACAGCTAGAATCGATAGTAACAAGTTTTTATTAAATTGCATACGAGCAACCAACACTATTCTGAAATTAATTTATGTGACAGCTCAAAGAAAACCTAAGACTTTGCTAGAATGAGACGCAATGGATATCTCCCATATTTTAAATCCTCTTAACGACAGACAACGTCAGGCTGTAACAGCTGACGCATCTAATTTGTTAGTGCTGGCTGGAGCAGGTAGTGGGAAAACACGTGTGCTTGTGCATCGGATAGCCTGGTTAATTGCCACAGAAGGCCTTTCGCCACACGGCATTCTTGCAGTGACCTTTACAAATAAAGCCGCCAATGAAATGCGTCTGCGAATTGAAGAGCTGTTACAAAGGCCGATAGGTGGTATGTGGGTAGGGACCTTTCACGGCTTGGCACACAGGTTATTAAGAGCTCATTGGAAGGAAGCTGGACTACCCGAAAAATTTCAGATTTTAGATGCGGACGATCAATACCGCCTTGTCAAACGCGTTCATAAGTCACTGGAAATAGATGAAAACAAATGGCCTGCAAAGCAGTGTCAGTGGTTTATCAATGAACAAAAAGATGAGGGATTACGTGCGGCTAGCATAGAGACCTATGGTGATGAATATACTGTGATCATGGCCAAGGTTTATGCTGCCTATGAGCAGGCTTGTGATCGAGGTGGAATGGTTGATTTTGGCGAGCTATTGTTGAGATCACATGAGCTTTGGCTTAAAAGCCCGGAGCTATTAGCTCATTACCAGAAACGTTTTCGGCACATCCTGGTGGATGAATTTCAAGACACTAATGCTATTCAATATGCCTGGCTTAGAGTCTTGGCGGGTAAAGAAGCTCAAGTCACCGCCGTTGGTGATGATGATCAGTCAATCTATGGCTGGCGTGGTGCCAGAATAGAAAATATTCAGCAATTTTCTCAGGATTTTCCTGGCACAGAAACTGTTCGGCTCGAGCAGAATTATCGTTCCAGCTCCAATATCTTAAAATCAGCGAATACCTTGATTGCAAATAATCAAGGAAGGCTGGGGAAGGAGCTCTGGACTGAAGATCTGGAGGGTGAGCTAATTTCACTGTACTCAGCCTTTAATGAACAGGATGAAGCCCGTTTCGTATGTGGACAAATTGAGAAATGGGTTAACAGCGGTAACAAAGCAAGTGAAGCTGCCATTCTTTATCGTTCCAATGCTCAATCTAGAGAGCTGGAAGAGGCGCTATTACGAGTCAATATGCCCTATCGTATCTATGGCGGTTTTCGATTCTATGAGCGGCTAGAAATTCGAAACGCTATGGCCTATTTGCGATTAATTGCAAGCCGCGATGATGATGCCGCAATGGAAAGAGTGATCAATACGCCTGTAAGAGGCATTGGTAATAAGACTCTAGACTTATTGCGCAATGTAGCAAGAACAGAAAATATATCGCTCTGGCAATCAGCACTTAAAGTAACTAATGAAGGTTTATTGCCTGCCAGGGCAACCCTAAGCATCACGGGCTTTCTAAATTTAATTAATGAACTGGAAGCTTTTGCTTCAAATAAGGATTTGCACGAGCTTTGTGATCAAACAATTTTACGTAGTGGTTTAATTCAGCATCATGAAAAAGAAGGCGGCGAAAAAGCTAAAATTAGGAAGGAAAACTTAATGGAGCTGGTTAATGCAGCCAAGGCTTTTACCATGGAGGAAATAGATGATGAAGATGAAGGCTCGCTGATGGGCATATTAAGCGCATTTATTGATAAAGCCGCCCTGGACGCCGGAGATACTCAGGCTGGTGCTGGAGAAGACGCGGTGCAATTAATGACTCTTCATTCAGCTAAAGGACTAGAGTTTCCTTCAGTATTTATTACCGGTCTAGAAGAGGGCCTGTTTCCTCACAAAATGTCTATGGATACACAATCCGGTCTAGAGGAGGAGCGCAGGCTTTGTTATGTCGGAATAACTCGGGCCGAGCAAAAACTTACACTTAGTTATGCTGAATCCAGGCGACTTTATGGTGAGGAAACATTAACGCGTCCTTCGCGTTTCCTTGGCGAGTTGCCCCAGGAGCTTTTGGAAGAGATTAGGCTACAGGGTAGAATAACACGTAGCAGTTATGCCCATGACTATGCCAAAAATAAGGATATTTCAGTAGGCCATGGTACTATTCCTGCTGATGCAGGTGGGATATCTTCAGGGGATAATTTAGGAGACTCAATAAACCTGGGCCAGCGAGTAAAGCACCCCAAATTTGGTGAAGGCATTGTTTTAAATTATGAGGGTAAGGGCAAAAATGCTCGAGTACAGATAAATTTTGATGAAGTTGGCGGCAAATGGTTAGTAATGTCCTATGCCCGGCTTGAGGCTATTTAAACCAGCCAAACCTATAAAAACTTTAAACAAAAGTTAAGACCATTTAATTGGAGCACCATAAGATAATGATATTTAAATTTAATCTTTTCAGATCAGCCTTAATTATTGTCAGCACACTGCTGGTGTCTTGTGGTGGACAATCAGAGTCTACCGGTGTTGCTGGTGAAGCCATGCAAGCTCAGCAGACATATGAATGGAAGCTTGTCACCACGTGGCCGAAAAACTTTCCCGGGCTAGGCGAAGCGCCTGAAAAGTTTGCCGATTTAGTCGAAGAGATGTCCAACGGCAGAATGCGTATACGGGTTTATGGTGCGGGTGAAATTGTCCCTGCACTTGAAGTTTTTGATGCTGTTAGTGCGGGCACTTCAGAAATGGGGCATAGCGCCGCTTACTATTGGAAAGGCAAAGCGCCTGAAGCGCAGTTTTTTGGAGCCGTTCCCTTTGGCTTGAATGCAGAAGAAATGGAAAGCTGGATTAGCTTTGGTGGAGGCCAAGCCCTTTGGGAAGAAGTGTATGAGCCTTTCAACATTCTCCCAATGCTGGGTGGTAATACTGGTGTACAAATGGGCGGCTGGTTTAATAAGGAAATAAATAGCCTGCAAGACTTTCAGGGATTAACCATGCGAATTCCAGGGCTAGGTGGAGAAGTTATCCAGAGAATTGGCGGTGTACCTGTAAACCTGGCAGCTGGCGATATCTATACTTCATTACAAACGGGCGTTATCGACGCCACAGAATTTGTTGGTCCACTTAATGACTTGGCTCTAGGATTCTACGATGTTGCAGATTATTACTATTTCCCAGGCTGGCATGAGGCGGGCTCACTACAGGAGTTTCTGTTTAATAAGGAATTGTTTGAAGCGTTACCCAGAGACTTGCAAGTCATAATGAGAACTGCAGCAAGCGCTGTTAGCGCGGCGATGGCGGATGAATTCAGAGTCCAAAATAGTAATGCCCTGTCAACGCTAATAAATGAGCATGGTGTTGAATTGCGGGAATTCCCTGCAGACTTAGCGGCAGAACTTTACGATGTTTCCCAAGACATCATTGACGAGCTGGGACAAAGCAGTGAAATTGGGCAACGCATACTTGCCTCGTATCGAGCCTTTGAAGCGCAGATTAAAGATTATCAGGACATATCAGAAGAAGCGTATATTCGAGTCAGGGCAGAGCAACGTTAACATTTATTGATCTTCAGGCGGAATTATTTAAACCGGCCTTGCTATTTTTGTTTAGCGGTCTTTTTTAGGAATTGCTCGGGTTCTTCCATCGCTGCCAATAGCAACAAAAGTAAACACCCCTTCGGAGACCTTGGTCCATTCCTCTCCGTTGACAACATGGCTAACCCACGCTTCAACCGAAACCCGAATCGATGATCGGCCAACCCCTAATATCTTTGTGTAACAAGCGACTATTGAGCCAAGGCTGATCGGCGCAAGAAAACTGATATTGTCTATAGCAACTGTAGCGACTGTGCCTTTAGCAACTTTTGAACTAGCTAAATGAGCAGCCATATCCATTTGGCTAGCCAGCCACCCACCTGGAATATCACCATCTTGATTGGTGTCGGCAGGTAAAGCAATAGTTTGGGTAGCGAGTTCCCCATCAGGATGAGGGTTGGGATCTAGGTCCAGGTTATCATTTTCAGCATTCATGGTTAGTTATCTTAAAGTAAGGAAGGAAGCCAGGTTGTTAGTCCAGGCCATATTGATAAAAGTGCCAACACAAAGACCTGGATCAAAATAAAAGGAATAACGCCTTTATAAATATCTTTGGTTAGCACTTCACTGGGTGCGGCACCACGCAAATAAAAGAGAGCAAAACCAAAGGGCGGTGTTAAGAATGAAGTTTGTAAATTGACGGCCAACATGATTCCAAGCCAGATAGGGTCAAGCCCCATGGCTAATAAAATGGGCCCAACAATCGGCACCACCATATAGGTTATTTCAATAAAATCGAGAATAAAGCCGAGTAAAAATACAACCAACATGACAAGGCTTACTGCAGTAATCACACCGCCAGGTAAGTTTTCAAAAAACTCCTCAACCAAAATGTCGCCGGAAAAGCCACGAAAAACTAATGAAAAAATAGCAGCGCCAATTAAGATCATATATACCATTGAGCTTACTTTTGCAGTAGACATGGAAACTTCCTTAAAAATTTTAAGGCTAAGCTGCCCTTTAGCTAGGGCCAATAAAATTGCGCCAAGTGCGCCGACACCGGCTGCTTCCGTAGGCGTGGCAGCCCCAAAAAGAATTGATCCAAGCACGGCTATTATTAACACCAGTGGTGGCAGCAGGCTTTTTAAAACTTTTTGGAAGATGCTGTTATTTTCTTTTATAGCATCGATTTCTTCCTGCCTGGCTGGAGGGGCGAAATCACTTCTAAAAATAGCCACTCCCAACATATATAATGAATATAAAACCACCAACAACAATCCAGGGATAATGGCGCCAGCAAAAAGGTCTCCAACAGAAACAGTTTGGGTCGAGAAAACTCCCATACTTATTTGCGCTTGTTGGTAGGCATTGGAGATAACGTCGCCGAGCAAAACCAAAGCGATGGAGGGCGGAATAATTTGGCCAAGGGTCCCTGTGGCGCAGATAGTGCCCGCAGCAAGGGAGGTTTTATAGCCTGCTTTCAACATGCTCGGAAGGGAAAGCACGCTCATTGTGACAACTGTAGCGCCAACAATTCCGGTACTTGCAGCTAGCAACATGCCAACAATAATAACCGAAAGCCCTAAGCCACCTCGCATTCGACCAAAAAGCAGAGCCATACCGCCTAACAGGTCTTCGGCAATTTTTGATTTTTCTAACATAACGCCCATAAATACAAACATGGGAACCGCAAAAAGTGTTGTGTTGGCGATGACACTACCATAGATGCGATTGGGTACTGCGCTTAAAAAAGCCGTATCAAAAGTTCCGGTTAAAACGCCAATACTGGCAAACACGATAGATGTCCCGGCCAGTGAAAAAGCGACTGGATAACCAGCGAGTAGTACCAGGCAAATGCAGATAAAAAGCAGGAAAGGCATTAATTCCATCATAGTGCGCTGATTTCCTCTTCTTCGTAATTTAGATCAGCGGCATTGGGCGAAAATAAAACGCAAAAGTTTCTTAGTATTTCTGCTATACCTTGAAGAATCAGGAAAAAGCACATTATCAGGATAGTTGATTTAAGTAGATAAACAAAAGGCAGGCCGTTGGCTTCAGGGGAGTCCTCAAGAATTGCCCAAGAAGACACCACATAGTCCCAGCAATATATAAGTATAAAAAACGAAACAGGCATTAATAAAAAAATTGACCCCAGAAGGTTGACCCAAGCCTTGTAGCGAACTGACGAAGGCCCATAAATAACATCAACTCGCACATGCCCGTTATGTTTGAGCGTAAAGCCAACAGAGCCAAAAACGACAATGGCATTTATATAAATAACGGATTCCTGAATAGCAATAGAACCAGTGTTGAAGACATAGCGACTGATAACAACATAGCAAGTAACGAGAACCATAAATACAGAAAAATATGCAGAACTCTTGCCTACAAGCTCCGAAAATCCATCTAGGTATTTATTTAAGGTTTGGATTTTATTCATTTACCAAGTAATTAGGGTGGGCATGTTCATCACTATAACAGTTTGAGGTGATGCTGTTACTCAGGGACTTATGAAATGAGAGAATAGCAAAATTTCGTTTATAAATGCAGCTAAATTAGCAGTAATCGCAGGCTCAACCATGCTAATAATAGGCTTACAAAAAGTACGATCAAAGCCAATACAGAGAAAAATAAAAACTTTAATCGGCTCAGCATGCGCTGGATAAAAACATCTTTAGGTAGTTCAGGATCAGGTAATTGTTGAAACACCTCAGTACTGGCTAGTAACAGCATCCCCCATAATGAAACAACAATAGAGGGCTCAAGTAGATTAAGAGTAAAAGCGGAGCGAACTAAAAGAGAACAAGCGGTCAGCAGTAAAGCCAAAAAGGTGACTATAATCAGAGTAATACGAAGAGGCTTCAAAAACCTGGCAAGGCGATTCAGATAGAGCAATATTCGTTTCAATACTGATGTCCACAAACAGCAGCAATTGCCATTGCAAGGTCAGAGGGCTCTACTTCAACGCCTTCAAGGTCTGTGTTCCAGTTGAGACCAACCATAGCATTATCCTCATGCATGCCAGGCAGCCATTCATCAAGAAAAGACTCCAGCGGAATGGCTTCAGGATGGTAAATTTCCCATTCTCCTGAACAAAGTAGATACGCAGCTTCCTTGCTGGAAAAAAATGGGAGAACCTCTGTCTCTTCAAACTCGATAGAAGGACATAAAGCCCAGCCCGTATCCCCCATTAAGCCCCAAACTTCAGCCTTGGAGGCAAGCTCAGATGCGAAGGCTGAAAGAGCCTCCTGCTCTTCTAAAGTAGTCAATAATAAGCCTTAAACATGAACCGTTAATAAATCGCAACTAACACCATGAGCGACACCAGTTGAGGTCGAGCCAAATAGCAATTCCCAGCCATGGCGGCCATGATTACCCATAATAATCAGGTCGGCCTCGATTTCAGAGGCTAACTCTTTAATCTCGCGAGCAGGTTGGCCCAATAAGGTATGCATGCGTGATGCAGGTATATCAATATTACCGCCCATCTCCAATAAAGACTGTTTCGCTTGTTCAGTTGCCTCATGGTGTAAACCCTCTACATCAATACTAGAAATTTCTATGGCATAACCAACAGCAATTGGCTCTATAACATGCACTAAATTCAGTTGCGCATCATAAGCTTTGGCTATACTGCGAGCCTTATCGAGAATAAGTGCTGAATCCTGGGAAAGATCTACTGCAACAAGTATATTTTTATATAAGCTCATTTCAAACTCCTTTAACGTTTTAAATGCCTTGTTTAACCAAGTGTAGTTATTACACTTCAGGACTACAAGTGAACAGTTGATGCAGGTCAATACAATCATTTCTGATAAAATCTGACTTCTTCAGGGAGAATGACATTGAAACAAGCAGAACAAGCGATCATAGAACTACCCGCCGGTTATGATAATGATGGCCAGACGGTATTGGAAAAACTAGAGGTTTATGTGCTTGAACAAGCCAATCACTATGAATTAAAAAATTCGCCATTACTCCTTCGAGGTCTGGCAAAAGGCGATATTATCCGCATCTCCGATCAAATAGCTGATAAATATGATGTAGTAAGGCATAGCGGTAATCTGGCTGTTCGGGTTTTTCGTAAAAAGGATATAGATTTACTAGAAAGCAGTTTGACACCTCAGGTTGAGATGCATGACGGGACCCTTGATATTAAAACGGATCGGGCGTTAAGTTACTCTTTACACGTCAATTTGGGATTTTCAGCAATAGAGGCATTGTTCGACAATGCCATGGCCGCTTATCCTGATTCAGTCTGGTATTATGGTAACGTCTACGATCCAGCTGATGGATTAACACCGCTAAATTGGTGGGACAGCTTTATAAATCAGGTTTAACCCAAGGATAAGATAAGAGAAAAAATGCTTATTGTTATATCGCCAGCAAAGACTTTAGATTTTGAATCGCCATTACCCTCCAGGAAGTTTTCTCAACCGCAGCTTCTTGAAGAATCCGACAAACTAATCAAAATACTAAGAGACTTGGACCCTGCAGATATTCAAGATTTAATGCATATCAGCTCAAAATTGGCAGAGCTTAATGTTTCCCGATATTTAAATTGGGAGAGACCCTTCACACCAAAAAATGCCAGACCAGCAGTATTTGCATTTAAAGGAGATGTTTATACAGGCCTGGAGGCTCAACACTACACAGACGCTGATCTCGACTTTGCCCAAAAGCATTTACGAATTTTATCGGGCCTTTATGGAGTATTACGGCCTTTGGATTTAATACAGCCATATCGTTTAGAAATGGGGACGAGTTTAAAAAATACTCAGGGAGAGTCGCTTTACGATTTTTGGGGAGAGCAATTGGCAAAAGCAATTTCTAAAGCCCTACAAGATCAGAAAGATAAAGTCTTAATTAACCTTGCGTCAAATGAATACTACAAAGCAATAAAAGGAAAAACAGGCGACGCAGAAATCATTACCCCCGTTTTTAAAGACTTTAAAAACGGGCAATATAAAGTAATCAGTTTTTTTGCAAAAAAAGCCAGAGGGCTTATGAGCTCATACATTATTAAAAATCGCATTAAAGATAAAAATGAGCTGACGGCATTTAGGGCTGAGGGTTATCGATATAGTAAAAAAGATTCAACTGAGCAGGAAATGGTGTTTTTCCGCAAGCAAAGTTAAATGTCAAACTAAAGCCCCAAATGCGCAAGTGACTCTAAAATTTCTAAAGCAATTCTGGCCGCTTTCGGATGCCTTTCTTCAAGTTCTTCCAGCAACTCTTCAGCAGCATCTTTGATATCCCCGTTGGCCGGTTTGGGCCCTTCCCAGCTATCAAGCTGAGCCTGAAGCTGCGCTAAAAGAAGCTCCTGTTGAGGGCTGGATTCTGAATCTGAAAGTTTCTCATGTAAGTCTGAAATCAGACCTCTAATTTTTTCTTTTGGCAAAATTCTCTCCAAATAATGACGGATGTCTAAGCTTATGCTGCTTACTTCATTGCTGCAAGTAAGAGGCTTGCGATTTATCAAAAGGTTGCAAGGATTTACCCTTTTTTAAAGGGAAGATGCTTTTCTGCAAGGACCTGATACTGTGACAAATGGTTTGTTTCTTCTTTTATAAACTCGTTGATAGCAGCACTAAATTGAGGGTGGGATATCCAATGATTGGAATATGTAAAAACAGGCTCAAAACCACGCTGGATTTTATGTTCACCTTGAGCTCCCGAATCAAACTTTTGCAACTTATGCTTGATACAGTATTCGATGCCCTGATAATAACAAGTTTCAAAGTGCAGAAATTGCCATTCTTCATCGCAGCCCCAATATCGGCCATATAGGGCGGCATCATCTTTAAAGCTCAACGCCCCGGCGATATAGTAATCATCCTTTTTTGCTAAAACGAGAAGAATTTTTTCTGGCATCAAACGAGCAATCTCAAGAAAAAAGGGTAATGTTAAATAAGCTGAGCGTCCACGAACAAGGTAAGTATTTTGATAAAACTTATAAAATATCTGCCACTGCTCAAGGCTCACTTCATTGCCATTAAGCCACTCAAATTGAATATTATTTTCTTTAATTTTTTTTCTTTCTTTCTTTAGATTTTTTCGCT
Organism: Gammaproteobacteria bacterium; assembly: GCA_030831165.1. GTDB lineage: Bacteria > Pseudomonadota > Gammaproteobacteria > Pseudomonadales > Pseudohongiellaceae > UBA5109. The sequence continues at coordinate 151,795 of JAURLP010000011.1, read as the reverse complement.
TGCGAGAAGAAAACTGTAGAAGGAAACTGCCAAAATTAACATAATTTTTATTAAACCATTGATACTGACAACCCTGTCGTTGGGCCAGACCAAGAGCTGAAAAAGCGTCTGATAAATCCTTTTCAGGAAATAAAATATGCCAACTGGAAGCCTGTAAACGCTTAGCTTCTTGCAGAACGCTATTGATTATTTCTATGAGAATATCTTGTTTATTTGAATTTGGATCAATACAAATTCTTGGTCCCGCAGAAGGAGTAAACGGAATAGCTGTAACAAATTTCGGATAATATTCTAGGCCGTGTTGATAATATGCATCAGCCCAGGACCAATCAAAAACATACTCTCCCATTGAATTGTTTTTTAAATAAAGCGGCATTATTGCCAGAACTTCTCCAGCATCATCTTTGAGTAGCAAGTGTTTTGGTTTCCAGCCTGATCGGCTAGAGGCAGAACCGCTTTTTTCAAGGGCATATAAAAATTCGTGCCGCAGGAAAGGATATTCAGAAGCCAACAGCTTATTCCAGACAGCAGCAGGCACCAGGCTAATACTGTCTAAAAATTCTGTTGTGTATTTCTGGATCACGGCAGTCGACTGTTTATTGATAAAGGAATATGGGTTAAGGTGCGATTAAAATATAGTGGTCGTATTAATGAGTTTACAAGATTGGCAAACATGAACATAGGTTTAGAAAAAATAATACGGAATGCCGAAAAGGTATCCGTGCACGGCGGCCACAGCGGCCAGTTTTGCCAGCATGCTCAAGATGACCTGGAAAGCATTATTCAGGCCTATATTGAGCAAGGCTTCACCTGGGTAGGGATTACTGAACACATTCCTCCGATTTCCGACAAGATGCGATATCCTGATGAAGCAGAAGCTGGTTTAAGTGCTGAGTTTATGCAGCAACGTTTTGTTGAGTACTTTCGGCTTGGTCGCGACTTGCAGAATAAATACGCAAATCAAATTGAAATATTGCTCGCCTTTGAAATAGAAACCTATTCAGGCGCGAAGGATTATGTGCATGGGCTTATTAAACAGTTTCAGCCAGACTACCTGGTCGGCTCATTACACCATGTTAATGGCATTGGTATTGACTACAACAAGGAACATTACCAGCTGGCATTAGCTCAGTCTGGTTCTATGGTTCAGCTTTACTGTGATTATTTTGATTCACAGTTTGCTATGCTGCAAGAGTTTTGTCCGGCAGTTGTGGCTCATTTTGATTTAATCAGGGCTTTTGATCCTGCCTATTTAAGTACCCTTTCAGACCCTGTGGTTATTGAAAAAGTTGATCGGAATCTGAACTTCATTGCTGAAAATAAATTGATTCTGGATTTTAATTTGAGAGGTTTTGACAAGGGGCTGGAGCAATACCCGTCACTGCCTATTTTGAAAAAAGCGATGGCTAAAGAAATTGCTTTATTACCAGGAGATGACTCCCACAGCATCAAATCAGTTGGCAGGAATTACGAAGCCGGCCTGGCCGTGTTGGCTAATCTTGGTGCATCCCTTGAGTGGCAGAAACCTGCACAGCTTAAGTACTAACTAAAAATATAATCCAGAATAGTAAAAACAAGAATCACCACGCCCACCCAATTATTATTGAGAAAGGCTTTAAAACAGAGCTCTGGCTGGCGATCCCAGGTTAAGGTATGTTGGTATATAAAAAAACTGGCAGCCAACAGGAGTCCAAACTGAAAGAAATTTCCCAGTTCGTAATAGTTAGCACAAAAAGACAGCGTGACTAAAAAAAACACCTGTAAAAAAGCTATAACGTAAATGTCACCCTCAGCAAATAAAATAGCGGTGGATTTAACGCCAATTTTTAAATCATCTTCACGATCAACCATGGCATACTGTGTATCAAATGCGATAGTCCAAAGCAAGGTTGCAATATATAAAAGCCATGCCTGTGCCGGCAAGGTGCCCGTTTGAGCAGTGAATGCCATTAGTCCTCCCCATGAAAATGCTGCGCCAAGAACGACCTGGGGCAAATGAGTATAGCGCTTCATGAAAGGATAAATTAAGGTCAGCCCCAAGGCTGCAAATGCCATCAAAATGGTAAGGGTATTTGTCATCAATACCAGCAAAAAGGCAATAAAGCATAGTGAAGCACACAATACTAAGGCTTCTTTTGGTTGCACTTTTGCTTTAACAATAGGACGGTTTTTGGTTCTAGCCACATGACCATCGAAACCGCGATCAGCATAATCATTTAAACAACAACCCGCGGCTCGCATTAGTATTGTGCCGATACAAAATATTAGCACCAGTTTGATATCAGGGGAGCCACTGGCTGCAATCCACAGGCACCAGAGCGTTGACCATAGAACAAGGTAAAACCCAATAGGGCGGTTCATCCGAGTTAAGTTCCAGTATATTGGTAACTTTAGAGCAACCAGAGGTAAACGTTGCTGAATGAGCTGCCAAAGCCTTAAGCGAAAAGAGCTAATAGTTTGCCTGATTTTTTGTAAGAGCGAGTTTGAATTCATAAGCACAACTTATTAAATCATGGTCAATTATAGACAGTCTTTGACGAGCATTGAATAAAAGAAATAGCGCTGTTTAAATAGCCTCAAGTTTCAGGAGTAAATCATGCTAAAAATTCAACTACATTGGCAGATACTAATAGCCATAATATTGGCGTTTATTTGTGGACAACTAACCGGCACTGAGCTTGGAGTTTTTGGTGTAAGTTTTTATGCCATGTATGACTTTATCGGCACAATGTTCCTGAATGCCCTGCGCATGATCATCGTGCCACTGATAACAGCATCTATTATTTGTGGTGTAGCAAATATGGGGGGGCGTAGTGATTTGGGCAAGCTAGGGGGCATGACGCTGGGATATTATGCATTGACCAGCACTCTGGCTATTCTGGTAGGCCTTTTCTATGTGAACCTGATAAGCCCCGGGATTATTGACGGCATTGCTGCTGGGGAGAGCTTAAACCTTAGTCTTGATCAAGGCACCTTGGCTTCAGCGGTGGCTAGTGTTGAGGGCCGGGGCAGCGCAGACATTGCGGCAATTTTTTTAAGAATGATTCCAACAAACATCGTTGCCGCTGCTGCAGAAGGGCAGATGCTAGGCCTAATCTTTTTTTCATTGGTCTTTGGGTATTTTATGACGCAAATCCCAAACCGTCAGGGCGAGGTATTGCTTAATTTCTGGCAGGGGATTTCCGAAACGATGATGCGTATTACGATGTGGATTATGCGCTTCGCACCTTATGGGGTCTTCGGTCTGGTGGCTGGAACTGTAGCAGAAACGGGGTTTTCAGCATTTCAGCCAATGTTGATCTTTTTTATTACGGTGCTATTAGCCCTGGCAACACATGTTTTTGTCGTTTTGCCTTTATTATTAAAATATGTCGGTGGACTTAGCCCCCTAGCGCATTTCAAGGTAATGGCGCCAGCGATTCTGATGGCCTTTTCCAGTGCGTCCTCCTCCGCCACCCTGCCCTTAACCATGGAACTGGTAGAAAAAAAAGCTGGAGTATCTGAAAAAACGACGAGTTTTGTTTTGCCTTTGGGTGCAACAGTCAATATGGACGGTACGGCGCTTTATGAGTGTGTTGCGGCAATTTTTCTTGCACAGGCTTACGGTCTGGACTTGAGTTTTGCAACACAGTTTACGGTGGTATTAATTGCGCTGTTAACCTCAATAGGCGTAGCGGGCATTCCTGCAGCCAGTCTGGTAGCTATCACGGTGATACTAACGGCTATAGGATTGCCTGTTGAAGCTATTGGTTTGCTGCTAGTAACAGACCGGATTCTGGATATGTTCAGAACAGCAGTAAACGTTTTTAGCGATTCCTGTGGCGCCGTCATTATTGCTAAACGACAAGGAGAGTTGGGGATACTAGAGCCTATACATTCCCATACTGTTGCTTAACTGAAAGCCAGCGTTCAATCAATGGATCAATATTGGCAGGATGCTGCTCTCTTAAATTTTCTGCCCAGGCTTTAATGTTATCAAGCAGGTGTGAATCCCGACTCAGGTTGGCAATTTTATATTCCATCAGGCCCGTTTGCCGAATCCCCAGGACCTCCCCAGGGCCTCGGATTTCCAAATCTTTTTGTGCGATGTAAAAGCCATCATTGCTGCCGCGCATGATTTCGAGGCGTTGCTTGCCTAACTCGGATAATGGGGATTGGTACAGTAAAAGGCAGTGACTTTTCTCACTGCCTCTGCCAACGCGCCCTCGCAGTTGATGCAATTGTGCGAGGCCAAGTCGTTCAGGATTTTCAATGATCATCAAAGAAGCATTTGGTACATCTACACCCACTTCGATGACGGTGGTCGCCACCAATAGCTTAATTGAGCCGGTTTTAAAGCGTCCCATAATTTCTGACTTCTCCCTGGCGTTCATTCGGCCATGAATCAAACCGACTTCTATGTGCTGTAACTGTTGTTGTAATTTAGCAAAAGTGACCTCAGCAGCTTGGCATTGCAATACTTCTGATTCCTCGATTAGCGTGCAGACCCAATAAGCTTGACGACCGCTGGCGCAAGCATCTTGGATTCTTTCAATCACCTGGGGCCGGCGGTTTTCGGCAATCAACACCGTATTTACAGGGGAGCGACCTGGAGGCAGCTCATCAATAATGGAGCAATCAAGGTCAGCATAAGCGCTCATCATTAAGGTTCTGGGTATAGGAGTAGCAGTCATGATAAGTTGGTGGGGGCTTAGGCCATGATTTTGTCCTTTTTCACGTAGCGCCAGGCGTTGATGAACGCCAAAGCGATGCTGTTCGTCAATTACCATTAAACCCAGGCGTTTGAATATTACTTCTTCTTGGAATAAGGCGTGTGTCCCAATAACAATATGTGCTTGGCCATTGCCAATTAAAGCGAGTGCTTCTGCACGCTTTGTGCCTTTAACTTTACCACTCAGAAACGCAATTTCGGCGTCGAGATTTTTCAGCAGCTCCGAGAAGTTTAAAAAATGTTGTTCAGCAAGAATTTCTGTTGGCGCCATTACGGCTACCTGATACCCATTCCCGGTCGTCTGCAGCGCAGCAAGAATGGCAACGATGGTCTTGCCTGAACCTACATCACCCTGGATTAATCTGAGCATGGGCTTGTTAGTCGCAAGGTCCTTACAGACATCAGAAAAAACTTTTTGCTGAGCCTTGGTCAGCTTGAAGGGCAGGTTTTGAAGTAAGGCAGGAATGAGCTTGGTGTCAGCGTTCAAGGGCGGCGCTTTATCCTGTTGGGCATTTTCCCTAAGTCGGCGCAGGCATAAGTAGTGAGCCAAAAGCTCTTCAAAAGCGAGTCTTTGTTGAGTGGGATGCAAGCCGGCTTCCAGCTTGTCTAGTTGAGCATTTTTGGGAGGCTGGTGTATGTAAAGCAAGGCATCTTTTAAACTGTGAGTGCTGAATTCCTGATTCAGTTTAGCGGGGAAATAATCTTTTAAATAAGCACCTTGCTTCAGGAGAATCAATGCTTGTTCGATAATGCTTCGTAGCCTGTTTTGCTGCAGACCGTCAGTACTGGGATAAATTGGTGTTAGGGTTTTGGAGCTGGGGAACTGGTCCTGTTCACCGATAATTTTATATTCAGGATGATAGAGCTCGATGCCGCTACGCCCCCATCTGACTTCCCCAAAGCAGCGTATTCGCCGGCCCTCTACCAAGCTGTTTTTCTGAGCGCCACTAAAATGAAAGAAGCGCAGAGTGGCAATACCACTTTGATCCTGAATTTTGACTAAAAGGCTTCTGCGACGACCAAAAACGATCGCACTCCCCAAAATATGGCCTTCAATGACCACATCTGAACCAACTTGAAGGCCTGCAATGGATGTGACGTGGGTTCTATCCTGATAGCGAAAGGGCAGATGGAAAAGCAAATCAAGAGGGTGGTGAATGTTGAGGTTGGCAAGCTTTTTCTGAAGGGCAGGACCAACTCCCTTCAGATGGGTCAAAGGTATCTGAGTTAAGTCTTTGTAAGAAACTGTGGTGCTTTTTTGAACCATAGTTTTATTTGCGTCAATTGAATTGCCCGGTAGTTCAGGGTTTTATTTTTAGCCAGGGCGTGCCAAGTGATGAGGCTAAAAAGTTTGTGTTAGATACTGAAGCCATGGTCAAACAACAAAAGATTAATGCTTGAGTTAATTCTTTATACGGCTGACTTTTATAACTGATTTTATCACTCTCACTTTTTTCATTACATTTGCCAGGTGAATACGGTTTCTGACGTTAATTGTCAGATTAACGATGCTAAATTGAGCGTCACGATCTGAGGTACTTATTTTATCGATGTTGGCTTCATTAGAAGTAATGACGTTTGCCAGAGTGGCTATCAGGCCTCGCTGATGTTCGATTTCAACTCTTAGCTCAACAGGAAATTCACCTTCTACACCAGGGTCCCAGCGTAAGGCCAAATATTTTTTGGGGTCATTAAGCACTTCAGCCACATTGTTGCAGCTTTCAAGATGTACAACCATTCCCTTGCCCGAGCTGATATAGCCAACAATATGGTCGCCAGGAATTGGATGACAACATTTGGCAAAAGTCATAACCATTCCTTCAGCACCATGTATGGCTAGGGCTGCGTCCTGCTCGCCCAGTTGTTCCAGGTTCTTGCCATCGTCAGGCAGGAGGCGGCGTGCAACGATATAAGCCATACGGTTACCTAGGCCGATATCCTCCAGCAGATCATCAAGCACATCAAAGTCCGTTTCCTCTAGCAGGCCGCCGACATTATTCTTAGGAATGTTTGATAGGTTATAACCAAAACCCGCTAATGTTTTATTCAGCAGTCGCCTGCCAAGCGTAATAGCTTCGGAGCGTCGTTGATTTTTTAGATAATGCCGTATATTGCTTCGGGCTTTACCCGTAACCACAAAATTTAGCCAGGCAGGATTTGGATAAGAACCGGAAGCTATAATTTCTACCGTTTGCCCACTTTGTAAAACCTGGCTTAGGGGAGCAAGACGGCGATTGATTCGACATGCAACACAGGAATTCCCTACATCGGTGTGCACAGCATAAGCAAAATCGACAGCGGTAGATCCGGCCGGTAATTCCAGGATGGCACCTTTAGGTGTAAACACATAAATTTCATCTGGGAATAAATCCGTTTTAACATGTTCTACAAACTCCTGGGAGCTGCCCGCTTGTTTCTGCATTTCAAGCAGGCCTTGCACCCATTGTCTGGCACGGATATGGCTTTGATTGGGCATCTGTTCTTCTGATTTATACAACCAGTGTGCTGCAATTCCGTTATTGGCCATCGCTTCCATGTCTTCAGTGCGAATCTGAATTTCAATCGGGATGGCATGTATGCTGAACAACGTTGTATGCAAGGATTGATAACCATTTACTTTAGGAATGGCGATATAGTCTTTGAAACGTCCAGGAACAGGCTTATAGAGATTGTGAACGGCGCCTAAAATTCGGTAGCAAGTATCGACTTCATCAGTAACTATTCGAAAAGCGAAGACGTCGGTAATTTCTCGAAAAGAAATACGTTTTTCGCGCATTTTGTTATAGATACTATAAATATGTTTTTTTCTGCCCAGCACTCGTCCTGGGAGGTTTTCTCTTTGCAGGCAGGCAGTCAGAGCAGCTTCAATTTGTAAAACGATAGCCTTGCGATTACCCCCTATACTTTTAACAGCAGCCTCCAGCCTGCGTGCACGCATGGGGTAAAGCGCCTCAAAACCTCTTTCCTCAAATTCAATTCGCATATTATTCATTCCAAGCCGATTGGCAATAGGCGCATAAATATCAAGCGTTTCACGGGCAATACGGCGTTGTTTTTCAGGTTTGAGAGCAGAAAGCGTCCGCATATTGTGCATGCGGTCGGCCAACTTGACCAGGATAACCCGGATGTCCTTGGCCATGGCCAAGGACATTTTTTGAAAATTTTCTGCTTGTGCTTCAGCCTGTGTGCTGAATTCAATACGGTTTAATTTACTTACGCCATCAACTATATCAGCGACGGAGCTGCCAAACTGTCCGGAAATGGCTTCTTTAGTTAAACCAGCATCCTCAATTACATCATGAAGCATGGCTGCAGCAACACTTTGATGGTCCATGTGCATCTCTCGCAAGATGCCGGCAACGGCCAGAGGATGAGTAACATAGGGGGCGCCAGAAATACGGAATTGGCCATCATGAGCCTGCTCAGCATAATAATAGGCGCGTCGTACTAGATTAACCTGGTCAGATTCCAGGTATTCAGTCAGGCTTTCAGCGAGTGTATCAATGGTGTTAATTTTAGCCTCCACTAAGGACAGCAGAGGCTAGCTAGTGCGATGACTCTACTGTTCTTCGATTTCTCCATCGACATCAGCAGAGTTTGTTGTATCGTCGGATTCTTCGGGGAGCAGTTCCGCATCCATGGCATCTTCAATAGAGATATCATTTTTTGGCGTACTAGCAGCACCTTCTTCCGCGGCAGCTTCATCAGTTTCCAGATAAGCAACACTTTCTTCTGCTTCAGACTGGGGAGTATCAATTAAAATTGATGCGTCCACAAGTTGTTCTGCGATTTCTCGAAGGGCAAGAACAGTTGGTTTGTCTTTATCTTCAGATACCATTGGTTCTTTGCCGCCAGTTTGAATTTGGCGAGCACGTTTGCTGGCTACCATAACCAGTTCAAATCGGTTTTCTACATGTTCTAAACAATCTTCAACAGTAATTCGTGCCATTTTGTATCCTGTTTAGGCTTTAGAGCCAGAGCTATAGAGAAAATTTCCTGATTTTTCAGGGGGCGGCAATTATAAAGTGTTTATTACAATTATGGTAGCAAGCTTTGCAACAATGCATCTAAAGACGCCTTATCGCTGACTGACGGCTCATATTGCCCGTTGATAATATCCATAAGTCCATTTAGCGCGGCTTCGAAATTATCATTGACCAACAAATAATCTGCCTGAGCATAATGTGAGAGTTCATTAACAGCCTCAGCCATACGTTTTTCGATAACAGTCGCGTCATCCTGTCCTCTGGAGGTTAATCTCGCACGTAAAGCCTCCAAAGAGGGGGGTAATATAAAAATGCTGATAGCTTCCGGCATAATTTGTTTCACTTGAGCCGCCCCTTGCCAGTCTATTTCCAGAATCACGCTACAACCCTGCTTAAGACGTTGATTAACCCAGGCCTTTGAAGTGCCGTAATTGTTACCGAAGACTTCGGCATGTTCAAGAAACTCACCTTTTTCGACCATCTTAGCGAAAGCTTCAGCACTGATAAAATGATAATTGGTTCCATCAATTTCTCCAGGACGCATCGGGCGTGTCGTGTGTGACACTGAAACACAAAGGTTTTCACCCTGAGCATCATTAGCCGCTCTTATCAGGGCATCGACTAAAGATGTTTTTCCCGCACCTGAAGGAGCCGAGATTAAAAAAAGAGAACCAGCAGACATATGTTAGATGTTTATCAGTTATTCAATATTTTGTATTTGTTCGCGCATTTGCTCTATTAAAACCTTAAGCTCAACCGCATTCAGCGTGGTTTCAATGACTACAGCCTTCGAGCAAATGGTATTGGCTTCACGATTAAGCTCTTGCATTAAAAAATCCAGCTTGCGGCCGACGGCACCAGCTTGGCCGAGGATATTTCTTACCTCCTGAACATGAGCCTGCAAACGATCAGTTTCTTCAGAAATATCTGCTTTTTGTGCAAGCAAAACCATTTCTTGTTCTAGCCGACCAGGGTCCAGAGTATCGGCTAGCTCTCCTAAAGCCTCTTTTAGCCTGCTGTGCTGGTTTTGCAAGATTTCAGGCATTGCATGTTTTATTTCGCCAACTATCTTGGCTATGCTCTCAAGCCTTTGCTCAATAAAACTTTTAAGTTGGGCGCCTTCATTTTCTCTTTGCGTCTGCAAGCCAGTCAAACAGCTCTTAAACAAAGAGACTAATTCAGCTTCAATTTCTTTTGCATCCTGCTTGCTTTCTTGCACTATGCCAGGCCAGCGCAGCACATCCAGTGTGGTTGGTTGTTGCAATTCAGGCATAAGTGTTGAGATTTCTGCATTGGCGGCATTTATTTGTTTAAGCAAATGGGGATCAACACTGATCGAGCCAACAGAAGGATTTGGAGAGAATTTTAATTGTGCGTCAATTTTCCCTCTGCTTAAATTTTTTCGCAATAAATCACGACAAAGGGTTTCCGCCGACCGTAATGATTCGGGGAGCCTTAAACTGGTTTCAAGATAGCGGTGGTTAACAGAACGAATTTCCCAAACTAAAGTGCCCCACTCGTATTCTGCCTGCTGTCGGGCAAAGGCCGTCATGCTTTGTGTCATTTTGCTGCTCTGTACCAAAAAATAAGGCTTGCACTATAGCGGATTTACCTGATTTTATAAAATTCATTTAAAGATGAGCAGCTAGCCATTACAATGAATTTTAATAACTGATTTAAAATCAATTGGGGTAAGCATGTCTGAACTGAACCGTCCAAGCGGAAGAGCCGCTGATGAGTTACGTGAAATTAAAATCACTCGAAATTATACCAAGCATGCCGAGGGCTCTGTGCTGGTAGAGTTCGGAGATACAAAAGTATTATGTACGGCAAGCGTGGAGGCTACTGTCCCCAGGTTTTTAAAAGGCAAAGGACAAGGCTGGGTAACAGCTGAATATGGCATGTTGCCACGCTCAACGGGCTCGCGCATGGACCGCGAAGCGGCAAGAGGAAAACAAAGCGGTCGCACGCAAGAAATTCAACGCCTGATAGGCCGTTCCCTGCGAGCTGCGGTAGACATGACAAAGCTCGGGGAGAATACTCTAAAAATTGATTGTGATGTAATACAGGCAGATGGCGGTACCCGTACTGCCTCAATTACAGGAGCATGTGTCGCTTTAGTTGATGCCTTAAATGTCATGCAAAATAAAGGTTTAATTAAGCAGATGCCTTTAAAACAAATGATAGCATCGGTCTCTGTTGGTATTTATCAGGGAGTGCCGGTCTTGGACCTGGACTATCTGGAAGATTCTTCTGCAGAAACGGATATGAATATTGTCATGACAAGCAATGGTGGTTTCATCGAGGTTCAGGGGACTGGTGAAGATGGCGAATTTAGCGCTGATGAGTTGGGCAAGCTTATCTCATTAGCGCAAAGTGGTATTGTCCGGCTTTTCTCCGCTCAACAGGAAGCGCTAACTATTTAATATGAAACATTTTCAGACTCAGTTTTTAGATTTTGCAACAAGTGAAGACATCTTGAGCTTTGGAAAATTTACTCTAAAGTCTGGCCGTAAAAGCCCGTATTTTTTTAATGCGGGCTTATTTAATTCCGGGGCCTCACTGGCACAGGTGGGAAGAAGTTATGCTGCAGCCATAGCAGAAGCAAATCTGGACTTTGATGTCTTGTTTGGGCCCGCCTACAAGGGCATCCCTCTGGTCGCTTCAACGGCTATCGCTTTAAGCCAGGATTTCGGAATAAATAAACCCTACTGCTACAACCGCAAAGAAGCTAAAGATCACGGCGAAGGAGGCACCATTGTTGGGGCAAAGCTGGCAGGCAGGGTCTTGATTATTGATGATGTTATAACAGCAGGAACGGCAATTCGGGAAGTCATGGGTTTAATTACTGAAGCAGGTGCAGAAGCAACCGGTGTAGTTGTTGCCCTGGATAGACAGGAAAAAGGCAATGGAGAATTATCAGCGATTCAGGAAATTGAAACGGACTATGACATGCCAGTGATAAGCATAATTAACTTGCAGCAAATTTTAGATTATCTCAGCCTCAAAGCAGACAATGGCTTTAAGGAAAGTTTAGAGGCCATGAAGGCTTATAAAGTCAGTTATGGGGTATAAAGCAAATTTGTTTTTAACAAAAGCCACTGCTCGCTCCAACCTTCTGTTGGTAAACGTTTAAAATCAGTACGGACATATTGAGAAATTTTTCCTTCTGTAAAGGCCAGCAATAAATTTGCCGTTGCTGTCACTGTTTGGTGTGTCCTTAAACCTTCTTTAATTTCAGCTTCTCTGAGCAGTTGCTTTAATTGTGTTTCGAGACGTTCAAAAATCTGGCTGACCTGGGTACGCAACCGTTCTGGCTCTCCAGCCAAAGCATCACCATTTAACACGCGTGTTATACCCGGGTTCTTTTCTGCAAAGGTCAGGGTCAAGAACATGATTTTTTCACACTGGCTTAAAATAGAACTTTCATCGCTGATGATTCGGTTTATTCGTGAAAACAGGGTTGTATCAATAAAATTGATTAAACCTTCGAACATTCTCGCTTTACTAGGGAAATGTCGGTAAAGGGCAGCCTCTGAAACACCTACTTTATCGGCAAGTGTCGAGGTTGTAATTCGTCTGCCCGGGTTTTCCTGCAGCATTTGAGCAAGCACTTGCAGGATATGGTCGCGACGGGAGATTTTTTCGTTACTTGCCATGCCTGCTCTCCTAATTAAGTTGAGGGTTCAAGGCGATTACTAATTTGCGTGCCAACACCTTTGTTGGTGAATATTTCAAGCAATACTGCATGAGGTACCCGGCCATCAATTATCTGGGCGCTTTTGACCCCAGAATTTACAGCATCCAGGGCACAACGGATTTTAGGTAGCATGCCTCCATGAATAGTGCCATCAGCTATTAGCTCATCAACCTCTTTCGTGCTTAAACCAGTCAAAACCTTTCCAGCTTTATCCTGCACGCCTGCGATATTAGTTAATAGCACCAGCTTCTCTGCCTGTAAAAGCTGGGCCAGTTTGCCAGCAACGAGATCGGCATTAATGTTATATGAAGAGCCATCTTCACCCGTGCCGATGGGAGCAATAACTGGTATAAAATTACTTTGAGTGATCATTTGAATGATCTCAGGATTTATGCTCTCAACTTCTCCAACGTGGCCAATATCGATAATTTCAGGCGACAGCATTTCGGGCCTTTGGCGCGACATTTTTAATTTTCGAGCGCGGATAAAATCGCCATCCTTGCCGGTCAAGCCAATTGCTTTACCGCCATTTTTATTTAAAAGGGAAACGATGCTTTTATTCACCAAGCCGCCAAGCACCATTTCTACTACGTCCATGGTAGCGCTGTCAGTCACGCGCATACCGTCAATAAAACTTGTTTTGATATTCAGTTTTTCCAGAAGAGCGCCTATCTGGGGACCGCCCCCATGCACAACAATAGGATGCATGCCCACTAACTTCATTAGCACGATATCACGAGCAAAGCTGTTCTTAAGCGTTTGATCAGTCATGGCATTACCGCCATATTTAACAACGATAGTTTTGCCCGTAAAGCGCTGTATATACGGTAGTGCCTCTGTAAGAACGCCTGCTATATTGCTTGCAGCATCTAGATCTAGAGTCATAAGTTTTTCCAGAATGTAATAAGCGAATACTCACTAACTTATAGTTGTCTGAATTATAAGGAATAAATTTAGATTTGCCCAGAAAGGCTATGATTTAAATTCAGCAGAAGTGCTTTCTGCTCGGGAGTCAGGAAGCCAGAGGCGTATAGTTAAATAAACAACTTCCCATATTCCTCGCGGAGCAGGTTCTTTTGTACCTTGCCCATGGTGTTTCTAGGCAACTCAGGTTTAACAATAATTTTCTTGGGGACCTTGTAAGCCGCAAGTCGGTCTTTTAGCAGATTAATCATGGCTTGCTCGTCAAAAGCCTGATCAGGATTTGAAAGTACTACAATAGCAATAACTGCTTCCCCAAAATCAGGATGATTCACGCCAACAACCGCACTTTCAAGAATGGTTTCGAAATCATCCATAACCAGCTCGATCTCTTTAGGATAGACATTGAACCCGCCAGAGATAATCAAATCCTTATTGCGGCCAACGATACTGATACGTCCATCGTCAGCTTCTTTGACCAGGTCGCCAGTAATGAAATATCCATCCCTAAATTCTTGTTTGGTTTTTTCAGGGTTGCGCCAATAACCTTTGAAAATATTGGGGCCTTTGACTTGCAAGGTGCCAATAGAACCGGGACTTAAGACCTTGCCATCATCATTACATACCCGATATGTCACTTCTGGCAGGGCTAAACCAACAGTGCCGGGAATTCTTTCATCATTCAGAGGATTTGAAGCAAGGATACCGGTTTCAGACATGCCATAGCGTTCGAGAATTTGGTGACCACTGCGTTCGTAAAATTCTTTAAAGGTTTCCTCTAATAAGGGCGCAGAACCTGAGACGAAAAGTCGCATGTTTCGGCATAACTCGGGGTTTAAAGCGTCTTCTTGCAAGAGGCGGGTGTAAAAGGTTGGAACACCCATTAATACGGTAGCTTTCGGGATAAGCTGTATGAGTTGTTTGACATCAAAGCGTGACAAAAACAACATGCTCGAGCCTCCCAGCAAGGCTGAATGAAGCGCAACAAACAAGCCATGAATATGAAAAATTGGCAAGGCGTGAATAAGCACATCATCTTTTTGCCAGCCCCAGAGTGAATACAGGCTTTTGGAATTGTTGTCCAGGTTGCCATGACTTAACATTGCCCCCTTGGGTTTGCCAGTGGTCCCAGAGGTATAAATAATGACGGCTATATCATCAGCATCTACCGGCTCAACCTCATGCTCATCAGGCAGCTCTTTTAAACTATCAAATAAGCTTCCATGACCGTTTTCATCCAGTTCTAGCACAGAAGGAATATTGTGCTTGGCAAAAAGTTCTTCAAGCTTTCTCCTTTGTGAAGTGCTACAAACAAAAAGGTCCGGTTTAGTATCTTCTATAAAATAATCCAGCTCATCATTGGTATAACCATTATTAAGAGGAACATAAATTGCACCTGAGCGTAGACAGGCCAGATACAGTGCTATAGCCAGCGGTGTTTTGGGCGTTTGCGCCAGGACTCGTGCTCCGGCATTAATATTTAGACCTTTCAATAAATTAGCGGTCTGCGCCGTTAGCTTTTCCAGCTCTAGATAAGTTAGCTCCGGGAAGTCTGGTCCGCTTATGCAGGGTTTAGAATAAGACGCTTGGATACCCTGCTGTAAGCTTAAGTAAAAATTGGCATTTGTAGGCATAATTGAAAGATATAGATTAAATATTTATGGATAGTTCAGGTAAGATTCTTGTAATTTCATGACTAAATATAGTTTTAATTTTTAGTAAAGCCTGCTCAGTGCTTGCTTCAAAACGCAGCATTAAATTAGGGGTTGTGTTTGAGGCGCGAATTATACCCCAGCCAAAATCAAAAGATACACGAAGGCCGTCGAGCATGTCGACCTGAGCACCATCAATGCAAAAGCTTTGAGCTAAAGTCTGCATTAAATTAAATTTTTGATTTTCAGGAACGGCAATAAAGATTTCCGGGGTATTGACGCTTTCAGGTAAAGCACTAATTATCTCGTCAGCAGAAAAATTATTTTTATCCATGAGTTCAATAAAACGAACGGCAGCATAAATTCCATCATCAAACCCAAACCACCGATGCCTAAAAAATATATGAGCTGAATATTCTCCGCCAATAAGAGCGCCTGACTCGGCCATGGCTTTTTTTACATAAGAGTGGCCGCTTCTGCATATCAAGGATTTGCCATGATATTCCTTAATCAGAGCATGAAGATTTTGAGAGCTTTTCACATCGAAAACTACGGTTGCGTCTTCATGTTGAGGAAGAATATCTTTCACAAAAGCCATAAGAAGTTTGTCCGCATCAATTATTTTGCCGCTGCCACTGACCAGCACAACTCGATCCCCATCACCATCAAGCGCTATACCTAAATCAGCCTCTTCACGTCTAACGAGGGCAATTAAATCAGACAGGTTTTCTGTGACGGTAGGATCAGGATGGTGGTTTGGAAAAGAACCATCAATATCACAATATAATGTTGTGGTCCTACAGCCCAACCTGGAGAAAAGTTCAGGTGCTACATTTGCGGTGATTGCATTGCAGCTGTCGATAACAACATTCCAGGATAGTTTTAGTTTTGTATCGCTAAGAATTTGTTGTAAATAAGCTTCTTTAATTTCAAAGTTTTTTAAAGAGCCTGCACCAGAGTGGAAATCGTTGGATTTAATTCTTTCCTTAAATACGGTAATTTGTGTATCACTTAGACATTGATGCTTGAGTACAATTTTTACCCCGTTATAATTTTTGGGATTATGGCTGCCAGTAATCATAACGCCAGAATGAACGTCTAAATAATGTGTTGCAAAATAAAGCAAAGGGGTAGGGATTTGGCCTAGATCAATTACACTGCAGCCTGTGGATAGAATGCCCGTCTTCATCTGTTTAGCAAATTCTGGACTGGATAAACGGGCATCAGAACCAACTAACAAACAATGTTCACCAATATCCAGGGCTTCACTGCCAATTGCTTTTCCTAACAAGAACATTACCTCGGCATTCAAGCCTTCACCAACAATGCCTCGAATATCATAGGCACGAAAAATATCATCTTGAATATAGGCTAAGGTCATTACGGTTATTTTTTTATTAAATCTTTAATGAGTAATATTAGTTCTCTGGCAACTTTTTCTTTTCGATTAGTTGTTAAGGTTCTTTCACCCTTATGCCAATAAGCACTTACAGATGCCTCATCGTTATTGAAAGTGCTTGTTGCATGGTTAGCAATAACCAGATCAATATTTTTACTAGCCAGCTTTGCCAAAGCATTGCTTTTCAGATTCTCAGTTTCTGCCGCAAAGCCAACACAAAAAGGTTTTGATGGTTGTGCTGCAATAGTTGCCAAAATATCAGGATTTTTGACCAGTACTAGTTGCATGGCATCTTCAGATTTTTTAATTTTGTTTGTCGCGATTTGCTCTGGGCGATAGTCTGCAACAGCAGCAACACCAATAAAAATATCGCAATGTTCCTTTGTTGCTGCTATTGCAGCATTAAGCATTTGTTCTGCGCTTTCTACATAGATTAGATTGGAATGTGACGGTGGAGGCAGGTTAACTGGACCAGAAATTAAACTCACTTTAGCGCCAGCCTCAATGGCTGCTTGTGCCAGTGCATAACCCATTTTGCCGGAACTATGGTTGCTAATGTAGCGAACGGGGTCTATTGCTTCACGAGTAGGTCCCGCCGTTATACACACTTTTAATCCAGCCAAAGCACCACATTGGAAAAGGCCCGCTGAACGCAATGCTATTTCATCGGGCTCCAGCATCCTCCCTAGGCCAATATCGCCACAAGCTTGTTCTCCATCGGCAGGCCCAAAAACATGAATCCCTTGCTGTTTGGTAGCGGACATATTGTCCTGCGTGTTCTGGTTTGACCACATTGCCTGATTCATTGCCGGCGCAATTGCCAAAGGTGAGCGTGTTGCAAGACACACAGTGCTTAATAAATCACTGGCTTCTCCTTGCGCCAATCTGGATATAAAGTTAGCGCTAGCAGGTGCAACTAGAATCAAATCAGCCCAACGAGCCAGTTCTATATGCCCCATAGCTGCTTCAGCTTCTTCGTCCAGCAACTCGATTCGCACCCGATTGCCAGATAAAGCCTGCATAGTTAAAGGCGTGATAAATTCGCAGGCAGCTGCTGTCATGACCACACGAACATCAGCGCCGGCTTTAACCAGCAAGCGGCATAGTTCGGCACTTTTATAGGCTGCAATGCCGCCAGTAATGCCCAGTAAGATTTGTTTATTGGTGAGGCTATGCATAAATTTTAGGTATGGATAATAGGCTTGAATAACAGGCATGCTCAAACGTCGGGAAAGCCTAGCAGTAAGTTATCTATTATTCAATTTTGCAAGCATAAAAGGCTACAACAGCTTATTGGCTAAAGCCTAAAACTTTAAGCTGGTGAGGGCCTGTAATATTCAAATATTAACGATTCTTTAACAGTCATAAACTGTTCTCAACCCGTTAATTTCCGGTTTTTTAAACAAAAGGGTTTACTATCGGTGGCGTAGAGCTTGGTATTGGCCAGGCGAGTTTAAGTGAGCAGCCTAAGGAGGCTATTATGGAATCAATATTTACCAGAGCCTTATTTATTATTATTCCGGCATTCTTAATTCAATCGTGCGCCCAAAAAGAAGATGCTGTGAGTGAGGGCGGGACTGCTCCAGTGAGGTCTGGATCAGAGTCGATGATTGCAGATAGGGATTTATATTCGGAATTTAATATCCAGATGACAATTCGCGATGTGATGAACACATTTATAGACCCTAATGCAGATATTATTTGGGAAGCGGTTAGCTTTGAGGCCTCTCTGGACGGTGGAATAATTGAAAAAGTGCCTGAAGCTGATGAAGATTGGGAGCTACTACGTAAAAGCGCTATAGGTATTATCGAGGGAGCAAATTCATTAATGATTCCAGGCAGGCGAGTTGCGCCTCCGGGCTCAACCACGCCTTATCCTGACGCAGAATATGAGCCATTAGAAGTAGAAGAAAAGTTACAGCAGGATAGAGTGTCATGGATTGCTTTTGCGCAAGGACTGCAAGTAGCGACTATGAGTGCTCTCAATGCAATTGATGCGAGGGATTTGGATGCCTATACCGAAGCAGGAGGCGCCATTGATAACGCCTGTACAGCTTGTCACCAACAGTATTGGTATCGAACTGGACTACGAACAAATCCATAGGCTTTGGTCAGCTAGAAGAGCGAAGCATTTAATCGATCTTGGGCGAATAATGACATTAAGAGGATAAATTTTTAATCTTTTAAAATCTAAACTATATTGAATCATTACCAAAGGTTTAAAGTTCGAAAATCAGGGAAGAAGAGCCGGTGACTATCAGAGATTGGCCTGAGCAGGAGCGTCCCAGGGAAAAACTTCTATCGAAAGGAGTGGCATATCTGACGGATGCTGAATTACTTGCTATATTCCTGGGTAATGGCACGAAAGGGATCTCGGCTCTGGATTTGGCCAGATCGTTGTTAAGGCATTTTGGTGGGTTAAGAGGAATATTAGAGTCTGGCGCAAAAGAGTTTTGTTCCCAGCAAAGACTTGGGCCGGGAAAGTATGCTCAATTACAAGCTGTTCAGGAGCTAGCCCAGCGTCATTTACTAGAAAGCCTGCAAAGAAAAGATGTTCTGACAAGTGCTGCTTTGAGCCGGCGCTATGTCAAAAGTAGGTTGCGCGCCTATCATCGTGAAGTTTTCTTGTGCCTTTTTTTGGATTCACAACACCGAGTTATCGCGCAAGAAGAATTATTCCAAGGCTCGATTGACAGCGCTACGGTCTATCCCCGAGAAGTGCTAAGTCGGGCTTTTTACCATAATGCAGCGGCACTTATTTTTGCCCATAACCACCCATCAGGGGTAGCAGAGCCCAGTGAAGCAGATATAGCAATTACCCAACGATTAAAATCCGCGCTAGATTTGGTTGATATAAAAACACTGGACCATCTGGTGGTTGGTGATGAGACAGTGACCTCAATGGCAGAGAGAGGGCTACTTTAAAGCTCTAAAATTCATGCTCTGGTATGGGCATTAGACTTGCTATTAAAAGGCTGTTTTGGTATAAATCGCAGCTCTTTTTTTCCACAGAATTTAAAGCAGCCTTTTTTAGGTTGTTTTTAGTAAGACAGAGGCAAGAGTAATGGCTAGAGTGTGTATGGTTACCGGTAAAAAACCACAATCAGGCAATAATGTATCCCACGCCAAAAATCGCACGCGACGTCGTTTTATCCCGAATCTGCATACTCATCGATTTTGGGTAGAGTCTGAGAAACGATTTGTTAAATTGCGCCTATCAAGTAAGGGTATGCGTATTATTGATAAACTGGGTATTGACTCCGTATTGGCTGACATTCGTGCAAATGGCGCCAAGGTTTAGAAAAGTACAACGGATTAATTTAGTTCAGTATTGAGTTAAAAATAGGAATATCGCAATGAGAGATAAAATTAGATTGGTATCAAGCGCCAAAACAGGCCATTTTTATACTACAGACAAAAATAAACGTAATATGCCGGATAAAATGGAAGTTAAAAAATATGATCCAGTTGTTCGCAAGCATGTGATTTATACAGAAGCGAAAATAAAATAAAGCACTAACCAATTAAGTAACAACTTTCATAAAAAACCCGCCTTAGGTGGGTTTTTTTTCGATCATGTAAAAGATCAGGTCAGCACCAGCCTAGCCTTCCCAGCGTTTTAAAATGCCGCAATCTATTTCAAATAGGTCCAGTGCTCGGGCCGCTGTTTGTGACACAATATCTTCAATACTTTCTGGTGCAGAGTAAAATGCCGGGACAGGGGGCATGATAATGCCGCCCATGTTGGTTAGGTCCAGCATGCTTTGCAGGTGTCCAGCATGTAAGGGAGTTTCTCGAACCATGAGTAGTAGCCGTCGACGTTCTTTAAGAACCACATCTGCAGCTCGGCTTAACAGTGATGCGCTAAACCCTGAGGCAATTTCCGACATCGTTCGAATAGAGCAGGGAGCAATTATCATGCCCAGGGTTTTAAAACTGCCACTAGCAATCGCGGCTCCAATATCGTTATTGGAATAATGCACATCTGCCAGCGCTTTGAGGTCATCGTAAGCCAAACTACTTTCATGTTTGAGGGTTTGTAAGGCCGCTTTACTGACTATCAGATGAGTCTCAATGCCTGCCAGCTTCAACAATTTTAAGCACTCAATACCGTATACAATACCGGAAGCTCCGCTTATACCGACGATAAGACGTTTCGTTTGTTTATCCATAATTCTAGACCTGCACCTTTGATAGTGGTGCTTTTACAAGATAGCGTTCTACTGCTATAACCATGGCAGGAATAGAGCCAAACAGTAAAAAAGACATTTGAAACCAATAAGCAAGAGCTATCAGCAACCAGGTCATGACAATCCAGACGGTTAGTGCTACCAGCGCATAAACGTTATGAATATAAGAATGCTGCTGGCAAGCTTTACAGCTCAATTGTAAAGGGGATATTGCAAGTAATTTCTGCAAGGTGCTAATACTTTCCTGATGGCAGTGTGGACATTCATGCATAATCTAATCCTGTTTTGATTAGTGTGATTATAAACAGCTTTATCAAAGGATGGAAAAATTCTGGGTGAATTATATGGGAAGGCTTTATTGACCTGAATCAACATGCCTTTTCCATGCGGTGAGATACTTGCAGGTGTAAACATCAATTAAAAGGAGATGACTATGGATACACTTAAGCGGAATTTTACTGCCTTGATCGCCACGCTGGTAATAGTAATGATAGCTCTTGCTGCTTTAAGTATAGTGCTGGCAGAAAATGCCCAAGCCGCTGAAGATCAAGACTTTCCTGTACCGGTTAGCGTTAATGCTTTAATGGTTACAATGATAGACCATTCAGCCCATTATATTTGGGACTATGCTGCCCTAGAAGACATGATGCTCGAAGAAGAATGGCTAGCCATTGAGTATTATTCAATACAGCTGGCAGCGGCTGGCCCATTGATCACGCTAGGTGGAACAGGAGAGCTTGATAATGCCTGGTCCTTGTCTCCTCAATGGTTAGGCTATTCCATGGACATGAGCAATGCGGCAATGAAAGCCTTGAATGCTGCGCGTTTACAAGATAAATCTTTACTGCAAAATGCCGGAGATGAGTTGCTGGATTCATGTTTAGGCTGTCATAGAACTTTTAAACCTGACACACCTACAGAAGGCGTTATTCACGATCCTTTCTATGATCAGCTGTACCATCTTTTCCAAAGGGAAGGTTCGCTTTAGGGCTTTAGTAATAAGATTAGCGGACGATCTTAATCCATTCGCCGGCGACTGGCTCTCCTCTGGGGTAGTCGCCGTTGTATAAGCGCAGTAAGTCTTCGGCATATTGATCAAAAGGATTTTCTGCTGCTAGCTGGGCATAGGTCTTTCCATCAGAGCGCACGTATACAATGCTAATTGGATTGGCTATGCTGCGCTCATTGGCAGCGATAGGTCGAAAGCTGCGAATAGCCTCAAGTAAAATACTGTCGTTTTCGTCACTTAAATTTCCGCTCATTTCTGTCCCTGTCATAATAAATGCGCGTGGGCCATAATAAACAACGGCTATACGGGTATTGTCAGCAGGGTTAATGCCCGTGTAACCCTGAAGGCCAAATTGACTCAGGCCTTCGGTTTTTCGTAAGCCAGTTAAGCCCAAGTCTTCTTGCATGAATAGACGAGGCTCTTTAGATGCCTGTAATCGCTGAACGCTAATATTGAAGCTAAGAGCATTATCGGCTGAATCCGCATTTAACGTTGTGGTGGTATCTCTCCACGTCCAGCCATCCGGAAATACCAGCGTATAATTGAGCAAATTCTGGTAATAACGATTGCGTGCATTACTGCCTGCCATTTGGGTGCTGGCTCCAAGTGTCAGCCCGTCTATTTTTTCCCTGAAGATTTGGGGGTCAACAGTGGAGTTATTTTCTCTAGCCAGCTCATTGGCTCTTCCAACGACTTCCTGCAAGCGAGTATCGTTACGAGGGTGAGTGGCAAATACGCCGTGATAGCTGACTCCGCCAGATGAGGTGCGTTTGGTAAAATCTTCATGATTTTTTAAAACACCGATTACCTCAACCATGGCTAAAGGATCATAGCCTGCATTTGCGAGATACTCTGCACCTAAACCATCCGATTCTAGCTCCATGTCCCGACCGTAGCCACTGAGTAATGCGCCACCCAACAAAGAAGACGTTTCACCTAGAGAGCTAACACCTGTCGCTACCACCAGCACCCCTGCCAATACACTGTTTGATTGACTGGCAGCCTGCTGCCTAACCGAGTGGCGAGCAGTGACATGTCCAATTTCATGGCCTAATACTGCGGCAAGCTGATCCTCACTTTTCAAGTAGAGCATTAAGCCGCGATTGATATAGATAAACCCTCCGGGCAATGCAAAGGCATTAATATCGGGGCTGTCTATGACTGTAAATGAATATTCAATGTCTGGGCGATGAGACACGGCGGCAAGTTTTTGGCCGACTTCATTTACATATTCCTGTAACTCCTGGTTCTGGTATACCGGGTTTTCCTGAAGAATTTGTTGGTGCATCTCTGTGCCGAGTTCAATTTCCCGGCTTTCGCTCATGGTAACGAAATCAATTCCGCCGGTGGGATTGACGGCGCATGAATTAAGCAAATAAAGGCTGCATAATGAGGCTATGCATTTTATAAGGGAGTAGGGCTTGGAAAAGTGACTATTTCTCATGACGACAACAATACGGCTAGAAAGCTTAATCTGGGCTTAAAGAGCCGTTATTAAAAGCTTATTAAACACTGCCATTTAAAAAGGATTTTAGCTGTTGCCCCATGCCACTACAGACATTGGATTCAACTCTGGCGATTAGAGGGATTGGCAGGATAATGGCTGGGAGATAAGACTGGCCATTAGCATCTGCACTGATCGCGCCGGCACTGGTTAATGTGTCCATATCCCATATTTCTGCTTCAAAATTTGAATCGTCTGTCCAGGTGCCAAAACCAAAACAGCCTCCGCCTCCAGGGCCAACCGCACAGGAAATAGAGCCGCTTTCACCAGAACGCTGGGTCAGACCATCCAGCCAAACAATATATTCAACGCCAAATTCTGCAATTTTTTGAGCTGCGATTTCTTGAGACATTAACTGCTCAAGATGATCCGTTCGCATAGGGGCGGTTCTTGGCTCAAAGAAAGGAAACATTTCGTCAAGAAATGTTGTTTCAGGAATTACATTTATCCCATCACTTCCAGAGGCGACGACATCACCCACGCACTCCACAAAATCCAGCTCAGTTTCATGTGATGTGCCTTGGCGTCTGCCTAATATAACGATGCTCTCATCACTATTAATCTCAGTATCAGATTGACGAAACTGATCGATTTCTGTCGTAGTGCATGCACTCAAAATCATTAAAAAGCATGCTAGACATGCTAAAAGAGGCGCTTTTACTAAGAGTTTATTATGTTTCATTGTTGTCTCCGACGAACCATGTCATATTCTAAGCTAAAGGTTGAAGGTTATAATACATTATTCATTTGTAACCAGTTATTTACTTCTGGAATAGAAGTAAGACCTAGTGAAAAAGTCGCTGCTAAATCACGAAAAGCTTCAATAGCCGCTTCATTCACGCCATCATCCACAGAGCCAAAAGTTGATTGAGGTGCCTTACCATAAGCAGTCATTACCCAGTCTGCTATAGTGTTGCCATTAGGAGCTGTCAGGCTCATATTATATTTAACCCAAATTTCATAAACGTCAAGACGAGTTTTCTGGGGTAGGCCTATTTGAAATTCTTCTATTGCAGGTTTGAAAATCATATCCAGATCAGGGTAATTGACAGCATCATCAGCGTTATTTAAATAAACGACTTCATTAAAAACGGCGGGCAAAATTGTATTAAAAAGCGCAACCTGAGAGGCGCCACTGTTTATGACATATTGGTCTTCACCAGAATATTCATCAACTTCTGTAAAGCTATAGTCGCTGAAGATGTTGTCATAAACGACCCCAAGGGTGAGCGGCAGTTGGCTAACCAGGGGAGAAGGGTAGGAGCCCTGAATAGTAATAGTGTTAACGGACGAACAGCTTGCAAATACAAAACACAAAAAAATGAGGGCAGGTATTCTGAACCTGCTAAACAACTGTTTAAGGTCGAGCTTGCTACCAATCATAATATATACCTGCTAAACCCCGTAGAGGCCAGTGCCAGGCAGCTGTTACAGACTTGATATAAACCCAATACTACTCCTATTTACGCAGACATTAATAGCTTTGGATTAAGATTTAATAAAAGTCGTTTAGGCCCACAAATGTGCCACCATTACGTTTTGCCAACTCGCGCATTAAGGAGGCAAAGCGTATACCTCCCGCCTGAAACATTCTGGGTTGGGAAAACTGTACGGGAAAGCCTATGCCGTGAATTCTCACGAGCCGGTTGCCATCGGCATCTTCCACGTTAATTCGATCAATAGTATCCACTACCTGGGCAATTGAATTGCCAGAAAAATCATCACCTAGCACATAGATACTGATTTTTTTTCCGGGCTCATAAAAAGTCCTAATAGCGGTGGTAATGCCTTCTACGGGGCTGCTATTACTAAAAGGATTCCAGGTTCGTAAGCGCTGTAATATTGCTGAACGGCGCGCCGGGGTGTCGGGAATCCAGTCACCACGAAACTGGCTAAACATGTATTCTCCCATATCGTTCATCACCTGGATTCCCTTTACTTCAGGGTAGATATCCAGAGTATCGACAAACACTTCCAGCATACGTGACCAACTGTAATTAAACATACTGCCCGAGGTGTCGATTATAAAAATGACATACTCACTATCCACCGGGACACCACCAACAGAGTCGGTTAACCGGAGCTCTGCCTGATTAGCCTGAAGTCTTTGCATTTCTTCAGTAAGATTTTGTTGAGCCAGCGCCAGCTGACCTTGCAGAATGGCATTAACAGAAGACTGATCGCTGGAGTTACTTAATTGGTCTTCCAGTGAGCTTAATTCTCGGCGTAAGCGAGCGATGCGCTCTTCATATTCGGAAATTTGTTCATGTTTGGCATTCAGCTCTCGATTTAAAATATTGGTTTCGCCGCGGATGTCGAAAAGCTGCCGCTGCATTTCGAGAACTGATCCTTCATTACTTAGCTCCGAGATTTCAAGAGGCACAGGAGCAGAGACTCGCGTTATCATCAATAACAGGATAATTGCACCAAAGCCACAGGACATTACATCCAGAAAAGCGATATTAAACGAATCATTTTCTCTGCGTTTTGCCATAATATTAGTATTTCAAGTTAAGGCCAGTCACCGGATGGGCTCATAAAGGCTCCGCCTGTTGCTATAGCCAACTGCCAGTAATAAGACGCTGCCAGCGGGTCTCCTTCCAGAGGCGCCAGAATAACATTAACCGGAATGCCATTAGGTAAATACTCTAGAGCTTGCTCAAATAATCGTTCACGGTCACGCCCTGATATAGTTGCTGTTCGGGGCTCACGATTATCTCGCGTGGGCAAGCCATCAGTGATCAGAAAAATATTGTCGGGTAGCGGAGACAGGCCCTGAATGGATTGAAATAGTCCGGCAAGGTTTGTGCCTCCATCGGGGATAAGCTGATTCAAATTATCGATGGCCTCATTTAATTGCGTATCATCAGCGACTTCCAGCCATCGCCCCTGTGATCCGGGTATCAGGCTGTTCACGTTCTCGCTAAAAGTATAAATCTGATATTGGCTTGGTATAGGCATTTGTGTAGTCAGCCAGTCGACGGTTTCCTGAACATTGCGCCATTTTTCGGAATTGAGTTTCGCCTGATCTGACATGTTGCGGCGTCGAATGATATTAATAATAGTATCGTCGAGCATGCTGCTGGAAATATCGACCAGAATTAAAATACGGTTGCCACCCAGTATCATCCCGGTCAAGTATTGGCGATTGCCATCACCGACGTAGCGCCGGATATTATTACCGGTGAACTGGTCTTCAGCTTCCCGCAGGTTTTCCAACTCAGCTTCAAGCTCAGCAATTTGTTGTTGTAAGCGCATGATTTCATCCTGGCCTGAAGTATTGTTGTTCTCTAAATCAAGCAAACGGTCCATAAAGTTATCTATTTCTTCCTCGATGGATCGTGCCAGGCCCTGTGCTTCAACAATTTGTAGATCAACATCAGAGATGGTGTTGCGGACTCTTACCAGGCCTTCCTCGCCTTCCAGAATCTGTTCCTCAAGTAAATTTATTTCAGCAGCTAAATTTGGGTCAGCAACGTTTGTCGCATTTTGGGAGGAGTGGTCTAAAATTAAAAAAATCAATACGACAGCGCCAAAACCACAAGACATAACATCCAAAAATGCAAGGCTCATCGGATTAAAATTACGTTTATTATTCTTATCTTTCGCCATCACTGCACCTGAATGAATTCTAGTATGAAGTGCTTATTAACAGTTAGACGATCACCAAGCTTTAAAAGCTCTGACTCAGTTAGGGTTGAGCCATTTAAGTCTAGGTCAACTTCGGGATTAACATCCAAATAATAGTCTTGCCCTTGAAGATTAATCTGTATTGGCTTGGCTAAATTAAATTCTGGCAGGTTTATATCTGAGAGCGCATAAGCCTTGTGCCTAAACACAAAATGTGTGGGTCTAAATGTATTTGCAGGCGATGAATTTTTGGTAAATGCAGTATTTTTTTCTTCAACCGGCAGCCTTGAAACCAGTTTTAATGCTTCACCACTGCTTTTGATTAGTTCCAGATGTTGATAGCCGTTTTCTGTAATTGCATTATCTGAAACAGGATTAAGGCCAGGCATGGCTTGTTTTAGGCCGGGTAAAGAACATATGCGATCTAGTGCAAAAACAGGCGTAAAAGCGGAACCAATACTATCGATTTCCTGGCTAACTTTTTGAAAAATATTTTGCGCGCGCTGTTCAAAATTATTCAGGGTAAGGCTGGCCTGATGGATAGTCCCTTTATTGTTTATTTCTATTAATATTTCTTTATTCTTAGCGACAGACCTTAGCCAGGCTTCCAATTCGCTGTAAATATATTGCTCGGTATCCGCATTATGCAATGGATCAAAACGGCTCTGTTTTATAAAAGCATCAGTAATGGTATTAGCCCAGGCATCATAGAGTGAAAGCAAACCGGTACCCGAGATAGGTAAAACTTTTTGACGGATGATTTCGCCATGTTCTTTTGTGACGAGCGTTAATACGGTTTGATGTAATTGTACATCCATAAATAACGCTTGCTGATGTTCGTGCAATTTGGCCAAGGCAAGTAAGGCAAGATCCACCAATCCAGCCGCATCAATGGTGCAGTGTTTAACAAGGCCTAGCAGGGTCGCTAACTGATTGGCTGAGTAGTGACTCGGGACAGCAAATACTGTTTCTCCAATTAGCTCAAACTTTTTAGTAATACTTTCCAAATGGCCAAATGCAAGATCGGCCTGATGGCGAAAAAGTTTGTTTTTGCCCGCTAGTGGATCAAGGCCGAGTTGAAACCAGAATTGATTAAAACTTTGTTGAGGGTGAAGTCTGGTCAGGCTTAGCGCATCGGCACCATACACCGGGGGCTTTTCAAAAGTATTGGCAAAACCAGGACTCTCTCCCAGCAGGCCCTGAGGGGAGCTGATACGAATATTATGATCATGCAGCTCGATTAATGTTGTCATGGATCTTAGTAATGCTCTCGATCCGGCACTTGAAGGTGTCGGATCAGATAGTTGTCACAATAATCCTGAGTGTCTAGAACCAGGCGGTCTTGTAAAAGCTGAAGCTGATAGAGAACGAACATGATAATAATGCTGACGACCAGAGCAATGAACGTCGAGTTAAACGCGACACCGAGGCTTGTAGTTACGCCTAGTATATCGCCCGTCACCGCACTTTGTGCTTGACCAAGCGCTTCTCCAATACCGCGGACTGTTCCCAAGAAACCAATGGAAGGGATGGCCCATGCAATATAGCGAACAATACTGAGTTCGCTTTCCAGGCGTTCCGCCTCAGTATTACAAACATCTTTTACCACACTTGACACATCCTGAATGCTACGAGTCGTATTAAAACGCTGTAAGGCCGAAATCAATGCCCTGGGAAGCAAGTATTCCCGTTCTGCCGGAGACAAGGCCTGTATGGGGCGAGCATAGTTTCTGGCATCTTCTGGCAAAATACTGATTCCTTCATCGAGGTTTAGCAAGGAGCGTTCCAGCAAGGCGCTTTCTTTGCGGTTTCGCCAGACTTTTAGGCCTATTATGGATAGCGCCCATAGCATCAAAATAATACAGGTTTCTTGCTCGTAGTCTCTCATGACAACATACAAAGAGCGTTCCTGGATATAGTCAGGGTCGGCCTCTTGCAAAAGGACTTGCTGGGCCATAATAGCGTCGGCATTTGGACGGATAACTGCCACGTAGATTGCATGTACGATTATTACCGAAATAATCAGTGCAAAGACCTGATAGACTAAGTCAGAGACAAGGCCTTGTTGTTTCATATCGAATCCTTAAGTTAGCCTAAATAAAAATTTATATATCAACGGGAAATGACACAGAAAGATCTTCTGAAATTTGTGCGCTAGGAACAAAATCATCATCTCCTTCGGATTGCTCTGCTTCAGAGTCGCTTTCAATATTGCCATCAGCCTGATTGAGGACAAGCGCTTCTTGACCGTCAGCATTTGTCTCAACACTATTTTCAGTTTCCGCCGCAGGCTCTTCAGCAGCATAAACCTGGAGGCTAAGCGTAAGTGCCGTAAAAAGTGTGGCCAAAAAAAAGCTTGCTTGCTTGCAGGTCATATTCAGCTCAGTTAGTTTTTTTCCTGTTATAGGCGTTTGCTGCGATAGCAGTTGTCACCTGACTATGGGCTATTAAAGAATTTATAGTATCGTATTTATTGACAAATCGCCTCATTTTCAAGGTCTTAGCAGAAGATTGTTCAGCCAGAGTTAAGGAAGCTTTTCGGCTAGGAACAGAGCTAATAAGAAACCGGCTACGCAATAATTCATGAGGGCTCCTGACTAAAATAAGAAGGCTCTGAGCGAGAAAAATAAATAGGCTTTGAAGGCGCAATGTGTCAGCTTAAAGTTTTACAGATTCAACAATAATCAATAGCAAGCCCAGTGCCGCACCAAGCTCCCCAGAGAAAGTGTTGTCAGTATTGATTTAGCGAGGCATTAATTTCAATACTTCTCCTGGAAAAACTCTGCCGACATCGGAATTATTTTCGGAGTCTGTTAAAACGTAGATATAGCCATCGGGGGTTTCTGTTACATCTCGAACACGCCGATCATAATCAACCAGTAAATGTTCTTCAGCTATGACGCGTTCACCATCCATGATCAGACGAATAAGGAAACGGCCCTGAGCCGGGCTAAGTGAGCCCACCAGCAGATTACCTTGCCAGTCAGGAAATAGATCTGTCTGCACCATTGCCAGACCAGATGGAGCGATTGAAGGAAACCAATAGTAAAGAGGCTGTGTAACACCATCCCATTCACTGGGGCCTATTTCTGTACCATCGTAGTTTTTGCCATAGGTGATATAGGGCCAGCCAGCATTTTGCCTGGGGCGCACAATATTCAACTCGTCACCACCCATGGGACCATGCTCAATTGACCAAAGTTCGTTAGTTTCAGGGTGTATCATTACACCATCCTGGTCACGGTGCCCAATGGCAAATATTTCAGGCCTAACATTCATCTGACCCAAATAGGGATTATCATCCGGGATAGAGCCATCAGCATTGATGCGCAGTACCTTGCCAGTAAAGGTCGTTAAATCCATCACTTCTGGACGCCTTTCAAAATAACCGATAGTGGTAATGTATAACTTGCCGTCAGCAGTTGAGGCCAACCGTCTGCCAGGATAATTCCCGAGAATTTGTATATTCTCAAAGTACGTCATATCAGAAGACAAGACGCCACTTGCTATTTGCTCGATTGGATCTTCTTCCCCCGCTGCGGCTTCTGCCTCGTAGGCAAAAAATATGCGACGGTTTTGCGCAAAATTAGCATCCGCTGTGATGTCCATCAGAATACGGCCTTCCCCGGAACGCAAGGGCGGCATGCCACTGACGGGGCCAGTGACTGATCCATCCGGATGGATAACCTGTATATTACCTGAGCCTTCTGCCACTAAAACATTATTGTCTGGTAAGCTAACCAGCGCTCGTGAGCCTTGTAGTCCAGAAAGCATAATATTCATGCTTATATTGGTTTGTTGAGCTTGAGGGGCCCCGGTTTGGCCTGCAAAAGCAGGAGGTGGCGGATTAGCAAAAGGATCTGGAGGGGTGTCTGCGGCGAATGTTAAATTTGTCGAAAAAACGATAAATAGCAGGCAAATAAGTCTCGATATTAACATGCGTGATTCCTCTTGAATTTGGTATTGCCGGAACTATGTTCCAGATTATGTTTCAGATATAGCTCCGACAGATGGTTTCAGTTTATATGAGAATGATGACATAAAACTAACAGCAAGTATTAACCATAAGGCAGAGAGATTAGTCTCGCACTGGACTAATAGCAAGGGGATGTTTATTCTCTGCTGACTCTCATAGGAATATACCCGATGCTAAAGAAATTAATAAAATTTACTGCTGCTTTCAGCATGATACTGCTGGCAAATTTTGCTGGCGCACAGGATGTTGCGGAGGAGCTTTATTCGCGCTATGAGTCTTCAGTCTACCGTGTTGAAGTTGTTACGCCAGGGGTTGAAAATAAGGCCTCAGTAGGTACCGGCTTCGTTATTGGTAGAAATGATATTCTGGCATCCAATTACCATGTCATTTCAAATGTTGTTAATGAACCCGACCGTTACCAGCTGGAATGGGAAGGTGTAGACGGGCGTCGAGGCCCTTTAAGGGTATTGGCCGTCGATGTAGTGCATGATCTGGCTATTCTGCAAGCCGATGAGCCTATGGGGCTGCCAATGCAAATTGGCGATTTGCCAGAAAACGGGGTTTCCTTGTTTTCTTTAGGCCACCCATTGGCCTTGGATCTGGCCATCGTAAGCGGTACTAATAATGGCCTCCAGGAAAGCTCTCTATACGAAAAAATTCTATTTAGTGGCAATATCAATCCAGGCATGAGTGGTGGTCCGACGCTTGATCGCAGTGGCCAGGTTGTTGGTATAAATGTAGCAACCAGTGGCGAAGCCGTTGGATATCTGGTACCAGCCACTTACCTTGCTGAACTGCTGGCTGAAACCAGAGCAACAGACTTTCGGCCTGAAACTGATTTGGCGACAAGCATCAGCAACCAGCTTTCTGAAAATCAGCAGTCTCTGGTTGATGAAATTTTAAATAATGAATGGCGAAATATTTCATTGGGTAAGTTATCAGTGCCAGGGCGTGTTTTTGATCGTTTGGATTGCTGGAGCGATAACCAGTTTGAAGAAGGGACCAATCGCTACACGGTTAATGCCTCTGTTTGTCAGGGGCAGGACTCAATTTACCTTTCTGAACAATTACGCGCAGGTGCATTTTCATATGAATTTTACTGGCTCGATTCTGAGCAGTTATCGCCTTCAGCGTTTTACCAGATATATCAACGTAGCAGCCGTAGCCGCTTCCCATCAAGGCCGAGCGAAGAGGATGTAGGAAACTTTTCATGCTCAACCCGTTTTATTTTATTGTCGGGACAAGACTTCAAGGCAAATATTTGTGCCCGACCTTATTTGGAGTATCCGGAGTTAACGGACTTTATGGTACTAATGACTTTGGTGGGTCATGATACTGAGGGAGTTATTTTCACGATGGATTTTTCTACCGTTTCTCTTGAAAACGGGCTTGCTGTACTCGAGAAATTTTTAGGAGCATTGGAATGGAATCCCTCATAATTCGCGTCTCCAAAGGGGGCAGGAGTCAACCGGTTTTTCATCGCGCGGATAGTTTTCCTTTTCGGATTGGCCGAGCCTATGATAATGATTTGATTATCGCTGACGAAACGGTTTCAGCTCATCATCTGGAAGTTCATGCCAGCGAAAACGGCTTTCAAGTTAAAAGTATTTCAGACGAAAATGGGACCTGGATTGGCAAAGAACAGCTCAAAGAAGGGGAGCATGAATTACATGACTTGAGTGTGCCGACTACGATTAACATTGGCAGAACTCACCTTGATTTACATGCAGCACATTCTCCGGTAGAGCCAACATTAATTATTGCGCGAAGTTCACGCTTATCAGAAATTGCTTCTACAATCTGGCTTGCGTTAATTTTAACTGTGGCGTACATGCTGATGACGTTTTATTTTTCTTATCAGAAATTTTCTTTGAACAATGACTGGACAGAAATACTTGTAAATCGCCTGCTTTATTTTGCTATTCCCATCGCTATCGCCACAGTGATGAGTTTTATTAGCAGAGTCTTTTTACACAGTTGGCGTTATTTCTTGCAATTGTCTCTGGCCAGTTTTGCCTGTTTGGTATTTATATTAACGGAAGAGCTAAATAGTGTGATCAGTTATTTTTTTACCAGCCAGTCGGCAGCCGATTTTCTGATTCTAATTTTCAGCGCTATCTTTTTTGCATGGATTCTTGCCTGGCAGATACGAGCAATCAGTACAACATCCGTTAAGAGGGCGGCCTTTGTCGGAATAGGCGTGGCATGGACTGTGCTGGGAATTAGAACAATCCAGGATATTGTCGATAAACCAGATTTTAGTACACAACCTACGATGCATAATATTGTGCAGCGTTACGACATCCGACTTTCACCCAGTGAAGAATCCATTCCGGAATTTATTATTGATGTGGCAGAGGATCTAGAAGCTGCGCTTACAGAAGAACTATCTCGAGATCGATCCTAAAATTGTATAATAGAGGCTGACCATGGGTGATAATAAGTCTGAAACTGACAAAAAAAAAGCCATGGCGAGTCAGCTGCAGATTAATTATCTACCCCGCCAAATGGTTCCTGTGCCTGGCTTTAGACCTCCTGCCTTGGCTAAAGAAAGCCGTTTAAAACACCCAAATGCTTGCTCTAGAGAAGATGAAAATGAATTTAGAAGTGCTGGCGTTCTGCTGGAAGCTTTAGCAATAGAAGCGCGTGCCTGGAGTGAAAAATTGCCTTCAAATTTTCGTCCAGCCATAGTGGCTATTTTGCATGGGGGTGTGCAGGTTGAAGTACGCTCACTAGCCCAGGTCAGTTTTGATGGCATTCGAATTGAAGGAACCATGGGCGAAGACATTCCCTGCTCAATGTTAGCTCATCAAGGGACCATTCAATTAGTGTGTTATGCCAAGGAGCTGGATGAGCTTGAGGATGAAGAACTAGAAAGAGCCAAAAATCCAATTGGCTTTATCTGGGCGGATCACGACGAGGAAATTTAAGGCTTCTTTTTTTCAGTAAGCGTTAACCAGTCAAGCACGACGCCGGAAATGGCATTAAAGCGTGCAACTCTAAAAATTACCTGTAATAACTCAGGATGAGATCGCACCGTTGGCTCTTCAGCTCTAGGAAGGAACCAGGCCAGCACCAGCGCACGCATTACGCCGCTGACTGTAAACACCACAAACAATGCAGAGCCGACATGAAAGGGCAGCCAGCTAACAAGCACTGGAGCAATGCTTGCCAAATATCCTCCGGCAAGCGCGCCAATAAAAACCATAAGGGCTGTCAGCAAAGCCTGTACTGCAGCATAAGTAGCAAAATTAGTTTGATGGGGGCGTATATCGTAAAGGTAATTAGCTGTAGTTAGTGTAAAGCCGCTCCAGAATAAACCAGAAATCATTTGTACCAGCAGCAGGTAATAAAAATTGGGGGACAAGAGCCATAGTATTGGTAGCATTGGAATCATAAAACCACAAATCAGCATGACCAGACGATTCCCATGAGCATCACTTATTTTCCCCCAGAAACGCAGCATTAAAAATTGTGTTGCGATAGAGGCCATCAGGTTCAGGGCATATTCAAAATAAGTGAAATGCAGTTCATTGAGCATGTACACAGCAAAAAAAGGTGCTGAAATTGCTACCATGCCTTGCATACAGGCAATAAAAATACTGTAGTTGCGAAAGGTTCGGTCACCCATAGCGTAAATAAATTGTCTTAGTGTTGATATAAGCAAATTGGTTTCAGCAACGACAGGTAAAGGCACAGGGTCATGCATACGCCAGAGGTGATAACAGGAAACAGTGCGACCAACCGCCGCTGTCAAAAACAAAAAAGCAAAACCGGCACCAAGCAGATTAAATCGATCAGTCAGGCTCAGAAATAAGCCTCCGCCCAGAAAAATAAGCAAGGTCGTTGCCATGGTCAGCCGTGTACGGCCAGCAAAAAAAACGCCACGGCTTTTTTGAGGAACAATGCTACCCATCCATGCGCGCCATTGCGGCTGAATGGTATGCGACGCGCCGTGATAAAGCACAACCAGAATGATAAAAGTTTTTACAAGAGAGTTGCCGCTTCGTAAAGCGAGCAACATAATGGCAAACATCAAAACAGCTTGAATGGCTGCCGCAATGAGCACCAACAGCTTTCGATTAAGCACGGTACCTAGCCAGACCGAAATCATTTGCATGACAGATCCGAGCAATTGCGGGAAGGCGGTAAGAAAACCCATCTGTATGCTGCCGGCGCCCAAATGCAGAGCAAATGCATTCATGAAATTATCGCAGGTGGCCGTCATC
The DNA here is from genome assembly GCA_030831165.1 of Gammaproteobacteria bacterium. GTDB lineage: Bacteria > Pseudomonadota > Gammaproteobacteria > Pseudomonadales > Pseudohongiellaceae > UBA5109. Next base: position 116,888 of record JAURLP010000011.1, on the reverse strand, counting down.
GTCGAAGATGCGACGGCTTCTTTTTGTGAATGCTTAAGAGTAAGCAATAATTGCTGGCGCTCTTTTTTTGAGTTGGTGGCCGACATAATCGAATAACAAAGAATGGCTAAGTAAAAAAGACGACCTTAATATACTGGAAATAAGTTCGGCTTGCTCGGAGTATTATGAAAAATACCTGACCCTTTGCCGATTAATTTAATATGGAGTAATGTTGCAGATACGGGAATGGAATATTTCCAACAAACAAAATCTGGTTACTATGATTAATGCCAATGAAAACTATGAACATATCTGGCAAACAGTGCTGGCAATTCCTGCAGGAAAGGTTGCAAGCTATGGTCAAGTAGCCGATCTGGCAGGCTTACCTGGCAGGGCAAGGTTGGTAGGAAGATGTATGGCTTATGCACCTAAAGCTATGCAAGTTCCATGGTACAGAGTGCTACGATCTAATGGACAACTCGCCTTTGAGGCTGGGTCTAAGGCAAGCATAAAACAAACTAGATTGCTGCAAGAAGAAGGTGTGCCTGTAATTAACAATCGCGTCAGGATGGACGAATATAGATGGCAGCCAGGGCTGGATGAAATACTCTTTAAACTGGATTTTTAACTTAGTCACATCTTAAGCATCCAACCAGGGCGGGTTAAGTTTCTCAATTTTTTTATAAACAGGACAGCCGACATGATGTGCGCCGGGCAAATAACCTGTGCTCATCAAAAACTCTCCTGTAATTTCACCGCCGGTAAAGCGAAAAGTTTTTTTAAACAGAGCGACCCAGTCATTTTTGGAAAGGGGATGATGGTGTTGCAACCATGCATGAAAAGATCCAAATTCTTTTTGCAATTCTAAAATAATCCTGGCATTAGAAATTACAGCATCAATTTTTAAACGGTTACGAATAATGCCGGCATCTCCTAATAGGCGCTCACGATCTTTTTCTGTAAAGCCTGCAACTTTTGCAATATTGAAATTTGCAAAAGCCTTTTGAAAAGCGTCCTTCTTTTTCAAGATGGTTAGCCAGGATAAACCTGCCTGATTTATTTCCAGGATCAGTCGTTCAAATAATTGGTTGTCATCAGTTAGTGGAAAGCCGTATTCCTTGTCATGATAGGGTCCATGATAAGGATGATCGATTGATGCTTCACAGTAGGTGCTCATTAGAATTTGTTCAGAAGTTGGACATTGTGTTTAGCCGGTATTCAAAAGCAACTAGCATTTAAGCTTTAGACTAAAATGGAAACTTGTGATGCTTAAGTCTTGCTGAAAATAAAACTTATGGGCACGTTCGCGGTGAGTCCCTGAATCCAGATGCAGATAAGAGCAGCCTTCTTTTACTGCGAGTCTCTTCAACCAGGATAATAATATTTCACCATGGCCCCTTGAGCGACAGCTTTCAGCAGTGACCAGATCATCAACATATAAATGTTTGCCCATATGCAGGTTACGCGCAATTCGATAGCCTGCTACAGCAATGACTTTGGAGTTTTCTTCAATATACGCCAGCTGGTAACCGCCTTTCTCCATTTCCCGAATAGTAGAAACAAAATCATCTTTATTCAGGTTAGGGCGCAGCTCCGACATTGTGCCAAAGCACCTGCTGATGTCGCTGTCTGTGATGGCAAGCTTTGGCACCTGTTTTCCTGTGTGATAAAGAGGTTTGTTTTATGCAACGATGGCATCAAAATAACGAATGGTGGGCGGGCCCTGAAGATAATTGCCTAAGGTTGCCAGTGCGCCGGTTTCTTCGCGCCATGCCATGTATTTCGCATAGTGTTCTTTAGATACCCAGTTCTCGATAAATATAAATGTGTGGCCATTATCATTGAGATAGGATGAGATATCGATACATCCATCGAAGGTTCTGGTATCGGGGAATAAGTTGACTAAAAGTTGTTTGAGATCTGAAACGCATTCTGGTTTGGCATCAATTTCCAGATGAACAAGGATACTCATATACGCGGGCTCCTGCTGGGTAACACAAAAAGGGTTAGTTAATTAAGTTCCTTATTAGATCATAAGTACCGGGCATTATCGAAAGCACCAAGAGACAGGCCATCAGTCTGTTGAACGTTTTCTGGTGCGCTGGGTTTTTAAACAGCTTTTTCAGCCAGACTCCGAAAAACAGCCATAACCCTGAACAGGGGAAAGTCACTACTAAAAAGGTCAGAGCGATAATCAGGACCGCTATAAAAATATCGGCAGACTCTGAAGTGAATGCGGCTATTGCACCAGTCGCCATGATCCAGGCCTTAGGGTTTACCCACTGAAACAGCACGGCCTGAAAAAATGTAAGCGGTTTGACTTGTTCTGCATCCAGGGTGCTGGGCGCGGCGTTGGCAATCAGCCAGGATAAATACAATAAATAAAGGATGCCGATAAGCTGAATGACTTGATGCAAGACTGGAAAGCGCTCGAATAAAAAGCCGAAGCCCAGCCCGAGAAGTACCACCATCGCAGGGAAGCCAACACAAACTCCCAGATAGTGGGGCAGGGTCTTAAGGGCACCAAAGTTTAAGCCCGAGGTCATTAGCATGATGTTATTGGGCCCTGGAGTAATGGTTGCCGATGTCGAGAAAATAAAAAGCGCGATGATGAATTCCATTTTTATGATCTCATGTTAATTTAAGGGAGCCATGCTGATGATTGATTAGCTTAGCTCAGCCCATGCTGGGCTTGAGGTTTGTTGCTTGCCTGTGCGCTTGAAAAACCAACTCTGAGCCATGATAGACAGGTAAATACTGATTCTGGCAGGCTAGCATCTCAGTCAGTCCAGAAACGATGGCCGTAGGTTTTTAACCAGTCTTTTAAATTTTTATAGTCAGGACACACAGAAGCAACCGTTTGCCAAAAGCGTTTGGAGTGATTCATGTGAATGAGGTGGCTGCTTTCATGGGCAATTAGATAATCAATCACTTCCTTGGGCGCCATCATTGTGAGCCAGTTATATTGTATAGTGCCATCAGACCCGCAGTGGCCCCATTTGGTTTTGGTTTTTCGAAAGATCACTTCTTTTAGGCGCTCTTCGACTCCAAGTGCACGGGCAGTTTTGATGGTTTGTGTCGTCATGTATTCAGTGGCCTGGTGTTTTAACCATCTGGAGAAATGCTTTTCTAATACTTCTGGCTCATTGCTGCGGCTATAGATGAGCAGGCGATCATCACTTATCTCTACTTTAGGTTTACCAGCGTAAATTACTTCAATTCTGCGCGGTTTGCCAAAGAACATGACATCATAGCCGTCAGTGATCACCAATTTCTGTGTCAGCTTAACTTCCTGTTCGGCAAGATGTTTTTCTATCCAGCTTTTTTTTTCAGCAACAAAGTTATAAATATCCACTTTTTTTATAAATAATGGAGATTTTACTTCAACTTTCCCACTTTTAACGATTATTGCCAATGTTTTACGTTTTGATCGCTTAATATCAAAATCAAAAGAAAATGTGGTTAATCTTCCCATTAAATACCGGAAATATTAATAGTTGTGGAATATCTATTGTTATTATGCGGCCATTTTTTTTCTGGCATGCATAATCTGGCCTACGCCATTCAGCAAAGCATTAACCGAAGAGGTCACGATGTCTTCGTTGACGGCTATTCCGGTATAGCGTTCATTATTGTATTTCAGCTGGATATAGGTCACGGCTTCAGCAGTCGAGCTCTGACTAAGCGCATGTTCACCATATTCAAGCACCTGAAAATCTATGCCCAGAGTATTCTGTAGTGCCGCACTGAAGGCGGCCAGCATGCCGGAGCCCTGACCCTTGACCTCAAATTCTCGTCCATCTAGGTCGATGGTGCCAGAGACAGTTTCCTTGCCGTCACTTTTGGCAATGGAGAATGTCTTGAGCACCAGCGGTGAAGGCAGCTTCAAATAATTGCTTTCAAATAGCCGCCAGATTTCTTCCGGGGCAATTTCCTGGCCGCTATCTTCGGCGGCTTTCTGAACAATGCGACTGAACTCAATCTGTAACCAGCGAGGCAATTGATAGCCGTATTTATTATCCAACACATAAGCGACACCGCCTTTGCCGGACTGACTGTTAACCCGGATGACGTCTTGATAAGTTCGTCCAACATCACGCGGATCTATTGGAAGATAAGCAATCTCCCAGGCGTCCTCTTCCTTATGCACGTTAAGGCTTTTCTTGATGGCATCCTGGTGGCTTCCGGAAAATGCGGTGAAGACCAGGCTGCCGGCGTATGGGTGACGAGGTTGCACATCAATTTGGGTGCATTCTTTGACCACGGCACATATGCGATCCATGTCGCTGAAATTGAGTTCAGGATCAACGCCCTGACTGTACATATTCATGCCCATGACGACGACATCGAGATTGCCGGTGCGTTCTCCATTGCCCAACAATGTGCCTTCAACTCTTTCAGCGCCGGCCATAAGGCCCAGCTCGGATGCAGCGACACCGCAACCACGGTCATTATGGGTATGTAAACTAATAAGCACTGAATCGCGGTTTTTGACATGACGGCAAAACCACTCAATCTGATCAGCATAGACGTTTGGCGTGGACATTTCGACGGTCGATGGCAGGTTAAGTATTACTTTGCGATCCGGAGTTGGTTGCCAGATCTCGGTGACTGCATCACAGATTTCAACGGCGAATTCTAGTTCGGTACCGGTAAAGCTTTCTGGCGAATACTGAAAATACCAGTCAGTTTCGGGGTATTGGTCAGCAAAGCGAATAACATCTTTGGCGCCATTAACGGCGATATCAATGATGCCAGCCTTGTCCAGTTTGAATACTTTCTCGCGCTGTACCACAGAGGTGGAGTTGTACATGTGCACAATGGCTTTTTTGACGCCTTTTAGGGCTTCATAGGTTTTTTCGATAAGGGCTGTGCGTGCCTGTGTTAGCACCTGAATGGTGACATCATCAGGAATCTGGTTCTCTTCGATTAGCCAGCGCACGAAGTCATAATCCGGCTGTGAAGCTGCCGGGAAGCCCACTTCAATTTCCTTGAAGCCAATATCGATCAGCAGAGCAAAAAGTTTTTTCTTCTGCGCAACGGACATGGGCTCGATCAGAGCCTGATTGCCATCTCTCAAATCAACGCTGCACCAGGTAGGTGCTTTATCGATAACATTGTTCGGCCAGGATCTGTCTGGCAAATGAACAGGCTGAAAGGCTTTGTATTTTTTATGACTATAGCGACTCACGATCTTGCTCCACGTCTGTTTTCTGTTGCGAGGCCAGCATTGTACAGGAACTACAAGGCTTAAATATTGCTAATATTGCACTAATACCAATATATTTAAGCATATATAGCTAAAATATATGAATAAATAGAGCATATATTTCATTAAATTAATATAATAAGGTGTATTATGTTTCTGTGTTTGATAGGCATTGGTTTTGGGCTGCATCTAGGGCTTGATGATGCCTTTCAGGCAAGTTGATGAACAGGAAATCGTAGGAGATGACTATGCAGCTCGACAGAACTGACAAGCGCATATTGGCACAGATACAGAAGAATGGTCGGATCAGTAATTTGGAGCTGGCTGATGCAATTGGTCTATCCCCTTCGCCTTGTTTGCGGCGAGTCAAACAGTTGGAAGAAAGCGGAATTATTGAGGGCTACACAGCTTTATTGAGTGCTTCCAAACTGGGGCTAAAACTCATAGCGCTTATTCAGATAAATATGGATAAACATACCCCGGATCGGTTTGAGCATTTTGAAAACACTATTAAGAGCTGCCCTGAAGTATTGGAATGTTTGTTGATTGCCGGACAATCAGCTGATTACCTGTTAAAAATTGCTGTTCAGGATATGGAGGTGTATCAGGATTTTTTGCTCAATAAAATCACCAAGATTCCAGGTGTGACTGATGTTCATTCCAGTTTCGTATTGAGGCAGGTGATCAGCACTACACGATTGCCGATTGAAAATGTTGTATAGCGTTTTCCAATGAGCATAAAGCGCAAAGAAAAGCAGCTCAAGCCTATTTTCAGCCTGTCTATTTATTAAGTGCGAGTTTTTTTAGCCGGAATTATAAATCCATTTATGTCCATTGATCGGCCTGTGCTATAGTTTCTAACCCGTTAGCAGAGGGCAAGGCAATGGCAAGCATCTTTACAAAAATTTTAAATAAAGAGATCCCAGGGCATTTTGTTTGGGAAGATGAATTGTGTTTTTCAATCATGACTATTCAGCCTATACGAGACGGCCATCTTATGGTAATTCCAAAAATGGAAGTAAATCATTGGGATGATGTTCCACCAGAAACTGCTGCACATTTGATGGTGGTCTCGCAAAAAATAGCAAAAGCAATTAAAGCGGTAATTCCCTGTAAAAGAATCGGTGTTTCAGTGATTGGTCTAGAAGTCCCCCACACACATATTCACTTAATCCCAATAGACAATATGGGAGACCTGAATTTCAGTTTGGCCAAAGAAATGCCGCAAAAAAAACTGGCTGCTACTGCGACAGCAATTCGAAAATCATTGCAGGCCAGGGGTTATTCTGAGGCTGATGTCTAACTATTATTAATGAACTCAAATAAAGACAATATTTTTCTTTATGATGATGCATTAGTCGATTTTGTCTTTGATGAAAAAGTTGCCAGTGTATTTACTGACATGGTAAATCGTTCTGTTCCGGGCTATGCGCTGATTGTACGAATGATTGGTGTTTTAGCGGAACAATACGCATCTAGTAATACTCGGCTTTATGACCTGGGTTGCTCATTGGGCGCTGTCACTTTTTTATTGCAACAACTCAAACTTGATAATTGCAGCATTGTTGCCGTTGATAATTCTTCAGCAATGATTGATAGTTGCCGCACTTCACTGGCTCTCAATACGGCGAAGGATTTATTGCCAGTTGAGCTACGCTGTGAAGATATACAATTAACAGAGCTATCAAAAGCGTCAGTAGTGATATTAAATTTCACCCTGCAATTTATAGCACCGGAACAACGTGACAGAATAATTAATAAAATATATGACGCATTGGTGCCAGGCGGTATATTAATAATTTCTGAAAAAGTTCTTTTTCCAGAAAAAGAAAAAAATTCTTTATTTATAGAGTTATATCATCAATTTAAAAAAGCAAATGGTTATTCCGATTTGGAGATTAGTCGTAAGCGCTCTGCGCTTGAAAATATTTTAATTCCTGAAACTATTGAGCAACATAAGAAAAGAATAAATGGAGCAGGATTCTCGAAATTTGAACCTTGGTTTCAATGCTTTAATTTTGCATCGATGTTTGCAATAAAATAATTGGTAGTAAAATTATATGCGATCTGGTTTAAGCATTTTTGATTTCTCGGATTTAAAAGATCAAGTAAAGAACTCCAAACTTGCCAGCCTAGCAGAGATAATGCCTGATACCTTTCTGGCTCAAATTAACCATGGTGATTTTCCTGCATGGAAGCAAGTGCTGGATTCTTTACCTGAACTATCTCCGGTTTCATATGATTTAATTCGCGAATTGCGAATTGGAGAAGCTGAGCAGCTTGAGACCTCTGAAAAAGAAAAGTTGAAAAATTTATTGCTGGGTTTGCAGCCATGGCGTAAAGGACCTATAAATCTATTTGGTTTAAATATAGACACTGAATGGCGTTCAGACTGGAAGTGGGACCGTTTAAAAAATGAGATCAGCTCTCTGACGGACAGAAAAGTACTGGATGTAGGTTGCGGGAATGGATATCACTGTTGGCGGATGGCGGGTGCGGGTGCAAGAATAGTTATCGGTGTTGACTCACATCTGCTTTTTAGTATGCAGTACTGGGCTATTCGACATTTTTTAACTGAACCACCTGTTTATGTATTGCCTGTGGCCTTGGAAGCCATTCCGGAAAAGCTGGAAGCATTTGATACTGTTTTTTCCATGGGTGTGCTTTATCACCGACGTTCCCCTATTGATCACTTATATTTGTTAAAAGATTGTTTGCGCAAAGGCGGTGAGTTGGTTCTGGAAACATTGGTGATTGATGGTGAGAAAGGAATGTCATTACTACCCCCAGAACGCTATGCAAGAATGCCTAATGTCTGGTTTTTACCAAGTTGTGCCACACTGGAAAGCTGGTTGATAAAAGCCGGTTATAAAAATGTCAGATTAGTTGATGTGGGTTTCACAACAACTGAAGAGCAACGCAGCACTCAATGGATGAATTTTGAGTCTTTACCCCAAGGATTAGATGTTAACGATCCAAGCATGACGATTGAAGGATTGCCGGCTCCTAAAAGAGCAATATTTATAGCGGAGAAATAAAGATATTTCTGCTGGTTTAAACATGGATGGAAATTGTTTATTCTGAAGGCATAGAGATTTAAAGCTTCTTATTGGCACAGGAAAAAAATATGGCCAGACCACTCAGGATAGAATATCCAGACGCATATTATCATGTGAGCACCAAAGCAGATCTTGGAATTACTTTGTTTCCAGGCCCCAAGTTCTATGAAGGTTTTTTAGCGGGGTTGGTCGATGCTTGCGCCCGTTTTAATGTGGAAGTGCATGCATATAGTTTATTAAGAAATGAGTATCATTTATTAATTAAAACGCCTGAAGGAAACTTAAGTCGTTTTATGCGCCAGCTCAATGGTTTATATACTCAATTTTATCAAGCACGAAAAAATGATGTGGGCTCAGTTTTTCATTCCCGCTATAAGGCTGTTTTAGTTCAGCCTAAATCTTATTTACTCGAGGTTTCCCGTTATATTCATAATTTGGCAGGCGCTGTTAAAGGTGGTACTAAACCGACACTCAAATCAGGGTGGTCCAGTATGGGAGCATATTGTAATAAAGTAAAAGTTCCTCAATGGCTGGTAAGAAATGATGTCTTAGCGATGCTAAGTACCGCCTATGCTAATCAAGCTGCCAGGCCTTATGCCAAATATCTGTCTTTTGTAGCGAAGGGGACATCTCCCGAGCTCAATCACTTTTATGGACGTAAGAATCAGCTTTCTATTTTAGGCGATGATAAATTTAAAAACCGCGTTAAATCTAAAAATACTGCTGCAAAGCCCAGAGGTCTTGGTAAAGGCAAACTGGCTCGCTTGAGGCCCTCAATGAAAAAGGTTGTGACTGAAGTTTCAAGGTATTTCAAAGTAAGTGAGAAAAGTATTTATTCTTCGGCACGCGGGCCAGGTAGTAAGAATGTTCCGCGCTGGGTATCAATGTACCTTTGTCAGGAGTTGTCCGCAGTAACTCTGCAGGATATTGCGACCCGTTTTGGATTGAAGCGTTACGGCACAGTCTCGACAACTGTGGGTAAGTTAAAACAAGAAATAAAGAATGATCCAAAAATAAGTAAAGCCATTCAAATCGTGAGTAAGCGCCTTAAAACTTAAGGTTATCGTCTTACTTATTTCCTCTTGTATTTCGGGTGCGGGCGTATACACTCCCGGTTAACGATTTTTTTTAAGGTAGGTCATGAAAGTAGCCAAGCAGAATAATCAGCAGGATCATCCCCTTGATTTGATTCAGTTTCTAAAAGGTTTATATGAAGCAGGCAGAATCAGAAAAGAAGATTTACAAAAATTAGTTAAAGCCCGAAAGTCACCCAAACAGCATGTGCTGGTTTTTATAGCCAATCAGGAAATAGGTGATTTAAAAAACCCGGGGAAAATTCTTGATCTGGAAACTCTTACACAAATTTTAGCTGAACAGGCAAAGCAGGAATATTATCACGTTGACCCTCTGAGCATTGATGCGGCCAAAGTGACAGATGTCATGTCGCATGCTTTTGCCAAGCGACATAACATCATGGCGGTGAAAGTTGATAGTAATGAGGTCACAATCGCCAGTGCAGAACCGACTATTTCAGCCTGGGAAGAAGATTTAACACAGGTTCTGCGCAAGCCCATCAAACGGGTAGTTGCTAACCCCGTTGAGTTAGAACGATTAACTAACGAGCTTTATCGCTTGTCAGCTTCTATTGGCATGGCGATTTCTGGTGGTGGAGGCAACACCAACAAGCCTGGCATTGGCAACCTGGAACAAATGATGGAGCTTGGTGCTCAGAAAGAGCCTGAGGTAAATGACAAACATGTTGTCAATATAGTTGATTGGTTACTGCAATATGCCTTTGAACAACGCGCAAGCGATATTCATATTGAGCCGAGGCGTGAAATCGGGAATGTCAGGTTTCGCATTGACGGCTTATTATATACCGTTTATCAAATTCCAATGCAGGTTCTTAGTGCTGTGACTAGCCGCTTGAAGTCGCTGGGCAGGATGAATGTTGCGGAAAAACGTCGGCCTCAAGATGGTCGCTTAAAAACCAAAAGTCCAAACGGTAAAGAAATAGAACTGCGCCTTTCAACCTTGCCAACAGCATTTGGTGAGAAGATGGTTATGCGCATCTTTGATCCTAATGTGCTGCTGAAGTCATTTCAGCAATTGGGTTTAGGTAATGATGACCTTGAGCGATGGAACAAGATGATTCAACGCAAGCATGGCATCGTTTTAATTACTGGCCCAACAGGAAGTGGGAAAACCACAACTCTTTATTCAACGCTAAAATCAATAGCCACTAAAGAAGTCAATGTTTGCACTGTTGAAGATCCTATCGAAATGGTGGAGTCCAGCTTTAATCAGATGCAGGTGCAGGAAAATATTGAAATGACCTTTGCCAATGGGGTTAGGGCACTACTGAGACAGGATCCAGATATCATAATGATCGGCGAGATTCGCGACTTAGAAACGGCTGAAATGGCAATTCAGGCTGCACTTACGGGTCATCTGGTTTTTTCCACTTTGCATACGAATGATGCGCCTTCAGCAATCACCAGATTGCTAGAGCTTGATGTCCCCTCTTATTTGATCAAAGCAACGGTCATTGGTGTCATGGCACAGCGTCTGGTTCGAGTACTTTGCCCTCATTGTAAAAAAGCTGAACCCGTAGATAAAGAATTGTGGGGACACCTTGATCCAGCTTGGCGAGGTGCTATTCCTGAGAAAATTTATAACTCACAGGGATGTCGTGAATGCAGGGATACAGGATTCCAGGGCAGGGAGGGTATTTATGAGGTAATGCCATTAAGTGAAGCCCTGCAAAATTACACAGAAGATAAAGCCGACCTTCCTAAACTTCGGCGACAGGCATATAAGGAAGGGATGTCCAGTCTTAGGCACAGTGGCGCTGTAAAGGTGGCAGAAGGCACCACGACTATTAATGAAGTATTCAGAGTCGCACCGGAAGCCAATTAATTTTAATAGAAATTGATTGTTAAACAGGTTTTTTGATGCAGCAAATCACTTTTTCAGGGGAGCAAGGGTGAAAGTGTTAGTGATCGGTCCGTCTTGGATTGGTGACATGGTCATGGCCCAGTCCCTATTTCGATGTCTGCAAGCCAGAAATCCGCAAGTTGTTATTGATGTGCTGGCGCTTGATTGGACGCGTGAATTACTGGACAGAATGCCAGAAGTCAATCGGGCAATAGCCATGCCAGTTGGTCACGGAAAACTGGCCTTAGGTAAGCGACGTCAATTAGGCAAATCCCTTCGGTCGGAAGCTTATCAACAAGCGATTGTGCTGCCTAATTCATTTAAATCAGCATTGGTGCCATTTTTTGCAAAAATTCCATTGCGGACCGGGTGGCGAGGTGAAGCCAGGTCATGGCTTTTAAATGATTGCCGCAAACTTGATAAACAACAATACCCGTTGATGGTTGAGAGGTTTGCCGCCCTCGGATTCCCAGAAAACTCACCCTTGCCGAAGCCGTTATTTTGGCCAGCATTACGTGTTTCGGCTGAGATAAATGTCACCAAAGAAAAGTTTAATCTAGAAACCAAACGGGACATCATAATATTTTGTCCAGGAGCTGAATTTGGCCCATCTAAAAAATGGCCTGAATCAAATTTCGCTAAATTAGCAGATGCTCTTATTAGTGAGGGAAAACAGGTCTGGTTAATGGGCTCAAAAAATGATGCTCAGACGGCACAAAATATTATTGCTACAATTCAGCCTGAGCATAAAAAACATATGGTCAGTTTGGCTGGCTTAACCAGTATAGGGGAAGCAATAGATCTGATGAGTCTGGCGCATACGGTTGTTAGCAATGATTCCGGATTAATGCATATTGCAGCGGCAATGAAAAAAGCGCTTGTTGTATTTTATGGCTCAACATCTCCAGAGTTTACGCCGCCTTTATCCAACAGAGTTGAAATATTAACATTAAAGCTGTCATGCAGCCCCTGCTTTAAGCGAGAATGCCCGCTCGAGCATCTTGACTGCCTAAACCAACTTTCACCAAAAGCTGCGCTGGATGCAATTAGAAAAATCCACCAACAGCTAGATGAAGTCTAGTATGCATGTGCTAATAGTTAAGCTGTCTTCTTTAGGCGATGTTATACATACCTTGCCTGCTTTAACTGATGCCGAACAAGCAATCCCTGGAATAAAGTTTGATTGGGTTACCGAAGAAGCATTTACAGAGATTCCAGCCTGGCATTCTTCAGTTAATAAAGTAATACCGGTAGCGTTAAGACGCTGGAAAAAAAATATTTTTAAAACGTTAATTGGTAAAGAGTATAAAGCTTTTAAGAAGGCATTAAAGAGCACTCAATATGATTTGGTGATTGATGCTCAGGGCTTATTAAAAAGTGGTTTTATTAGTTCATTAGCTAGGGGAAAAGTTGTTGGTCTGGCAAAAAATAGTGCCAGAGAAAAGCTTGCAACGTGGTTTTATGATCAAAGTTACGATGTATCCTGGCAACAACACGCTGTTGAAAGAACCAGAAAGTTATTTGCTGAGGCTCTTGGGTATAATATCGAGCATGTAAATGTAAATTATGGCTTATCACTTAAGCTATTTAATTTAAATAAAGAGCCCAAAGCTAAGTCTTTGTACTTTTTACATGGAACGACATGGGAAACGAAACTCTGGCCAGAAAAATACTGGATAGAGCTTGGTAAAATTGCAATGAAAAATAGTTACAGTATTAATTTATTATGGGGCAATGAAGAAGAACAGCGCCGAGCCAAGCGTATTGCTGATGCTATCCCTGGCGCCAAGGTCATGAGCAGACTTACACTAACAGAGATAGCCTCCAAATTTTTACAAACAGAGATTGTTATTGCCGTAGATACTGGATTAGCCCACTTGGCGGCAGCATTAGATCGGCCAACAATTGCGCTTTATGGCGCTAGTGATCCTGAGAAAACAGGGACTTATGGGAAAAATCAGGTCCACCTAAAGACTTCCTTTGCGTGCAGCCCCTGCTTCAACAAAACATGTCATTATCGTGGTGACGGTTTGAGCGATAGTGACAAGCAGGCGGTTATGTCACTAAAGCCTCCCTGTTTTTCAACATTGCCCCCCAGCAAGGTTTGGCAGAATATTGTTGAACTTGCCGAGCAGCAGCACTGAGGCAAATATGAAATTTGCTATTGTTTTATATTCATATTTTCCTTTCGGAGGTCTGCAGCAAGATTTACTTAAAATATTACAAGCATGCAGAGCAAGAAAAATTGATGTCACAATTTTCTGCATGGAGTGGGAGGGTGAAAAACCGCTATATGCAAATATAGTTATTTTGCCCTGCCAGGGTTATGCCAAAACAGCAAAACGCGAATATTTTGTTGAAAAAATGTTAGAGAAAACCCTTGATAAATATGATTTAGTCCTAGGTTTTAATAAGATGCCTGGGCTTGATTATTACTATGCCGCAGATTATTGCTTTGCTGAGAAAGCTAGAAATGAAAGATCGTTTCTATATCGACTGACGTCAAGAGCTAAACAATATTTGGAATTTGAAGAGGCTGTCTTTGGTAAAGATCAGGAAACAGTGAGTTTATTATTAACGCCACAACAGAAGGAAGAATTTACCAGACATTATCAGACAGACAGTGATCGTCTAATACTTTTACCGCCGGGTATAAAAAAAGACAGAATGGCGGGAATTGATGCGCCGATAAAGCGCAGGCAGATGCGGCATGAATTATCGATCCTTCCGGATGATCTGCTTTTACTTCAAATAGGCTCATCTTTCAAAACCAAAGGCCTGAATAGGTCATTATTGGCGTTTGCTGCGTTGCCACTTGAGTTACGAAAGAGAACTTGGTTTTTCGTTGTTGGCAAAGATGCACCTGATAAATATATAAAAGAAGCACAACGTTTAGGCGTGGCAAGGCATTTTAAAATTATTAATGGCAGTAGTCAGGTCCCCGAGCTTTTACTAGCGGCAGACTTATTAATTCATCCATCATTAAAAGAAAGTGCCGGGATGGTGATACTAGAAGCAATAGTTGCTGGTTTGCCTGTGTTAACGACATCTAGCTGTGGTTATGCCTTTCATGTTGAAAAAGCTCAAGCAGGGATAGTTTGCCCTATGCCATTTGAACAGGAATATTTCAATAAGCAATTAGAGACAATGTTGCTAAGTGATAATAGAAGTACCTGGAAGGCAAATGGAATCGCGTATGGGCAGGAACAAGATCTTTATTCAATGCCGCAAACAGTTGTTAATCTACTGGTTCAGGCCGCTCAATCCTATTCACAATAAGCTTTGTAGTTTTTCAAAAACATCCAGGGGTTTGATGGATTTCAAGCAACGATTATTATAAATGCAGCCTGTTTTAGTGCATTCCGGAGCACAAGCCTGATCACCTTTAAGAACGATTGAATTGCCTGAAAGCGGTCGCCATAATTCGACATCAGTGGGTCCAAATATCACGCAACCTGCAACACCCAAGGCTGCTGCCAAATGAAAAGGGCCGCTATCATTTCCAACCATAGCCTTTACTTGTGTTAGTAAACAGGCTAATTCATACAGTGAAAGTTGGTTACACAAGTCTCTACAATTTGCTTCCGTATTCTCATCCCTGTAATTATCTTTAATAGCGGCAAGAATCTCGCTATTAGCCTGTTGGTCAGCATGACCAGCACCAATTAAAACTATTTTATACCCCTGGTTGGTGAGCATGAAAATTAATTCGGCAAAACAGGAAGCTGGCCACTTTTTGTAGTCCTTAGCTGCACTTGCATGAATGGCAATTAAAGGAGCCTGGAGATCTAAGCCAAGGCCTTTGAGTTTATTACGAAGCGGAGCAGAAATACTTTTTATTGTTATTTTAAGATAAGAGGGTTGTAGTGTCTGTAGGCCAAGGAGGCTAAATACTTCGGCAAATCCATACCAGCGATGCTTATGTAAGGGGTCTCTTTTCGCATAATTAATATCCAATACATTGTCGTAGCCGTATTTATTTCTGGCTAAATTGCTGCCTAGTTTAAACTTCGCTCCGGAAAGTTGAGTCAAGCGGTGAGAGACGCTGTCTTCTTCAATATTAAATCCAATGTCAGCTTTAAAGCGCCGGATCGAAAATAAGCATTTAAGATAAAGGGATAATTTTTTAAATAATGTAGCTTGCTTGATTTGCTGTCGAGGGTAAAACAATAATGTTTCAGAAGGGAAAGTATCCTGCAAGAGCTCCTGATAAGCTGCATCAACAACTAAAAGGAATTGGATGTTGTTTTTTTGGCAAAATTTAAGAAAGTCCTGAATGATGCCGCCAGCGATCACCAGGTTTCCCAAATATCTTGTGGGATTAAGCAAGACTATGCGCTGATAGTCTGTCGGGATGCTTGCTACAGGGGCTCCAGTCAAAACCATAAGTCCAGTTTATAATTCTGACTGGAATTCTACCTGAGTGAACTGACAAGTCCATGTATAATGAAGGCAGGTTAATAATGGGTTTTTTAAATGACTAAGCAAAAGCAGATTCCAGTAAGTGTCTATGTAATCACGAAGAATGAAGAAGAGAATATCGTCAGCTTACTGAATAATCTGAAAAATTTTGCTGAAGTTATCATTGTAGACAGTGGCAGTACTGACCGTACTCTGGCGTTAGCGGCATCCTATTCTAATACCAAAGTGAGTTTTAATGAATGGCTAGGGTTTAGTGAACAAAAAGCTCATGCCTTGTCTTTATGCCGTTTCCCATGGGTGCTCAATCTGGATGCCGATGAAACCCTAAGTGATACTTTTATAAATGAGCTGGATAGCTTTATAAAGCAGGAACATTTTGTGGCATTGCGCTGCAATAGGATCTTGCTTAGGTGGGGACGACAACCAAGATGTTTTGGTAAGACAGAAAAATTAATTCGACTCTTTAAGAAAGATAGCGGTCATTATGAAAGCAGACAGGTACACGAGAGCATAAGCATAAGCGGTCCAGTTAAAGAGACAGAAGCAGAAATATTACATCACGAAAATTTGAGCTATTCGCAGCGTATTGAAAAAACCGTGTTTTATGCAAAACTCAAAGCTCAGGATAAATTCAATAAAGGTGATAGGACAAACATATTAGTCGTGTTGTTAATTTTCCCGCTTACTTTTATTCGCACCTACTTGTTTAAGGGGCATTTTCTGGATGGCTTTGGCGGCGTACTGACCAGTGTCAATGTAGGTTTTTACAATTACATGAAATATGCAAATCTGTGGGATATGAATAAAAGAGCTCAGCGAAAAAGCAATTTTGAGAAAAGTTGAGTAAATTCCGAGACCCGTTCTAGACCTGTAGCAGCCATATATGCCTCAGCAAATTGGGTTCGCTGATTTTCTGGTAACTCGAGTTTATTCAAAAGGCTTTGAATATTTAAAAAACGATCTGCATAACAAATTGAAGTCGGGAAGACTTTGATATCTTCCGGGTTTGCAATAGAAAATTCACCGTTCGCATAATAAATTTTAGAAGGTTTTACCTGAGTAAAGAAAAACCCTAGCTGGTGAACCTTTGCAAAAAAATCAGCAAGCTGATCGACCGGCAATTCGGAATGTTGAATTTTTGCAAGGCTTTCTCCGTATAAGGGGAAATAAGTTGCTGCAATGAAATCTGCACTTTTTATTTCAAAAATATTATCAATAGTGATGGAATTGACTCCCGCCAGGCGAAGTAAACGAGCGTTAGTGTCAAATAACTGCATTGGTGGTTTTTCAAAAAATTTAGAGCTTGATAAGGGCAATATTCTAAATAGAGCATTGTTATGCAAAATTCGGGTTAAATTTTTAGAATGCTGCTCTTCAATAATCTTTGAGCCTTCTATCATGGTATTAAAATGCTGCCTATCCATCTTATTCACTGGCGTTTTGATAGCGATATAGGGACTGGCTGGTTTGCCATCTGCTTGAGTTTTGAAACGTTTGTGCGTCCACATGTATTGAGATGGATATAAGCGAATTGCTTTTTCCAGTTGCTGGTTCATATAAGCAGCATCTGCTACATCGTCGCTGCCAGGGTAATCTTCCGGGAATGGATAAAATTCAATTTCATATTTGCCAGTGATGTCATTGCGATGATGGCGTGCTAATAAAACCGGTGAGTTATAAAACTTGGCTAAACGGCTAGCCGCCGTTATGGTTGCCGCAGGGTTCCCAAAAAAAGGAGCAAAAACTGAATGATTGCTTCCATAGTCCTGATCAGGGGCATACCAGATAATATTATTCTTTTTTAAATGTCGAAGAGTTCCTCTTATGTCATAGCGGTCAAACACACCATTAGTATTTTTTAATCGCCCACGAAGCATTAAGGCATCAAACAGAGCATTTTTATGTGGACGGTAGGTAACGGCAAAAGGAATTTGTAGAGAAACCAGATTGGCTGTAAAGTCCAAGGTGGTGTAATGAGCACCCAGAAGTACTACACCTTTGCCTTTAGCGAGAGCATTATCTAGAGCCTCAACATTTTTGATATCCAACATAGTTTGAAATTGCTTCGGATTTCTAAACCAACCAACCATCGTGTCTATAAGGCCTCTACCATTTTCAATAAAGCAATCTTTTATCAATTGTTCTTGTTCTGTTTTGCTTAACTCCGGAAAGCAAAGTTTGATATTGGTTGCAACGATATAACGCCGCTCGTTAGCGAAGATAAAAAGCATTTTCCCTAGCATGGCCCCTCCCAAAAGACGCAAGCGAAAGGGTAAAAAGGCTATCAAGGTCAACAGACCAACACCTATCCAGGTTGGCCAATATTTCGGAGCGATAAAAGAGCTTAATTGAGGGGTTTGTTGTTGAGACACTTTACTAGTTTACCAAGGATTTGGCTCATTCTATCAGAAGCGGTATGGTATGATGCAGCTCTTTCAATGAAAACGGAACTTAGTGATATAGGCAAATAATGAAGCTCGATATTCCAAGATTTGATACAACCCGAATTTTAGTCGTTGGCGATGTTATGCTCGACAGATATTGGCATGGTGATACAACAAGAATTTCGCCAGAAGCGCCGGTTCCTGTGGTCAAAATAAATAATATAGAAGACAGCCCTGGCGGAGCAGCTAATGTTGCCTTGAATATAGCCGCTCTTGGCGCTGCCTGTAACCTTACCGGTATCATCGGAAATGATGCAGCAGGCCAATCTCTGATACAGGCCCTGTCAGCAGCAGGCATCGAATGTGACTTTCACTTTTCTGAGTACAGCCCAACCATTACGAAACTTCGTGTATTAAGTCATCATCAGCAATTGATCAGACTGGATTTCGAAGAAAACTTTAGTAGTATTGATTCATTAAGTTTAAGCAGCAGGATAAGCGGCTTGTTAAACAATGTTGATCTTGTCATATTTTCTGATTACAAAAAGGGCTCTTTAAATAACATCGAAAATTTCATTAGCCTGGTGAAGGCCGTGGGGGCGCCTATTCTGGTTGATCCAAAGGGTGATGATTTTACCAAATATAAGGGTGCTACTCTGCTCACACCTAATTTACATGAATTCGAGGTAGTTGCTGGTCAATGTAGTACAGAAGAGGACTTGGTAAACAAAGCAAAGGTTTTAATAAATGATCTGGAGCTGGAGGCATTACTGGTTACTCGAGGTGAACATGGAATGAGCCTCATACGTCCCGGAGAAACAGAGTTGCATTTCCCGGCTCGAAGCAGAGACGTCTTCGATGTGACTGGGGCAGGAGATACGGTAATTTCAGTATTAGGAGCATCACTTGGTGCAGGCAAGTCCCTGCCAGAAGCTGTGGCTCTGGCAAATATTGCTGCCGGGATTGCTGTTTCAAAAGTCGGAACTGTTGCTGTGAGTGGTCCGGAACTTCGGCGTGAAGTGCAAAAAGACAGTGATTCCGGACGAGGAGTGATGAGTAGAGCGCAGCTTGCTCAAGTGGTTGCTGATGCCAAAGCCAATGGCGAGAAAGTTGTTTTTACTAATGGCTGCTTCGATATTATTCATGCTGGCCATGTTGGTTATTTACAGGATGCCAGAGGGCAGGGTGATCGCTTGATTGTTGCCTTAAATGATGACGCATCCGTGACGCGTCTAAAAGGAGAAGGACGTCCAATTAATCCAATAGAGCGCCGGATGGCAGTAGTCGCAGGTCTAGAGGCCGTTGATTGGGTAGTAAGCTTTGATGAAGATACTCCGATCCCGTTATTGGAAGAGTTTAAGCCTGATGTATTAGTTAAAGGTGGAGATTATGAAATCAGTGAAGTGGTAGGGGCAAATATTGTTCAAGCGTATGGTGGGGAAATTAAAGTGCTCGCTTTTTTGGATAACTGTTCAACCACGGGTATAGTAGAAAAAATACAAAAAGATAAGCAGTAGAGTTTTCAAATGTCTGCCAATAGCCAATCGTTCTCTACTGTGTCTGCCCCGTATTAACTTTCGTTTAATGGTCTTTAGTAATATTTAAAAATCTGCTTGAAGGAAACCTTTGGCAAGTTTTACATTATGAGCAAGATGTTCAGGGTTAATCGTCCCCACAATCATGCTGCTGATAGCGGGTTGTGAAAAAATCAAATTCATACTTTCACGGACCAAATCTTCCCCTTCTTTGTTGACATGGCCGCTCATTAAGCCTTTTTTGACTAGTATGCCTTTGTTTTTTTGGCGGGCAGAATCAACGACTTCCTGATCCTGTTGTTCCAGATTATAGGTAAGCATCACAATGTCTAATAAGTCAGTGGCAAGAATGCCACCAGCGATGGTTTTTGTTGACATGCCAATAGCTCTTATCAGTCCAGCATCCTTACTTTTTTTTAGCGCTTCTACACAATCACTTTCCAATAGTATTTTTTCATCCTGGCCATCAGAATGAATTAAAACCATATCGAGATAATCAGTATTCAACCGTTGCAGGCTGCGCTCAATACTGAGTTGGGTGTGTTTGGCACTAAAGTCAAAGTAAGACTCTCCATCAATAAACTCTTCACCAACTTTGGTAGATATTATCCAGTCTTGACGCTTGTTTAATAATGCACCAATTCTTTCTTCACTATTTCCATATGCAGGAGCGGTATCGATAAAATTTATGCCCAGCTCCCGAGCCTGACTTAATATTGCCAGGACTGCATCATCATCCGGAATCTTAAAAGTACTGGGATATTTAACACCTGTATTGCGGCCGAATTTAACACTGCCAAGACCTAATGCTGAAACCTCAAGACCTGTATCACCTAATTGCCGCAAAAAACTCATTACAAAGTGTCCCATGGGGGGATAGCAATACCTGGAAAAAGTATTTTGCCTAAATCAGGATTATCATAACTACCTCGGTCTATATTTTTTTCATGAAACAAATTTACTATTTGCTGCCCTAAATTTGGCGCCAGGGTTAACTTGCTAGGCCAACATAAGGCAATATTCCCGTATTGATGAATGCTTGCCGTTTCTGGCCGTTTACCATTTTTTGTCAGAGCCTCGGCGCGATTAATAAAAAAACTGTGCCATTGTTCACTGGCTAAATCGCACCAGGGAAATAACTCAGCAATTTTGTTTTGAGCTACTTGAATTTGCTCTTCCTGAGTTCTATGCATGCCACTCTCAGCCAACTCTCCACCCAGATACCAGGCGAATTTACCATCTTTACATTTGTGGGTAGTGATAGTGACTTCCGGTGTCGCAGTTAACTGGTCAGATACACAATGTACGAATATGGGGTAGGGATGTTCATGCTTAACAATGGTCATGTGCAAAGGGCGTAGCTGCATCTGCATATCACAAGGTAGGTCTGCATCGGGGATAAGCTTTTTTAAAAGATCCTTGCTACCTTCGCCACTACTAATAATTAATTGTTTTGCTTTTATTTCAAAAGTCTCGGAGCCTTGCTGCATTGTCAGGCTTTTAAACTCTCCCTCAGGGTTCATTTCTATGGACCACCAACTATCTTGGCTAAAAAGCTTGATATTAGACTGATGGTTCTTGCTTAAGCTGGCTAACAGAGAAGGTACATCCAGGACAATATCCAGAAGTTCATACAAGGGGCCCTTTATGTGCCTCTTGAAAAAATCTGGATAATTTTTTGGAGCTACCTTGCTCACTTTACCTCTTAAGGCTTTACTGCCAAGAAAAGCATTAAATCTCGATCGCAGACTATTACGGGGCCACATGTAGTAATGTTCAGACAATAGATTGGTGCCGGTTAAATCAACATCGCCAATGCCTGCTAAACAGGATTTCCAGTGCTCTGGCATGTCAGCAATTGCTTCACTGGCAGAATTTAAATTGCCATTAAGGGCATATTTGATGCCGCCATGAATCATGCCCTGCGATGCGATAGTTTGGCCGGCGCCTAGCTTGCTTCTTTCCAGCAGCATAGCGTCGTAGCCTTCTGCCCGTAAACGGTTCAACATCCATAATCCAGCAATTCCGCCGCCGATTATTAAGGCATCTTTTTCTATAATACTGGACATTTACAGTTAGCAGTTTTGATAAGTGAGCTTTGCGTTAAGTATAACAGTTAATTTCAGCAGCATGGACAAGGACAGAGTGCTTCCGTAATATTCCGCTCTGTGAATCGTACTATATATAGCTTCATTTATTGCTTGCTGCTGCCGTTAATATTCTCTCGGATGTGGTGGCGTTCCTTAAAAGATTCGAGATACCGTCAGCGCTGGTCGGAACGCCTGGCTTTTTATCCCAAGAATCAATTCAATCACAGCAAACCGGTAATCGTATTTCATGCTGTCTCTGTTGGCGAGTTACATGCTGCAGTTCCCTTAATTCGTAGTTGTCAGGAAGCTCTTCCAGATTGGACCTTTACACTAACCACCACCACGGTCACAGGCTCGGCAAGAGTAAAGGAAATATTTGGCAACTCTGTCCAACATTGTTATATGCCCTATGATACACCCGGATCAATAAGACGTTTTTTACGAGCTGTGAAGCCAAGAATGCTGGTGATATTAGAAACCGAACTTTGGCCAAACTTATTGTTTTATAGTGCACAACAACACTGCCAATTGTTATTGCTCAATGCCCGTCTTTCCGACAAATCATTTTTGAATTATCGTAAGTACGCCAAACTCACTTCAAGCATGCTCTTAAGCTTTCATTGTGTTGCCGCTCAATTTGAGCAGGATGCAGAACACTTTCGATTTTTAGGCTTACCAGAAAAAAACCTACATGTTACCGGGACGATGAAGTTTGATCAGGAAATAGATCAAGAGCAGCAAGAAGCGGGGCTAGCAATGAAAAAAGAATTACAGCGCCCAATTCTTGTGGCGGGTAGCACGCGCGAGGGCGAAGAACAAAAGGTCTTACAGGCTTTTAAAATTTTACTAGCCGCATTGCCGGAATTATTATTAATTTTGGTGCCACGTCATCCCGACAGGTTTGATGAGGTAGCGAAGCTATTAAATAAGCAGGCTTATAAATACGTACTGCGTAGTAGTGGGGAAGATGTTTCAATAGAAAAGCAAATATTACTTGGAGACAGTTTAGGAGAAATGCAATTTTATTTTGCCAGTGCGGATGTGGCATTTGTTGGCGGGTCATTAGTTAATACTGGCTGCCAGAACATTATAGAACCGGCCGCCTTGGGATTGCCGGTTATTACAGGCCCTTCATTGTTCAATTTTCAGGCAGTCAGTGAATTGTTACTTCAAGCCAGCGCTATGCTGGTTGTTAATGATGCCAATGAGCTGGCTGAAAAAGCGTTGCTATTACTGCAGGATAAAGAGCGGCGAAAGAATATGGCAAACGCTGCTCGCGCCACGATAAAATCCAACCGCGGCGCGACAGACCGACAGAAGCAACTTATTCTAGAAGCCATTCATTCAGATCAATAATATCCTGTGGGCTTAAAAGACCAGCCGCCTGTTTTAGGTTTAAGGTATTAATCACATAGGTGTAGCGGGCATTGGCGTAATCACGCATTGATTGAAACAACAAGCGCTGTGCTGTAACGACATCTACAATATTTCTGGTGCCTGCTTCCAGGCCTGCTTCAGTAGCATCCAACTGAGCTCTTGCTGAGACTACAGCCTGGGCTCTTGCAGATATCGTTAATACATCATTTTCAACATTACGATAAGAATTCCGGGCAGCTTGTGTGCTGGTCCGTTGAGTATTCAATAATGCTTCTTCACTAGCATCAAGATTATAAAAAGCTTGTCGTTCTCGAGCTCTATTTAGTCCGCCCGCAAATAGAGGAAAGCTTAAATTAAGGGTGATATTGCTGTTTTCATTTACAGCATCTCCACCTCCGCCGGCGAGATTAAAAAAGTTAATGCCGCCTGTTTCAACCCAGGTATAACCAGCAGATAAGTCCAGTGTTGGAAGCATGGCAGCTTTGGCAGCGTCCGCTTCATATTCCCGTGACTCCATATTCAGACGGGCGGCTTTGACATCCAGGTTGTTTTGATTGGCGATCATCACCCATTCTTCTAATGATGTAGGAGCCAGGGGCTCAATAGGGAAGGCCTCACTCAGGTTTGATACATCATCATGGTTGCGCCCAGTAATTGCCTCTAAAGCTTCATAGCGTTGATTAAGCGCGTTTTCTTCAACTAAGAGATTAACTCGCGCCAGATCATAAGCGGCCTGAGCATCATAGACATCAGTGATCGGAACCAGACCAACGGCAAAACGCTCTTCCTGTTGTTCTAGAATTCGAGCGCTGGTTTCCAATTCAGCTTCAAAAGTTTCAAGATTATCCTCGCTACGCAGAACATCAAAATATGCTGTGGCTACGCGTTGAATAAGTTCCTGCTCTGAGCGCGCTAAATTAGTGGCAGCGGCTTCATCTGCTTTACGAAATGACTTGTATGAATACCAGGCATTGAAGTTAAGTATGTTTTGTCTGATATTTAGGCCATATCTTTTTTCATTAAATCCGTTAGCTTGAGAGAAAGCAGGAAATGGAGAGCCGGGGGATGCGGTAGATGGCCCCTGAGCTTGACGAGATGTGCTGGCTGTCAGATCTACAGCTGGCAATAGTTGAGAAAAACCTTGGGCCACATTGGTATGAGTCGCATTAAATTCAGCACGTGCCTGACGAATTTGAGGGTCGCCAGC
Source organism: Gammaproteobacteria bacterium (assembly GCA_030831165.1). Lineage (GTDB taxonomy): Bacteria > Pseudomonadota > Gammaproteobacteria > Pseudomonadales > Pseudohongiellaceae > UBA5109. Next base: position 92,689 of record JAURLP010000011.1, on the reverse strand, counting down.
CACCGCAAGGTTATAAATCTCCAATAGATCATCAGCTGCAAAGGCTGGCGAACTGATTAACAAGCTGCTAAAAACTCCTAGACCGGTTTTTCCAAGAAACTTTCTAAAATTAATATTGGAGCTGGGCATTTTCATTATATCTCCGAGGTGTATTTTATAAGTTATGATTGATCAATACTTAGCGGCCAAGAGGCTCGCGCTTGTCAGGGTGCTTGTTATATAACCAGTTAGATAGAAGAATATTCTATTGCAATACTACCCTTTCTATATCAGCCATCTGATTATAGCTTGAAGTGATAACCTTTTCTCCCTCTTGAAGCCCTTCTTGTATCTCTAAAAAGCGATTATTATGTCGTCCGGCTCGTATTTCTCGTTTAGTAGCAAATTCTCCACTGCCATCAATAACGAAAACCCAACTGCCCGCAGTATCTTGTATGTATCCGCCCAATGGTAACAGCAGACTTTGGGAAGAATTGCTTAATGTCAGATTCATTTGTAAAGTTTGGCCACGGCGGATAGCAGTAGGGACATCACTACCAAAAATCAAATCCACCTCAAAAGTTCCACTGCTTATCTCGGGATAAATTTTATCTACTCTAGCGATGTAACTACTACCAGAAATAGAGAACTGAGCCTCTTGGCCTGCTGAGATGCGAGTAACATAAAATTCATCGATTTGAGCAACAATTTTATATTCATCTTCAACATCTATTTGGCCAAGTCTTTGTCCTTTGATTTTATTCTCACCAATTTCAATGGGAAAATAAGTGCTTTTGAGCATTTACCAATGCTTAAGCAATAGCTGTGCCAACAAATAAAATCCAATAAATATAATGAGATAAGGCTTTGAAAGGAAGACTTACTTAGCTGGATTGGTTTATTTCCCAGAATACTAGGGAAATTAACCAATGTTTTTTTCTATATTCCATTTGATAGAGCCATTGTTGCTAATGGAATACAGACTATGATCAAAATTAGGCTGCAATCTAAGAGAATGTCTTTCAGTGTGATAAATGCATTTTTCATTGATATGCCCTTCTTGAAGAAAGGTTGTGATTAATTTACTAAAGGGTTTTGTTATAACTTCTTAGTTGGATAAGACGTACATAGCTTGGGAAAATTTTGTAAGTGTCTCAAAACTCTCAAACTAATAACTCAAGGTTTGTTAGGGTGGATTAAAATTGAACTGTATTTACCTAAAGGTATTTTGCCTTAAAACTTAAGCAAGAAGAGTTCAGGCTTGTTTAATAGAGCGGTTTTGGATAAGGTTTAGGGGCGGTTTGGTTATGAGACTGGCAATAAAGATCAGGTACTCGATATTTTTTAGGAAAGAGCGTAAATAAGTTGGCGTCCATGAAATTAAAAAGACCTTATTCCATAGATTTAAGTGCACAAATGGCTGTGTGTGATGCAAACTTCATTCGCATACTTCAACTTTTACCCAGCATTGAGTTTGGCGTTAAACGCGATATTAGCTTTAATAACCAACTTAATTTAAATTCAAGGCACCAAGCTAGCCTTACTACAACTATAGAAGTTATCGAAAGCTTCAAATATACCAGCACAATAAGAATCGCTAATTTATCTCAGCCGTCAACTATCAATACTGATTCCTATTACCAAACTCCAGAAATGTTGATCAGGATGTACCATGATGCCAAAACAGCCGAAGTGATTTCTTATCAGCGAGCCCGTTATTTTAAATCTAAATACCCCTTGCCGAACAAAACTATGTATGAAGCAGATGAAAAAGAGCAGATAAATTTTTTCTTAAGTGAATGGCTAAGCTTTTGTTTAAAAGAAGGCTTGTGTTCAAGTACCACTTTAGCGGAGAATTTAGCTACGAAAACAGCGGCTTGATATAAGTTTGCTAATTTGGATAAGCAATTGCCAAATAAAAATAACACAGAATCCTATCGAGTCATTCAGATAACAGATCCCCACCTGTTTGCGGATGAGTCAATGACGCTTGTTGGTATGAACTGCGAGGAAGGACTGCAAGATGTCATTGAGCTGGTAAAAGAGCATGAAGAATCAGTTGATTGCGTTCTTTGTACCGGGGATATTGCACAAGATGCCAGTCAGGAAGCCTATAACCGCTTCGCTCAACACATTAATAAGTTAAATGCTCCGCAACTTTGGATACCCGGTAATCATGACATTATTGCCAGTATGCAGAAAGCTCTAAGTAATAAGAAAGAGGCCTTAGAGAAAACGCTTAAGCTTGGTAACTGGGGTATTATTATGCTCAACTCATGCGTAGAGGGGCATATTTATGGGCAGCTCTCTGAGCAAGAATTAGACTTTCTCAAGTCGGAACTTGATGGAATGCATGCTGAAGACAGGCATATTGTCATTGCTGTTCACCATAATCCTGTTCCAGTTAATGCTGAATGGCTGCAGAATCACTCCTTACAGAATACGCAAGACTTTTTTGAGATTATTGATGCTTATAAAAATATTAAGGCGGTAGTCTTTGGTCATATCCACCAGGACTTCAAAACATCCAGAAAAAAAGTCCTAATGCTTGGGTCGCCATCAACCAGTATTCAGTTTCATCCGGAGAATGATTACTTCTCCCTTGATAAGGAAAACCCAGGATATCGATGGCTTAGCTTGCATGCTAATGGGACTGTAGGAACTGGTGTACGGCGAGTGGTCGGCAAGAAATATAAGCTCGACCTCAGCAGCTCAGAATATTGAGATTATTTTCCATTAATGAGTGATGTATTAAGGCAAAGTACTCGTCTGATCTACCTTCATGGCTTCCTCAGTTCTCCTGAATCGGAAAAAGCCATATCTTTAAATGATTATGCCCAAAATGAGCTGATCGAATTGATAGATCAGGGTAAACTCGAGCTATTGATTCCAACACTGCCTCACAAGCCAAAACAGGCTATTAAATTGTTGGAAGAATTAATTATTGATTCTGCCAGGACTGTTTTAGTAGGCAGTTCTCTGGGTGGTTTTTATAGTATCTATTTTGCAGAAAAGTACCATTGTAAAGCGGTTTTAGTAAATCCACTGGTAACGCTACAAGAGAATCTAGCTGATAATTTTCTGGGTCATCATGTCAATCCATATAACGGAGAAAGTTTTGAAATTGAAATGTCAGATGTTGAGTATTTTTTGTCACTAGAACATTCAGATATTAAAAATCATGAAAAATATTTACTGCTGCTGGAAGAGGGCGATGAAGTGCTGGACTATAAACTGGCACTGAAAAAATTTAATCAAGCTTTTCAGCATGTCTTACCAGGCGGTAGTCATAGATTTGAAAATTTTGAAAAATATATTCCGCAAATTATAAAGTTTGCTGGAATAGAGGCCTAAATTAAGCATTTTCAGAATTAAAATAAGCCTCAACGAAATGAGCGCTCAGCGGCGTATACAACAGTAAAGAAAAACGGGAATCCCTTAGGAGCAAGATGAGCAAAGATTATAATTCCGAGTCAATTGAGGTATTGAGCGGCCTAGATCCTGTCAGGAGAAGGCCTGGCATGTATACAGATACCACTCGCCCGAATCACCTGATCCAGGAAGTTTTGGATAATAGTGTTGATGAAGCCTTAGCAGGCTCGGCAAGGGAAATTACGGTAACCTTAAATAAGGACGGCAGCATTGAAGTAAATGATGATGGTCGAGGTATGCCGGTTGATATTCATCCTGAAGAAAAAATTCCAGGAGTTGAGTTAATCTTAACCAGGCTTCATGCCGGCGGTAAATTTTCAAACGAAAACTATAAGTACTCAGGGGGCTTGCATGGAGTAGGCGTTTCTGTGGTCAATGCCCTTTCAACTTCTTTGGAAGTGTTTGTCAAACGTGATGGAAAGCTCTACCGCATGCTTTTCAAAGATGGCGAAAAAGCCAGCGATTTAAAAGTCATCGATAGTGTAGGACAACGCAATACTGGCACTATTATAAAGTTTTACCCCAATCCGAAATATTTTGATTCGCCAAATATCTCTATCACAAAATTAATACACTTGCTTCGGGCCAAAGCGGTATTGTGTCCAGGGCTTCGTATCTTCTTTGAAGATAATACTGTTAGTGCAGAGAAGTCTCAAAGTGATGAATGGTATTTTGAAGATGGCTTGGCTGATTATTTAAAACAAGCAACCACCGGTTATGAAACCTTGCCGGCAGAGCCTTTTACAGGAACCATGGAAGGCAACGATGAGACTGTTGACTGGGCGGTACAGTGGTTGCCAGAAGGTGGAGAATTAATTACTGAAAGTTATGTTAACTTGATCCCAACCGCGCTGGGGGGAACACACGTAAATGGTTTTCGAACGGGTTTGTTGGAAGCGATTCGTGAGTTTTGCGAGTTTAGAAACCTGATTCCTCGGGGTTTAAAGCTGAGCTCAGAAGATATCTGGGACAAGTGTAGTTATGTTCTTTCCGCAAAGATGCTAGATCCTCAATTTTCCGGGCAGACTAAAGAGAAACTTTCATCACGACAGTGTGCCGTTTTTATTTCTGGCATAGCTAAAGATAAATTAAGTCTCTGGTTGAATCAGCACACTAATGAAGCTGAGCTCATAGCGGAGATGTGTATTCAAAATGCTCAAAGCCGATTAAAAGCCAGTAAAAAAGTTGTTCGCAAAAAAATCACACAGGGACCAGCTTTGCCTGGAAAATTAGCTGACTGTTCTACTCAGGATGTTATGGCTGGAGAGTTGTTTTTGGTCGAAGGAGATTCGGCTGGTGGTTCAGCAAAGCAAGCTAGGGATAGAGAGACTCAAGCAATAATGCCTTTGCGCGGTAAAATATTAAATACCTGGGAAGTTGACTCAAGTGAAATTTTAGCCTCACAGGAAGTTCATGATATTGCTGTTGCCATTGGTGTTGACCCGGCTTCAAATGACCTATCAGGCTTACGTTATGGGAAAATTTGTGTTTTAGCTGATGCGGATTCAGATGGATTGCATATCGCTACGCTTCTTTGTGCACTATTTGTTCAGCATTTCAGAGCGCTGGTTGAAGCAGGCCATGTTTATGTTGCCATGCCGCCACTTTATCGAATTGATATAGGCAAAGAAGTTTTTTATGCCCTAGATGATGATGAAAAACAAGGAATTCTTGACAGGCTGGCAGCTGAAAAGAAAAAAGGGAAGGTAAATGTTCAACGTTTTAAGGGCCTTGGTGAAATGAACCCCTTACAGCTTCGGGAAACCACAATGGATAAAGATACTCGACGTCTGGTGCAATTGAACATTGATGAGTTTAGCAAAACCCAGGAAATGCTGGATATGTTGTTAGCAAAAAAGCGTGCCGGGGACAGGAAAAGTTGGTTAGAGAAAAACGGTAATCAGGCTGACTTTTAAACATTATCAAAGTTTAAATAATTGAAATGCAATAACACAAAGTAAGAGCACAACTATGACCGATATGATCACCTTGAATGAAGAAGGAATGGAGCAAGTCGCATTACGTGATTTTGTGGAACAGTCTTATTTAAACTATTCCATGTATGTCATCAATGACAGAGCACTGCCACATATAGGTGATGGATTGAAACCGGTTCAGCGGCGAATTGTTTACGCCATGTCTGAACTGGGTTTAAAGGCCAGCGCAAAATTTAAAAAATCCGCCAGAACCATTGGTGATGTTATTGGTAAATTCCATCCTCATGGTGATTCGGCCTGTTATGAAGCGATGGTGCTTATGGCCCAACCCTTTGCCTATCGCTATCCTATTGTAGACGGGCAGGGTAACTGGGGTTCTGCTGACGATCCTAAATCATTTGCTGCCATGCGCTATACCGAATCCAGACTACAGCAATATGCAGATGTTCTATTGGCAGAGCTGGCACAGGATACAGTGGACTGGAAGTTGAACTTTGATGGTGAATTGGAAGAGCCAGTAATACTCCCTGCACGCTTACCGAACGTTTTATTAAATGGAGGTAGTGGTATTGCGGTGGGTATGGCCACTGATATTCCTCCACATAACCTTAAGGAAGTTGCCGAAGCTTGTATCTATATGCTGGATAACCCTAAAGCGACAACTGCAGAACTTTGCGAAATAATTCAGGGTCCTGACTTTCCGACCAATGCTGAAATAATTACACCAAAGGTAGATATCCAAGAACTATATGAAACAGGAAAAGGCATGATTAAGTGTCGCGCCCTATACCAAAAAGAAAATGGCGACATTGTCATCACTGCAATTCCATATCAAGTTTCTGGCAGCAAAGTTCTGGAACAAATTGCAGCACAAATGCAAAAGAAAAAATTACCCATGATTGTTGATTTAAGAGATGAATCAGATCATGAAAACCCCACCAGGATAGTCATTGAGCCTCGATCAAATCGTGTGGATGTCGATAGCGTAATGGCACACTTATTTTCTACTACTGATTTAGAGAAAAGTTACCGGGTAAATTTCAACATGATTGGTATTGATGGGCGCCCACAAGTTAAAGCATTAAATAAATTATTAAAAGAATGGCTAACTTTTCGTATTACAACAGTTACTCGCCGATTAAGATATCGACTGGAAAAAATTAAAGCCAGGATGCATATCCTGGATGCTTTGCTTATTGCGTTTTTGAATATCGATGAAGTGATTGAAATTATTCGAACCGAAGATAAACCAAAGCCTGTTTTGATGAAACGTTTCAAAATAAGCGATATCCAGGCCGAAGCTATTTTAGAGCTAAAGTTACGAAATCTTGCCAAGCTTGAAGAAATGAAAATAAAGACCGAGCAGTCAGAATTAGCTGAGGAAAGAGAAGGTCTTGAGCTCACATTAGATTCAAAAACAAGATTAAAAACACTGGTTAAAAATGAAATAAAAGAAGATGCTGAAACTTACGGCGATGAACGTCGTTCAGAGTTGGTAATTAGAGAAGAAGCTCAAGCGTTTAGTGAAACAGAATTAATTGGCACTGACCCTGTAACAATAGTGCTTTCTGAAGCAGGTTGGGTTAGGTCAGCTAAAGGTCATGACGTAGATCCAGAAAGTTTAGCATACAGATCAGGGGATAAATTAAAACTTGCAGCTAAAGGCAAGAGCAATCAAAGCGCTGTATTTCTGGATTCAACAGGGCGGGCATATACAGTTCCTGCTCACACTTTGCCTTCTGCCCGAGGGCAAGGCGAACCATTAACTGGCAGAGTTAATCCCCCATCAGGGGCGAGTTTTGAAGGACTAATGATCGGAGATATCTCTGGTTATTATTTAGTGGCAAGTGATGCTGGCTATGGATTTATAACAAAATTAGAGAATTTCTTAAGCAAAAATCGTGCAGGCAAAGCCGTGCTAAAAGTCCCAAAAGGAGGAAAAGTATTAACGCCGTCGCCAATCCAGAATATTGCTGAAAGTGAAGTTGTTAGTATCAGCAATGAAGGCAGAATGCTCATGTTTAAATTGAAAGATTTGCCTGAATTACCAAAAGGCAAAGGCAATAAAATAATTAATATTCCTTCGGCTAGAGTAGCTGAAAGACTAGAGTTTGTTGTTGCTATTGCTGTTATAGTGCAAGATCAACGCCTTGTGATATATTCTGGGAAGCGTCATATTAGTCTGGGTATGAATGATCTTGAACATTACCGAGGAGAAAGAGGAAGGCGAGGCAATAAACTCCCCAGAGGCTTCCAAAAAGTTGATAAGGTAGAGATACAGGATTAGTTAATTGCCTTGGCAGCTGTTTCAGGCAAAAGGTCTATTAATTGTAGTTCCAATAAAGGAGCAGGGCTATTTAGCTAATTTAAAATTAGCTGAGAGTACAAAGGAAGAGTTGTTATGAAAGAGCCTATTCAAAGACTAAAGAACCAAAGGCTTGGTGGAAAGTTGGCTATAGCTGTTTCTTTAGTTTTATCCATGCCGAGCTTTTCTCAGCCAGCTTTTTCTCAATCAAATCGCATACAGGAAATTTTAGTTACTGCCTAAAAAAGAGAGCAAGATGCTCAGTCTGCCCGGTTAGCAACACTTTTTTAATGAAAGGATTTTTTAACTGCAATAAAAATTCAAGACCATTCATTTCTGGCATCGAATAGTCCACAATTACCGTAAAAGCAGTCTGAAAACGAGAGCCATTTAAAATTTCAAGGTGTAATTTATCTATATCAATATGGGTTAGTGGATCAGGCTCAAGAGGGCCTGTTTTATAATTCGAATAACACCTTTCCTGAATGTGGACATTTTTATAAGCATTATTGACATAATCTAGTGCTTGCTGTGCAGATTGGAAGATCTTAAAGCTTAAGCATTTATTAAGCATCAAGGTCACACCTTCCAAAAAGTCAGCATCATCATCAAGTAAAATTACTTGAGTAGGAAAGTAAAAAGGGTGCCCTACGCTAAAAGTGTCATCTGTCATTGTTAAGATACATTATTTTTAATTTTTGGAAGGATGTGTTGAGACTGTTTATTTATTAGCTCTGAATAAGAACCCATTTCCGGATTCAACAAATAAGCCATGAATGACATATTATCAGTGGGCATCGTAATTTCAAAACTGTCAGATGTATGCAATCGTGTATCAGCGCCAGCTTGTGTATAGGTTGTTTCACTGATTAAAAGTTGGCCTGGTTGACTCTGTTTACATAAATAATAACTGGTTTCCAGCGACTTCCCCAATAATGCCTGATCATTTTCCTTATGGGGGTCAACAGATATAAAAACTTCACCACTATGTATTGCTAGCTTAAATTGTAATGCTTGAGCCTTTTTAGCATGATGTAATTGACTGATTTTGTTCATGAGCTTTAAAAATAATTGAGCACAACAAATCGCATTAAAACTATGTTCATCACTACAACTCAAAGAATCAAATGATACCAACGCACTATCACCGGTGAAGCCTTGCACTGAGCCACCATATAGCTTGGCAGCTTGTTTGAGGTAATAATTATATTCATTTAACAATTTTGATAGAGTACTAGGATGTAATAGCTCGATAGCCGTATTGACATTGACAACTTTCACAATAAGTAAACTTGCCATGACTTTGCTTGATGGTTTGGATGCAGTACTGCTATTGCTCAAACCGGATAAACTTAGTTGATGGGATCGACTATCCTGATATTTTTCCAGTAAGCGTTTGCAAGCTTCTTGAATTTTACTGATTTCATCTAGCCTGTTTTCATCAGGGCTAATAGTGTTTTCATCAGGGTCTTCCATGGCTTTTATCAGGTTGTTTAATGGTTGTGTAATATGTGTGGAAAGCCCTAAGGCTGTGGTTATTGCTAGCATGAGTCCAAAGGTCAGTGTTCCCCAGAAATAGATTGCAATATTATTAATATTTCCATTCAGGTTACTTAAATTTAACTCTAATAGTACTGATCCTGCCACTGCATTTTGTAATGCGATTTCTGCAATGTATTGGGTGTTAAAAAAAGAGTTTGCTGAACTCTCTCCCGAACGAGCCAATATGTTATTGTCGACATCAAAGACAGTAACCTGATTAATACTGTTACTATTTGTCAATTGACTAATCACAACGTTCAAGCCTAATAGGTCATTAGCTAATACTAACTCTATGACAGATTCTGCTATTTGTTTTGTCAGTGTTGATCCCAAATCATCAGCCTGCATCTGCAGATTGGCTTTGAGATCATTTTTTGTAAGGAGCCATAGAGAACTTAAAGCTAAAATAAGGATGCCAGAAAAACATAAAACGATTTTATATTTAATAGATAAATTTTGTATTAAAGGTAGAGACATAGATAATCAATTTTGCCGCTATTGAGTATAAACCGTGCTGGCTAAAGTAATTTCATAATTTTGAATAAACTTGTTATCCATAGTCTGTTTAGGCCTTTCTATGGAATAGCCTTGTATAAAATCTGCACCAAGGTTGTATATAACAGGTAGCATTGAAAAATCTTCAATTTGCGACACGCCTATTTTGAAATGTTTTTTATGCAAATCAACAAATAAGTGTTCCAATTCGTTATATTGATACTGGCTAAACCCTAAATCTCGTATCATACTTTTGTCTAGTTTAACGCATACTGGCCTAATATCATCAAGATAATTTTCCGGCTTCACCACGCATCCATAGTTACAGACTATGAGACCTAAACCGAGCTCCCTGAGTCCCTTACTGAAATTTGCGCAGTATTCCAAATGATTACAAACTTGAGTTTCGCTAATCTGAAACAATAGCTTTTCAGCGGAGATCCGTTTTGAGCCCAACATTTCGCGTAATCGTGGTAAAAATGTTTTGTTAAGCAAAGTATTGCTGGTTAGATTAATTATGAGGCGTATACGCTTAGTTTTAGCTTTCTCGAGCGCATTAAGAGCCAGGCGCACGACTAATTTATCTAATTCATCACCCAGGCCACTTAGATTAGCTACCGGTAAATATTCATTTGGAGGTATGTCGTTTCCTTCTGCATCTAACATACGGCTGAATACTTCGTAGTCTTGAAAATATTCATTTTTTAGGCTCAGAACAGGTTGGAAAAGTATTTTAAAGCGCTTTTCTTTGAGCGCTAGCTTTATATTAGCGATCAAGGTATCTATATCTCTTTGCTGGTGGTCATTAGGTATGGATGCAATAACATCGGTAAATTGGTTATGTTGATTTACCCGTGCTTTTGCAAGGAGATCTTGTGCATCGAGTGCATTCTCGTTAATAACTACAACGCCGATCGAACAGCTTAGCTGCATACTAGGTAAAGCGGTTGTAGTTATGTGATTGTTTTATAAAGTTGGCAAGCTCAATTGATGCAGTAAGCTTGCAGTTATCGATTAATAGGCCAAACTCAAAATCATCTAGCCGAGCGGCATAAAATATTTTTTGGATAGATTTTTTTAAAAAAGCGGCAACATCGCTTAATAACTGATTAGCCTTATTAAGGCCAAGACGAGATTTGACATCGAGGAATTCATTTAATTGTATTATCAGAAGAGATGAATATTGCTGCTGCTTAATTGCTTTACTGACGGCTAGCTCAATTTTTTCATAGAAAAAACATTTATTATAAAGTGTCGTTAATAAATCTTGAGTACGAGCTACATGTAATTGATCTGAATAGGCAGGATTCCCGATTGGAGGTTTTGCAATTAATTGTAAACAAGAATGACCGCTAAAAGTTATAGGTGTGAAGCTAAGAGCTAATTCTGAGTCATCCTCAATAATACTATCCTGAAGGTTGCTCAAGCGAAAAGTGAGTTTAAGTTCACTTTCCAATTTTTTGCTAAGCGCTAATTTTAGCAGCTCTCTGCTTTCCTTTTTAAATAGATCCAGCAAAGGAGTTTGTTTGATTGTATGAGAGTTTTTATTTGAAAATATCTGAGCATAACTTTCATTACAATATAAATGCATGCCGTCCTGTATGTATGCAAGCGGAAAGGTTGAAGCATCCAGAATTGCCTTGTGACGATTTTCCAGTTCCTTGAATTCCAGCTGCAGTAGTCGATAGTTATGCTTAAGGCGCTGTAAACTAATTTCTCGTTTAATAGCGATAATAATTTTTCTTTTTTCACCAATAGCTAAGCAGTCATTTATTCCGATATTCAATAATTCTGAATTTTTTGATTGTGACTCTTTAAGTGTAATAAAAATTGCGGGTAGTTCCAGACCCTGATTTTTTATTATATTTACTAAGGTATCGGCTGATACTGGTGAGTCATCGCAACAAAGAACTAAGTCCCAGACTTGAAACTTAAGTTTTTTATTGAGCTCAATTTTATTGCTGGCAACCTGGGCATTTAGACTAACACCTTCATTTCGTAAGCTGCTTAATATTTTATTGAACGTATAAATTTGCTTGGAAAGAATTAATATTTTGATGGGTTCAAGGCTATCCATAGCACGTTATATTTTGGCAATTATTTTGAATCAGTGTAGTTCAGTATTGAAATTTTGGATGGTTTTTATTTAAAGAATTGGTGTTTTATTTGGTTCACCCACTTGCTCATACACTAATGTGGGGACTAGATAGCCCGGCAAAAGGGCTCGAAGTTTTTTCATTATGACTTTCGCAGTAGTAATATCGACATCAAAGTGGCCACTGCCTTTTACCTTGTCAAGTAGATGCAAATAGTACGGTGTAACTCCGCAAGCAAATAAGCGCTCACTTAAATTTACTAATACCTGAGCATCATCATTAATACCCTTAAGTAAAACACTTTGATTGAACAAGTCTATGCCGACATCTTTAAGCATCTTACAAGCAGCCTGAACGTCACCATCAATCTCCTGGGCATGATTAGTGTGCAAAACGATTATAAATCTTAGTTGATAACGACTGAGTAGTGAGCAAAAGTTCTGGTTTATGCGTTGGGGAATAACCACGGGAAAGCGCGTATGGATTCTGACACGTTGCAAGTGTGGAATCGCCGTCAAATGTTCTAATAACCATTCCAGATGTTTGTCAGATATTACTAGCGGATCGCCACCACTTAAGATGATTTCATTAATGGAAGAATCTGCAAGAATGTATTCCAGGCTTTCCAGCCATTGTTTTTTATTGGGTCGATTTTCTGCATATGGGAAATGTCGACGAAAACAATAGCGGCAATGAATGGCACAACTACTGGTTGGCATAAGCAGTACGCGCCCAGAATATTTATGTAATAAACCTGGCTTGGGGTTAAATTGTTGTTCAGCTAAAGGGTCAGCGATAAAACCCGAATAACTCGCTAACTCTTTTTGCCGTGGCAAAACCTGTAACAAGAGGGGATCATGTGGGTCACATGGCTGCATACGATTCACAAAGCTTCGTGGCACTCGTAGCGGAAATTCCCTCAATACCTCCATGCTTAAATCAATTTGCTCCGGTTGAATGCCCAGTAATTGAAGTAGTTCCAGAGGGTCGGTTATGAGATCAGATAGACTATCTTGCCAACTGCTTTGATTGTGAAGGGGTATAGGTTTTAGCATCTTCCCATAATAGCTGAATAATGGCCTTCCGTTTAAGTATATTCTATGCTTCAGCTGGAATTTTTTTAGTTAGTTACATATCATGCCAGCCTGAATGAGAGCATCTATGAGGTAAGACATGGCAAACTACTCTACTAGTGAATTTAAATCAGGGCTTAAGGTATTGCTGGAAGGCGATCCCTGTTCGATTTTGGAAAACGAATTCGTTAAACCGGGTAAAGGCCAGGCATTCAACCGCGTTAAGCTTCGAAATTTACTCAATGGACGCGTTTGGGAGCGCACTTTCAAATCGGGTGAATCCCTTGAAAGTGCGGATGTAATGGAAAGTGATATGGAATATCTTTATAGCGATGGAGAATTTTGGCATTTTATGAAAACCGATGGCAGTTTTGAACAAGTCGCTGCCGATAAGAATGCTATCACTGAAGCGCAAAACTGGCTTAAAGAGCAAGAAATATACACTGTGATCGTTTGGAATGATGCTCCAATTTCAGTAAGCCCGCCAAACTTTGTTGAGTTAGAAGTAGCGGATACTGATCCTGGCCTAAAAGGCGATACCGCTCAAGGGGGCACTAAGCCAGCGACCTTAAGTTCTGGCGCAATGGTTAAAGTGCCATTATTTATTGAAATCGGCGATGTTCTACGAGTTGATACTCGTTCTGGAGAGTATCAGAATCGCGTTAAACAATAGTATGTGTGGCGCATTATGAATAATGTGCTCTGGCAGCCAGCTGCAAGTAAAGACCGGTTGTTTGCCAGAGCGGATTTACTGAAAAAAATTCGTATTTTTTTCGAACAAAAAGAGGTGCTTGAAGTTGAGACCCCAATTTTGTCTCATGCCGCGGGTTCTGATCCCAGCCTCGGCGTCATCCCAGCCAGCTATCAAGCAGACAGTCACCAGAAAGAACAAACCCTTTTCTTACAGACTTCACCTGAATTTGCTATGAAGCGCCTGCTGGCTAGTGGTAGTGGTGCAATTTTTCAAATATGTAAATCATTTAGAAATGCTGAGCAGGGAGCGCGGCATAATCCGGAATTTACTTTATTAGAGTGGTATCAACCGGGGTTTGATGAATACCAATTAATGGACGAAGTGATGGATTTAGTTCAATTTGTAATGCAAAGCCTTAGCCCCGAGGTTATATATCCTAAAGAAAAATGGCAGCGGTATAGTTACCAAAGTTTATTCGAGCAACATTTAGGTATTAACCCACATACAGTTGAGCTAGAAGATCTGGTTGATTTAGCAAAAAGTACTATTGATATAGAACTAGAACACGCCAGTAAAGATACATGGCTGGAATTATTGTTTAGCCATCTAATAGAGCCACAACTACAAGATCCGGTTTTTATTTATGAATATCCGGCGACACAAGCTGCATTGGCTAAAATTGAGATAAACTCTGAAAGAATCGAAGTGGCAAGACGCTTTGAATTAGTCATTGAGGGCATGGAAATAGCCAATGGTTATTATGAGCTTACTGATGTAAATGAGCAGCGTAGGCGATTTTCGTATGATCAGAAAGTCAGACTTGAGCAGCAGCTAAACCAGAATCCGATTGATGAAAATTTACTTGCAGCATTGCAAAGCGGCTTACCTAGTTGTTCAGGAGTCGCGCTGGGCCTTGATCGCTTGCTGATGCTTATTTGTAAAGCTCGTTCCATTGATGAAGTGCTTGCATTTCCTTTAAATCGCGCCTAATTCTGGCGCACTCTGTTTTTCATTCAACTTTAATAGTTCACCAATTTTTTGTCCGAGCAGAATGCTGTGGGCAGTCTGCAGGGATGTCTCCCAATTCATGACATTGGCAGGAAATAAAACGATGGCAGTCGATCCAAGTTTGAAACGGCCCATTTCTTCTCCACGACGAATCGTAATGGGGGAGTGCTCATGATAGCGCTCGACGTGTTTATCTAATTTACTGGGAGCAACCTGACCAGCCCAGACTGTTTCTATACTTGCAACAATCATTGCCCCAACCAGAATGACTGCCATCGGGCCAATGTCAGTATTAAAAATACTTACCACGCGTTCATTTCGTGCAAATAATTCATTTATATTTTCTGCTGTTGTCTGGTTCACGGAAAATAATTTTCCAGGAATATAAATCATTTCTTCCAGGGTGCCGGTAAGTGGCATATGAATACGATGATAATCGCGAGGCGAAAGATACAATGTTGCAAATTTCCCGCCATTAAATTTATCTGCAAGTTTTTGATCGCCGCCCAACAAAGCACTCAAAGAAAATGATTTTCCTTTCGCTTGGAAAATTTGTTCAATATCGATGTCGCCAATGGCGCTTACGGCGCCATCGACAGGACATATTATGGCCTTGGATTCAGAGTTAATAGGACGGGCATTAGCTTCCAGCTTGCGGGTAAAAAAATCATTAAAACAGGAAAACTCATCTGCAGATTTAAGCTCGGCTTCCGCCATATTCACCTTATATTTTTTTATAAACAGACGAATTAATAAGTTTTTAAGAAAACAAACTTTGCTATCAGCCAATACCCCAACGACACGAGACAAAAAATGTTGTGGGACAATATGCTGAAAAAAAATAAAAAGCGTTTTCATGCAAAGCTACTTATTTTGGTTGAGCTGTCTCAATAGGGGTATCAGGGTGATTCCCCCATTCAGACCATGATCCATCATAAGCCAAGACATCATAGCCCAGCGCTTTGGCAATCAAATAAGTCAAACCCGAGCGGTGATGGGTCTGGCAGTGTGTAATAATTGTATTGCCAGGATGAACACCCAATGAGCTTAATTTAGTCTGTAATTCCTCTAGGGGCAGCAAACGTAGGTTCCTGTCTTTATCCATAGTGTGCAGCCAATCCAGATTAACTGCGCCAGGGATATGACCATTGCGTTGGGCTGTTAACTTGCTGCCTGAATATTCTTCTGCAGAGCGGGCATCCCAAACTTTTATATTGGAATCTTCCAGTGAACTGATGACGTCCTCCATAGAAGCAATAACATCATGATGTATTGTTAAATTTGGTTTGGTAGAAATTATTTGAGGCACATCTGTAGTAACCGGATGCCCTTCTTTTGTCCATGCGTGTATGCCGCCATTGAGATAAGAGTAAGCAGCATGCCCAATAACATCGAGGGTCCAGATAAAGCGACCGGCCCAACCACCGCCTTCGTCATCGTATACAACAATATGCTTATCTGGGCTATAGCCTATGCGAGCAAACAAGGTTTTGAGCTGTTCCAGCGCTGGCAACTTGCCAACGGCTGGTGGAATCCCACAAACTAATTCTGAAGGATTGATGTGAACGGCTCCAGGCACATGCAGCTGGGCATAAGTTTGTGCTTGGCTTAAGTCAACAATTAACAGGTCTGAACTATTCAGGCAGGCCTCAAGCTGTTTCGCTTCTATAATCAAATCAAGTGTCATAGGTTTGGATCGTTAGAAAATTTGGGAAATCAAAAGGTATGTCATTCATTCAGAGAATGCAAAATCTGTTGATAACTTTGCATTCTTTGTAAAAGAATTTTGCCATCAGCAACAGCATTTTTGATAGCACAATCAGGCTCCTGTTTGTGCTGGCAGTCCCGGAATTTACAATGCCCAATAAATTCCTTGAACTCAATAAATCCGTTCAATACTTCTTCAGGGCTCATATGCCACATCCCAAATTCACGAATACCGGGTGAATCAATGAGGTCACCACCGGCAGGAAAATGAAAAAGTCTGGCAGAGGTCGTGGTATGTTTCCCCTTTTCTGTAGATTTACTTAAACTGCCTTCCAGTGTATCAACGCCAGGCAATAATGCATTAATTAATGCTGATTTACCCACCCCAGATTGACCGACAAATATACTGGTCAGCCCTTCTAAATAATTTTGTAATTGTTTGATTCCCTTGCCTGATTTACTGGAGACCATAAGGGTTTCATAACCTATACCTGAGTATGCGCTTAAAAGTTCTTCCAGCTCAACTCGTTTGTCGCCTTTAAGCAGGTCAAATTTATTTAAAAGTAACAAAGGGCTAAGCTTGCTGTTTTCTGCCGCAACCAAATATCGGTCTATCAAATTTGCATGAGCATGTGGTTCAGGAGCAATAACAATAATAATTCTATCAATGTTGGCCGCTACGGGTTTTAGCTCTCCATAATTATTTGGACGCTGCAAAAGTGAGCTGCGCTTTAGATTGGCAATTACGACCCCTGTGGGTTCACCCCTGCGCCAGATCACATGGTCCCCTGTGACAAGAGGCTCAAGATTACTTCGCTGGTGGCAACGAAATATATCACCAGCATTTTCTCCCTCGAGTGCTTCTATATCCAGTTGCTGCCCAAAATGAGAAATGACCAAGCCTTTTTCTTCTGGCCCCAGCTCATCAATATTACTATCGTCATCAAAGGGGTCATGTTTGCGTTCTGCACGGGCAGCATAATCATCCTGAATTTTTTGAATGCGCCAAAGCTGTCGTCGATTTAGATGTTTTTTCTTCATGCCTGAGCAATTGTATGATTTGCAATCAGCATACTAAGTAAGTAAATGCTTTGCTACAATGCCACATGGACAAAAAACAACATTTAATCTGGATAGATTTGGAGATGACCGGTTTGATTCCCGAGTCAGATCGTATCATCGAGATTGCGACCATCATTACCAATACGGATTTGCAAATAGTTGCCGAAGGCCCAGTATTGGCGATTAATCAAACAAATGAAATTCTGTCAGGTATGGATGAATGGAACCAAAGACATCATGGCAGTTCTGGGCTAATTAAACGTGTCAAAGTAAGTCCTACCAATGAAAGCCAGGCAGAGCAACTGACACTGCAATTTCTTTCACAATATTGCGAGAAAGGCCAATCGCCGATGTGTGGCAACAGCATCTGCCAGGATCGGCGTTTTCTGGCTCGCTATATGCCATCCCTGGAAGCATTTTTCCACTACCGTAATCTGGATGTTAGTTCGCTTAAGGAGCTTGCCAAACGCTGGCGCCCAGATTTAATGGAAGGCATGAATAAACAAAGTACACACATGGCGCTGCAAGATATTCGTGATTCAATCGATGAACTGCGTTATTACCGTGAACATTTCATTAAAACTGGAAAAGCCTCAGATAAACCAGATTAAGCGGCCAAAAAAAGCCCTACAAGGGGTGTAGGGCTTAAAAGGTCTGAAATTTCTTCCAGTAGCGTACTCAGAAAGGGGAGAGTTGAATGCGCTAACCTAGACAATGCAAATCGAATGCCAACTTTATTTAAAAGCATAATAAGAATATAAGCCACTGTATTTGTTAGTAAATTTATATTTTTTAATTTTTCACTAAAATAATTTCTTTTTAGCATTTGTTCCATTTAAGAACATGATGCCCAACAACAGCGCATTTTTTTAAATAGTGTATAGCGCAGATCATAGATTGAAGTATGTAGAATAAGCGTTTTATACTGCTTGCCTGTTTAAATTTAGGAGACATCTTTAATGATGATGCTTCGCTCCACTATTCTATTTGGTGCCTTTGTATTGAGTGCCTGCTCGCAACAGGAAGCGACGGCACCTGATCAAGAATCCAATCAGACCCAAACGGATGTGCAAGAGACTCTTCAACTTGTCCTTGGTTCAGGAATTGATCTTGAATATATGGATACTTCTGTTGCTCCTGGAGATGACTTTTATCGTTATGTAAATGGGACTTGGCTGGCGAATACCCAAATCCCGGCCGATCAGTCCAACTATGGTGCCTTTAGTGTGTTAGCGGATGAGGCTGAGGAACACCTTAGGACACTGATTGAAGAAGCAGCAGCTGCAGATGCGGCAATTGGATCTGATTTACAAAAAGTTGGCGATTTTTATCAAAGTTTTATGAATGAAAACTTGATAGAGAATCTAGGCAGCAACCCTCTTGCTGTCAGTCTCTCGGAAATCGCTGCCGTAACCAATAAAGACGAAATGATGCAGGTTATGACAGCGATGAATTATATCGGTGTACAAATGCCTTTTGGTTTTTATATTGATGTAGATGAAAGACAAACTGATCAGTATGTTCCAAATGTAAGCCAATCAGGCTTAGGGCTGCCCGATCGTGATTGGTACCTGGTAAGCGATAATGAAACTTACGCCAATGCTCGCCGTGCATACTCAAATTATATTGATCAGCTTATGTCCCTGGCAGGCTTCCCAAATGGTGAGGAAGTGGCCGACTCCGTACTACAAATCGAAAATCGTATAGCTCAGGCACACTGGGATAGAGTGCAAAACAGACAGCGCGAACTGACTTATAACAAGCTCACGATAGCAGATCTTCAGGATTTGGCGCCATCAATTGATTGGGCGGCGACTATGCAAGGTCTGGGCATGTTTACTGATGAATTTATTATAAGCCAACCCAGTTATTTTGAAGAGTTTGGGAATATCTGGTCTGAAGTAAGACTGGCACAGTGGAAGAACTACACCAGTTTCAAATTGATTAATGCTTTTGCATCCTTTTTAAGTCAGGATTTTGTCGATGCCGAGTTTACGTTTGAAGGAGGTGTTTTAAGCGGGCTTGAAGAGAACCGCCCTCGTTGGAAGCGTGGTGTTGACACGGTGGATAGTGCGCTTGGAGAAATTGTCGGCAAGCTTTATGTCGAACGTTATTTTCAGGAAGAAGCTAAAGTCAGAATGGACCAGCTCATTGAAAATTTACGTGACGGCTTTAGAGTTGGCATTGATGGGCTTGAATGGATGACCGATGCAACGAAAGCAGAGGCCCAGGATAAATTAGCAAAATTTACCACTAAAATCGGATATCCGGATGAATGGAAAGATTATAGTGGTCTGGATGTGATGGAAAATGATTTGGTAGGCAATGTGATGCGATCCAGGCGTTTTGAGCATAACCGTGAAGTGAGCAAATTAGGCCAGCCTATTGACCGCGGAGAGTGGTACATGACCCCTCATACGGTTAATGCTTATTACAATCCCAACATGAATGAAATTGTGTTTCCTGCGGCCATACTACAGCCACCATTTTTTAATGTTGAAGCTGATGATGCTGTCAATTATGGAGCCATAGGTGCGGTCATTGGACACGAGTTTAGTCATGGTTTTGATGATCAGGGGCGCAAGTCCGATGGTGATGGTATGCTCAGAGATTGGTGGACTGAAGCAGATGCACGAGCATTTTCTGAGCGCGCAGATGCCTTGGTTGCACAATATAACCAATTTGAAGTTTTGCCCGGCAAGTATCTAAATGGTGCATTTACTCTGGGAGAAAATATCGGAGATTTAAGCGGTCTGGCGGTTGCTTATAAAGCCTATCAGTTATCATTGGATGGTGAGGAAGCTCCAGTTATTGATGGCTTTACTGGAGACCAGCGATTTTTTATGGGCTGGGGTCAGGTTTGGCGCAGACTTTATAGGGATGAAAATCTAGAAGTGCGTATCACCAGTGACCCTCATTCGCATAGTGAAGCAAGAGCAAATGGTGTGCTGAGAAATATCGATATTTGGTATGAGGCGTTTGATGTTAAAGAAGATGATGCTCTTTATCTGCCGCCCTCACAGAGAGTAAAGATTTGGTAATACACTTATCAAAAAATTAAGTTTTTAAATTAATTATTAATAGAGGAGAAGTAAAATGAGTGATCCAGTAAGAGCGGCAGATACCCCATACGCCACTGATGTTGAAGAAGGTAAAACCTATTATTGGTGTTCCTGCGGGAAAAGTAGCAAACAACCTTTATGTGATGGCTCGCATCAGGGAACAGATTTTACCCCGGTTGCCTATCAGGCAGACGCAAGCAAAAAAGTGTTTTTTTGCGGGTGTAAAATTACCAATAACAAGCCTATGTGTGATGGCAGTCACCAGTAAAAATTTAAAAGGCATAAATGCTTAAAAAGGTAGGCAATACAGAAATTCTTACGCAGCATAAAGCCAGCTGCCACTGTGGTTCTGTTGAACTACTGATTAATTTACCTGATGGTATAGTTAGCCCCATGCGCTGCAACTGTAGTTTTTGCAGTCGCAGAGGGGCAGTTATGGCAGCTACCAAGTTTGCCGATATAAAAATTCTCAAGGGTGAAGAATCAATTAATAAGTATCAATTTAATTCCTTCACGGCCGAGCATTACTTTTGTAAAAATTGTGGTATTTATACACACCATCGACGCAGATCCAATCCGGATGAATATGCTTACAATGTGGCAAACCTGGAAGGTGTGAATGCTTTCTTAATAGAGAATATAAAGGTCTTTGATGGTATAAACCATCCTAATGATCAATAGCAGGAATTACCAGAAAGTAGGTTTTACAAGTTAAATGGGGATGGATGACATGAGTGACACCATTGATGCGAAAGGGCAGTGTTTATGTGGCGCTGTAGAAATTGAAGCAAAGTCTCTGCAAAAAAATATTGGGGCCTGTCATTGTGGGATGTGTCGTCATTGGGGAGGAGGCCCTTTTTTGGGGCTGCAATGTGAAGGGGAAGTCGAAATAATCGGCATCAATCAGGTATCAGTGTTTGATTCATCTGAATGGGCTGAGCGTGGATTTTGTAATCAATGTGGTACGCATCTGTTTTATCGTTTGAAGCAAAACCAGCAATATTTTTTACCAGCAGGTTTGTTTGATCTTGATGAAGAGCTGCATCTTGATCATCAGTTATTTATTGATAAAAAACCCATTTATTATCATTTTGCCAATAAAACAAAAAATATGACTGAAGCAGAAGTCTTTGCCATGTTTCATGGTGCTTAAATTCTTCCAATCGCAGCTTCCAGCCTTAAAAAAATATAAAAGTCTGTTTGTCTTTTTGCATGCACTGAAAGTTTTGACCAGGCATGACCTGGTTCGATTTCTGCAAACAGCCATGGCCTGCCGATGTTTTTCCTGATCCTAAAACCGACCCCATAAGCATTTATATATTTAGGTACCGTTAATCCATTTAAATTAAAGTAATACGAAAGGGCCGTTTGATCTGATACCTGTCGGGAATAACTTATTCGACTAGCCCATTGTGCTCCCGAGAAATTTTCTTCCATGCGAAAATCATTACTCCAGCGCAGCAATGATGTTGATGTTAAGGCTTTGTCCAGTTCATAGCGAGATAATGATCCAAAGCCATCACCGTCGGCAAAATAAAAAGTCTTGATAAAACGATGCTGAACGGTTTCGCCGCTGGGCAATTCATGACGATAACGGATGCTGGCTTTGCCTTGTAATGATGAGCGTAGACCAAACCTAATATCCAGTCGATTTTTTAAGCTATCAAAAAGATTGAATTGCAAGTTGGCATTGGTCGATTCCTGACTCAAATTTTCAACATTAGTCTGGTCAAAAAAATCCTTGCCTTCACCTTCGTCCTCGGTAAATAACAAACTGATTCTTTCGTTGGCTAGGGGCAAATGAATTTTCCCGCGGATACGTAATTTGTTATCTGAGTGATTGGTTTGGTGCCAAAAAAATTCAGTGCTGATTCTTAAAGTTGAATAAGCGGCTTCGAGATCGCTGCGCGGTTCTCCAAAAAATCGATCAACTGTTTTTGCAAAGCTATTTACATAGTTCGACGCTGCAGCTTGCGATTGGTCTAGCCAGCCTAATCCAAAAGACCCCCTTTCAGGAAGAGCGTTCTCTTCAGCAGCTTCTGAAGTGAATGCAACACTTATGCAAACAATAAAGATGAGAATTTTATTAAAAGACATAGTGTGTTTTTATATAATGTATGAGTATAGGAGTGACTCTGAGTATTAAAATATAGAATATTTAACGATAATGAAAGTGAAATGACTCAAAGATTGTACATATAACAATGTTGGCCAAAACTGAATTAGCAAGCTCACCTTACCTCGTTCTATACGGTTCATTGATGTCGGCCTTTCCAGTGCAGGAAGAGCTTGGCATAAAAAATAAGATCGTCCTGATTGGGCAGTGTAAATTATATGGAGCACTCTATGATCTAGGAGAATACCCAGGCCTTATAATGGGCAGTGATAAAAAGCAGCCTGTTTCTGCAGAACTGTATCGCTTCACAGAGCCAGAAATACTAAAAGTCTTGGACGATTTTGAAGATTATAAAGCCGGCAACGAGCAGGATTCACTTTATATAAGAGTGCTGGTGAATCTGCATGAGCCATCTTTAAAAGCCTGGGTGTACGGTTATAACCGAAACGTATTAGAATCAAAGAGAATAAAGCACGGCAGTTGGGAGCAGTATCTGCTGGCCAATAAACCATAACAGGAGAAAATAATGTCAAATGAAGGATATCATGAGCCTATTAATGAGCTGAGCGATGAAACAAGGGATATGCATCGCGCTATCACCTCCCTGATGGAAGAATTAGAAGCAGTTGATTGGTATAACCAGCGAGTCGATGCTTGCAAGGACCCCGAACTTAAAGCCATTTTGGCGCATAACCGTGATGAAGAAAAAGAACATGCCGCCATGACTTTGGAATGGATTCGACGAAAAGACCCAAGCTTTGATAAAGAATTAAAAGATTTTTTATTTACTGATAAGCCTATTGCTCAAGAATGAAAATATCATTTTGTGTCTTTAGCCCTTTGTAGCGAAAGCAAGCAAGGTAAGACATCAATTGAAATTGATGAAATTGATGAGATTGATGAGAGAGCTAAGCTGGAAGGGATTGGAATTTGATATACTTTTACGAGCTACAGGTAGACACTCTTAGGACTAGTTATTAAGCAAGTTGGCAGGTGAATACTGATCAGTTAGCGGTCTTTCATCAGTATTCCAGTCAATCTCCTTACTCATAAATCTTGGATAGTCTGTGACATCCATATCAAAAACTTCCAGTCGGTTTCTCCAATTCGCCGCTCGTCGATTTAAGGTCTTGAGATCTGGCAAGGCTTGTCTGGATGCAATAATAATTCTATTGCCTGTGTTATTCATACGCATGTTAATAATCTCGCCGAAGACATTTTGATAGGTTTGAGATTCAGCATCATAGAGGCGGCTGGTAGAAAAGGTGTTAGAAACCAGCATGCCATTTTCAGGCAGTAGTTGTTTTATTTCTTCCAGAAATTCTTGGGTCATTAAATGCTCTGGAATATATTCGCCATTGAAGGCATCGATAATAACCAGATCAAAGTTTTCGTTACGTAAAGCTGCGCGTTTGACATAAACTCGGCCATCACCAATATCGACTTTTATCTTATCAGTTTGTTCGAAGTCGAAAAAATTTTCAGCAACATTTAGTACAGCCTCATCTATTTCAGAAATAATAATTTCAGCTTCGGGGAAAAGTGTGTGATATACCTCAGGTAAAGTACCACCTCCAAGGCCAATTATAAGTATGCGTTGCGGATTGTCTTGTACTAATAAACTTGAAAGCGTCATTTTGGCATAAGGGAATACCAACTTTTCAGGATTTTCTAAAAAACGACAGGATTGGTTTTGACCGGTACGTCGGGTGATAGTAAAACGAAGACAGCGTCTGGTAGAGTCTTCAGTAACAATGATATTACGATAAAGAGAACGTTCTTGATGAATTTCACGAATGCCTCGCTGAGCCTGACTGTTTGGTAAAACCACAAAACTCGCAAAGATAAATAAAGCGATACTTGAAAACCAATATTTCATTGAGTCCTGCGCGGTGCTTTTTATTTTAAAGCGGCGTTTAATGTTCATTTTGAAATATCCAATGTGGCTTTTCTGGCATGAAAAGTTTTATTTGAGTAAATAGCCAGCATTCCAGAAAAGAACAATGTTAAACCCATGGTAATTAGTATCTGATTAACCTCAAACCATAACACCAAATAAAATGATGTTGCCAGTGTGCCTAAAGCGCTACCCATGGTTGATACAAAATAAAGTGTGCCGGCTACATGCCCGCTATGATTGCTGTCAATAACCAGCAGGCGAACTGAATAAGGCGCGATCATGCCCAGTACTGCTGTTGGCAAAAAGAATAGCAGCATTGATACGATAAGTGAGCCATAACGCGGGTCTTCTATCACTAAAAAAAGCGCTTCCATGATCTGATTGCCAAATAAAATCAATGGAATCAACAAAAAAGCGGCTAGTACAAAAAATGAACCATGGAGCTTTAAGCTTGGATTGCGCAAAGACAGCTTGCCGCCGCACAGGTAACCTAGAGATAAGGACAGCATAAAGACAGTGATGATGCTCCCCCAGACAAAGATACTGCTACCGAAATAAGGCGCAAGAATCCGCCCGCCGAGCAATTCTATCGACATGATGATGAAGCCACTGACAAAGGCCAGGCACAAGACCAGTAAATTGTTCAAAGAGGCAATTGATTCGGCCAAAATAGCTACCTATATAGTAAATGCTTGCAAAGTATACCTAAACCAGAGACTCCTGCGTATGTCAGTGTTGATCAGGAGCTTCAAAACATCAAAAAACCGTGAAATGGGGGTATGATAAAGCTATTATCGGGGCTATATTAATTCTCAAAAGCACTTGAAAGCCCCAGGAGGAGAGATGGATTTTATTGTCACTAATCTGCCAGTAGCCATAATTTTTCTGGTAGCCATCATTGTTGTTTTGAAATCGGGCATTAAATTTGTGCCACATAATACAGCCTATGTCGTGGAACGCTTTGGTAAATTTCAATCTACCAAGTCTGCAGGCCTAAATTTTATTATTCCATTTATTGATCGCATTTCTGCAAAAAGGTCACTAAAAGAGCAGGCTGTGGATGTGCCGAGCCAAAGTGGCATAACTAAAGACAATATCAGCTTGTCGGTCGATGGCGTTCTGTATTTTCGTGTGCTTGATCCCTATAAAGCGACTTATGGTGTAGATAATTATGTTTTCGCAGTGACGCAGTTGGCCCAAACAACCATGCGCTCAGAGTTGGGGAAAATGGAACTGGATAAAACCTTCGAGGAAAGAGATCAGCTAAACGCTAATATAGTCAATGCCATTAATGATGCTGCTGCGCCCTGGGGTATTCAGGTTATGCGCTATGAAATTAAGGATATTGTGCCCCCCAATTCGATTATGGATGCCATGGAAGCGCAAATGAAAGCCGAACGGGTAAAGCGTGCCCAGATTCTGGAGTCAGAGGGTGACCGGCAAGCCGCCATTAATGTAGCGGAAGGTCAAAAACAATCGGTTGTTTTGGCAGCAGAAGCGGATAAAGCTGAACAAATATTAAGAGCGGAAGGTGAGGCCCAGGCTATTTTGGCAGTTGCTGAGGCTCAGGCAGACGCCTTAAGAAAAGTGGGTGAAGCGGCCAATACAGAAGCAGGCCAAAAGGCCATACAGTTAGACTTGGGGACCAAGGCAATAGCCGCGAAAGCCGCCATAGCAAAAGAATCATCAGTCATACTATTGCCCGAAAGCGGAACCGATGCTGCAACGATAGTGGCTCAGGCCATGAGCATTATTCAAACCCTAAATAAGAAAAATTCTGAAGGAGGAAAGGGCGATGGCGTGGCTTAGTGCAAGCCTAAGTGGCATTTTATTGTTTCTTGGAATTGCCTTGCTGGCAGTTGAAATGCTGGTATTTGGTTTTTCGTCGTTTATTTTATTTTTCATCGGTCTGGCTTGTTTGATTACCGGTCTCCTAATGATTTTGGGTCTGCTTGTCTCTTCTCTAACAGTAGCATTTGGCGCCGTTGCCATTTTGAGCGGATTACTGGCAGTGCTGCTTTGGGGGCCCTTAAAGGATATGCAAAACCATGTCGATAACACACCTGTTGGTGGTGACCTGGTAGGGCATAGCTTTATTCTTAGTGGTGATGTCGCACCGGGACAGACTATTAAGTACCGCTATTCTGGTATTGAATGGCGAGTAAAAAGTGAGCAGCCATTACCTGCAGGCACTGAAGTAGAAGTTATCGTGGCTAATGTCGGTGAATTTACCGTCGCTTCTGTTGCGTCTAAAGAGGCATAGAATGAATAGAACATTTCTAGATTAGGTATGCAGTCGTTTAATGACGGGCCTAAATACAAGGTGCAAGCTAGTTCAATGATATTTAGAGGATAGATGATAATGCATATTAATAAACAATCTCGATTGCGAATGTTCGCAATAATTTTATTACCAGTCAGTGTGCTACTCCCCGCTTGTTCCGACCCGGCCGTTGAAAATACGGAGCCGGTGCCGGTTTCCAATGCAATAATCTACGAAGGAGCCAGACTGATTGTAGGGAACGGCAATGTGATTGAGAACGCCAGTTTTTCTGTAGAGGATGGTGTGTTTGTTAATGTCGGTCCAACTGCAGCAATGACTACTCCAGCTGGAGCAACACGAGTGGATTTAAGTGGCATGACTGTTATGCCAGCACTAATTGATACCCATGTGCATTTGAGCACAACGCGTGATGCACTTATTGACGATTTAACGCAACGTCCAAGACTGGGCATTGTTGCTGCTCAAAGTCTTGGCTCAGATGGCTTGGATGTTCCTTTGGAATTGCGTGATGAAGTTATTCCTGGAGCTGCTCGTTATCTTTCAGCTGGACGTGGCATTACTTCCCCGGAACCAGGCAGATCAGATGTCCCTCATTGGGTGACCACGTCCGAAGAAGCCAGGCAAGCCGTACGCGATGAAGTGGCCAGAAATGTCGACATTATAAAAATATGGGTTGATGACCGAGATGGTCAATACGAAAGACTAAGTCCCGAATTGTATGCGGCTGTCATTGATGAGGCACATCAGAACAACATGCAAGTTGCTGCTCATATATTCAGACTCGAAGACGCAAAGGGCTTATTAGAGGCGGGCATTGATGTTTTTGCTCACGGGGTACGAGATCAGGATATTGATGAAGAGTTTATAGACATGGTCAGAGCCAGACCCAATGTTGTGCTTATTCCCAATATGCCTTCCCGAGGGGTTCCAACTGATCTGGAATGGCTGAGAGACTCCATGGACGCAAGCGCTTTTGAACAACTTCAGGCAAGCAACATTGAGCGACCTGAAGTTCAGGACTTTTTCGGTATTCAGGCAAGAAATCTTGCCAGACTCAGTGAAGTAGGGATGACCATAACAATGGGTACAGACGGCAACTCTTTTTGGGCGCCGCATATTGAGATGGAAGACATGGTGGCGTCTGGCATGTCTCCGGCTGAAGTTATCATTGCCGCTACTAAAAATTCTGCTGAATTATTAGGCTATAACGAATTAGGTACAGTGGAAGCGGGCAAGAGTGCAGACTTTATTGTACTTGAAGCAAATCCTCTCGACGACATCACGAATACTCGTACCATAGTTGATGTTTATTTGCGTGGCGAAGTGGTGCCTCGATAGCTATAAAGGGCCTTGATAAGATTAGCCTTAAGTCTTCACCGGGAATTAAAGCCATGAAATGCCCAAAGTGCCATTCCCCAATGAAAGCTCATTCCTTAATCACTAATGCCGGAGAAGTCACTGTGGACCAATGTACACGCTGCCGTGGATTTGGTTTGATAGTGGAGAGGCAGAAATTTTAAAACAGGAATGGAGATCGCTGTTTCTGGATACTGGTGATCCTAAAGTTGGCGCTATTTATAATGAAATGAAAGAAATTGACTGCCCTCGATGTCATGAGCAAATGCATCATCAAAAAGATATTCATCAGAACCACATAGAATATGAAGTATGCCTTAATCATGGCGTCTTTATGGATGCTGGTGAGTTTTCTGATTATAAAGTAGTCTCAATCATGGAAAGTATTCAAAATTTTATAAACCATAAAAAAAATAATTATTAGTGGAAATAAAAAAGGGTTCCCATGGAATGTCTTATGGTTTGATCATGGCGAATTAGACGGCTGTCAGCAAATGATCCCAAGCAAAAACATATTGTTTATGTTGTCTGCAAAGATCAGGGCAATTTTATGGATCTTGTTTGTAAAATTTGGTTAGTGCAATCTTGCCAATACCTACTTTAGCTATAAAGAGGGTATTCGATCAAAATCCAGTACTTAATAACCAGGAATAAAAACTATGGATTCCACAAATCTTCTTTGGAGCCTTATCTTTGGTTCCATAGGGCTAGGTTATTTTACGCATGGCAAAAAACAATCGAACCTGGTTATTCGCTACACTGGTTTTGCCTTAATGGTTTATCCATATTTTATCGTTAATACAATTGCGTTGGTTTTAGTGGGAATTTGCTTGTTATTTATCCCACGCTTTATCAAGTTTTGATGACCATAATATAAAAATTGAAACATCGTCTTAACAATATTCACTCGGCTTCATAGAAAGCTTTAAACCCACCGTACAACTCCCACAAGTCAATCTTGGAAGATAGTTCATAAGGTGAATGCATACTAACGACGCCAATGCCGACATCGATGACATCCATGTTCTGTCCGGTAAACCAGGCTGCAATTGTGCCGCCGCCATAACCTGAATCATATGAATGGGTTTGCCATTTTATGTTGGCATCATCGAAAACGCCGCGTATGTATGCAAAATATTCTGAATTGGCTTCACGGCCGGCGCCATATTCTTTAACGACCAGGCCATAGCCCAATCTTGAAGTGAGCATCTGGTTTTGCGGGCTGGGGAAAATTGGGTTTAATGCTGTAGTCGTGTCACTAACCAGAACCTTGGTTTGGGCATATGTTCTTCTTAAATCCAGATCACTGAATGAGCCAGAAGTAGTAGCGATTAACTCGGCAATAAGCGTATTGAACCATTCGGAATTAACGCCAGTGTTCCATGAGTTGGTTTCTTCATTGTTAACGGCATAAGCGAATACGGTCTGCTCAGGCCTGCCAACATCGGCAATGGCACGCAGACTAACATAAGCCGTGGATCTGTCATCCTGGCCATAGGCGGCAACCAAAGCGCGATCAAGCCCCACATCTCGAGGTCGCGTAACAGGAATAATTTGCAGATCAGCCGAAAGTAAATCTTCTGAGTTTATTCCATACTCATCGTCAAGAATGGCAAGCAGGCGATCTGAAGGCATATCAAAACCAGAACCTTCGGTGACGGGTAAAGATCCAATAATGGGTTCAAGTTCTTCTGTGGCAATCACATCGCGTTGAGTTCTGCTGCGATAATCAGCATCCACATGAGGCGCTAAATCGGTAATCATCAATATGGGGTCTTCATCATTCAGGCCGATTTCTACCCACACAGTAGAGCCATCGGTTTTATCGACTCGCCCGATAATGCCTAAAGGGATATTGACCCACTGATAATTTTTGATGCCGCCATGCACTTGAGTGTCGATAGTGACCGCGCCATTTCTGTCGCGTAAAGGAATGGTTTTAAATTCGATGCGTGGTGAGTCGATATGTGTATTTATAATTCTTATGCCGTCTGTGATTGGCTGGTTACCGATAATAAATAAAACGAGTGTTCTGTCTCGATTAATGGCATACCAACGCGAGCCTGGAGACATGGCAGCATCATCAATATCAGGTGTCCAGGCTTGAAAGCCTTCGGATTCAGCATAGCGGACGCCTTCTTTCACAAACCACATTTCGCTACGGGCCACAGCCATAAAATCTTTAAATTCTTCACCAAAGTTCATGACCTGAGTTTGTTCTTGCTGATCTATTTCTAGCCATGCAGAACTAAACTCTTGTCCATGTGCTAACATAGCAAGGCTGATCGAAAATAAAAATACAAAAAACATTTTGTAGTTGTTCATTACTATCTCCTAAATTTATGCAGGAAGAATAAAGTATTTATGGGCTTACATCTATTCACGTTTTTTATTGGCCATGTTGAGTCAGTGCCCAGTGAACATGTTCTTTCACCAAGGCTGAAGAATGATTGCTTCTATGTTGTAAGGCTTTAATTATGTCTGGACTACTCTTGGCATTACCAAGTCCTACGGCCAGGTTGCGTAACCAGCATTCATAACCGATGCGTCTAATAGGTGAGCCTGCCGTTTTTTCTAAAAACTCTTCTTCTGTCCAGTTAAAAAGTGTCACCAGATCTTTGCGGTCTAATTCATGACGAGGCGAAAAATCATGTTCTGCTGTTGGCGATGAAAATTTATTCCATGGGCAGCATAGCTGACAGTCATCACAACCAAATACCCGATTGCCCATTAATGGTCGTAACTCTTCTGGAATTGCTGTTCTTAATTCAATTGTCAAGTAAGAAATACATTTTCGTGCATCCAGAGTATTGGGCCCAACAAAGGCATTAGTTGGACAAACATCAAGACAGGCACTGCAGGTACCGCAGTGATCATTTGCTTTATCATCAATTGGCAAAGGCAAGTCGGTAAACAGTTCGCCAAGGAAAAACCAGGAGCCGGCACTTTTGTTAATCAGCATTGTGTTTTTGCCAATCCAGCCTAAACCGGCTTTTTCGGCGATGGCACGCTCCAGTACCGGGGCACTATCGACTAACGCTCGATAACCAAACTCACCTGTTTGCTCTTGAATTTTATCGGCCAGTTTTTGTAATCGCTGTCGAATGACTTTGTGGTAATCACGACCAAGGGCATATCGGCTGATAAATGCCAGTGATGAATTTTTTAACACTTCAATACTTTGCGGGTCTGCAGGCAGATAATCCATGCGAGCAGAAATAATTCTCATGGTGCCGGGCACTAATTCTTCGGGATGGCTGCGCATGGAACCATAGCGTTGCATGTAATCCATCTCGCCATGGAAATTATTTTGCAACCAGGATTGCAAATGCGATTCAGCGTCACGCAGATCAATATCGCTAATACCAATTTGCTGAAATCCCAGTTCACGTCCCCAGATTTTTATGTCATAAGCGAGTTTTGAAAAATTGATATCAGACATTTAGTTTTG
Organism: Gammaproteobacteria bacterium; assembly: GCA_030831165.1. GTDB lineage: Bacteria > Pseudomonadota > Gammaproteobacteria > Pseudomonadales > Pseudohongiellaceae > UBA5109. The sequence continues at coordinate 61,190 of JAURLP010000011.1, read as the reverse complement.
AGAATATGTTGTCAAAAGTGATATTCATTTTGGTGAAAGAGAATGTATATTTTTTAGGACTCATATGAGGCATGTATGCTGAGGTCGAGTATATATGAGTGTATTCACAGCGTGCTCCGAATAATATTTTTCTCCCAAGAACCAAACAGGAGTTATTTTTTCAAAAAAATATAGAACACTGAATTAAATTATATTTTTAACAAAGCTCAGGTAAGGACTGCCGCTTCCATATTATTCAGCCCAGCTTCTATCGGTAAATCGTTCAATAGTATCTTGAATTTGCTGAGTACTTGGCAAGTTTGCTTGCTGATGATGTGCCCACTTATATTTCACGTGCTGAAGAAATTTTGTATTCCAGGATGGGTGTGCTTCCTTGCGATCATGCCAGTACAAAACAAATTCTTTAATTTGGTCGCGGGCAAAGGCTTCATCGATATTGGCCATCTCCAGCACTTCAAAGCAGGCTGGGCTTGGTTCGTAATCCATTGAGATCAGACGTGGGGTTGGATCGTTTTCAACGGCTAAAGTAAATTTGGCCCATTGCCGGCGGATATGCGCGATAAACTTGGTATTCCAGGTGCTGGTAATTAAGCCTCGTTCTTTCCAATATAAAATAAATTCAGGAATGGAATCTTCTATGAAGCTGCTATTAACACCGGCATTTTCCAGAATACTGAGCGCCTCTTCGCTGGGTCGCCACGAGCTATTCATATCAGATTCAAGTTCTTTGGCGCCCTGATAACTTTGTTCCTTACGCCAGTCTTTTAGTATCCAATTCAGAAAGGTGTTGCCCCATGAATACTGTGCTTTTTGGCGTTGACGCCAATACATGACAAAACTTTTAATACGCTGGTCGATAAATTCTCTGGGAATATTATGCTGCTTAAATTGCTGGTAAAGCTCTTCATCTGGTTGCCAGTTTGGTGAAATGTAACTGGCTTTGCCACTTGATTCAGCAGTATTGAAAACTGAATTAAGTGTGCTGGGTTTTTTCGAGCTGAGATTAGGGTGTGTAGCGGGAATTTCGCCATCTTCTTTATAAGGCTGGTTGATGGCTATCAGGAAAGTATCTGAATTTTCTACAAAAGCATCTATCTGGATAAGTCCTTTTTCCAGCAGGTTTTGACGAATGCGCTTGATATCGATCAATGACCAGAAAGGCAAGGCCTTTTGTAAAATTGAATAATTAAGCTCAGCCCACCGCAGCTGCTTACGAATGATTAATGGGTGTTGCAGAAACAGTTCGCTGATGACATGCAGCATCACGGTTTCTTCGAGCCCAATGGTAGCGGCCAGAGTTGGCGAAATTAGTAAAGGACGTTCAGGTATCAGGCTAGAGCTCATTATCAACAGCAGTTTTTGTAGGGTTAAAAAATGCTATCACATAATTGAAAGTACTGTCAGGATATAAAGCTGTGGTAAACCTGTGTAAATTATTTAGTAGTGAAATTCAGTATCTTTCAATATTCGCATTGGTAGCAGGTCACTGTCTTTCGTGATTAGCACCGAGTTATCTGTGCGCATACAGCTGCCGGCGTAAGACCCGTCCACAGTGAAACTGCAGAGCTGGATTTTCAGATCATCAATTTGAGGCAGGATACAGAGCTCCTGGTAGATATTATCCTGATTGTCAAAATTTCCACCGCTGGATTCAAGCACCGTATCTTGAGTGACCAGGCTGATATTATGGCCGCAGCGACCCGCGATAGGCTTTTCTGCAAAACCTTTACTACGCAATTCATCCGTTAAATTAAATTGAGTATTTAGCAGGTAGGGGTGATCGGGGAAAAGCGACCAGAGTACTGCCAGAATGGCTTTGTTGCTGGGAATCAAGGTCCACAATGGCTCAAATACCACTACTTCACTACGTAAAAGAACATCGACCAAGCGAGGGCTTCCTGATCTCACCTGATCAAACTCATACAGTGCCATTTGATCGATATCCTGCTCACATTCATCACGAAGCTGGTCTAGTGCCGTTTCCCATGCCCAGGTCTTCCATACCCATCGGACTTCAATGCCTTCATCATCGACTATTTGTCCCTGAGAGTTCCAGCTCAGGGTGCTGAAATCTGTCAGCACTTTGCATGTGATTCCAGCTTCTTCAATTGCTTCTTTCATGAAGAGGGCGTGGTAAGTTTCCTCCAGGTCATTATCTTGCAGAATATGTAAAACCCCCTTAACAGAACTATTCCCCCAAGCTTCCACGAGCTCCTTATGTAATTGGTCACCCGCGCTTCGTCCATCTGAAACTTCAAAAAAGTCTGCCCATTTATCTTGGACCTTGCCGCATTCCATATAGCAGGATGCTGAGTCACAGTTATACTCATAAACCTTCAGGCCTTGTTCATGCATACAAAAGTCAAAGCGTCCCGTAATCATTTCATTGCGACGGTTATCCCAGGACTGCTTGATGCGGGGCCATAAAACCTTTGGCAGGTTAAATTTCTCCAGCACGTCTTCATGCTGCAGCACATAATCAGTTGCATGCAGGAACAGGGCATGCAGCTCATTGCTGGCGCGTTTTAATTCCTTTGCAGCGAATTCACTGATAGCCAGGTATTTATTGTAATTATCAGGATTCATAGTCAGGCGATGTCCGCCCATCATTTTTACAAATGTGGCTTCGTCCTCATTGGCAATATTCAACCACGAGTGAGCAGGATCCTTTACTTCCTCTGAGCTTCTCATCTGAATTGTAAACAAGGACCGTTTAGGCGTTTCATGGGTAACTGCATGGCTATCATCGCTGGTTTGGATAACCCAGCCCAGTATAGGCGCATCAGCAAACGAGCATTCAATCCAGTATGCTCCATCATCAGCAATCTTGGCTTTGATTTCTCTGGAATAAAGCTGCCCCTCTGGCCAAACAGTATGGTGATTGTTTTGTTCGACCAGGCGAATTTTGTCAGGCAGAACTTCAGTGACAACGGCAACGTGGCCAGTGACTTCAAAATCGCCACCTTCATTCCAAATTAACAAGCAACCTGGTTCGGGATGGCGGCGTGAGCCGTTTTTAAATGAGTTAAGAGGAAGGCGTTTAGGTTGTTTGCTTTTTACATCCCTGACGTGAGTCAGTTGGAAAATGTCATAGGCCATAGAAACGTCATCAAAAATATAGCCTTTATTCAGATACATCCAACGCCGTGCAAATTCGACACACTGCCATTTATAGCCCATAAAAATTCCATCAACATAACTGCGGTAAGCATGACGGTTGGGTAATTCATTATCATCTGCCGTGTCATAGTCAGAAGAATAAACGCCAACATTTCCAGGCGCATAGCCTAGCAATGTCCCAAATTTTTCTGAGGCAACAGGCTGGCTTATGCTTTTTTCTTTAGTGTCAGTTACAGTCATTCTTTATGGTGCTGTTGTAAAAAAAACGGTTGCGCACATTAACACTTCCGAAATTAAAAGCAATGACTATTGTGTTTATAGAAGGCTTTTTTGAAAGCTTGTTTTCTAGCGGGAGTGTTTAGCAGGAATGCCCTGTAGTGAATAGGTATTTATATAGCATTGAGGGCATTACTTAATCGAGAAACGGCAATTACGTGCATGCCTTTAATTGCCTGTTTAGGCGCATTGGCTTTTGGCACAATTGCCCGTGTAAAGCCATGTTTGGCGGCCTCTTGTAAACGTTGCTGGCCATTTGGTACCGGCCGAATTTCACCGGCTAGACCGACTTCTCCAAATACCACCAATTCCTGATCAAGGGCTTTGTCCTTAAAGCTGGAGACAATGGCAAGTATCAAGGCCAGGTCTGCACTGGTTTCAGTCACTCGAACACCGCCGACAACATTCACAAATACATCCTGATCCGCCATGAATAAACCGCCGTGGCGATGCAAAACCGCCAGCTGCATGGCCAGACGATTATGATCAAGACCAACTGCAATTCGGCGGGGGTTACCAAACTGCGAACTGTCCACCAAGGCCTGGATTTCTATTAACAAGGGACGTGTACCTTCCCATAATACTGTGACTAAAGACCCCGGAGAAATGTCTTCAGTACGAGCAAGAAAAATAGCTGATGGATTTTTAACTTCTTTTAAGCCGCTTTCAGTCATTGCAAAAACGCCAAGTTCATTAACGGCACCAAAACGGTTTTTTTGGCCACGTAAAGTGCGGTAGCGCGAATCATCTCCGCCTTCCAGCATTACAAAACAATCAATCATATGTTCGAGAACTTTGGGGCCAGCCAGGTTGCCATCTTTAGTAACATGGCCGACGAAGAAAATTGCTGTATTCGTTTGCTTGGCATATTGCACCAGATAAGCTGCACACTCTCGGACCTGACTCACGGAACCGGGAGCTGAGGCAATGTCGGCACTATGCATTACCTGTATAGAGTCGATGACCATTAATTTTGGTTTGTGTTCTTGTGCAACAGAAGTAATTTCATTGATATTGGTTTCTGCCAACATCAAAAGTTTATCTGTTGGCAGACCAAGGCGTTTTGCACGCATGGCAATTTGCTGGAGAGATTCTTCTCCAGTGACATACAGAGCTTTAATATTCTGGGACAGTTTACAAAGTATTTGCAGTAGCAGTGTGCTTTTACCTGCGCCGGGATTACCGCCAATCAATACTGCTGAACCTGGTACGATGCCCTCACCCAGCACACGATCAAATTCACCTATACCCGTTGCAATACGAACCTGTTCGTCGAGATTAATATCATTCAGGGTGGTGACAGAGGACAGGCTGCCGGTAATGCCCTGGCGTTTAAAATTTGCTGCAGCCGAAGGGGCATTGGCAGGGCCAAGGTTTATTTTCGATAAGGTATTCCACTCCCCGCAACTGACACACTGACCTTGCCATTGACCATGCTCGGTTCCACAATCATTACAAACATAGGCTGACTTTTGCTTCGCCATACTAATTCTGATATTCCCTTGTTACCCTGCTTGCGATACTGCAAGTTAAATTATAGGAGAGGATTCCGGTGTGTTCGGCAATTTCATCCAGAGACAGCTCCTCTCCCCAAAGAGTGACGCTATCGCCAATCCGGGCATCAGGAGCCGGGCTTAAATCAATCGCCAGCATGTCCATAGAGACACGTCCGGTTGTAACAGTACGCTTGTTATTGATTATCACCGGCGTGCCGTTTGGTGCATTACTGGGATAACCATCGGCATAACCGATACTAACGATACCAATACGCATATCGCGAGGGCAGATAAACTGTGAGCAGTAGCCTACATTGTCACCAGCTTTGCAGTTTTGAATACTTATAAGTCTTGCTTGCAAGGTCATCACAGCCTGCAAGCCAAAGCTTTCACGACGTGACTGTTCATTCGGGAAAGCGAAGGGTGAGCTGCCATAAAGCATGATCCCCGGTCTTATCCAGGTTGAACGTTTACCAAAACCGGCCAATAAAGCTGAGGATGCAGGGATACTTGTGGCCGCATCGGGGATGAGTGCAGATATGGCATCGAAGGTATCCAGTTGCTGTTGATTAAGGGCAGAGTCTCTCAGGTTGGCATTGGCCAGATGGGTCATCAGGATAACTTCATGACACCATGGCTTGCTTTGCAGGCTACGATAGGCTGAGACAAAGTCTGCAGGCATGATTCCTAGTCTGCCCATACCAGAATTCATTTTAAGCCAGAAGCTTAAGGGCTTGGCAAAATTGATTTTATCCAGTTCTTCTTCAAGCCAGCTTAAGTGTTCCAGATTATGAATAACAAGCTGATGACCATGCCTGGCGATTCGAGCTATATCACTACGCTCAATAATACCCTGGAGTATCAAGATTGCTTTATCACAGCCAGAGGCATTTAGTTGATCGGCTTCATCAATATCAGTGACCCCGAAGATATCTGCTGCCTGCAGGGCTTCTGCTACCGGGACCAGGCCATGCCCATAAGCATTGGCTTTGATGACAGCAACAACTTTTCGCTTATTGGCATGGGAGCGGGCAATCTCCAGGTTATGTCTTAAGGCCTTGAGATTAATCGTGGACTTAGCCCGATGGATCACTCGTCAGAATCTCCGGCATCATTGCCGTAACTGTTATAGCCACCGGTGAAATTTTGTTCCGCACTCATGGGCATATAATTTTCAAAACGCGTGTATTTGCCTACGAAACTTAGATTACAGGTACCAATAGGGCCGTTACGCTGTTTGCCGAGGATTATTTCAGCCACACCTTTATGCTCGGTGTCCTCGTTATACACTTCATCACGGTAGACAAACATAATGACGTCGGCATCTTGCTCAATGGCGCCAGATTCGCGCAGGTCAGACATAACAGGGCGCTTGTTGGGGCGTTGTTCCAGACTACGGTTCAACTGTGACAGAGCAACTACCGGGCATTCAAATTCACGTGCCATCAACTTCAATGCTCGTGAGATTTCAGAAATCTCTCCAGTTCGGTTTTCTGAAGAGCCACGTAATTGCATCAATTGCAGATAGTCAACCATGATCATGCCAATTTTATTATTATGATCCTTAGCAACCCGTCTTGCCCGAGCACGCATTTCTGTTGGGTTTAAGCCAACAGTATCATCTATATATAAGGGTTTGCCGGTTAACTTGTTAATCGCTTGAGTCAGTTTGGGCCAGTCATCATCCAAAAGTTTGCCATTGCGCATACGGGTTTGGTCAACCTTGCCGATTGATGACAGCATACGGGTAATGAGGCTCTCAGCGGGCATTTCCAGGCTGAAAACCAGCACCGGCAGAGGATCTTCCTGGCTTAAGATATAGTTTTCTACCAGATTCATGGCAAATGAGGTTTTTCCCATGGAAGGGCGCCCGGCAACAATGATGAGATCCGATTTTTGTAGGCCGGAAGTTTGATTATTTAAATCTTTGAAGCCTGTGGTCAGCCCGGTTAAGTTACCTTCGGCATTAAAAAGTTCTTCAAGTCGCTCAAGGCCTTTTTTCAGTAAGGGGTCGACAGCCTGGGGACCCCCGTCCTTAGGGCGTTCATCAGCAATTTTGAACACTTGTTGCTCAGCAATATCAAGCAGCTCGGCGCTTTCCCGGCCATCGGGGTTATAACCACTTTCAGCAATATTATTGGCAACCGAAATCAGCTGTCGAAGAATAGCCCGTTCACGGATGATGTGGGCATAGGCCATAATATTGGCAGTACTGGGAGTGTTGCTGGCAAGTTCGGCTAAATAATCCAGGCCGCCACAATGGTCCAATTGATTCACATGATCCAGGGCTTCCGCCAGCGTGACCAGATCGATGGGTTTGCCAGCATCACTTTGTTTATGCATGGCCGTGAAAATAATGCTGTGTTCTTTACGGTAAAAATCCGATTCTATCAGCACATCAGCGACATCATCCCAAACCGCATTATCCAACATAAGACCACCCAGCACTGCCTGCTCTGCATCTATAGAGTGCGGCGGTAATTTAAGACTGCTGGTGTTGCTCATTGCAGCGTCTAGGGGTCTGGGTTGACTGGAAGAATTATCCGACATTTACGTAAACTTTTATTATTGAGAGTATTATTAAGCGCAATTTTAATCTGCTGGACAAAGCCTGCAGGGCTAACAATATTAACTCAAATATTGTGCGCATGTGAGCGGAAAGCGTCAATTTCTATTAAAAACTTTTAAGCAATTTAAAAAATTAAGGATTAACAATTCATTAACCTTTCGTAAACAGTTACAAAACAGTTAATTAGCCTTGCTTTTATAAAAAATACTATAAGGTTCAGCCATGAAGTTCGAAACCGGTAGGTTTCGTTAAGTGTTCAAAAAATGGGGTATAAAATGAATAAGTCAAAATTAATTGCCAAAAACAAGCTTACGCTTTCTGTGGCAGTGTTAAGTGCAGCAATAGCCTCTCCTCATGCTATGGCTCAAAACACTCCAGCCATTGAAGAGATAGTTGTATTTGGTCGTAACACCGATTTGGTTGGGGAAGCAACTTCCGCCAGTGTCGGTTATATCGGAGGCTCTGACTTGTTAATTCGGCCCCTAGTTAAAACCTCCGAATTACTTGAGTCCATGCCAGGCATGGTGGCAGTGCAACACTCAGGCAGCGGTAAAGCTAACCAGTACTTTTTAAGAGGCTTTAACCTTGATCATGGGACTGATTATACTGTGAAGCTGGATGGGGTTCCTCTTAACATGAGAACGCACGGACACGGACAGGGCTATTTGGATGTTAATGGTATTATCCCTGAAACCGTTGATGGCATTGATTTTCGTAAGGGTCCCTATTATGCCGATCTAGGTGACTTTTCAATGGCCGGTGCCTCGTTTATTCATACCATTGATGAAGTTGAGCGTCCTTTTGTTTCAGTTGAGGTTGGAGAGGATGGCTGGCGCCGTTATGTTGGCGGTATGAGTCAAGAGCTTAATGACGGCACCTTATCCATAATTGGAGAATTTAAAAACTATGATGGACCCTGGGAAAAAAGTGAAGACTTGGGACATTTTTCTGTCTGGGGTAAATATTTAACAAGAACCCGATTGGGTGACGCAGCTTTTACCGTTTCAGGTTATCGAGCAAGCTGGGACCCAACAGAGCAGATACCGGAGCGCGCCTTTGGTACAACAGTCTGTGAAGATGCATTTTGCTCTCTGGATCCAACCGCAGAAGGTGAAACAACACGCTGGATCGCGAATGCGGAATTAGCAGGAACTGACTGGAATGCTAATGCCTATGCGCAGCTTTACGACTGGACCATGTCCTCCAACCCAACGTATGACTTCCAGATTAATCAGTTTGATAAGCGCTGGGTAATAAGCGGTCAGGCCGATAAGACTTTATTTGAAAGCAATGATTATAATTTTATTGTCGGCGGTGAGTTTCGTTATGACGATGGCAGTCGTGTAGGTGTTGAATCATTCAATAATGGTAATTACCTTGGCGATATAGCCGATAATGAAATTGCTGCGGGTTCAGTCGGAACATTTGCAGAAGCCACCTGGTATGTTAATCGGGACTTGCGGGTGACCGGCGGTTTGCGCATGGACCATTTTGATTTCAGTGTTACAGCAAAAAATGCTCTAAGTGCCGATGGCAGTAAAACTGCCAATAAAGCTTCTCCCAAGTTTGGCTTGGCCTATACCGCACTGGATAATCTTGAACTTTACTACAACTGGGGCAGAGGCTTTCATTCCAACGATGCACGAGGCGTGGTTAGCACAGTTAATCCAGTTCCTGGCATATCCGCTGGAACGGGTTATGAAGCAGGTGGTCGGCTGACCTTGGGCGACTTCAAGTTTACCAGTGCATATTGGTGGCTGAATCAGGAGAGTGAGTTAATCTTCGTGGGTGACTCTAATTCGGTTGAGCCTAAAGGTGCCTCCAAACGAGAGGGCGTCGAACTGACGATGTTCTGGCAACCCTCGGACTGGCTTGGCGTTGATGCCTCATATACCAGCAGTGAGGCGCGTTATGTAAATAACCCTGAGGGTATTTATGTCGAGCAGGCTGTTGAAGAAGCAGTCCAATTAGGTGTCGCAATTACCAGGCCTAACTGGGATGCCAGTCTTCGTTTACGCTATCTTGGGCCTTATGCCCTGGATGCTGCCAATTCTCGTCGAGGTGATTCACTCACCACCATCAATATGCGAACAGCCTATCACTGGCAGTCTGTTACCATGTTTGTTGAAGTCATAAACCTGGCTGACACAGAGGGCAAGGAAATCGTTTATAACTATCCCGCTTATGTTCAGGGGCTGGATGCGCCCGGATTGAGCTCAGACACTATTGACTGCGATGTCACTAACTGTAGGATGAGCCGAGCGACCCTGCCAAGAGCATTGCGATTAGGCGTGAGATACCAATTTTAACGTTAACTTTTCAGAGCCTGACGATAGATCATGTCGCCAGTAGTGCTGTTGGTCAGCTGGAATTCTCATCACCGAGCATTCCAGCCAGGCCGCAATAACCTTCGTAAGCTGCTGTTATATAGGCTTTATATTTACGTTAATGTCCGTTAACAAGAGAAAAATCTGTATCTTTTCTAATAAAAATTAACGTTAAAAAACCACTTGTTTTTATTCTTGATTCAGCCAAAATGCACACCTTAATGTAGCAATGGCAATTTTATGAATAATATCGAGCCTGAAGAGTTACAGGCACTGGTTCAACGTATTATAAATAGCGGAGTACTTGGCCGCTCCCGTACCTACAGTGATATTCTCTTATATCTGGCTGAATGTGCCATCAGTGGCAATAATCCCAAAGAAATAGCCATCGCAATGGATGTATTGGGGCGTGATACAGACTTTGATGTCGGAAAAGACTCCATCGTTCGCGTTCATATTTACCATTTACGCAATAAACTTAAAGCTTATTTCGACAAATACGGTAAACAAGAAAAATACAGGCTGGATATCCCTAAAGGCCAGTACATTCTAACGGCTATGCCTGTTGCTGATATTCCTGTTGAAAAACTGAGTGTTACCGGGCTAGCACTTAGACGAAATGCAGTGACTCAGTGGTTGGCAGGCGTGGCCATTCTATTGTTGCTGATCAATCTGCTGCTACAGTTAAGCCCCGAACCGGCTGAACCAGAAGACATAAGTGTCTTTGCAGATCTGGCCCCCTGGAAGGAAATGTTTGATGATGCTGCACCAGTTCTTATTCTGGTTGGGGATTACTATATTTTCGGGGAATTAAATGATCGAGGTGAAGTCCTGCGTATGATTCGAGAGTTTGATGTGAACTCTCCAGAGGAGCTTGCTTTCTTACAGGAGATGGACGTGGAAGGCACAGATAAATATTTTGATCTCAACCTGAATTACATTCCTAGTTCAATAGCTTATGCAGTTACACAGGTGATGAAACTGCTATTGCAAGGGGTGGACCCCGAGCGTATTAATGTAAAAATGGCTTCTGAATACTCCACGGCGGACTTGGCTAGTAATCATGTCATATATTTGGGCTATCTTAGTGGTTTAAATAATTTATATAACCTGATTTTTGCTGGTTCAGGCCTGGAAATAGGTAATACCTATGATGAGTTGAGCAACCTGCAAACCGGTGAATATTATGTAAGCAGTTCAGGTTTATCGAGTGCCGATTCTTATAAAGACTACAGTATGCTGGTGACATTTCCATCTCCCAGCGGCCATCAAATCACCATGATTGCGGGCATGCGGGATGAAAGCCTGAATAATATTGCGCAACAGGTGGCTAGTGAAACAATCCTCACAGATATACAGGCAAGCTTGGCTGGAAATACCGATGGAATCAGTTTTGAAGCGCTGTTTGAAGTAACAGGATTTGATAATACCAACTTTAACTCTGAACTGATTTATAGCCAGTCCCGAGATGTCGAAACTGTCTCCCGTTTTTTCGGTGCTAATTAATTGATAAAAAGCTAAATAGCGAATAGCTTTTGACACATATAAAACTAAAAAAGGGAGCTAAAGGCTCCCTTATATTTAGGTTTAAAATAAAAAAAGGGAGCTTTTGGCTCCCTTTTCTGTACTGCAAAGACTCAGTTATTCTTTGTCTTCTAGTGCAGATTCTTCAGATTCGCTTTGCCCAGCTTCTTCAACTTTGCCTTCTATCTCTTCCATGGCTGCGATGGTTTCAGCAGGTGCATCATGACCTGTAATTCTAAGATTGATTTCGGCTGTTACCTCGGAACCAAGATCCAAAGTGATAGTAAAATCGCCAGTAGAACGCAGCGCGCCTTGGGGTAATTGTACTTCGCTCTTTTCTGCTTCATGGCCAGCAGCGACCAGGGCATCGGCTATATCACGTGTGCCTACAGAACCAAATAACTTGCCTTCTTCGCCAGCGTTGGCTTCTATGGCGATAACTATGCCATTAAGTTTAGTCGCGCGAGCCTGTGCTGCAGCCAGTTTTTCGTTAGCTGCTTTTAATAATTCTTCTTTGCGTGCTCCAAAATCAGCTACATTTTCTTTTGTCGCAGGAACTGCTTTAGCAAAAGGGAATAGGTAGTTGCGTGCATAGCCGGCCTTCACATTGACCTGGTCACCGACGTCACCAATTTTTCCAACTTTTTCCAGTAGTATTACGTTCATTTTAACCTCACCTATTGCCGACTACTTTCTTAAGCGCCAGCAAGTCGTTTTCTAAAATTCATTACACTGTCTATTAAGCCCAGCAAAATCACCATCGGTGATATAAACATCGCCAGTAAATAAGCTATTACAATCCCGCTTAAGCCCAGCTTTTTATAGGCAACCAAATAATGCAAGAGGGCCAGTCCGCTTAACAAGGGCGGTATACACATGATTACCAGCCAGGTATCTAAAGGCGATACTCCTGTGAGGGCAGCAATAATAAATCCTGCCAGCAAAACTGCAAAACCCGGCTCCAATTTCAGTTGGTGGAACTCAGCTTTAAACCCTCCCGGATTATATAAAACAGCTTGCCACCAACGCGCCAACACAAGGCAGCTAATAACCATTATAAAATTGTAAGCACCGTAAAAACTTAACAGTAGTCTTACTAATTCATCAGCGGTGTATTCAACAACAATGCCTTGGCTTTGTTGCATAACAATGGCTTCTTCTACAATCGAAACCCATTGTTCTACAAAACCGATCTGCCAGACCAGGCTAAGTTGTGTCAGTATTCCCAACACTGTCCCCAGCATGATCACTTTAGACCAGGATTTAAAATGCTTTAAAGCCTGGGCCAATATTGCGGTGCTTAACATCAGCACCACGGGGGTGTTATCCCCTGCTATCCATAATAATACTGCTGGCAATAATGACCAAAGCAGAATTATCAAACCTTCCGTAGTGCTTTTGCGAAGGTTAACTAAACCAACAACTGCCGCACTCAGGCAGTAAATCATGGGAAACAAGCCGGTGAGTACCACCACTATGATGGCCTGGCGGCGGCCATGCATTGCATATTCCGCTAAGCCTCGCATCATGTTCCCCTGGGGTCTTAAACTTCGTGCGAATCCGTATATGGAATCAAGGCCAGATAGCGAGCACGCTTTATAGCCGTTGCTAGCTGACGCTGATAACGAGCTTTAGTACCGGTTATTCTGCTGGGTACGATTTTGCCAGTTTCACTGATATTGGCTCTTAAGGTATCCAGGTCTTTGTAATCTATTTCTGTTACGCCTTCAGCAGTAAATTTGCAGAAGCGTCGACGTCTAAAAAATCGGGGTGCCATATTCTTTCTCCAAAAATGTCTGCTTAAGTTTTACTTTCTTCTGTGGCTTCTTCTGCTACAAGATCATCAGTAAGATCTGTATCATCATCTTCATCAATCTCGTCGATTGCGTCATCATCGTCAGAATCATTGTATTCAGCATCATCTTGCATGCGTTGGCTGACGCGGGCTTTGCGCTCTCTACTTTCATTTTCAGCTTTCATGATGTCAGACATATCAGTCACAGCGTCCTTGCGTTTAATCACAAGGTTACGCAATACGGCATCGTTATAACGGAAAAGGGTAGTCAGTTCGTCAAGTACATCCTGCCCACACTCAATATTCATTAGCACATAATGAGCTTTATGAATCTTATTGATTGGATAGGCTAACTGGCGTCGACCCCAGTCTTCTAGGCGGTGAACGGTGCCACCAGATTCGGTGATCAAAGTAGTGTATTTTTCGATCATCCCAGGAACCTGATCGGACTGGTCGGGATGCACCATAAATACTATTTCATAGTGTCGCATTGCTGCTCCTTACGGTTTAGTAGCCTTCCATCAAGGACTCATTGAGGAGCCAAATGCTTAATTTAAGCGCTTGTGGTAAGACAAGGAGTTAAAAAAGAGGGCGAATTGTAGTGATATTGGGAGGTAGATGCAAATATATTTCGAAAAGACAAAGGATTATAGAAACCTAAGCCTTTTACTCTGCCTTCAACCTCTCTTTGAGGATTTTTCGGCGTTGCGGAATTCGCTTAAACTCTTAAATGAGTAAGATAACTAGCTGTTTAAACGAAAAACTTACAAGCGCAATAGCGGCTTGAAGATAAGTAAATTAATTAAGTCTTTGGCGGAGTGCTTCGAAAAGAAATACCCCGGCGGATACTGAAACATTCAAAGAGCTGGTCTCACCTTGCATGGGAATAGAAAGTAATTCGTCACAGGTTTCGCGTGTTAGGCGACGTAAACCAGAACCTTCAGCACCAAGTACCAGGGCCAAAGCCCCTTTAAGATCCGTATTATAGAGGGACTTATTGGCCTCGCCGGCTGCGCCCATAACCCAGATGCCACGCTTTTGCAGACTTTGCAGGCAGCGCACGAGATTAGTTACGACAATAAAAGGAATGATTTCTGCGGCACCACATGCAACCTTTCTTACGACTGCATTCATCAAGGCAGATTTATCTTTGGCAACAATAACTGCATTAACGCCAGCGGCTTCTGCTGAGCGTAAACAGGCTCCCAGATTATGAGGGTCTGTCACGCCATCGAGAACTAGCAATAGAGGAGGGCGTTCTAGTTTGTTTAAAAGTTCTTCCAGATAGCTTTCATTGTATTCAAGTTTTATTTCTTTGCAGAATGCGACAGCACCCTGATGATTTCCATCAGCTCTTTTATCGAGGTCTTTTTTTTCCAGGACCTCAACAGGAATACCTAAGCTATTGGCACGGTCAGTGATTTCCGAAATTCTTTTATCCAGGCGTCCACTTTGCAAATATATTTGCAAAATTACTTCGGGACGGTGTTTTAAAAGAGCGTTAATGGTGTGAATACCAAAAACCCATTCCTTGCTACTCATCTTATTTGATTCTTATTTTCTGCGTTTGTGTTTTGTATTGGTTTTATTGTTTGTATTGGCTTTTTTTCGTGAGGTTTTGGCTAATTTATTGCGCGTGATGTCGCGCAGTTTTGTCGAGCGTTGCCGTTGTGGAATATTTTTTCCTTTACGCTGTGTTTTTGGGTCTGAGATTAATTGCAGATCAATTTTCTTATCGTCCAAATCAACTCGAGCTACAATGACTCTTACCTTATCACCCATTTGAAACTGATATCCGCTACGCTCTCCAGTGAGTGTATGAGCAGTTGCATCAAAGTGATAATAATCATTTTTTAGGGCAGTGACATGGACCAGTCCTTCGATATAAATATCATCCAGTTGAACAAACAAACCAAAGCTCGTGACCGATGAGACGGTGCCGGAAAACTCCTCCCCAATATGCTCTTTAATATATTCACACTTAAGCCAATCAAGCACATCATAGGTGGCAGCATCTGCGCGACGTTCCGTCATTGATAGCTCAACGCCCAGGGTTTCAAGGTCCGCCAGTTTATAAGGATAAATGTCCTGCCGTGATAATTTAGTATTACCGGAAGCCGGCAAGGTATGTTGTCGGTGTTTGTCTGTTCGAATCAGGTAGCGAATGGCGCGATGTACCAGCAAATCGGGGTAGCGTCTAATGGGAGAGGTGAAATGGGTATAAGCTTCAAAACCCAAACCAAAGTGCCCGGCATTTTGAGGTTGGTAAACGGCTTGCATCAGCGAGCGTATAACCATGATTTGCAGAAGATGACGATCCGGCCGATTTTTTAGCCGATCCAAAATGATCTGGTAATCAATTGGTGTTGGATTATTTTTACGCGCCAGACCTATGCCAAGGCCACGTAAAAAATCATAGAGTCTGGTGACTTTTTCTTCATTGGGTCCAGGGTGAACTCGATATAAGGCAGGCAACTTGGCCTGTAATAAAAACTCGGCACTACAAACATTGGCGCAGAGCATGCACTCTTCAATAATTCGGTGGGCATCGTTACGCTCTACCGGAATAATTTCTTTAATCTTTTTCTTCTCTGAAAATATGATGCGCGTTTCAACACTTTCAAAATCCAGGGCGCCACGTTCTCGTCTTGATTTATGCAACGTCTTATATAAAGCATAAAGATTTTTTAAGTCAGGCAGTAAGTCACGGTATTTTTCCTGGATGCGCTGTTGTAATCTTTTGTCGGAATCTTCCTTAACTGGCTGGAGCATAGCCGCTACTTCGGTATAGCTTAGGCGAGCGTTGGAATGGATGACGCCTTCACAAAATTTATAAGCTGTAATGTCGCCTTCCCGATTGATATCCATTTTGCAAACCATGACAAGACGGTCTTCTCGAGGTTTTAATGAGCACAAGCCGTTGGATAATTCTTCCGGCAGCATTGGGATTACATGTCCAGGAAAATACACCGAATTACCGCGTTGCTGTGCCTCATGATCCAGAGCCGTATCGACACCTATATAGTGTGAGACATCAGCAATGGCGACGTATAAGGTCCAGCCTTTACCATGTTGGCGCTGGCAGTAAACCGCATCGTCAAAGTCTTTAGCATCTTCTCCATCAATGGTAACAAAGGGAAGCTTGCGCAGGTCGATACGTTTTACCGATTCTTTTGAAGGGCTGGCTTGTTTAGTGATCAGTTTAAGTTCAGCATTGATATTTTTGGGCCAGACAGAAGGAATCTCGTGGGCACGAATAGCCACTTCTATTTCCATACCGGGTTTGGCAACATCGCCTAGTACTTCGGCTACCACACCAGTACTTTTGACATGGTTGTGGGCAAATTTAATGATATCGACGACGACAAAATCACCATCCTTAGCATTCTTGTGCTTATTGGGTGGAATCAGGATTTCCTGGGCAATGCGTCGATTATGCGGAATCACAACACCAAGGCCAGACTCCTGATAATAACGTCCAACAAACTGAAGACGTTTACGTTCCAGGACTTCTACAATTTTCCCTTCCAGTCGGCCACGCTTATCAATACCGGATACTCGTGCCAGAACCTTATCGCCATCAAATACTTTATTCATCTGGTTAGGGGATAAGAACAAATCATCACCACCTTGATCCGGAATCACAAAACCGTAACCTTCCTTGTTGCCCTGTATAACCCCTTTGATTAAATCCATCTTACGCACTAAGCCATATGCGCCACCACGATTTTCAATTATCTGACCATCACGGGTCATCGCATTGAGTCGGCGGCGTAATGCTTCTTGCGAATCAGCATCAAAAAGCAATAACTCTTTGCAGAGAGCCTGGTGAGTTATCGGTTCTCCACTGTCTTCCAGATGCTGCAAAATAAATTCCCGACTGGGAATAGGATTGTCATAGCGTGAAGCTTCACGATCGGCGTGGGGGTCTTGATTTTTTTTAGAACGTGGCATGTAAGCCTTTTTGGTATATGAATATGGCGACAGTATAACACCCAAAGAGTGGAACGACATTGACAGAACGCAGGAGAATCGGTAAATTGCGCCCCCTGCAAAATGCAGTTCATTTCCTTGGCCCAGGTGGTGGAATTGGTAGACACGCTAGCTTCAGGTGCTAGTGATCGAAAGGTCGTGGAGGTTCAAGTCCTCTCCTGGGCACCAAACTCTTCTCTGAAGTCTCTGTAATCCTTGATATTTTTTATAGAACTCGGATTAGAGTAGACATTATGGTAGACATTAAGAACCCTAAATATACTTACACCAAAAATTCATTTTTTTACTTTTCACATGCTGTTCCATTTGATTTAAGGAATCATTACAGCATTGATCGTATTGTTATAAGTCTCAAAACAAAGTCACCATATAAGGCACATATTGCCTCTAATAACATCTCATCAAAATTAGAAGATTATTGGATGGGTTTGAGGTTAAAAAATATTCAAGTCCCTGCGAGTAAGAAGCTTATAAATAATGGGATTGAAGGTGTTATTTCAGATGCCCCAACAATAACAGAGGCGCAAGACAGATATTTATCTACTAAAGGGGTAGATAGAAACCTCTTGTTTTTTAGTCATACTAAGAGAGC
This sequence comes from Gammaproteobacteria bacterium, assembly GCA_030831165.1. Classification (GTDB taxonomy): domain Bacteria; phylum Pseudomonadota; class Gammaproteobacteria; order Pseudomonadales; family Pseudohongiellaceae; genus UBA5109. The sequence continues at coordinate 43,498 of JAURLP010000011.1, read as the reverse complement.
TGTTGGCTATCTTATTAAATATTTAGGTGATAAGAATTTAGATCAATACACGGGTCTTGATTCTGCTAACTTTCGAGACAAGTTAAAAGAAAAAGGATTGAGTGCATCATCTATAAGAAGAAATATAGGATGCATTAAAGCAGTTATAAATTTCAATATAAATGAATTTGGATTAGATTGTGGAAATCCATTCAGTAATGTTTATATTCATAAAGAAGAAAATATAAAAAGAAAAACAATCAAGACTGAATCTATAAAAATACTTCAAAAGAAATGTATCAATAAGCCGGATGATCTTCGGCTTCTTGTAGCATTAATTTCAGACACTGGGTTAAGACTTTCAGAAGCTGCAGGGTTAGAAAAAGAAGATATTTTTATTGATGAGCATATCTCATACTTAAACATTAGAAAAAATAAAATTAGATCACTTAAGACAACTACTAGCACAAGAATTATTCCTCTTGTCGGAGCTTCACTTAATGCTGCAAAACTAATTATTTCAACTAGTAAGAGCGAATACTGTTTCCCTAGGTATGTCGCCAATGGAATTTGTAAAACAAACTCTGCATCTGCAGCAGCTAATAAATGGATAAAAACTATTATAGGTAAAGAAGCAGTTATTCATGGTTTAAGGCATAGTTTTAGAGACAGATTACGAGATGTTGAAGCGCCAACAGAAGTAATCGATCAACTAGGTGGATGGAGTATGAGATCTATAGGACAGACGTATGGAGAAGGTTATAAGTTGGAGTTACTTTACAAATTTATAAGCCATATTGAACTCTAATCCGAGTTCTATAAAAAATATCAAGGATTACAGAGACTTCAGAGAAGAGTTTGGTGCCCAGGAGAGTTAAGAAGTCCTTTCCTAGGAACCAACCAGCAGTGTAATCCCGCTTATTTCTTACTCTCTCAGCTATCTAGTTCACTGTCAAGGGACTCAAAATGTCTACCAGGATGTCTACTCTAGTGGGCTAGAAAGTCTCCAAAGCCTAACAAACTCTTATAATGCAAAAATACGGGGTAGTCTGAGTCCACCCCATTTATTGTGTTGCTTAGAGAGGCTCTGAAGGCCTCTGAAGAGCTAATTAGGGGGGGGGGTAGGAGGCCATGGGGAACCCGTATATATAGGTGTGCTTGGAGATTTTGGAGGGATTTTTGGTGTATCTTAAAGGCTTTTGGGGGCTTGGTGGGCTTTGGTGTTCTATTCAGCTGTGTAGTCTAAGTAGTACCTGTCTAGATACTTCTGAGGCTATTTTAGAAAAGAAAAGTAGTAGGCTGTAACGTCTGCTTTCGGCCAGAAGCAGACATTAACATTTTACAATAATCTCTATAGTGGAACTAATTACTGGAATTTGGTTAAGTATTAAGAATATTAACAAGTTAACTTGTCAGCACCCTTATTCATGCCGTTGTTGCTCTTTATCTTCAGCATCCCACTTTCTTTGGAGCAGAGATTTCTCTTCCTCACCTAAACTAATATAATTATCTATATTTCTGAGATGTCTTATTAATTCTTTTTCTAGTATTTGGTTTTTTTCCTTGTCTTATTTATATCTAACGAAAGAACCAATATAAATAGAAAAAGAATTGTCCATAATGTCAATTCGCCAGCCATTTTTATCCCCAAATAAATTTGTTGAAAGAATGTATTTTACTCCTATGAATTAGCTATACGTATTCGCAATTAAGAGTATTTAAGTAAATACTCATAGTTTGATTGTGTCAAATGTTTGCTTTCGGCCAGAAGCGGACATAACGCTCTGGTTAATGGGCGCAGCTTGCTGGGTCCTTAATTGAATTTATGCTTATGTGCCGTGTTAAAAGCCTTCTCTATTTTTAAAATATGCGACTAAGGCATTGGCATGGCCATGTCCCAACCCATGTTCTGCTTTTAGCCAACAGGTCATTTCCATATGCTTAAGGTCTTTTTGGGTAGCCAATAATTTAAACCAATGCTCAACTGGTAATCCGTATTTCTTTTCTATAGATGGGAAATACGATGCTGGTCCTTTTGTTCTTTCTGTCATATTGATCTCGATAGTAGCGACTCAGGCTCATAACACTATATTAATATGCGTGCGTTCTCATATGTAAATTAAGGTTTTTAGTATGTCATTGAAATTCAGGGGATTCCATTGAAATAAAAAGTGGAAAGCGAGCCATACTTAATATTTGTTCTCATGTCCGCTAAGGATAGTAAGCAGCCATTTGCAATATTAAGACGAAAGAACTAGATGTGCTCTAAAACGTAAATTCATTCCTTGTAATAAAGTTGATGGCAACCTATACCAGTAACACCAGAGCCCAAACCACAATCAAATTTACAATACTTATCATGACAGCAGCAGAGCCTAAATCTTTTGCCAGACCCGACAGCTCATGATGCTCTGAGCTCACTCTATCAACAACCGTTTCAATAGCTGAATTTAATATTTCAACAATTAACACCAATAGACAACTGCTTACTAAAAGAGCTTTTTCTATTCCGCTATTGCCAAGATAAAAAGCCATAGGTATTAAAAAAACGCAGGCAACAAGTTCCTGGCGAAATGCTGTTTCCATTTTCCAGCAATCGATTAATCCTTGTTTGGAATAAAGAAAGGCTGAAATGATTCTTTTAATGCCGGTCTGACCAGGCTTGCTCATGATGCGAATACTCTATATTTGGCTGGTTTTAAAATTAGTTAGTCCAGGTGTGTTTCTATTTGTAGCATGGGATGAACATCATTTCCAAATTTGAAAACCCAAAATAGTAATACCGCTATTGCCCAGCAAATGAAAGCTGTTTATAGATCGTGAGAAAGGAAATGATCACCTCACTATTGCCGGTCTATACCAAAAACAAGTCCAAGAGTTATGAGGAAAGCCAAGCCGAAATTTTTGTAAGGATAAAAGTAGTGCTTAATAAAAAATACAGCCCAAACCAGCAATAACCAGCACTGGCATGACCAGCTTAGATAAAGGAAATTATTAGCAAGCATTAAGCATAATTTTGCTATGTCAAAGTTGCAGGCTGGTCTAAAAGGGGGGGGGCGTTTAATCGGAATTCTTATCTGTAGTAGAGATCGAAACAGGTGTTTTCATGATGACTTCTCTATGTGGATAGGGAATATTGATCCCATTTTCTTTAAAAGTATCCCAAAGCGCTAATAAAACCTGTCCTCGAATATTGGTTAGACCATTTTGCGGATCTTTAATCCAGAACCGTAAAATGAAATCCAGTGAGGAATCACCAAATCCGGTTAACCAGCACACCGGCTTTTGTGTAGATAAAACACGATCAACTTTTAATATCGCCACTATTGTTAACTCAGTGACTTCATGTGGATCAGAGTCATAGGAAACGCCAAAAGGGATGTCCAATCTGACCAGGTCATCTGAGAAAGACCAGTTGATGACTTCTCGAGTAATAAAATCTTCATTGGGAATCAGAAATTCTCGTCCATCCCGGGTAACTACTGATACAAAACGTGCTCTTAACTCCCGAATCCAGCCAAAAGTATCTCCCAGTGAAATGGTGTCGCCAGGTTTAATTGAGCGGTCGGCTAAAATAATTAAACCTGAAATGAAATTAGAAACGACTTTTTGTAAACCAAAACCAATTCCCACCCCTATGGCGCCTGACAAGACTGAAAAAACAGTAAGGTCTATTCCTATTCCGGAAACAGCTACCATAACCGCTATAAAAATAAGTGTGATTTTTAAAATCTTGCCAATAAGAACACGCAAGCTGGGAGTTAACTCATCATTCCTCTGGATGCGGTTATCGAAAAAATTGCCTATTGAAATGGCTATCCATAAAGTTGCACCCAAAAATACAAATACTTTGAAAACCAGCAATAATGAAATACGGAAATCGCCAATGGAAAACCCCGCGGCTTCCAGAAATAGGGTGGTGTTTTCTGTAATGCCCAAAATCGTTATCGCCACATAAGCCCAGCCAAATAATGCAACTAACTGGCTTAGTGAGCGGTTTCTAATGGATTGAGTGGCGACTGAAATAATTAGCCACGAAAGTGATAATAGCAGTGCGATGTATATTAAATAACTTTGGTCACGCCAGCCCAGATTAGTGATTAAAGCTAATACTATGCCTAATGCAAGGGTAAAGCTTATCCAGTTGGAGCGTCGCAAAATTGAGATTACAAGACGCAGCAGACCCGGATAACCTCTTATTTTTCGGGCATGAGATTCAAGCCAGGGTTCTATTTTCCTGGCAATCAATAATGACAAGATATAGAGAACAAAAATGATAACTAACTGATATAGGGCATCAGTTTGGACGGCCCATTGAACAATACTGGTTAACAGGGCTGAGAGATTTGAAATAAGTGATTGAAAATTAAATTCCATATAAAATATATACCAATAAATCACGGTTAAATGATTAGCGAACGGTAGCATTATTTTGAAAAATTAGCTAAAACCATAGCTTATTTTTTCAATTGAATATTGCAGATGCTTGAATGGAAGTAGAAAAAATTACTTTTTTAAGATTCTTTTGTTAGAAATAACCCAGGAATGTAAACACAGGATGTATCGGACATCGAATACCAAATATATTTGCCATATTCAATGCTTTCAATATATTTAATTTTTTACTTTTTGGGTCAATAGAAAAGATTTGGCTGGATTGACCAATACTTTTTTACCCATTCCTTGTCTGCCTAGTAACATAAGGTAACTCATATCAGAACGATTGGTTAAGGTAATTTCAATTGGCCAGGACTGATCGCCCAAGCGCATTAGTGTTTTAATAACGTAACGCACTTCAGATGTGCCATTGGAAGACTTGATGCTTCTCACATCATGTAATGCCGCCTTACATGATGTGACCTTTTTTATGTCATAGACGTCTGGATGAATATCAAAGCGGACCCAGGGCTTTCCCTGTTCAGTATATTTTTCCAAATTATCGACATGCAAGGATGAGGTTTTAGCGCCGGTATCAATTCTAACCTGCAAGTTGTTAATCCCAATTTCGGGGAGGTCACAAGCTTCTATGCTACCAATGATTAGTTTATTACTCATTAGGTTCTTGCTCATTTTTTTTGGTAACTATTTAAGTAGGCGATCTGTCATTAGGTAACAGATCATCCTGCATAATTTCAATATTTTCTACAATTTCTTCATCTTCTTCTGAAAAGTAAGCAATATGAAACATGGCATCACCCTCCTGAACCAGGGGAATATTTTGTTTGCCAATAATGATACCGGATCGAGAAGCATAAACAGAATCAAACACTTCTCCTAATGGGCTTCCTATACTGGCAAGGCGATCCCCTTTTTTGACCTTGTCACCCAGGTTTTTAAGATTGTTAACTATGCCACTAGCGTTGGCTCTGGTCCATGAGCTGGTATTGGCAATAAAAGGAGAAACAGTTAACTTGTTCGGGTTTTTACGTATTTTACGATTGATCATGCCCAAATGAACGAGAACGTTTTGAATTCCTCGAATTCCTGCCCTGATAGATAATTCATCAAAACGTAATGCTTGGCCTGCTTCGTATAACAATATTTTTGTGCCAGACTCGACAGCCGACTCACGCAAAGAGCCATCTCGTAAATTGGAATTTAATAGTACCGGCACACCAAATATTTCAGCAAGTTCACGAGTTTCTTTATCGTCTAAATTTGCTCTCACTTGTGGAAGGTTGGATCTGTGTATGGCGCCTGTATGTAAATCGATACCGTATAGGCAGTGTTTTACAATTTCTGTGAGAAATTTATTGGCAACAATCCCTGCCAGAGAACCTTTAGGAGACCCTGGAAAACAGCGATTAAGATCACGGCGGTCAGGCATATAACGACTCTGATTCAGAACACCATAGACATTAACCATTGGGACAAATATCACTGTTCCTTTGGTTAGACGCAGACTTTTTCGGTTAATAAGGCGGCGAATAATTTCTATGCCATTTAATTCATCGCCATGCACAGCGGCAGAAATGAAAATTGTAGGGCCTTTACGTCTGCTTCGAATCACATGCACAGGCATAAAAATATCGGTATCGGTATAGAGTCTGACAACCGGCATTTCAATTTGCACGGTTTTCCCTGGAGGGATTTTTTGACCCCCAATGATCAACTCGTCCATCAATCAGCCTTTTCCGCGTGTTTTATTTTTATTTGGCTGGGCATTTGTCTCTATGAAAGAATAAATCATGCCAGCAACATCTTTACCCGTTGAAGTTTCAATGCCTTCCAGACCTGGTGATGAATTGACCTCCAATACAACGGGACCATGTTTTGATTGCAATATGTCCACCCCGCAAACATTTAAACCCATTGCTCTGGCTGCATTAACTGCTGTAGCCCGCTCTTCTTTAGATAAACGAACGACTACTGCTGATCCTCCACGATGCAGGTTAGAACGAAATTCACCCTCGGCACCCTGGCGTCTCATCGCTGCAACCACTTTGCTGCCAATAACGAAGCAACGTATATCCGCGCCGCCAGCTTCTTCAATAAATTCCTGTACCAAAATATTGGCTTTTAATCCCATAAAAGCCTCAATAATGGCTTCAGCTGATTTGTTGGTATCGGCCAGGACAACGCCAATACCTTGCGTGCCTTCCAGCAGCTTGATAACCAAAGGTGCACCCCCGACATTTTTAACCAGATCCGGGATGTCATCCGGTTTATTAGCAAAGCCAGTGCGGGGCAGGCCAATATCTTTTCTAGACAGTAATTGTAAAGAGCGTAACTTGTCTCTTGAACGGCTGATGGCTACTGATTCGTTGACGCAAAAAGTGCCCATCATTTCAAATTGACGAACGACTGCTGTGCCATAAAAAGTGATTGATGCGCCGATACGGGGTATTACCGCATCATAGTAGGGTAATTTTTGACCTTTATATCGAACCGCCGGACGACTGCGTGTCACATCCATATAACAATGAAGCGTATCGATGATATCAACCTCATGCCCTCTCGCTTCGCCTGCTTCTTTTAGACGTCTGGTTGAGTAGAGTGTCTCAACACGCGATAAAATAGCAATTTTCATGCTTAACCTCTTTAATTAGTGCTAATTCTAAATTTTTGGAATAGTTGCTTGCTATTTTCTGATCATCTTAAATTACTTAAATGTAAATTAAGGGAAGAAAAATATTTATGCTTTTCCTATAGAAAAATTTTCCAGTTCTCGATGAAATTGATCAAGTATAACCAAATTTGTATGTGTCACAGGGCAGGATTGTCGAATTTTTGAATCCCAAAAGTGACTAATAAGGGATAAATATTTTTATACAAGCATCCATATGATGATATAAACATGAATGATTCAATGTTGAAAGGATAATTAACATGTCTGTATATGAAAAATTAACACACGCAGATTCATTTGTTTTCGGTTTTGCGCTTAATGGTCTTGGTGGCGGGATGCTACTAGACAAAGCGAAAAATGATGAGAAGGAGGTTTGGTGCCATCTTGATTTCTTGGTAGATGATTGTCGCCCAAATCTTGAATCCTTGGGCATCCCTGAACACGCAATAGATGCTTTAACAAGATTAGACACCCGGCCACGCACCATGGTTTACGAGGCCGGAATATTATTGATATTACGGGTCGTTAACTTGAATCCTGGTCAAGACCCCAATGATATGGTTTCACTCAGATTCTGGGTTGAAAAAGACCGAATCATTACTCTCAGACACAGGCGAGTGCTTTCCACCCAGGATGTTAAGGAAGAAATAATTCAAGGTTCGGGTCCTAAAAATTCGAGCGAAGTATTGAGCACTATTATTGAGCATATTGCTGACAGAATTGCAGACTATGTCGATGCGATGGAAGCCAGAATGCTTGAATTTGAAGAAGGCTCAATAGTCGACAATATTGTAAAAACAAGAGCTGATGTGTCTAACTTGCGACGAGAAGCAGCAATGGTCAGACGCTACCTGGCTCCACAGCGAGAAGCAATGGAAGCTTTGCACAGGCTGGGCGCAGCAATTCTGGAAAAAGCCGAGCTCATGTATATTCAGGAATTGTCAGACAGTATGACCCGTTATGTCGAAGATCTGGATTTGGTCAGGGAAAAAGCAATCGTGCTGCAGGAAGAATTAATGAACATGATGGCGCAACAGCAAAATGAACGGATGTATGTGTTATCGATAGTAGCCGCTATTTTTCTGCCTATATCTTTTGTTACGGGTTTGTTTGGGATGAATGTCGCAGGACTACCAGGTGTCGAGACACCCGAAGCGTTCCTTTATGTCTTTTCAGGCATGGCCCTTGTTGTCATTGTTATTCTGGCGCTGTTCAAGCTTAAAAAATGGTTATGAGTCTGATTTAGTTAACTTAAGTTCGCCATCAATATGGAGATCTCGTTGTGGGTAGGCGATGACAATATTATTCTGATTAAACAGCTCCTCAATTTTGAATCGTACATCGGATTTTATAAAACGTAAGCCCCTTTCACTGACCGTCGACACCCAAAAGTAAGTATCAAATATCAAGGCGTTATCACCAAAATCTTCAAATATGACGACAGGCTCAGGATCATCAAGTATAAATTCATGAGATTTGACCGCTTGAGTAATTAATTCAGAAACCAATTTTACAGGCGAACCATAGGCAACGCCGACTCTTACCTGGCCACGAGCCAGCTTATCAATTAGCGTCCAGTTAATGACGGTATTTTCCAGTAATTGGCTGTTGGGTATGAGCATGTGCACACCGTCAGTTCGGCGAATTAGAGTGGATCGGGTATTAATAGTCTCAACCGTTCCCATCACATCTCCAAGCTCAAGAAAGTCACCAATACGAATGGGCTTTTCCCACATTAATATCCAGCCCGAAATAAAATTATTAATAATATTCTGAGCACCAAAGCCAACACCAATAGCGACGGCACCTGAAACAAAAGCAAAAGCGCCTAGTGGCACATTTAGAAGTGCCAGCGTGGTGAATCCCAATAAAAGTAAGCCAACAATAAAATAAAGACGTTGAACCAGAAGAATTAAATCGGGTTCAACTTCTTTCTGCTTCATTTTTTTGACGATGTAGAAGCTGGATTTTTTAATAAAGTAATAAGCCAGTAATACAACTAGAGGCAGTGCCAATACCTGTAAGAGGGTATATTCTTGGCCCTGAATTGTGAAAAGTCTATAAGAAAATATATCGATCAGTTCTTGCATAATAGTTGTGTAAGATTAATGGCTAAGACTAGTAATAATTAAGATAGCAAACATCGTAATGAATAGAATAGGGTTATTCATAATCTAGAGCAACAAGATTGTCAGTTAATGGTATAAATCAGCCAGTACGCAGTTCACTCTGCACTAATCCAAAACACTTACTTCTCAACAGTATAGGTCATATCGATGCTTTGGCTGATGCCACTTTCCACTTCAAGACGAAGTCTTTGTGTGAGTATGTATTCAAGAGAAAGCGTCGATTTACTCTCAAATAAACCAACCTCGTAATGCATAAAAATATCCGGTGTCAAATATTTCCCCATGCCAATTGAGCTCTGATCAATATTGCTTGAGCTATTTAATGCAAGCATATCCAGGCCAAGTTCCGAACGGATCGTATTGGTAAGCCCTTGGCTACGATTAATACCAAGGCTCGCTACTGCGCCCAAGAGGTTTCCCTGTTCCTGATCGTTCGTATTCGCAAATGATTTTCCGGTGATTAGAATGGATAGGATTTCACTGTCTGGTAGTGTTGGCGTAGAGAATAGCTGACTTTGCATATTGCGTAATGTGCCATTAATTTGCACACCGGCCTGGACATTGCTTCCTTGTCGATTGGCTCGTATATCCAGAGCAGGATAGGGTTTGAGGCCTTACTTGGCATGAGTATTTATATGCTAACTGTGCTGCTCGGATTATTCATTATGTTTGTCATGTACATGTTTTTAATTCTGCTGGTCACAAAAGGTTCTCCTTTTGCGTTTATGAGTAAATTAAAAGAGTTACTGTTGCTGGCTTTTTCAACATCCAGTTCGGCAGCAGTGATGCCTTTGTCTATTAAAACCGCTGAAGACAAATTAAATGTAAGACCTTCTATTGCGGAATTTGTGATACCCATTGGGGCAACCATTAACATGAATGGCACGGCCCTATACCAGGGTGTCGCGACTATATTTTTAGCGCAGGTTTATGGGATTGATCTCAGCACCGGCTCTTTAGCACTGCTTGTTGTAGTGGCGGTTGGCGCTTCAATTGGGTCACCTGCCACACCAGGCGTCGGCATTGTTATTTTGGCGATGGTGCTCAGCACAGTTGGTATTCCTGCGTCCGGGATTGCCTTATTAATGGGCGTGGACAGGATTCTGGATATGTGCAGAACTGCCGTTAATGTTGCAGGGGATATAGTTGCTTGTGTCGTGATGGATAAATGGGTCGGCGGTGAAAATACACTTGAAGAAGAAAAACGCAAGCAGAGAGCATTTGAAAAGCAGCGCAAAAATTCTGATGAAGATGTCATCATTAAAAATCCATCACATGCCTAATTTGAACGAATTCTTAAATAGTTTTTTGTGCTTTATGGGTTATTTTTTTTAAAAATACCTTTGCCCAGAGCGGTTAATCCTATGGATATGACCATATTAAAAGAAGATAACAGCACCCATGGGGCATATTGTGCAGTTGATACTCCCAGTGCCGCACTGAAAAAAGCACCTGTTGTTGTCCAGGGAATTAAGCCCGCACTTAGCGTTGCGCCTTCTTCGACACACCTTGATAACATGCGCGGTTGCAGACCTCTTTCCTGATAGGTGTCCTTGTATATTCTGGAACCGAATATCACTGCTAAATAGTTTTCCCCCATGCTCATGTTCGCCAGGATGCAAGTTGCGATGGTTGATGCAACCAGTTGAGTGGCCGTTTTTATACGTTTGATAAGTCCACTGACCAGCACTTTTAGAAAGCCGGCGCCATTTAAAATACCGCCCAGAGCAAGCGCAATCAGTGCAAGTGATAAAGTCCACATCATGCTTTGTAGGCCGCCTCTTGTTAAGAGCGTATCGACACTTGCAATACCGCTTTCTGAAACGTAGCCGTACTGTAGGCTATAAAGTATTTCTGAGAATTCACGTTCCTGTAAAAATATGGCAATAATCACGGCAACAGCAGTACCAGCCATCATGCTCGGTTCTGCAGCCATTCGCATGAAGCTCATTGAGATAATGACTAATAGTGGTAGGAACACCAGCAGGTTGACTGAAAATTGATCGAGCAAGGGCTGTCGCAAAGCATCGATTTCAGTCAGGCTTAATTCTGCTCCCGCGTAGCGGAAACTCAACAGACCGAAGACCAGTAGAATAATTAAAAAAGTAGGGCCGGTGGTATAAAACATGGCCCTTATATGCTGATCAACTTCAGTGCCTACTGCGGTTGCTGCAAGTATGGTGGTGTCAGATAAGGGAGACATTTTGTCACCAAATAATGCGCCGGATATAACAGCACCAGCAACCATGGGTGCGGGTAAGCCAATAAATTCACCCAGGCCAACCAGAACAACGCCGGCTGTGCCTACTGTCCCCCAGGACGTACCGGTAGCCATCGACATAAAGCTGCAAAGTAGCAGGCATGCCGGCAGAAACCAGCGTGGGTCGACAACACCAAGTGCATAAACAATGATGCCTGCAATGGTGCCGCTTTCAATCAATGCCGCAATAACAACACCAATTAGCATGAAAATATAAATCGCACCAACCGCGGCAATGACGCCATCATTCATCAATGCTTTGGTGTCTCGAAACCTGAAGCCAAGTAAGGCAGTGTTAAATGCTGCCCAAATGAGTGCAAGTATTAAGGCAATATGTAATTCTATTTTAATAAAAAAGACGCTGGCTATGATGATGACAAGAATGCCACTGCAACATAATAATGCTGAGCCAAAACCCGGCTCGGGATGCTCGTTTACTTTTTCAAGGTTTGTCATTTAAATTCCAGACGGTAAGGTTCATTTTTTCTATTTAGTGATGATCTGTTATTTAGAATGCTGTAATCGGATTTCATTGACGTTAATAATGACCGGGTTGTTGCCAATATTTGTAATTCGGTAACTGGCGCCGGCATCACGGAAAGCCCAATCACCAGGCTTAGTCAGCTCACGGGTAATACCGTCTTCTCTTGATACATGTGCAAGACCTTCTGTGGCCTGAACGATCACACTGGGGTTTTGATGCAGTTGAGTGAAAGTGCTTTCGCCGGCGGCTAATTCAATTCGATAGGCGCGAAACCAGTTATTCTCAATCTCAGGCTCTAGCCCCATCCCCGTCGGTTGATCATTGTCACTGAGAGCTTCGCCATTACCATCATGAATGAAGGCAAGTATTCGCCATAAATTGTCGCCATTATTTTCAATTTTATGAGTATATGTTTCTGAGGCATAACTGGTGACAACATCAATAATCCCAAGTTGCGGTCCATCGGGGTTGCTTATGCGGTTGAGCAGAATAGCCTGATCATGCCGATGGGGTAAGGAGGCATCACCGGGATTCAGCTGCATATCGATCATATACAACTGACCTTTCTGTAAGACGGTTCGATGACGTGGTTCGTCCAATACGTGTACAATTTTTTCGCCGGCAAATTCTTCACCTTGCGCCAAAGCAGTTTGCCAGTCGGTCAGGACGCCCATAAGCAAGAGCAAACCCAGGATATTGAACAGCAGTTTCAAACCCTTATCGTGCTGGAATGGTACATTGTTAGTTTTTATTATTTTCACAATAGCCCCTTTTCAATTTTTGATTATTGATAAATCAGACCTTGAGCCTGTTGTTAATGCCAAAGAGTAACCCATCTGTATAAACATATCTTAAGCTTAAGAATGAGCCGGAATAGCAGATTCATTAGCCATTCAGCTTGAATAAGTGTTTCAGTATAAAAGCTCCTATCCCAATCGGCTACTTTCTTACCTAAATCCATAAGAAACAATAATTGGTAAAATGCAGCTAAGCGTTGAACTCGGGCAATAAGCTTGCCCGCTTGTAGCAAATAATTAATAATCATTTTTAATCAAATAAATAAATTAGCGGAGAGCGCATGTTGAAAATAAATACTGGTCTGTTACTAAAAAGTTTATTGCTGGTTTTTTGTTTCAGCAGTCAGGCAGCTGAAACAGGTCCGTTTACAGTGGTGCAACTGGATGGGTTTGAATGGGATGAAAACGATACAGGGATTCAACGTAAAAATGTGTTTGGATCTCCTGATGAGGCAGGTTTCTATGTCTATCGGGTCAGATTCCCGAAGGGAGGATCAACGACACCGCATTTTCATAGTATGGATCGTCATGTCACTGTAATCGAAGGCACCTGGTATGCAGGGTCAGATGCCAGTCATGATATGTCCAGAGCCACACCCATTACTCCCGGCGGCTATATGATTCATCCGGCTGGCGCAGTGCATTTCGATGGAGCGGTTGATGGCCCAGTGGTAGTTGAAATAAAAGGCATCGGACCAGTCACGACGACACAAGTCGATACAGTGCCTTGATCTCTCTATATGTATGAATGTTTTAAAAGGCTGGCCCTTAAAAGTATGAGACAGCCTTAAAGTTCAAAGAGGAAGGCGTCAATAGCTGCTCTTGAAAGCGGCTGGTTCAAGGTTGGTGCATGGCCTGTCTCTGGTATCTCAGCAAATCTCATGTCGGGCTTTCGCTTAAACATTTTTTCAACACAAGCGCTGCTGATAAGGTCCGAATTGGCGCCGCGTATCAATAACATGGGAATAGACACTATCGCCTCGAATTGAGGCCATAAATCCGGAGCGGCTGATCCGGTATCCATATCCTTAAAGGGTATGGCTATACCGGGATCATAATTTAGACGGAGTTTGCCATTGTCATCTTTAAAAATGTTTCTGGCGAAATCCTCCCACTCTTCATCAGTAAAATTTGGAAATGCACTCTTATTGATGGCTTTTGTAATAGCGGTTGCATCTGCCCAGGAATTAACCTGAGATGTTTTGCCAACATAACTGGCGATACGTTTGATTCCTTTTGTTTCCAGTTCAGGCCCAACATCATTAATGATCAATCCTCTGATTCTTTGTGGCTGCATAGCGGCCATAATAAAAGCCATTATTCCTCCCATGGAGGTGCCGCAAAGAATGACCTTTTGAAAATCTAGGAGATCCAATAATGTGAACATGTCCGCCACATAAGTCAGAGGTATGTAATTAGCTGGATTGTTATCGTAAGCTGATTCGCCCCGCCCGCGGTTATCGACACTGATCACTCTGTAGTGTTGGCTTAAATGTTTCGCTAATTTGTCAAAATCTGCAGAATTACGGGTTAGGCCATGCATGCAAAATATAATTTCAGGCTGAATAATATCCTCATCCTGGCAAGGGTAGTCCCGCGCATACAAGCGAAGGCCGTCGGTGCTTTGATAGAATAAATCGTTAAATTTGCTCATCGGTTTTAAAATAGGCCAGTACTTTAGCTGTAATAATCGCCAGGAATTCGTACAGCTCCTTCCATCAAGACTCGCGCACTTCTACTCATGCTGATTTTGATTATGCGCCAATGCCCATCAATTTGCTCCGCTTGAGAACCAACTTTTAAAGTGCCTGATGGATGACCGAAAGTAACCGAGTCACGTTTCCCGCCACCCGCGGCCAGGTTGACTAAAGTACCAGGAATTGTCGCCGCTGCACCAATCGCAACCGCGGCAGTTCCCATCATGGCATGATGCAATTTACCCATCGATAAGGCTCGCACATTCAGATCAATGTCACTGGCGGCAATGACTTTCCCACTGGAAGCGACATAGGATATTGGCGCGGCAAAAAAGGCAACTTTCGGGGTATGTTGTCGTGTGGCAGCTTGTTCAATATTGTCGATCAGGCCCATTTTAAGCGCGCCATAGGCTCGAATAGTTTCAAACATAGCTAATGCTTTGGGGTCGCTGTTAATAGCTTCCTGTAATTCAGTGCCGCTGTAAGAAAAATCCTCGGCCTTAAGAAAAATAGTGGGGATGCCAACATTAATCATGCTGGTTTTGAAGGTGCCAAGGCCGGGAACATCCAGGTCGTCAACGAGATTCCCTGTTGGGAAAATTAATTCTTTTTCATCAACAGGGCTCATAAAATCTATTTTAATTTCAGCAGCAGGGAAGGTGACGCCATCGAGTTCGAACTCCCCGGTTTCCTGAACGTCACCGTTTGTAATAGGGATATGAGCAATGATGGTTTTTTCAATATTACGTTGCCAGATTCGAATTTCAGCAATACCGTTTTCTGGAATACGCTGCGCATCAACCAGACCATTTGCGATTGCAAAAGAACCGACTGCTGCCGTGAGATTGCCGCAATTGCCACTCCAGTCGATAAAGGGTTTATCAATTGAGACCTGGCCGAATAAATAATCGACATCATGGTTGGCTTGCTCACTTTTAGAAACAATAACAATTTTGCTGGTACTGGAAGTAGCGCCGCCCATACCATCAGTGTGTTTACCATACGGATCAGGGCTGCCAATAACACGCAACAATAACTTATCCCTGACATCACCTGGAATCTGCGCGGCAAGCGGCAGTTCACGTAAATTAAAAAACACACCCTTACTGGTGCCGCCACGCATATAGGTAGCAGGTATCTTTATTTGTGGTTCGGTCGTCATGATATATTTCGCTTTATGCTGCCAGTGTAGATTTCAGAAAGTCTTGTGCAAAGCGTTGTAGGACTCCGCCAGCTTTGTAAACTATCACTTCATCCGCTGTATCGAGTCGGCAGGTAACAGGTATTGCTACTTGCTCGCCATTGTCACGGTAAATAATTAAGGTAAGCAGGGCCCCCGGTGCGATATCACCCCGTACGTCAAACAATTCTGTGCCATCAATTGCATAAGTATGACGGGTTTTGCCAGCCAGAAATTCAAGTGGCAAGACACCCATCCCCACCAGATTGGTACGATGAATGCGCTCAAAGCCTTCAGCAACAATGACTTCCACGCCTGCCAGGCGAACACCTTTGGCGGCCCAGTCACGAGAGGATCCCTGGCCGTAATCAGCTCCGGCGACTATAATTAAAGGTTGTTTGCGTTCCATATAGGTTTCAATCGCTTCCCACATTCGCATTTGCTGACCTTCTGGTTCCAGCCTTGCCAGGGAGCCTTGTTTGACTTCACCTTCTTCATCCAGGCACATTTCATTAAATAATTTGGGGTTGGCAAAGGTTGCGCGCTGTGCGGTTAAATGATCACCACGATGAGTGGCATAAGAATTAAAGTCTTCTTCCGGTAAGCCCATCTTGCTTAAATATTCACCCGCGGCACTGCTGGCCAAAATAGCATTGGAAGGCGATAAATGGTCAGTAGTGATGTTGTCACCTAATATTGCCAAAGGCCGCATGTTTTTCAAGCTCGGCATAGAGGAAAGCGCGCCCTCCCAATAAGGCGGGCGGCGAATATAAGTGCTTTGCGGTCGCCAGTCATAAAGCGGACTTTTCGCTTCTTCAATGGTCCCCAGATCAAACATCGGAATATAAATCTCTCTAAACTGCTCTGGTTTTACATGCAAGCTAACGATGGCATCTATTTCTTCATCGCCTGGCCAGATGTCTTTTAGGGTGATTGCTTTGCCATTGGCGTCAAGCCCTAAAGCGTCTTTCTCAATATCAAAGCGAATGGTTCCTGCAATGGCGTAAGCGACAACCAGGGGCGGTGAAGCCAGAAAGGCCTGTTTGGCATAAGGGTGAATGCGTCCATCAAAATTTCGATTGCCCGACAAGACGGCCGTTGAATATAAATCCCGCTCAATGATCTCCTGTTGAATTTCAGGGTTTAGTGCGCCACTCATACCATTACAGGTAGTGCAGGCATAACCGACGATGCCAAAACCAAGTTGCTCTAATTCTGCTAACAAACCGGCTTCTTCCAAATACAACTTGGCGACTTTCGAACCAGGAGCAAAAGAGGTTTTTACCCAGGGCTTGCTTACCAAACCCAGCTCATTGGCCTTGCGAGCAATAAGGCCAGCAGCAACAACATTGCGCGGATTGCTGGTATTGGTACAACTGGTAATTGCTGCAATAATTACTGCGCCGTCAGGCATAAGCCCCTTGGCTTCATCTGCTTGGGCTGAATCCAGATTGCTCGCAATACCTCGCTTGGCTAATTCAGAAGTGGGTAGACGACGATGCGGATTGGATGGGCCGGCCATGTTTCTTGTTACGGCAGAAAGATCAAACTCAATGATACGGTCGTACTCAGCCTGCTCAAGCTGGTCAGCCCATAAGCCAGTGGTTTGTGCATATTTTTTAACAAGTTCAATCTGTTCTGCATCACGACCGGTTAGCCTCAAGTAATCAATGGTTTGATCATCGATATAAAACAGTCCGGCTGAGGCACCGTATTCTGGTGTCATATTGGAAATAGTGGCACGGTCACCTATGGTCAGGGCTTTGGTCCCTTCGCCAAAAAATTCAAGATAGGCTGACACCACTTTTTGGTCACGTAAAAATTCGGTAATGGCCAGCACTATATCAGTGGCGGTAATGTTGGGCTGACGTAAACCCGTTAATCTAACACCAATGATTTCCGGAAGACGCATCATGGATGGGCGACCCAGCATGACATTTTCAGCCTCTAGACCGCCAACACCAATGGCGATGACGCCGAGTGCATCGATGTGGGGGGTATGACTGTCTGTGCCGACACAAGTGTCTGGGAAGGCAAGGCCATCACGTGACTGAATAACGGGTGACATTTTTTCCAGATTAATCTGGTGCATGATGCCGTTGCCTGCCGGAATAACATCAACGTTTTTAAATGCCGTTTTGGTCCATTCAATAAAATGAAAACGATCTTCATTGCGGCGATCTTCAATTGTGCGATTTTTCTCAAAGGCCTCTGGATCAGAACCAGGCGCTTCGACGGCAAGTGAATGATCAACGATTAATTGTGTAGGGACGACAGGATTAACCTGAGACGGATCGCCGCCCTGGTCGGCAATCGCATCACGCAGGCCAGCCAAATCCACCAGGGCAGTCTGACCAAGGATATCATGACAAACAACACGGGCAGGGTACCAGGGAAAGTCCATGTCACGTTTACGTTCGATTATTTGCTTTAAGGCATCATAAAGAATAGCCGGATCACAACGGCGTAATAATTGTTCTGCCAATACGCGAGAAGTATAAGGTAGTTTTATATAGGCGCCAGGTTGAATACTTTCAATGGCTGCACGGGTATCGAAATAATCCAGCTTTGAGTCTGGTAATGCTTTGCGGTATTCAGAATTATTCATACAGCTTTTATCTTCATTTCCAGTTCGTTGTTCAATTTAAGCTGCAAACTGTTTTTGCTATATAAGATATGCCGACGCATTAACATTTCAGCAAGCTCAGCATCTCGATTGGAAATAGCCTGTACAATCTGTTTGTGTTCCTCAAAAGCAGTGGTGACTCGTGGGCCTGACATGCCGAGCTGAACACGATACATGCGTATTAAATGGTAAATACTATCCATTAATATTGAAATTAATTGAGAATTTTTACTGCCGAGTATGATGCGATAGTGGAAATCCAGGTCACCGGCTTCCTGATAATAATTTTCGCCATCTTTAACAATTTGAAAGTGGGTCGCCAGAAGTTTATTTAAATCTTCAATTTCATCATCATCCATATGAATTGCAGCAAGCCGGGCGGCCATCCCTTCGAGTGCTTCACGTACCTGATAAAGTTCCATCAGTCCTTCGGTACTGATACTAACAACACGTGCGCCGACATTGGCTTTACGCTCAACCAGGTGGCATGACTCAAGCCGATTTATGGCTTCACGAATAACGGCACGACTAACCGCGTAATTTTTCGATAGTTCTGTTTCACTTAACTTTGAGCCAGAAGCAATCAGTCCTTCTACAATATCCTTTCGTAATTGCAGAAACGTTTTATCAGCACTGGTTATCGCTAGTTCAGAACCTGACCACATAAAAGCACCTGTCAAAATTGTCTTTGGCCGAGATTAACGCTGATCAAGGGGCACATAATCCCGATTGTCTGGCCCAATATAATTGGCAGAGGGTCGAATAATTTTGCCATCTTCACGTTGTTCAATAACGTGCGCGCCCCAGCCGGAAACACGGGCAATAACAAACAATGGCGTAAACATGTCAGTAGGAATACCCATCTGGTTATAAGATACGGCAGAAAACCAATCAAGATTCGGGAACATTTTCTTGATTTCCCACATCACTGACTCCAGACGTTCAGCAATTTCATACATTAAGGTGGCGCCGGATTCATCAGACAGTTGCCTAGAAACGCGCTTGATCACTTCATTACGTGGATCGCTTACGGTATAAACCGGATGACCGAAGCCGATAACTATTTCTTTATTTGCTACCCGTTTGCGAATATCTGCTTCAGCATCATCGGCAGACTGATATCGACTTTGAATATAAAAGGCTACCTCGTTAGCTCCACCATGCCTTGATCCGCGCAAGGCGCCAATAGCACCTGTGATGGCCGAGTACATATCTGAATTGGTGCCGGCAATCACACGTGCAGTAAAAGTCGAGGCATTAAATTCATGTTCGGCATACAAGTTCAGCGAGGTGTGCATGGCTCTTACCCAGGACTCGGTTGGTGGCTTACCGTGCAGAAGGTGCAGAAAATGTCCGCCAATAGACTCATCATCCGTTTCAACATCAATACGCTTGCCATTGACTGTGTAGTGATACCAGTAAAATAAAGCAGAAGCAAAGCTCGCCATTAAGCGATCAATAATGTCACGCGCTTCAGTAACAGGATGTTCCTCTTTTTCCTGTAAACAGGCTCCCAATACAGAACAGGCGGTGCGCATTACATCCATCGGGTGTGAATTTGAAGGTAGTGCTTCCATGGCATTTTTTACTGGCTCAGGCAAACCGCGCAGGGATTTCAGTTTAGTTTTGTATGCAGTCAATTCAGATTTATTGGGCAAGTGGCCATGAATCAGTAAATGAGCAATTTCTTCAAACTCTGCGACTTCAGCAAAATCGAGGATGTCATAGCCGCGATAATGTAAATCATTACCGGTACGCCCGACTGTGCAGATGGCAGTATTGCCTGCGGCTACACCTGACAGGGCAACGGATTTTTTTGCTTTAGGCAGACCCTTTTCATTATCGTAGCTCATTATTTAGTCTCCTCAGAAAATAAGGCATCCAGTTTTTGCTCATAACTGTGATAGTCAAGATAGTCGTAAAGCTCATCGCGGGTTTGCATCATATCAATGACATTCTTTTGGGTACCTTCAGCCAGTAAGGTTTGATAAACCTTTAAGGCTGCAGCATTAGCAGCGCGGAATGCCGATAAAGGGTAGAGCACGATGCTGACTCCAGCGCCTGCCAGTTCCGTCGTGGTATATAAAGGGGTAGAACCAAATTCTGTGATATTGGCCAATACCGGAACTTTTACCGCATCAACAAACTGCTGATACATGGCAAGTTCAGTCATCGCCTCGGGAAATATCATGTCGGCACCGGCTTCAACACAGGCACAGGCTCTGTCGATTGCAGATTGCAAACCCTCAACAGCCAGGGCATCGGAGCGCGCCATAATCACAAAATCAGGATCAGTTCGGGCATCTACTGCCGCTTTGATCCTGTCGACCATTTCAGCTTGCGAGACAATGGCTTTGTTGGGGCGGTGGCCACAGCGTTTTTGCATGACCTGATCTTCAATATGCACCGCAGCCGCGCCATATTTAATCATGGACTTGATGGCGCGTGCGATATTAAAAGCACCACCCCAACCGACGTCGATATCAACCATTACCGGAGCTTCAGTGACATCAGTTATACGACGTAAGTCAGTTAGAACATCTTCTAAGGTGGTAATGCCCAGATCTGGAATGCCACATGAACCGGCAGCTACACCACCACCTGAAATGTACAGTGATTTAAAACCGACAGCCTCAGCCATCCTTGCATGATAGGCATTGATGGCGCCAACGCACTGCAGCGGTTTTTCATTTTTTACCAATTCCCGAAAGGTGTGACCTGGTGATCGGCTAGTCATGCAGTTTTCCTACTTAGGCAAAGATTGTCGACAATATATGGATAAAATCACTTATAGTCAAAAATATATGCTTATATTGTCGACAATACTGAGCAAATAAGTGAATACAAGCTATGTCATATCTCTTTAAGTCTAAGTTTGAGTTTTAACTGAAAATAAAATAGCCAATATTGAGACTGGTTAAGGAGACGTCCGAGGCAGGGATGCCGAGGCCGAGCGTACATGGACGTATGTATGCGTTCTCCGTAACTGTCTCAATATCGGCTTGCTAGTTGAATAGTTTCTTTCTTGCTTGAGACAGTCAGTGGTTCGCTCGCTAAATGCTCCTCACCCACTGACTGACTCAAGCTAGGTAATTCAGTTAAAACTCAAGCTTAGACACTGCCCATCGCTTGGTGAAGTCTTCGTTTGAAATCCAGGCGCTGAGCACTTATCCAAATAGTTGAGGCAAAGTAATGCCCTAGTAAAGGAGTATTTTAGGAAGCGAACAACGAATTACTCCCCGCCAAGGGTGTATAAATTCAAAAACTGGGACAATATCCTTAACGCTTACTTATGCTGTAAAAGCCAAATAAAAAAAGTTGGCAACTAAAATTAGAGTCATGACATCGACAATTTTTTCATGAATACCGTCAGTCATTTTTCTTAATACTTTTTGCCCAAGGTAGTTGCCTGGAATGGTCGATAGTCCGGCAATCACCCCCAGAATAATTAATTCCGGCGTTAGCAAGTTGGTAAAGCCGAAGACAGAAATTTTTACTATGTTCATGACCAGGGTAATGGTTGCCAGCGTGCCAACGAAGGCCAGCCGATTCATCCCCGTACCCAAGAGAAAAGGAGCGAGGAAAAAACCGGGGCCAATAACATTGCCGGCTAATCCTCCCCATACCACGGCAGCCCCAGCTAAAAGTTTTGGACCTGTCTTGATCGAATGCCTTCGAGCCCAATATTTTATAGGTAATGAAATGGTTAAGACTGAACCAAACACCAGCGCGATAACTCGAGGCGACAAATAACCAAAGACAATAGAGCCCAGCACAACAGTGGGTAAACCAAATAGTAAAACATGCCGGACGGTCCAGAAATCAATATCTTTCCTCAGCATGTAACCGCGACTGAAGTGGCTAAATATTAAGGCGCAAGTAATAACCGGAACGGTAAATTTAATACCAATGAAATGGGACAGAACGCCGGTCATCAAAAGGCCGCCGACCATGCCAATTGCACCATGGACGATGCCGGCACCAAAAGCGACAGCAATGACTAAAACCAGAATCCAGGGATCAGACCCCAAAATTTCAAACATTGGTTTTAACTTTATTAGTAAGAAGAGTCACCAAGCGACCGCCGAAAAGAGAAAAAATGAGCATTACCAACATTAGGATTGCAAATGGGCGTTCTAATAAATATGACCATTGTCCACCACTAATCTGGTAAGAATAAATTAATGACTCTTCTGCCATTGCGCCTAACAATATGCCTATAACGGCTGTCGCCACTGAAAAATTGTAACGTTTAAAAACCCAACCTATCAGTGCAAAAATTAAAACAGTTATTGGCCCTGAAAGATTTCCGGTTAAACCAAATGAGCCAAAAGTAGCCAGAGCCAGAACAGAAGGAATCAAGAAATGCATGGGAACTTTAACCACATTTGCCAAAACAGGAATAAACATCAAACCTAAAATAATTAATAGAAAGGCCTGTCCGAAATTAGCAAAAATTATTGCATAAACAATGTCGGTTTGTTCCCGAATAAACTGTGGTCCGCCGGTAATATTGTGCATCGAAAAAGCGGCAAGCATAACAGCGGTTGCACCGCCACCTGGGATGCCTAATGCTAACAAAGTTGCCATTGAGCCTGCTTCTGAAGAACTGTTTGCTGCTTCTGATGCCATTACGCCAGTTGGGTTCCCTTTGCCAAAGGAATCGGGATCAGGGTCGTTACGCTTGGTTTGAATGTAAGATAATAAATTTGCAATTGAAGAGCCTACTCCAGGCACTGCACCCACCGCAACGCCAATGATACTTCCCCTAAGCATAACCCAGGGGTAACGAACGACACTTTTAAAACCAGAAAAAATCTTGTTGATGCTGACCCTGCGGGCAGCACTATCATCAACCAGATACTGGGTATCCACTAAGCGAAATAATTCAGATGCGGCAAACATGCCCATCATGGCCGGAATAGCAGGAATGCCATCAAGTAAATAACTTGTTCCCAATGTACCACGCGTCACGCCCGCTTCACCATAACCCACAGTGCCCAAGAGTAAGCCAAAAAATCCGGCGATCATGCCTTTGATAACATACTCACCGCTTAAACTTGCGATTAAGGTAATCCCCCAAATAACGATAATACTCATTTCGGCTGGACCCATTTTGAGCACTAACTCTGAAATAGGCTTCACTAAAAACAACAATATGAAATACCCAAAAATGACGCTTAAGGTGGACGCGCCCAAGGCAATGCCAAGGGCTAAATTATGCTGACCTTTTCTGGCCATCGGATAGCCGTCGAAGGCTGTTGCTATGGATGATGAGGTGCCTGGTATATTCATCAATATTGCAGGAATACCACCTCCAAAACTGCCGCCAGTAAATATGGCAGTGAGAAAAAGCATAGCCTGCACAAAATCCATATATAGAGTCATCGGCAAGAAAATGGCCATTGCCATTGAGATTTGCAAGCCAGGTACTGCCCCAAACAACATACCGATTAAAATTCCCGGAATAACAACTAACCAGGTAGAGGCATCAGAAAAAAGCAGGTCAAAACCAGCTTGTAAGGCAATAAAATCTAACACGCAGTTTCCATAATTCTAACCAGGTAATATCAACATTGGCATTGGGTAGGGCAACATCGCCGAAAAAAACAGGGCTACTAAAAAGCCAAAGGCTATAGCGTAACCGAGTACCCAAATAATTCGGCGTTCACCATGAATCCATAAAAACGCAGCTATAAATAAGCTGGTGCCAACATCAAAACCCAGCCAGGGCAGAGAGGCGATATAGATTGTGAACAGGCTGATAACCGGTATAACGCTTGCGACAGGTTCAGGCTTTTCGATGGCTTTATGTTTGCCCGATATTTGCCTGAAAATTTCAATCACACAAAGAGTCAGAACCATAAGGCTGATAGGTAAAATCAGAATCAGATTAATGATGTGAGAAGAAGCAGTGTAAGCATCAATTAAATACCAGACCACAATCCCTGCAATAGTAAAAGTGACGAATAAGTCTGCAAGGAAATGGTTTTTTTGTGAATCCAAAATAATTACCTTTGTAATTCGAGAAGATAGGAATAATTTTTAAAAATTTCAAAATTAGTCTTCATAATGTCGGTTGCTTGCAAGGGGCCAATCCAGCGGCCGCCAATATTTGAACGCTGCAACAATTCCTGTAATTCAGGATTTCGCAGGGTCCGCTCTAAGGCAGAACTAATAAAATTAAAGCGATCAGGATAAGCTGTCTTAAATTCAGTTGTTGTCGCAAAGCCGCGTATTGAGCCAGGCAATATCGGCGCAACTAAACCCAATACGTCCAGTGCTTCATTGAGTGTAGGCGCATTCCATTCCTTATTAGGGACATCACTCACTATGGCTAAAGGTTCAATATATTCTCTAATGCTTTCACAGCCTTCAGCGCTAATCACGGTAAAGTCAACAACGCCACCGGCGACGGCTGCACGAGCTTGTCCGCCACTGTTGTAAGCTACTAAATTAAGGTTCTCCTGGGGAATACCATTAACTTCAAGCAGTAGTTTTGCCATCAAGTGACCTGCTGAGCCTCTGACTACTGAAGCGCGGACAGTTTTTGGATTCGTTCTAATGGCTTCCAGCAATTCTTGCAGGTTTTTATATTTTGATGCTTTGCTTAATGCGATTAAATCCTCGTCAAACCATTGGAAATTTATATAGGAAAAATCATCGATACTGTAGTCGGCGTTTCCTTCCAGTATGGTGTTCGATAAATAGGGTGAAAAGGCTGATGCAAAAATTGTGTAGCCATCGTGCGGTCTTCCTAATACATAGTTGGCAGCAAGCAAGGTGCCGGCGCCGTTTCGATTTATCACTTGTACAGGTTGGCCAAGTTCTTCAGCCAAGTAGTTTGATACGGCTCTTGTCATACGATCAACGCTACCGCCAATACCGAAACCGACCACTAGGGTGAAAGGCTGATCCGGAAAATCTTGTGCGTGCACAACAGAAGAGCAGGGAGTCATCAATAAACAGGCAGCAAGAATTAGTCCGTATAAATTTTCTAGTTTGGTTTTAGGCTTGTAGAACATGCGTAAGGCCTGCACTGGCTTATTCAGCTTCATTTGCTTTCTCTAGAACAACGGGAGATAAGCCACTTGCTTCAATCTCGGCCGCTAACTCCTCTGATGCAAGGTAATCCAGTAAGCGTGAGGCATCCATTGGGTTTGTTGCATTCACTAAAATTCCAGCAGAAAAAGTGGTGACTTTTTGTAGCTCATCAGGAATAGGGCCAACGAAGGTGGCTCCTGTAATGGGCAGAATTTCACTGATTTGCTGAAAACCAATTTCTGCATCCCCGCGTGCTACAACGGCAGCCACCCGTTCGCTTAATACTCGGGTACTTTTTGGTTCAATCCATTCCCAAATACCCAAAGCCGGAAAGAGTTCCGTAGATAAATAGGTGCCACTGGCGCTGGCAGAATAAGCAATGGATTGCGCATCCTTTAATGCCTGGATAAAAGATGTTACGTCATTGATAGCGGGAATCGGGGAGCCTTCTTTAACGGCCATCCCTATTCTTGATCTAACCAGATCCACCCTGGAGTCGCCAGTAACGAAACCCTTTAGCGTTAAATTGTCCAAGGACTCACGGGATAAAATAATCACATCAAAATTGTCACCGTTTTCCAGCCGAACAGGAATAGAGTCGATAGCGCCACCAGATGAAGAGCCATATTCGGTTTCTAACTGGATGCCAAGCTCCATCTCAATTTGCTCGATTAAGCCATTATAGGCCGCAGCAAAGCCGCCGGAGCTTATAACTTTAACAATTGGCGGAGTGTCTGAGGTGCTTAAATTTTCGGGGTCAGAATTCGGATTACAGGCAGTTAAAAATAATGTAAACCAGATAATGGCATATTTTATTTTAATCAGGCCCGCGTTTTTTATATAAGAAGTCATTATCAATAATTATTTTTAAGCATTACTTTAACAGGCAAACGCAGAGTGGGGATACTGAGCGGCTGCTCCAAAAGGAATAGAACTTTTAAAAAATTAATACTTGATTAGTAAACTGACCAATCAATGTTAACTAATATGGTTATCAACTAAAGTTGCGACTTCCAAATATTCAATGCTGGGTCTTACGCCGTAAAACCTGGTGACACCCTCCAGGATTTCCTCTGAGAAAAAATTCCTTGCTGCAGCTTCTTCTTCCCAGATATAGAAATTTTTTGCCTGTTTTTTTTCGGCATCAATTGCAAAGGCCTTGGAGCGTAAGCCCAGCATGTTTTCAAATTTACCTCTTGCCATTAATGCATTGTGTCGAACTTTTTCAGCATCAAAATTATCGCCTAAATCGAAAATTACCAATGTAGCTATCATCTTTTTCCCCAAGTATTTAGTTGTCGAATAACTGCTTGAACAAGTTTTTGTAAATGATCAAAAGCTAAGGCTCTAAACCTTGAGTTAATTCAATATAAGTTCCCCAAGGGTCTGTCAGAAATGCAATTGCCAGATTTGCAGCGGGGATTTCTCGATAGCCTGAGTCCATGGTAATGCCGGCTGCTTCGAGTCTAGCAATGGTTGCTTGTAAATCAGTTACTTCAAAGCCGATATGGTCGAGTACGCTGCCCTGGGTGTGGGCAAGTGGCATATCAGCACCGCTAAAGGTGAGGTTAACGCCAGGAATATCCGCTGCCTGAAAATCTCCGCGCATGCCAGGAACGGCACCAAACATATTGTCATACCAGGCCTGCATGGCTGCAATTTCAGGGATATTCCAGTGGATATGATGCATCTGGACAGGCACATTAATTTCCGGGTTTTCCAAAATCTCGATGAGCAGGCCATCAGGGCCATGAACCCAGAGCTGAATAGGGAAGCCGCCACGCTCAACATCGATACCAGCAGTTGTCCATCTTTCAAAAGCGGCATCAACATCAGGTACATGAAAGCCGACATGTACAATCATTGTTCCATCTGATCCGCTACTTGGCTGAGCTTCACGCACCAGAATAAAGGTTCCAGGAACAGCATACATTCTAAGAGGGCCGTTCTGTACTCTGGTTGCACCAAAGGCTTCCCAGAATGCATTGCTGGCTTCGATATCTGTAGCCTGGAAATGCAGGTGTCCCATACTCACGCCTTCTCTATTAGGCGAAGCTAACTGAGCGAAGGATAAAAGGGGTATGGAAAAAAATAAGACCAGCATAGAATGCATAAGTCTGCGTGATATTAGGATTGACGGTATTTTCAACATGCATATTCTCCAGTGACAATTTATTCTTAATGTCTAATTTTTTTATTTAACGCAAAGTATAAAATTGATTCAATGAATACGCTAATTAATTCCAATTTACATGAACAACCTTCAGAAGAATGCTTTCGTATTCTTTCTCCTACTGCGATTTTAGGTTATGGATTTCCGCTGGACTCGTTTAAAAAAGGTCTGGAACAAGGTATTGATCTTATTGCGGTTGATGCAGGCTCTATTGATGCAGGCCCCTATTATTTGGGTTCTGATAAGCATTATGTGGGACAGGCTTCGTTAAGGCGTGACCTCACGATTATGCTAGGCGCTGCATTAGCACATAAATGCCCCTGTATAATAGGTAGTGCTGGGTTCTCCGGCGCCAATCCCCAGTGTGATGATGTAATAGCGATCGTCCGCGACATCATTGCTGCCGAAGGTAACTCCTCTGTGAAATTGAGCGTCATTCATGCGGATTTCAATTCAGAGACTTTAATACCCAAGCGAGAAGAGTTGAAGCCATTGGGCAAAATGCCCCCGCTAAGCGATGCCCAAATAAAAGAAAGCAAAATAGTTGGCCAAATGGGCATTGAACCCATTATGACGGCATTGGCCTTAGGCGCTGACGTAGTGGTTTGCGGCCGAGCTTATGACCCGGCTGTATTTGCGGCTGCACCTATCGCTGCAGGCTTTGATCCAGGACTTTGTTATCACGTTGGTAAAATTCTTGAGTGTGGGGCCATAGCAGCGGTCCCCGGTTCAGGTAGTGATTGTCTGGTAGCTGAGATTTATAGAGATAATCATGCCGAAATATATACACCAAACTCTGCCAGAGTATGTACACCTGTTTCTATTGCTGCACACAGTCTTTATGAAAAGTCTCGGCCGGATTTTTTCTTTTTGCCAGGCGGCATCCTGGATATAACTCAGACAGAATTTTATGAGATCGATGATAGGCGAGTAGGTATTAAAGGCAGTCGTTTCATTTCAAAAGCTGCTTCAATCAAACTGGAAGGAAGTCGGGTTATTGGGAAGAGGACTATATCGATACTCTCAGTCGATTTAACTCGAGTGCGAAAAATGGATGAGAGCACAGAAGATAATAGGAGTTACAGGGTTTATGGTAAAAACGGCGTTGAAGCCAGTTTGGATGAACAGGAACTGGGTTTAATTGTTTGCGTCAGCAGCGATAATAAAGATGCAGCAAGAGATGTCCTTGCGGCTTTTAGGTCAGGCTTACTGCATTATGGTTATCCAGGTCGAATTTCCACAGCCGGGAATCTGGCCTTTCCCTGTTCGCCCAGCGATTTGATGGTTAAGCAAAAAGATCAGACCAGTTATTTTTTTATTGCGGGCACGCGTGATCCTGTTTTTCTATCGCAATGGGAAACTATACAAGCCAGCCTAATAGAACTAGTCAGTAGCCAACTACCTGAACTGGTAAAACAATGCGCAATTGATTTTCACAGTACTAATGCCGAAACAGGATACGTTTTTATTGAGACATTTGATGATGATAGCGCACATGATGAATTGCTTAAGTCTATTAATCCCTACCGAAGTGAACAGGGTTTATCGTTCGTAAAAATCGATGCGGGCCTGGCGTATGAATGGACTCTTTATCACTTGTTGACTGAGCCGGTGCTTCTGAAGAATTGCTTTGAGGTTGAACAATGGCTATGGGATACAAGCAGATGGCAAAAACAAGACACCTGCCCTTGTGATTGGAAGCACAGCTTGCAGGTCCCCGGAGAAAGCCCTGATGAACTGAACGGGCATATCGTACAACTGCCTGTCAATAAGACTCCGCAGTACTGTCTTATGGACATTGCAGAAATAATTCGCAGTAAAAATGCAGGTATTAACGAAATTACCTATGATGTTTTTTTTAAAACGAGTGAAAATTTTATATATGCGCTTCATTCAGGTGTATTTGTTCCAGCTGAAATTGCCGGGGTTCTAAAAATTCCAGAGTCACAGATCATAGGCTGTTATTCCTATCAGCCAGCAAGAGCGATAAAAATTACTGCGCAGCGGAAGGTCTTGGCAGGGAATCCTGGTGATAGAGATGTATTCGGGGCGCAACAACATAAGGCACTTCTTGCACTTGAGCTTTGAAAGCTATTCTTGCCTCATTCTTTTTCATCCCAAAGGTATTCATAAGTGTATGGCCCTTCCCAAATTTTGCCATTCAAGAGCCGATAGTGTTGATCGAGGGATTTAATTTCAGCCATTTCCTGGTCAGTAAGGCAAAGATCTTTGGCCGCAAAATTTTCTTCCAGGCGATGGGTTTTTACTGATTTTGGAATGACCGCGGTGCCACGCTGGATTCCCCAGGCCAGTAATACCTGCGCGGCAGTGGCATTATGGGCTGAAGCAATTTGTTTTATTACAGATAGCTCCAATGGTGCTGGACTATTTTTTTCAAGAAAAAAGGCAGGCCTGTCGGCAGAACCCAGAGGAGCATAGGCGGTTAATTTTATATTTTCTGAATCACAATAGTTTTTTAAGTCATCCTGTTGCAGCAGGGGATGCAATTCTACCTGATTCATTTCTGGTTTAATGCGACCAAGGGCAACCAGGTCTTTCAGTTTAGGTATGCTGAAGTTAGATACCCCTATATGTTTAATTAGCCCGGCATCAACACAGGCTTCCATGGTTTGCCAGGTTTCTATGATCGGGAGCTGTTCCAGACTTAAATAATCATCATCGGACTGCGGAAAGCCGACCTCCGGTTTGACGGCGACGGGCCAGTGAATCAAGTACAGATCCAGATAATCGAGCTGTAAACTATGCAGGGTCTTCTTCAGGACAGGTAATACATCGTCTGCTTTATGGGCATTATTCCAGAGCTTCGATGTTATCCATAAGGCCTCTCGCGTCACCTGCCTTGCCTTAAAGACATCAGCAAGGGCTTCCCCAATACCGACTTCATTACCATAAACAGCAGCACAATCCAGATGACGATAGCCAATGTTGATGGCTTGATTAATCACAGGTTTGATGGTCGGATTATCAGACTTCCAGGTGCCTAAACCGAGCATAGGCATCTGGTCGCCGTTGCTGAAAGTAAGTGTTTTCATAGTCCATCTCATTGTTAACAGGAGCAGCAACGATAAACGATTTTCATGAAAACTTAAAATGCAGCGAATTAGAGCGATAACTGGGGTGATAGAGCCGTTAGAGCAAAATAGAATTTCCATCTAAATAACGCTAGCATCTACTGCATGAAAAGCAGCGAAGAAGAAAAACATAAATATGAAGTCATCATCTTGTTTTAATCCCTCTCATAAATGGTTTTTGTTTTGGGTTTTGGTCTGCATTCCCTTCCTTGGTGTAGAGGCTCATCACTCCCGGGCACCTTTTTTAATTGACGAGACCTTCACGGTAACTGGAGTAGTGAAACAGGTTAGGTGGCGCAGCCCTCATGTGTTTTGGGCTGTAGATGTTCCCACTGAAGGCGGCGCAGTTGAAACCTGGACTTTTGAAGGCCATTCCATTGCTGGACTCATGGGTAATGGCTGGGTACAGGACTCGGTAAAAGTAGGCGACAGAGTCAAAGTGGTTGCTAATCCAAATCGGGACAAAAGCCGAAAGTTTGGTTTGCTGGACTACTTTCAGCATGAAGATGGTCGTGTCTTTTACTCGTTTAGACCACCTGAAGGCATCGAGCGAATGGAAGCAACCAATCTCATTGGTGATGGTGTGATAAGGCCCTCTACTGATTTTTCAGGGACTTGGGCGGGGCTGTCTGACCTTCCTCCTGAAGAGCGTCTTCGCCGGGCTCTTGTTGGTGGGTTTTCTGCGCCAACTGGTTTGAGTTTGACTGCCAGAGGTGAAGCTCAAGTTTCCGAATTTGATATTAATAATGATCCATTTCTAGAATGCTTGCCTTTAGGTGTGCCTAGAACAATAACCTGGCCTTATGCTACCCGTATCACTCGCAGTGCTAATCAGATGCAGATTGAAACAGAACAGATTCCAGAAATTCGCACCATTTATTTTGATCAAAATACTCCTCCTGAAGACTATGTCCCAGATGCATTGGGTTTCTCAAGAGGCGAATTAACCAATGATGGAAGACTGATTATTACATCTACGCATTTTGCTATTACGCCCTGGGGTACAACTAGAGGACTTGATTCAAGTTCTGAAAAAATGGTGGTGGAGGAATATAGCCTGTCGGATGATGGCCTGATTATTTCCTATCGCGTGACGCTAACTGACCCAGCGTATCTGACAGAACCAATAGTAACTGAAGGGCGATACCGAAAAGTTGCCGATCACGAATTTACTCGTGAATATTGTGATGTTGAAGTGTCTACCCTGCATTTGCAATTTGAATAAAACGATTCTTGTGTTTATAGTCTGTTCTAATCACTATGTGAATGCTTTAATTATCGAAAAGCTTTTGTCGGCAGCATTTACAGAAAGCTGAATACATTTTTTTTACAGTAAATTCGCAATACCCGTATTGCTTTCTAATATCGTTTGGAGAAATTTTTATATGAAAAAACTTACACTAGTCGCCATGCTCACTTTCACATCAATTGGTCTTGTTGTATGCGGCTCTGAAGAAACTACTAATTCACCAGCAATGATAGATGAAACTGTAGTTGCTGCCGAAGCTCGAATGGATGAAGCAATGATGATGATAGAGATCTTACTAGAGCAGGTTGAAATTCCGAGTGAAGAATTTATGCAGATTGTAGAAGAAGAAGCTCAAAATGCAGAAGAACAAGCTCGAGAAGCCGTTAATGACCGACTGAACAGTCTATTAAATTGAATTATTTATAAAAAAGAAGGATGAAACTATGACGACTTATGTATTAGTTCATGGCGCCTGGCATGGTGCCTGGTGCTGGAATAAAGTAATGCCTGGCCTTAAGGCTGCCGGTCATAAAGTGATTACCCCTGAATTACCGGGGTCTGGTGCAGATCCAACGCCTGCAAATGAGGTGACTTTGGAAGCCTATGCCAATAAGCTGGTTGAAGTACTGGATCAACAAGATGAAAAAGTTGTCATGCTGGGCCATTCAATGGGAGGTCTCGCTATCACTGCGGCGGCGGAATTGCGACCTGAGAAAGTTGGCGCCTTGGTTTACCTTTCAGGCTTTTTGCCTCAATCAGGTCAGTCTCTGTTATCACTGGAAGAGTCTAATCCGAACTCATCTGTCCCTCCAGCATTGATAGTGGCCGAAGATCACCTCACCGGAACGATAAAGGCGGATATGATTAAAGACCTTTTTTATCACGATTGCAGTGATGAAGATGTGGCCTTTGCTATTGCACATCAACATGCTCAAGCTCTAGCCCCTTTGGGGACCCCAGTAATCGTCACAGAAGAAAATTTCGGTACCGTTGCACGATACTATATTCTTCTTACTGAAGATCATGCGATCCACCCAGATATGCAACGTCAAATGATTGCTGCCTCGCCTTGCAAGGAGGTGTTTGAAATTGCTTCGAGTCATTCGCCTTTTTACTCTAAAAAAGAAGAACTCATCGAGACCTTACAAAAAATACATGCTTGAGATTAGATGAATGTAAAATTATCCAAGCTTATTAAAGACCAAAAACTACTAATGATAACAATAAAAAAAGCCCGATGCTGTCATCACAAGATCGGGCTTTTTTATTCATAAATTCTAGACTACAGTGACTTCGATTTCACCCAAACCGTCTATTCCGACTCGAACAACATCACCTTTATAAATAAGGCCGATGCCCTCGGGGGTGCCAGTCATAATGATGTCGCCGGCAGTCAGTTCATAATATTGCGAAAGAATGGCGATACCTTGTGGCACAGACCAGCGTTGTAAATCCAGATCAGAATCCTGTTTTATTTCACCATTCACGCTTAACCAGATTCGTCCAGATACGGCATGGCCATGCGTCTCTACAGGATAAAGTGGACCGCAGGGAGCTGAATTATCGAATGATTTGCTGATCGCCCAGGGGCGTTCCAGTCTCTGAGCTTCATGCTGTAGATCTTCTCGTGTCATATCAATGCCAACGCCATAGCCATAAACATGATTTAAAGCATCTGCTTCACTGATATTTGTGCCGCCACTTTTCAATGCAACAACCATCTCCCCTTCATAGCGCAATTCCTGAGTCATTGGAGGGTAGGGAAAAGGCTTGCGACTATCGACAACCGCGTCACGTGGCTTGATAAAGAAAAAAGGAGGATTTACATCAGGGTCATCCCCTGATTCAAAGGCATGAGCCCGGTAATTACGACCCAGACAAAAAACACGTCGTACTGGAAAGCGAGCATTAGAACCAAATATTTCCATTGAGGTGGTAGCCGGTGGATCTATTACAAATTCTGTTTGCTGCGCCAAGGCAGGTTTGATGGCTCCGCCTAAAACAGCCGCTCCGGCTGCGACTGCGCTTCCTCTTAAAAATTGACGGCGGGCTTCCAGCTTATCTTTTTTCATAAGGTTTCCTTTTTCTTACTCGTTTGTATTGGTAATGGTGGCAAGTAATTTTTTATAGCGAATACTTATAAACCGCGTGCAAGTATATCAATGGCGAAAATTTCAACATCCCTGATGGAAACGCCAAACAGGGTTTGTTTATCAGGCCCACCAATAGAGACAGAAATCATACTGCGAGGAGTTGAGATGAACCCAAGAATCTCGCCTTCATCGTCGATCACCCAAACGCCACCATTGCCAGTGACATAGATTCGGCCCTGACTATCAACCACCATGCCATCACCGCCAGCCCAGGCAAATTGACGCTCATTCGTTAAGGAACCATTTGCTTGCACATCGTAAGCGACAAGACCGCCGGTGGGTTCAGGGGCACCGGCTGGCACGGTTAATCCAGCTGGCAGGTTGGCACCAGGTAGTCTGCCAGTCACATATAGGGTATTGCCATCCGGGCTTAAAGCAAGCCCATTACCACCATTAACGCCATAGCGGCCACTAACGACACCCTGAGGATTAACATAATAAACGCCACCCATGGTCATATACATGCCGCCATTGGCATCGGCAATCATGTCATTCAATACGCCTGTCGTCAGGCATTCCAGTGGTTCGCCATTCATGGCGTTGGCAAAAAGCTGACGAGGTTCTACTTGCCAGATGCCCCTATTCAGCGCGCGTTCGCCTACATATAGAGTTCCATCAGGCGTCATCGCTAGTGCGCCGCCAGTATAGGTGTCGGTCGCAACGAGTTCTACAATGCCATCCAGTCTTACTTTCAGAATCTGGCTTTTATCATTTTGGGCCACCAGCACGCCATCCTCGACGCCAATGGGACTGTCGGCGTTATTGCCGGTATCAGTCCATAGTGTTCGCCAGCGTGCATTTGCAGAAATGACACCTGGAATGGCGCTGATTCTGTAATCGCCAGTGACCGGAGCGGCTCCACCACCACCTCCACGACCACGCCCACCAGCAGCAGGTTCTGGTAAAGCAGGGTCACTACAATACTGGTTGACCCAGGCAGTACGAGCAGGATCAGGGCCTGCCTGAACGCCGGGCGTACGATCCGGATCAGCGGGTTGTTGCTGGCCAAATGCATTGTAAATAACGAGTGTGAAAAGACAGAGAGCTGTTTTTATTATTATTTTCATAAGGTCCTTTCCTAGATTTTTATTGAAGAATAAAGGGCTTGTTTCGTTAAAATCCTATTGCTGTGTCATCCCCAAAATCACTGGCGCCGCCTGTCATGGTGCCATATTCCTGATTAAGTAGAATGGCCGTGATTGGGCCTGAAGTCTTTTCCCTGAATTCAAGTTCATAGCCCATACGAATCAGGGTGCGTAATACCAGCGTATCCATATCGCTGCGCATAACAATTCTGCCGGGTTGGCTATAGTGATCACCGAAGGAGCTGTGTAGTTGATAACTTTCAAAATTAGCCGCTTCAGTTGCCTGCTGAACATCCATGCCAAATTCCACAATATTCAGGAAGAACTGCAGTAGCCATTGATCCTGGCCATCACCACCTTGCACGGAAAAAGCCATATAGGGCTTGCCATCTTTTAACGCGATACTGGGTGAAAGCGTTGCTCTGGGACGTTTGCCTGGTTCCAGCGTGTTATAAGGGCTGCGTTTTTCAGAAAGCTCAAAGCTTTGCATGCGTTGCGATAAACTCATGCCAGTAGAGCCAGCAATGAAGGCCGGCATCCATGCCCCACTTGGCGTGATGGAAACGACCCAGCCATCTTTATCAGCGGCCTGGATTGATGTAGTACCCGCATGAAAGCCTTCATCATGACTCATGATGCTAACCACATTGCCGTTATTGTCAGTTTCACTAATTACATTGGGTTCACTAATTGGATCAGTGTTGGCATTATTGATGACACTATTGCTGGCACCATTCCATCTGGGTTCAATATTGGCTTTCCAGGTTTCAAGGTATCGTAAAAAGGGATTTGTTTCATCGCCCTGATAGGGATAGGGGTTGCCAGGACCAATATCGGTTTGATTGCCACGTGGGTTAATCAGTGCAGCACGATCACGGGCATAATCTTTAGAGAGCAATCCTGCGATTGGTTCTTCAGGCGGAAAGTAGGGGTCTCCATAATAAAAATCACGATCGGCAAAGGCCAGGTTCATCACCTGATAAAGGGTATGGATATATTGGGCGCTGTTATATCCCATTCCTTGCAAATCCATGCCTTCTAGCATATTTAACATTTGCAACATGACTGGACCCTGCACCCAGCTATTTAATTTGAAGACTTCGATACCTTTATAAGTGGTTGATATAGGCTCCTCAATATATACCTGCCAGTTATCCAAATCTTCCATGGTAAATAATCCACCTGCTGCCTGGCTGGCTCGTACAATTTCTTCTGCAATATCTCCCCGGTAAAATCGGTCATAGGCTGCCATGATGGCATCTTTTCGACTCGCACCATTAACCAAAGCGGCTTGCTCTGCTTCAACCAGGTTCATTAAAGTCCCATGCAAATCGTTCTGAACAAACAACTGACCAGGGTAAGGTGCTGACCAGTCTCTGGGATTATCAGGGTCAAAATTTGGCAGCATCACTCGTGCAGTATCTGGCCAGATTCTTAAAAACTGTTTGTCATATTCAATGCGTTCTGCCTGGATTTGCTCAATTGGATAGCCCTTGGCCATTTCTATTGAGGGAGCCAGTATTTCAGTAAGGCTCATGGTGCCATATTCTGCCAACATCACCATGAGTCCTCCCGGGGTGCCGGGAGTAACTGCTGCCAGAGGGCCGTAATCGGGTGGGGTTTTATAATTCAGGTTTTGGAAGTATTCAGGAGTGGCCCCAGAGGGAGCTGCCCCCAAGGCATTGATCGCATGTACCTCACCTGTATTGGGGTCGTGAATTAAGGCTTGAGTCTCGCCACCCCAGCCCATGGTATCCCAGATAGTGGCAGATGCAGCAAGCATGGCGGCAGCGGCATCAACCGCATTACCACCTTGAGTAAAAATCATGCTGCCAACAGATGCTGATAAGGGCTTGCCTGCAGCGGCCATCCAGTGACTGCCATGCACAGGCGGTTTGTTGGAGTGTTGGGGTTCCTGGGCAAACAGGGAATTATAGGAGGCTAGTAGCAGGCTGCTAACCAGGCATAAATGAGTTAAGGCTTTTCGAATACAGTTCTTCTTACTCATGCGTTAGCATTGGTATTTGATTTATGGATAGCCAACTTTACTCTTCAGCTGGGCTCATTTCCACTGTAACTTTAAAAGCGCCAACTTCACCGAACTGCTCCTGTTCAATTACCTGTGTGCCTTCTTCAAATTTGAATCTGACATTACGGTAACTGTGACCACCGTGTTCACGTGAGGCCTCTACATGCAGTAAATAATCACCAGGCTTGATAAGCGTGCCTGAGTCATCGCGGCCGTCCCATACTAATTGATATTCACCAGGCCCACGGGTTGGGCGGGTGACATTAATCTTCTCGACTGAAGAGCTTCGACCAGCGTAACGCCACCAGCGTTGATTACTGCCTGCCCAACGTTGTTCACCACCAAAAAGAATCAAGTTTTTAATTGCCGTGTTATCCATGGTGCTGACCCAGATAGCAACATAGGGTCTCTCATAGCCGCGTTCGCCTTGAGAGGGAATTGAATAATCCAGGGTTAGTTTGAAATCAGCATTGGATAGCAACAACAGCTCTTTGCTTAAATATTCATTCCAGCCGGATGACGTGCGTTGGGCGCCACTTTCATCAACTAACAAGGCTTCAACCCCAGGCAATGCTTCAGTGGTAGCGAGCGCATCAGTTATCGGTAATGCCGACAAGGTGGTCGCTACTGCGTCAGCAGTAATGGCGTCATCAGCAATCACAACAGCATAAAGGCCACTAAATACAGGCCACCCCGTTTGTGGTGTGAAGATATGGCTAAATTCACGCATTAAAATCTGTCGCTTACGGCTATTGTGGCCACTGGTTGCGACCGCTTTGGAGTCCAGCAAAATACTGGTAATAAAATCACCGTTATCCGCAGAAGATTCGGGGTTGGCGACCATCACTTCCCATCCGTCTGAATCTGGAGGAATCCCCCAATAGGATGCGTCGCCGCCTATATCGACTTTAATGCCAGTTGCCTCCGGGATCTGATTTCGTAACACGGCCATGGCGCGCTCGATAATATAGCCTTTGGCAAGACCAGAAGGGTCAAGTTTAATACCATCGCCTAATTGTATTTGGTTTTGCTCAGCGTTAATGATCAGTTCGGCTCTATTTGCGTCGCGAGCTATCGGGCTAAGATCCTGACGACCTGGAACCTGCTGAGTTTCCTCTGCGTTGTCCCAGAAATCCACAACTGCGCCTAAACGACAGGAGAAATTGCCCTGCGTTTGAGCAAACCATTCTTCACATGCGCTGACTACCTCAATTAAAGGCTGGGAAGCTGAGTCGGTGCTTCTTGAAGCGTTTAACTGCATAAGCTCACTGCTATCATCATAGGTCGTCAGCATCTGTTCCAGCCGAGCAATTTCTGCAAGGGCAGTGTCAATGGCTGCAGCAGTATTGGTTTGATCGGGTGCATACACCGTAATATCAAGAGAAGTACCTAATACGCCGTCATAATGTTGAATGACTTCCTGGGCCTGACCAATGCTGACTGCACTCCAATTAAGAACAAAAGATGCGATCAGCATAAAAATACTGGATAATGCCCGACCTCTTGTGAGGTGCATTTTGAATTGAGGAAGAGTAGTAGCGTTGTATTTAAGTCTGCTCATATGCTTTTCTTACAATGAATTTTGCGATCATTTTAAATAGTGTAAGGCAATGATGTAAGTCAATTCATATTCTTTTCACACTTGATTATTAAGTTAACGATTTCAGAAAAAGCAGAATTATGACAATTAATCGTAACCTGGTGAATTGGTCCCGAACCATTCACGTTTATCTCTCAATAGCCTTACTTATTGTATTGGTATTTTTTTCAATTACCGGAATCACTTTAAACCATGCTGAAACCATGACTGCAGAGCCAGAGACCGAGGTAATCACTTTGGATACTCTGCCAGACCTGCCGCTTGACGATAATGGCATGATTTATAATTCACCTGAACTTGCCGAATATGTTCGTGATGAATTTGGTATCAGACTGGAATTTGCTGAGCTGACTATTGAAGATCCATTTGTCACTATTGAATATGATGGCCCTGGTCTTCAGGCCCTGGTTGAAATCGATCAGGGGCTAGGCGAAATCTATGCCGAAACTACTCACTTTGGCTTAATTGCTGTTTTAAATGATCTTCATAAAGGGCGCTATACCCATATAGTCTGGAATGCACTAATCGATATCAGTGCCATCATTCTGGTGGTTTTTTCCCTGGCGGGTTTTGTCTTGCTGCTACCGAATAAATATCGCTTTAGAAAAGTCGCCAAGTATTCTTTCTTTGGCATCATTCTTTCTGTTGGCGCTTATATTATAGCGACACTATAAGTTTTTTATTTTTAAGGCATTATTGCCGGTAAAAAAACCGTTAAAATCAGAGCGACTGGCCTGTACTTGCTAATATCTGAAAGTGTATCTAAATCTAACACTGAGATCGGATAAGGCAGAATGGAAAGTGTTGTCTTTGTCTCTATCCTGCATGTTGTAATTTAATACGATCAGGGCTTCCTGGCCAGCTTCTGGTATCCACTGTAATCGTGTATTAAGCCCCATATTTTCTGAAATATTGTCGTACTGTAACAAGCTGATCCAGTATAGATTTGTAGTGAATGCTACCTGGGTATTCAAGCTGGTCAGGCGAGCAGTAAAATCACCCTGAGGCAAGCTAATGTCGGTCCAGTCATAATTTAAAGCCATGGCGAAATAACGTGACTGGTTCCAGTTAAATGATGAAAAGACACCGATTTGGTCGCCATCATAAAAATCACCGAATTCAGATCTTAAGGTAGCAGAAAACTCACGCTGGTTACCCGTCCCCAGACTAAAATCATAAGTCTGATAGGTGTAAGAGCCAGCAGGGATCGCCACTGAACGGCTGGGCTCAGAGTAAATAGTGAAAGGGGTCAGCACCACCTCTTTATAACGCGTATGGCCCAGGTCAAACGAGTCTCTGGAATTAGTTTCCATTTCCAACAGGCGAAATTTCAATACCTGACTTTGCAAGCCGCCATCGATAATCTCACCTCTGAATACATCCAGGCCACTATAGGATTGCTGGAAAAGATCACTGTCATAGAAATGGGTATAACCAACCCTGCCTGAATAATCGCGGACATTGCTGCGATTGACAAAACCCAGAGCAGGATTAAAGTTTTGTTGAACTTCTTTAATACCAATTTCGCCGCGGATACCGCTATTGTTTGGGGAAGACATGTTGATGCCCCAGGAAGCATCATCCCCATCAAGGCCAGGCGTATCTGATTTCTGGTACCAGACATTGCCTTCAAGTTGTCGACCACTGGCAAGTTGAGTATTCAGATATCTGAAATCTGCGCCATAAACCGTGTTATCCAGGTTGGATTGAGCGTCGCCGTCAGTCACGATAAATCCAAGCGTGGATTCATCCAATACGTTGGCTGAAAAACGCCCGACAAAAAGGTCTGAGGCATCAACTGTATTAGAAGCATCCTGCCGGACAGCCAGGGTTCCTATGTTCCAGCGTCCAACTCGGCCACTGACTCTGCCACCATACTTTATATCAACCTCTTCGCCATTAGAGCCAATACCTATATTACGTGAGAAGTAGGGTCGAGCATTTTCTCGTGCCCCCCTTGAACCTGCCTGGTTACTGGATCCGCTATTGCTGATATTGCCAAACTGGAAAAGGTCGGCATCGTTAAGGAAAAAATCACGTCGTTCAGGAAAGAATAAATTGAACCGGGTCAGGTTGACCTGACGGTTATCAACATCTGCTGAAGAAAAATCGGTATTAACCGTCAGTGCTGCATTTAATGATGGTGTTAGCCGATAGAACACATCCAGCGATGGATCGAAGTCACTTTCTTTGTCACCAGGATTAAAACTGCGTCGTTCATTCATGGTAAATGTGGGCACAACATCAAGACCAACGCCCTGATTCATGCCTTCCAGTCCGGTGGCCAGGCCAACAATACTGGGGTTATAGGTTCGGTTATAACTGACCCAGGCCATTTCTTCACTGCGGCGTCGAATGCCTCGACCGAAATTAAACCCCCAGGTATCGATATTGGGATCAAAAGGAAGGGTTTTAAAAGGGATCTCAACTTCGGCTATCCAGCCTTGATTAAAGGTATCGGTAGCAACATCCCAGATTGCTACCCAGTCTCCGGTAAATGAGGTAATGTTTTCGTAAAGGGCATCATGGCGTACGCCATTCAGATTGGTTTCGAAGCGATATCCCACTCGGCGTGTATTAAATGGATCAAGAATGATGACCAGGCGGTCGTCGCCGGGAAGCCCTTGGTTGTGTCTAATGACCGGGGCAGCAATCAACTCCGGATTCGAATCATACATGCGCGCGCCGATATAAAGCGCGTCTTCAGTATAGATCATATAGACTTCAGTCCGCTCGGAAGGCTCAGTGCCATCACCAGGCCTGATTTGATGAAAATCATCAATGACTTCAGCCTGTTGCCATACTGCATCATCCAGATTTCCATCCAGAACTGGCGCGGTATCTACCCGAACAGCTCTGACTTCTTTCAGCCCTTCAGGGTTATTGTTTTCCTGGGCGTTGGCAGGCAAGACTAAGGCCAGAGTCAATGAAACGACCGCTGCAGAAAATACAAATGGAGGCAGTAAGCATGAAAGGGCGGGGCTTTTCATAATTCTTCCATAAATTGGCAAAGTAGGTGGATACTACTGACATATTTTGCAAGAAGTGTGGACTTTTTTATAGTTAAGGTCACGGGGTTCCTTAGTTTCTAACCATTTCCAGATAGCCCT
This sequence comes from Gammaproteobacteria bacterium, assembly GCA_030831165.1. Taxonomy (GTDB): domain Bacteria; phylum Pseudomonadota; class Gammaproteobacteria; order Pseudomonadales; family Pseudohongiellaceae; genus UBA5109. Next base: position 1,742 of record JAURLP010000011.1, on the reverse strand, counting down.
TTCCTCTTTGCTCTCCACTATCAGCATCCAGAATTTCGACAGCCCCTTCCCAGTAGGGGACTGACAAGTCCATAAACTGGTCCTCTAGTAGGGCTTTAATAATCCATTGCTGTCCATCGTATTTTAGGGTCCATTCTGTGGTATAGCTTATGCCTGTTGGGCTGAGCCAATTCTTATTTTCTAGCAGAGCAATGGCTTCTGAAGTGATGCGCGTTTGCTGAGCATTATGATCGGTCCAGTTACCTTCGCTATTAGGATGAGTTTGACCGGAATTGTCTCGTAACTGGTAATACATGAGTTCCTGTCCATCATCGAATTGCAAGGAAAACCAGTCCCAGCCGCTTTGATCGTCTGCCAGTGCGGAGGTGCTCCATTCCCGATCCAGCCAACTTAGGCCCGTGACCGGATAGCTCTCGCCATTAAGGACAATCTTCCCTTCACTTTCAATGCGAGTAAGGCTGTAATAATAAGATGCATTACCGGCTTCCGGACTTTTTTGGCTGAGGCCTCTGTCACCTTGCAATACTGGCGCTTTTAAAGGATCTAAGCTAAGCGAAATAGAGAAAGCCTTGTCTTCGATATTCAGTTGCCAGGGAAAGCCATTAGCCTGTAAAGAGCCGTTAGCCTGTATAGAGTCATTAGCTTGTAAAGAACCATTAGCCTCTGGAGGGTTTATAAAAGCCGATTGCAGCGACCAGTTTTCCAGCCAGACCTTGAAAGGATTTAATTGAGCGCCAGCCAGACCTGGATTTTCACGTGAAAACCGTTCGAGTGCAATATGTTCTTTACCGTTAACATCTGTAAGTGCCACATGTGCCATCCAGATTCGAGGGCTTTGCCACCCGGTAGTAGTATTTTGTAGATCAAGTGAGTCGCCGATAAAGCTGGTATTAAAAAATGTGGCTTGATAGCCAAATTGTTTTCCATCCACTGTTTCAAGATTGCCGGTTAAATACCACCATTCATTACGAAAACCGGCATGCATGCCATGGTCTGCCGGAAATGAAAAAGAACGAGGGGTATCAGCACGCAAATATCCCTCAGTATTATTGCCGCCGAGTACTGCGTTTAAATCAAGCTCAAAGGAAGCATCATCGCTTTGAGTTTGCTGCTGAGGAGCACAGGCTGTCAAAGTTGCCACGCTGAGTAGCGCTAAAAAACGTAATAGTAATAATAGGCGTAGCACTATTGGCGCATTCATCTTTTATCTAGTTGGTTTAGATTTAAAGTTTTGATTCCAGATATTACTTGATGCTTCAGATTTTACAGGTTTTTTAACCTTTTCATTGTGTTTATGTGTATTTGATTTATGAGCATGGTGGGTATTTTTTTTATTACCTGAAGATAATGGTTTGCGTCTACGAGAATTTTGACCAGAGAATTGTGTATTTGAGCCAGTTACCTTTATCGGTTTTGGTTCTTGAGCTGGTTTATACATTAGTGGGTTGAAATCATCGTCTATTTCTTCCTGCTTGATTGTAAATTTAATCAAGCGTTCAATGGCGCGCAACTGCTTTATTTCATCAGGACTCACAAGAGAAATTGCTATGCCGGATGCTCCGGCCCGACCAGTACGCCCGATACGATGCACATAATCTTCTGCAACGTGGGGTAGATCAAAATTAATAACTTGTGCCAGCAAGTCAATATCAATGCCTCTGGCAGCAATATCGGTTGCGACTAATACCTGCACCTTATTTTGCTTGAAACTGGCTAATGCCAGGGTACGTTGATTTTGACTT